>NZ_JAQLDU010000028.1 GCF_028209625.1 Collinsella aerofaciens | reverse complement strand
TCTCCCCATATCTCGACAAGCCGACCCGTAAACTCTCGACAGGAATGAAGCAGCAGGTAAAGCTTGCCATGGCGATATCGACCGATTGCCCGTACCTCATCCTCGATGAACCGCTGAACGGCCTCGATCCGGGAAAGCGGAAAACCTCCTGCGACGCGATGCGCAGCGAGGTGGCGCGGGGACGCAGCGTGCTCATTTCAAGCCATCTGCTCGACGACCTGGCAGACCTCACCGACTCGTTCTACTTCATCGAGGCCGGCACGCTCGTGGAAAAGATCAAGTCGTCCTCGCAGACGCTCAAGCAGGAATACCTCGATACATACGAGGGAGGTGAATGACATGATAGGCAAGAGCTATGCAAAGATAGCGATTGTTGGCCTTGTAATCGGTCTTGCAATGGCACTATGCGCATCATTTGCGAGGTATAGGTCCGAGCAATCGTTCATCGATGGCGCTGAAAATGGGTTTGGCATAGACGGGATGTATGCCAACGATGGCGCGACCAGGACGTCTATGGCGATTCTTGCAGGCGAAGACATGGAATGGCAAATCTGTAATGACGATGGCTCTTGTCTGAGTGGTCGTTTGGCCGCAACGAGCGACCCGAATTTGTTCGATCTTCTCGACAATGATGGAGCGGATTGCGGTTCTGTCCACCTTTCATATGCATCGCGAGATGGGATGGACGGCATTCTCTACGTCTCCCACGAGACTGGCGATTTCAAGATGCGCAGGACTAACCGAGTGCCGGCTTTTATCGAGGAGTGAGAGTTCCCGGCGGCCTGCCGATCAGGCCGTCGGGGTATCGAATCCCGCATTCATCCGTACACACACGGACGAATTCGGAAAGCAACCATGGTATTCCTACAGGAATCGAATCCGTGAGGTCGTTGTCCTGGATACCTGGGATCCAGAGAGCGGTAGATACCTGTTCGACGGTCTGACCCAATCGACCTATCGAAACTCGATACATCGGATTGCACGACCCTGGAGGGCATGTTCAGGGGATGCTCAAGCGTCACGGAGCTTTTTGATCTCGACCGTCTTGACACCTCGAACGTCGAGAACACGTCCTACATGTTCCTCAACTGCCTGACGCTCAAGGCCGTCAGCATCTTGGGATGGGAGGCGTCCGGAATCACAGACGTCGACCAGATGCTCAGTGGCTGCTCTACCTACATCCTCGCAACCGAGGAGCAGCGCGAGTTCCTGAACAAAATCACCGGCTCCACGCAGCACGGAATTTGGACCCGCAACCTTTCTTAGCCCAGATCAAAATACCGGTTGTTTCCAGAAATCCTCTAGACGCCTTCTAGATGATTTCTGGAAATGCAAATAGCTTTAGATTCCGAGCGTATCGACCGGAGCAATAACGATGCCTTCGCTAGTTACGTGAGCCGGCATACCAAACCCGATGACGATGAGTTTCGCCGCAGGTGGCCTCTCCCCGCGATCGACCAGCTTTCGCTCGAGTCGAAGCAGATTTTCCACTGCCTCTGGGACTTGGGGGCTCCCAAGCTTGACCTCAATGGCAACCCACGAGCCGTCACGACGATGGACAATCGCGTCGACCTCCAGGTCGTCAGCGTCGTGGTAGTGAGATACGGTCGCATCGCTGGCCGCCGCGTAAACCTTGAGATCGTGCAGCACGAGGGATTCGAAGAGCAAGCCAAGGGTCTTCGGATCGGATGACAACGACTCCGGGTCCGCACCGATGAGGGCGACGGCGAGCGATGGGTCCGCAAGGTGCCGCTTCGCGCCCTGCCGCAGCTTCACCGGTGACCTGAGAGCCGGATGCCACGCGGGGACGTCGTCGACGATATTGATACGGCGCAGCACGTCCATGTAGCCGGTAATCGTATTCTTTGAGACGTCAACACCCAAATCCCTTTCGATGGACCTCATGCCGGCAAGAGTCGATTCATTGCGTGCAAGCGACGAGAGCAAGGCCCTTACCTTAACCGGGTCGCGTTTCACTCCATCCGCCCTCGAAACGTCAGACTCGCAAACACCGTCAATATAGGCGGCGGCTATCCGCATTGCGTCGGCAGTTGTCTTACCGACCGCTTGGGGCCAACCGCCGCGGCAGAGCAAATCAGCGATACCGGCGATACCGGCGATGGATCCGAGTGACGCCGCAACGGGATCGCCGGCGAGCAGCGCCCCAAGCGAGACCGCTCCCGACGAAATACCGAGCTCAAAAAGCGTCATGGTATCCATCCGCAAACGGGCGATTCGACCCACACCGCTGTGCATCGGCTGGTTCTCGGCTCGTGGCGTCGCAGATCCGGTGAGAATGAACTGTCCGGGCTCCCCTCCCCTGGCATCGCATTCGAATCGCACGGCATCCCATAGCTTCGGTTCTTCCTGCCATTCGTCGACAAGCCTCGGGGTCGGTCCGACAATTGCTTGGGCCGGATCGAGACGAGCGAGCTGGAGGGCCGCAAAACCGCCAGATGGGTCGGAGAGAGATAACGATGACTCGGCAAATCTCTGAGCTGTCGTTGTCTTTCCACACCATTTCGGCCCCTGAATGAGCACTGCACCAAAAATGCCAAGGTCGCGCTCGACCAAGCAGTCAACACAACGTCCTATATACCTATCCATCGGCTTTCCCCCCAATCATTCATTTGAAATTATAGCGTCTATCTGCGTCGTTGGGACAAATAACGATTACTTATTGGGACGATTGACGGTAATTTATTGGGACGATTGACGATAGCTCGTTGGGACGATTTCCATTTTCTCAAGGCACTAATCAACGAGACCCACTGTGAACTATGAGACGGATAAATTTAGCTGACGCCTCTCATGAGTTCAGCAATGCTGATTTGAAATCCGTCGGCAATCTTCTTGAGATTTGAGAGGCTAACATTACGCCGCCCGACTTCAATGCTCGCGTAGTAGGAACGATCCATTTCAATCAAATTGGCGAACTGCTCCTGACTGCACCCGAGTCCAGCGCGGAGCTCTTTGCATCTCATGCCGAATGATTTCTGAAGCGTCGTATCCATGACAAAAAGAGTCATGGATTGTTGTATAAAAGCCAACGGACTATATACAACAATCCCAGTTAAGGCGCATAATTATCTCTATTGGAAAGCACTCTGATGCCCAGTCTGATAGGGCACGGAAAAGGAATGGAACAGCACAATGACTCAGGGAAAGCATTTCGCTGCCGGTGGCGATCACTTCGCCGCACTGCCAAGCAAAAAGATTCACGCCCCGAAGGGGATCGCGCGTCTGACTGTCACCGCGGCGACCATGGCCGCCATGACCGGATCGAGCCTCATCTCACCGTTCGCGGCATTCGCCCAGACCGGTGACGGGACCACGCAGCACCCCGCCGTGATGTCGCCGATCGCCGCCCATGCCGGCGCGGCATCCGGTACCGGCGCGAAATCCGCCGCACGGACCATCGCGGACCTGCAGAAGGCGGTCGACGAGGCGAAGGCGAAGGAGGACGCCGCCAAGGCATCCTACGATGAGGCCGCCGGCCCCTACAACGAGGCGGCTTCCGCCCGCGACCAGGCCAAGGCATCCTACGATTCTGCAGTCAGCGCCGGCACGGCAGCCGACCGAGCGGCGATGGACGAGTACGCCCGTCAGGTCGCGGAGGGCAAGGACGCCGCCGATGCCGCCGGCAAGGACCTCGAGCAGGCGAAGACGGGTCTCGCAGACGCCAAGGCGGATGCATCCGAGAAGGACGAAGCGTACCAGTCCGCCCTCAAGGCGGTCCAGGATGCCAAGGACGCCCTCGATAAAGCCAAGGCCGATGCCGTAGGCGCCACCCCGGAGGCTATCAGTGCCGCCGAGCAGGCCGTGCGCGACGCCACGGATGCCGTGAGCAGGGCACAGGCCGAACTCGCCAACGCCAACGCGACGCTTGCCGATGCCCAGTCCAAGCTGGTTGCGGCCCAGTCTGCAAAGGATTCCGCCGATTCCGTTCTCGCCGCAGCCAAGCAGAACAAGGACGCGGCGGATGCGAAGACCGCAGCCGCCAGCGCCGCCTACGAGAAGGCGAAAGCCGACCTCGCCGCAGCGGAGGCAGGCGCCAGCGGCCCGGAGTACGATGCTGCAAAACAGAAGGTCGCGGATGCAGAGGCAGCCCTCGCTGCCGCACGAGCGGTGCAGTCCCAGTGCGAGTCCGAGCTTGAGCAGGCGCAGTCCGCTGCGGCAACGGCGCAGTCCGAGCTGAATGATGCCCAGGCGTCCCTCTCCGTAAAGCAGCAGGCCGCGGCCGATGCCGAATCCGGCGTGGGCGACGCCCAGTCCGCACTCGATGCCGCGAACGCTGACCTTGATGCCGCCAAGCAGGCGAATGCTGACGCCGTCGCCAAGCTGGATGTAGCGAAGCAGGCTGTCAAAGACGCCGAGTCCGCCAAGGCAGCCGCCGACGTAGAGCTCGCGAACGCCAAGGCGGCGAAGGATACCGCAGACGCTGCCGTGACCGCCGCGCAGCAGAAGGTCGACGAGGCACAGGCAAAACTCGATTCCGCCGACGCGCAGCTCAAGCAGGGAGCCATCGGCTTCTTCCGTGCCATGGGTGCCGATGACGCAGTCAACATCATCCTGAACGCCAAATATGCCGGAAAGACCGAAGTCGGCAATTCCAAGGACGCCACGTCCCTTGATAACATGCTCAATGCGATCAGGTGGATGAAGTCCGTCAACGACTACCGCAAGTCGGTCGGCCTGTCCGAGCTCCAGGTCACCTACAAGCTCATCGCCGGTGCCATTGCGGATGCCAACTACAGTGACACTGTGCTCGATCATGCCCGTCAATATAATTTTGCCGAAAACCTGGCATGGAATTACGGAATCGATCCGAGTGGGCAGTGGATCGAGCAGGAGAAGGGCTTTTTCGACAAGGCAACGGAGGCCCTTTATGGAGTCACCGGTCTTGTCGGCAAGGATGCCTATGATTTCTATGCAAAGAACGGCGTCGCAATCAACCATTGGATTGCAGACAACTGCCGCTGGGAGAACGGCAGCAGCGGCACCGTCGGCCATTACATGAACATCATCAATCCCGAACTCGCCGTTATGGGAATGGCAACCTGCACCAAGGGCACCATGTCCGGGCTTCAGACGCAGTGCTATACCGCAGAGATCTCCGGCTGGTCCGGCTCCGGTTGGAACACGAACCCCATCTCCGTCGACGAGTACGAGCAGAAGCTGACCTCCTACATCGACGGTCTCAAGAACGCCAAGAGCGCACTCGGCGCAGCCAAGGCCGATCTCGCATCCAAGAAGCAGGCAGCCGCCGGCGCCGCCGCAACCGTCCAGCAGAAGCAGGTCGCGGTGGATTCCGCACAGGCAGGTGTCGATGCCGCGAAGCAGGGCGTTGCCGATGCCCAGCGTGCCGTCGATGCCGCAAAGGCTGATCTCGCATCCAAGCAGCAGGGCGTCACGGATGCCCAGACCGAGCTTGATGCGGCGAAATCGGACCTCGAAGCCGCCAACGCGGCAGTCGATACGGCAAAGTCGACCGTCCAGCAGAAGCAGGTCGCCTTTGATGCTGCCAACGCAGCCGTAACGACCGCACAGTCTAAGTTGGATTCCGCCAAGGCGGACACCGAGGCCAAGCAGCAGGACGTCATGGATGCGAACGCCGACCTCGCGAAGTTCTTCCAGGACGTCGCCGACGCCAAGAAGGCGCTCGATACAGCAAAGAGCGTCCATGACGCGGCGGCAGCCGATCAGGTCGAGAAGGCGACCGTCCTCGCCGCCGCCGAGCAAAAGGCGGACGCCACCGCACGCGCCCTCGCGGATGCCCAGCGTGCCGTCGATGCCGCAAAGGCCGACACCGGCGTTGCCGCCGACAGGCTTACCGGCTCCCAGACCGATCTCGATGACGCACAGTCGAACCTCGACATCCTCACCGATCTTGCCGCGAAGCTCGCAGAGGCACAGCAGCGCGAGCAGGATGCAGTAAAGGTCGTCAATGACACCAAGGCTGCCCTCGATGCCGCGAAGGCGGATGCCATCGCCGCCGAGTCCCTGGTCTCTGCCGCCGAACAGGCAAAGGCGCAGGCAGACGCCAAGCTGTCGAAGCTGAACTCCATCGATGCCGGCGCGGCGATCGCTTCCGGCCATGATGTGAACGCGGATGACGCCCTCAACGCGCTTTTCGCCGCAGCAGTCGAGGCACGTGCCAAGGTCGCGCCCGCCAAGGCCATCCTGGACGAGAAGCAGGTCGCGGTGGACGAGCTCCAGCCCGGCTATGATACGGCACTCGCCGCCTACGAGTTGGCGAAGTCCGACCGCATCGCAGCGGAGCAGAAGCTTTCCGATGAGATCGCACGACAGGAGGCAGAGGAGGTCGCAAAGCAGCAGGCGGCATACACCCCGAAGCACCTCGCCGGCACGGATACCGCCCAGACCGGCAGCCTCGCCCAGACCGGTGACCGCGCGGGACTCATCGGCGAGACGTTCGTCATCGGCGGTACCGTCCTCGTGGCAGCCGGCGTCTTCCTCGACCGGAAGAAGCGCCGCGAGCAGATGTAAAAGCGAGCCGGGCGTTGGATACCGGCTGGTGTCCAACGCCCGGCTTCATGATCAGGGAGATCGGTGTGAGAACAAAGGCTATTATCGTTGCGCTTCTGGTGTGCCTTTCGGCACCTCAACTTGGATGTGCCAGCGTTGCAAAGCAAGGAAGCGGCTCTACGGAAAGAGCCGCCACAGCGGTAAAGAATAAAGACAAAAAGAAGCCGAGCGAAGAAAAGGCGGTGCAAACCTCTGGAGCCCAGACCGAGGAGAAGAAAGAATCCGACGGCAAGGACCAGAAGTCCGATGACTCCAAGAAGGAGGATAACAAGTCCTCCGACTCGTCAAAGTCGGACAGTAAGGGCGATTCTTCCCAGTCCAAGCAGAATTCCGGCAGTTCTCAAGGTTCAAGCGGCAATAACTCCTCTTCCAACGGCGGTAGCCAGAAGAAGTGGGTTGCCGAGCAGGGCCACTGGGAGATCGACTACGGCCAGGTCTGGGTCCCGAACGTGGTGTACGTGCGCCATGAGCGCTACTGGGTCAACCATGGTGGGACCAAAGTCGGACCGTTTGACAGCAAGGCTGCCGCATGGGCGTGGTGCGATAACGATGTCGATAATGGCGGTATTGGCGGATCTGTGATTGACGACTCCTACACCACCAGCGAGGACCAGGGGCACTACGAGCAGCAGGCGACCGGGCAGCACTGGGTCGTCGACGTGGCCGGACATTGGGAGTAATGTGCATCGTTCCTCTCCTCTTACATTCGGCAAATAAATATTTATTTGCGGGCGGCCGGTTTCGGCCGCCTTTTTTTAACGCCCATTCTGGGAGTAAGCGATAGGAAAGCAATCAAACGAGAGACCATATGACTGTGCGCACATGTTGGCATAGTCATATGGTCACATATTTCCAGCTGCGATTATGCTGCGACAACTCAACCGCTAGTGCTTATTAAACAGCCGATCAAATCCTAGTTTGTCCAGTGCTTGGCTTATCTGCCCCACCTGAATCTCCGTCTCCACGCCATCCTTGCCGAAGACGGTGCTCATGTTCTCAGCGGTCGGGATGACCGTTTTCACCTCACCCGTGGTGAGGTCGATACGTTGGCTGCTGACCTGGTTCTCAAGATGGATCTGACCATCGGATCCAAAGACACTCTGGAGCATGGCTGCCTCCTTGCAAGAGGCTGTCGCCCCCAAGATAACAGACGGGCGGATCCAGCTCAGCATATAACGTTCGGTAATACATGACCATGTTAATGTAGTCATATGTTCACGCATTACAAGCTGGGACCTCATGTATTAGAGCTCGAGCTGCGCCCGTGCGTCCTTGGCGTCTCGCGTCCGACCGTCATCAAATGGCTCAAGCCGGGCTGGCGCGATAAGCGGAATGAGGTCGTGAGGCGGATGGACGCCGGCAGCGTCACACCCATCCGCCTCACGGACGATGAAATCGCGTGGACGCCGGAGGCCGTGACCGTCAGGGCGTCCGGCGGGGAAATCATCGGGCTCGATACGTGGGGCATGGCGAAGGTTCTTACCGGAGCCTATGGTCCCGACTCTCCCGGTCGTATTCCTACGATATCGCCCCTAAATCACCAATGTGTCAGATAAAGAATGATGCAATGGTTATGATCAAGCATACGGCGGATGCGACGACTGCGCCTTTTTTCCTCTCCTTTAGTCCGACGAATAGGGTTGCCGTAAAGTAAAGGGCGGAAAGGCAGTCTATGGCAAGCAAAACGAGTTTCTTGGGCGGTTTCAGCAAAAGGTCGCTAGCAAAGAGTAATGCAAGCAGGGCAAAGCCGATTGTGGTCAAGTATCTCGATTGATTTTGCGACAGCATGGCAACTGCCTTTCAGAACATGTAAGTGAAAAGTCGGTACGATGTCATTGCGGTTGCAAACAAGCCGCCGCCAGGACCGGTTGTCACGAGACCGGCGATAACGCGTTTTCTCGGTTTCCAGCTCATGACAGACCCCTCTCTCATGGTGAAACGCATACATTATGAGATATGCACATTATCTCGCTAATTAATTTCAATATCCATCATCCAACTAAAGAATACTGACTCACTGGTTCAGCGACGATGCGTTCTTACCCTTGCGTTCCCACTCGCCGCGTCGGCGGTCGGAAGGGTCTCCGTCTCGCAATCAGCGACCTTGCACCCGTATCTGTCGAGCCAGGCGGCAAGCGCATCCCAATCGACGCGCTTCCAGTCGCCGCTCGGCGCGTGCTGCATCACGAGGCCTCCGGCGACCATGAGCGCGTGGACATGCTCTCCTTGCAGGCCAGCGATGATTCCGCCGGTGCATACGATGCCAGGTCGCTGTGCCGGCATGGCGCAAACGTATTGGCCTTTGTGCCCCTTTTGGCAACTTTAGCATGGCTGTAGGTTAAACCAACCCACAGCCATGAGCACGTTAACATAGTACTATGCTACCTTGATTGGCAACTTCATCCGAACACTTCCCACATTCATCCGTACATGTACGGATGAATGTGGGAATCCGATGCCC
>NZ_JAQLDU010000027.1 GCF_028209625.1 Collinsella aerofaciens | reverse complement strand
CCGACGTCGTACAAAGCGTTTCCAGCCATAAAAAGGCCTCCCATTTCTTGTGTCCAAGAAATGGGAGGCAGTTCACAGCCCGGAGGCCTTTTTACTAGCAGGCGGAAATTCCAGTTCCAAAGTGATCATCGCCGGCAACGCCTGCGCTCCCAGCAACGTCACCCATTCGTTCAGATCCTCAGCCCCAGCTCGTAGCCAAGCCGCCGCCCACTCCAGATTCCCTGACTGCTGCGTGACGGCAGGGACCCTGCAGGGCAAAGCTCTGAAAACATTCCGCAGGACGCAAAGAGGCTCCGCCGCGCGAAGCGCGCAGCGGAGCCTCTTTGCATGTCCGAGGACGTTTTCAGAGCTTTGCCCTGCAGGGTCCCGAGGGGATATGTAAGCTATTCAGCCATCTGAGCCTGGACGGCGGTGATGGCCACGACACCCACGATGTCGTCGGCAGAGCAGCCGCGCGAAAGGTCGTTAACCGGCTTGGCGATGCCCTGCAGGATGGGGCCGTAAGCGTCGGCGCCAGCGAAGCGCTGAACCAGCTTGTAGCCGATGTTGCCGGCCTCGAGGTCGGGGAACACGAGCACGTTGGCCTTGCCGGCGACAGAGGAGCCGGGAGCCTTGAGCTGGGCGACGGTGGGGACGATAGCGGCGTCAAGCTGCAGGTCGCCATCGATGGCGAGCTCGGGAGCCTTCTCCTTGCAGAACTTCACGGCCTCCTGGACCTTCTTGGCGACCTCGCCGCCAGCGGAGCCCATGGTGGAGTAGGAGAGCATGGCCACGTGCGGCTCAACGTTGCCCATGAAGGTGGACCAGGAGTGAGCGGAGGCGATGGCGATCTCGGAGAGCTCGTCGGAGGACGGGTTGATGTTGAGGCCGCAGTCGGCGAAGATCAGCGTGCCGTCGGTGCCGAACTGCGGGGTGTCGGTGCACATCACGAAGAAGGCCGAGACCAGCTTGGTGCCCGGGGCGGTCTTAAGGATCTGCAGCGCGGGGCGCAGGGTATCGGCGGTGGAGTGGCAGGCGCCGGAGACCAGGCCGTCGGCGTCGCCCATCTTGACCATCATGGTGCCAAAGTAGGTGGCGTCCATCACCTGGGCGCGAGCCTGCTCGATGGTGACACCCTTCTTGGCGCGGAGCTCGGCAAACTTCTGCGCGTACTCCTCGTGCTTCTCGGCATTGCGCGGGTCGATGACGGTGGCGCCGGGAACGTTGATCTCGTCGGGGTTGCCCAGGATGACGATCTTTGCCAGGCCCTCCTCGATGATCTTGGTGGCCGCGACGATGGTGCGCGGATCCTCGCCCTCGGGCAGGACGATCGTCTTAAGGTCGGCCTTGGCGGCAGACTTCATACGGTTAAGGAAATCGCTCATGTTACTCCTTACAAGCGTTTCACTAAGCTCCAGGCGCCCGGCTGTTCACGAATAAACCCGCTGCTAGCGGGTTTACCTTTCAAATTTGTACGCCGCGGTGCTTGAGCTTTCCTTGTGTGGCAAGCTCATTATAGGACGCATTAGCGCTATAATCGCTCTGATAAATATGTCTCGAAGAATGTTCGAGAAAAGCCCAGCTAACGAGCCCGTGGCTTTTGACAAGGAGTATCGATGCAGATTACCTCAGGCCTGCCTGAAGGCTTTAACGCCGGCGCGTACGACATGATTGTCGTCGGTGCTGGATATGCCGGTGCCGTTTGCGCCCGCCGTCTTGCCGAGACCATCGGCTATCGTGTTGCCGTTTTGGAGCGCCGTAGCCACATTGCGGGCAATGCCTATGACTGCACTGACGAGGCCGGAATCCTGATCCACGAGTACGGTCCGCATATCTATCACACCTTTAACGAGCGCGTGCACAATTTCCTGTCGCGCTTTACCAAGTGGACGGATTATCAGCACAAGGTGCTCGCCAACATCAACGGCACCCTTATGCCCGTGCCCTTCAACCATGCGAGTCTCAAGCTCGCCTTTGGTGACGAGCGCGGCGAGGAGCTGTATCAGAAGCTCGTGGAGACCTTTGGCAAGGATGTCAAGGTGCCCATTATGGAGCTGCGTAAGAAGAACGACCCCGACTTGGCCGAGGTCGCCGATTACGTCTACGAGAACGTCTTTTTGCATTACACCATGAAGCAGTGGGGCCAGACGCCCGATCAGATCGACCCCTCGATCACCGGCCGCGTTCCCGTCTTTGTGGGCGATGATGACCGCTACTTCCCGCAAGCTCCCTTCCAGGGCATGCCGCAGGAGGGCTACACGGCGCTCTTTGAGCACATGCTCGACCACGACCTGATTGACGTGTTCTGCGACGTGGACGCCCGCGATCTCTTTGAAATCGACGAGACCACCGTCAAGATCGATGGCAAGGTCTACGGCGGCGAGATTGTCTATACCGGTCCTCTCGATGAGCTGTTCAGCCTCGACTTGGGTGCGTTGCCGTACCGCACGCTCGATATGAAGTTCGAGACGCTCGATATGGACCAGTTCCAGCCCGTGGGCACCGTCAACTACACCACGAGCGAGGACTATACGCGCATTACCGAGTTCAAGAACATGACTGGCCAGGTCCTGCCCGGCAAGACCACCATCATGAAGGAGTATTCCAAGGCCTATACGCCCGGCTCGGGCGAGACGCCCTATTACGCCATTCTGGAGCCCGAGAACCGCGAGCTCTACGAGCGCTATCTCGAGCGCGTCCAGAACTTGACGAACTTCCACCCGGTGGGTCGTCTGGCCGAGTATCGTTACTACGATATGGATGCCGTGACCAACTCCGCCCTCGATCTTTCGGATGAGATTATCGCCTGCCATGCATAAAGTCATAACATTCGGTATTCCCTCGTATAACGCCGCCAAGGACATGGACCATTGCATCACCTCCATTCTGGAGGGGAGCAATTATGCCACCGACATCGAGATTATCATCGTCGATGACGGTTCCAAGGACGAGACGGCCGCCAAGGCCGACGAGTGGGAGGCGCGTTACCCCGGCATTATCCGCGCGGTGCATCAGGAGAACGGCGGCCACGGTATCGCCGTCCTTTCGGGCTTGCGCGAGGCGCAGGGCACCTACTACAAGGTTGTCGACTCGGACGACTGGCTTGACGGCGCTGCCCTTTCGACCATGCTTTCGATCCTGCGTGGCTTTGAGGAGCGCGACCAGCGCGTTGATCTGTTTATCTCGAACTACGTGTACGAGAAGGTTTGCGAGGGCACGCATACCGCTATCGGTTACAAATTTGCCCTGCCGCGCAAAAAGATCTTTTCCTGGGATCAGATCGGTCATTTCCGCCTGGACCAGAACCTACTCATGCACAGCCTGTGCTATCGCACGGATGTGCTGCGCGAGTCCAACCTTCCCATGCCGCCGCACACGTTCTATGTGGACAACATCTACGCCTACGTGCCGCTGCCGCGTTGCAAGACCATGTACTACGCCGACATCGACCTCTACCGCTACTTTATCGGTCGCGAAGGTCAGAGCGTCAACGAGGCAACGATGGTCAAGCGTCTGGACCAGCAGTTCCGTGTTACGCGTATCATGATGGAGTCGTACCACCTGTACAGCGATGTCGAGTCGTCGCGCCTGCGTTCGTACATGATGGGCTACTTCACCATGATGATGGCGATCTGCTCGGTGCTCACCAAGCTTTCTGAGGAAGATTGCGCCGACGAGCGCCTAAAGACGCTGTGGAATGATTTGAAGGCCTACGACGAGCGCATGTATCGTCGTGCACGTTACGGTGTGGTCGGCTTCTTCACTAACCTCCGCGGTCGTGCCGGAGACAAAACCACGATCGGCCTATACCGTCTTGCCTCAAAGATCTTCAAATTCAACTAACTGCAGAGTAATCGCTTCTGTTAGGTTGACTGGGCCCCTTGGCCTTTTGTTTGCTACTGCGAACAGTCCTGTCTCGCACGGAAAGCACATTAAGTGCTTTCCGGCTCGTGCGGAACTTGTATCAAACTAAAGGCCAAGGGGCCTCTGCTATAAGAATCGATTGTCAGATTATTTGAATTTGAAGATCTTAGACGCGCGGTACACAGGGGCCTGGGCTGAAAAGAATTTGGTTGGTAGTCGGTCGGAGACGGGCGGGCATTACGTTTGTCGCGAGTTCCGCATGCAAAGAAGGCCACTTAATGTGGCCTTCGTCTTGCATAGGACTGTAGAGCAGCAAACGTAATGCCCGCCCGTCTCCGACCGACGGTCGAGCGAGACTACTTAGCGGCGCCGGGGATGCCGTGGGAGGTTTTGGCGGTTTTGGCTCCGTTTACGATGGCGGTTTGCAGGGCCCTTACGGCGAGCATGCCCAGCAGGTCTAGGGGAACGGCGGCGCTTGCCTGGGCGCCCAGTTTGCCGCTGGCGAGGGTGTAGATGGTGTCGCCGTCGTTGGTGGTGTGCGTGGGACGGATGGCGTGTGCGTAGGCGTCTGCGGCCATCTGGGAGACCTTGGTAGCTTGTGCCTTAGTAAGTTCCACGTTGGTGACGATGCAGCTGATGGTGGTGTTGGTGCGGTCGAGCGGCATCTGCATGGATCCGGCGGCGGCAAAGGCTGCGAGCTCCATGTCGATAATCTGGTCGCTATCGGCGGCGGCGCGCATGCCGGCGACCCACTCGCCGGTGAAGGGGTCGACCACGTTGCCGCAGGCGTTGACCGAAACCACGGCGCCTACCTTAACGGGACCGAGCGCCACGGCGGCAGCGCCAAGGCCGGCTTTCATGCAGGTGGTGGGCCCCATGAGCTTTCCGACGGTGGCGCCTGTGCCGGCACCTACATTGCCCTGCTCGAGCGTGGTGGGGGTGTTGTCGAGTGCTTCGCGCACGGCGGCGATGCCGGCCTCAATGTCGGGGCGAACGGTGGGGTTACCAAAGGCGAGGTCGAAGATACAGCTCGAGCATACGATAGGCACCTGCGTGGGGCCGACGGGAAGGCCGATGCCGCGGCCCTCAAGCTCGCGAGCGACGCCGCTTGCAGCCTCGAGGCCAAAGGCCGATCCACCCGAAAGGCAGACGGCGTGGACCTTGTCGACGGTGTTCTCGGGTCGCAGCAGGTCGGTTTCGCGCGATGCTGGAGCACCGCCGCGAACGTCAACGCCGCCGGTGGCGCCCTCGGGTGCCACGATTACGGTGCAACCGGTGCCGGCCTCCTCGTCCGTATAGTTGCCATAGCAAAAGCCATCGACATCGCAGACGTCAATGGCCTCGAGCAGTGTATCCATGTTTAACTCCTATCGGTTTTCCGCCGCGCCTTGTGCCCGGTCGGGATCCGTACGGTACGCCAAAATTGTAGGCGCCGGGGGATACCCAGCGCCAGATGCAATTACGAGAGTTTTTGAATCGCGCGCGCGACGCGGGCGATGGGTAGGCCCACCACGTTATAGAAGTCGCCCGAAATATCGTGCACGAGCATGCGTCCTCCTGTGCCCTGAATGCCGTAGGCGCCGGCCTTGTCCATGGGCTCACCCGAGGCGACGTAGTGCTCGATCTGCTCGTCGCTGAGCTCGTAGAACGTCACGTCGGTCACATCGACAAAGGACAGGCTCTCGGCGGCATGCGGGGCGGCCGTATCGCCTGCCTTAACGATGCAGACGCCGGTTGCGACCTGGTGCGTGCGGCCCGAAAGCTCACGGAGCATGGCGCGCGCCTCGTCCTCGGTTGCCGGCTTGCCCATAATCTTGCCGTCAAAGGTGACGATGGTGTCGGCCGCGACCGTCAGCTCATTGGGCTCGGCATGCTCGGCGGCAACGGCGGCGGCTTTGGCGCGTGCTAAGCGTTCAACGAGCGTAAGCGGGGCCTCGCCATCAAATGGCGTTTCGTCGATATCGGCAGGAATGATGCGAATGTCATAGCCCGCCTCGCGCATCAGCTCGATGCGGCGCGGTGATTGCGAGGCCAAAATCATAGCTGAATGCCCTCGGCAACCTTCTCGACAGCCTTGTCGCCGGCGAGCGTGCGCAGCAGCTCAAGCGCAAAGGGGAGCGACTGGGCCATGCCGCTGGCGGTGATGATGTTGCCGTCTTGCGTAACCTTCTCGCCGGTATAGGTGCCTTCGGGGAAGCTCTTCTCAAAGCCAGGGAAGCACGTGGCGTGGCGCCCCTCGAGCAGGTCGAGCTCACCCAGGATAAACGGGGCGGCGCAGATGGCGGCGACGTGTTTGGCGGCGGCGAACTCGCAGACCACGTCGCAGACGCGCTGGTCGGCACGCAGGTTGGTGGCGCCGGGCAGGCCGCCAGGTAGCACGACGCAGTCGTACTCGTCAAAGTTGATCTCGTCAAAGAGCGCATCGCAGGTCACGGGAATCTGCAGCGAGCTTACGACCTCGCGCGTGGGCATGATCGAGACAAGCGTGGCGCGCACGCCGCCGCGACGCATGACATCGACCATGGTCAGGCATTCAATAGTTTCAAAGCCATCGGCGGCGAGAACGGCAACGCTGGGCATGAGGGTTCCTTTCATAGGCGGCATACAATTAGCCGTCTTATACCCCGAAGACCTCCGCTTGCCACGCTCGATTTCCCAATGATTTTTCTGAGCAATGATTAAGTGGCTAGTTGCGCCTAAGGTGGACGACGGTTTCGCAGTGGAAGGTTTGCGGGAACAGGTCAACTGGCGTGATCTTTACGGGGGAGAAGGTGCCTTCTTCGACAAAGCGTTTGAGATCGCGCGCCAGGGTGGCCGGGTCGCAGCTCACATAGGCGATATCGCGGGCACTCGTGCTGGCGATAAGGTCGATCGCCTCGGGGGCGAGGCCTGCACGCGGCGGGTCGACCACCAGGACATCGGCGTCCTGATCGGGGAACTCGCGCACCGCGTCGCCGCCGATGACGTCGACGTTATCGAGTTTGTTGATCTCCAGATTACGGCGCAGGTCGCGCACGGCCGGGCCGTAGGCCTCGACGGCGGCAACAAAGTCGCAGCGGCGGGCGAGCGGCAGGGTGAAGGTTCCAGCTCCGCAATACAGGTCCACGGCAAGTTCGTCTTCCTGCGGGTCGAGCGCCTCCATGACAAGCTCGATCAAAATCTCGGCACCCTTTGTGTTGACCTGGAAAAACGACGGGGCCGAAAGGCGCATCTGGCCGTCGGCGATGTTCTCGGTCCAGGAGCCCTCGCCGGCGAGCATCTCAACCTTGGAGACGCGGCGGGCCTTCTTCTCACCCTTGCTCATAACGCGCACTATGCTCGTGGGGTGTGCGGCGTCTGCCAGCACGCGCGAGACTTGCGAGCGCGGAAACGACCCCGTGGGCGTCCAGAGCGCGACCTCGAGCGCCTTGGTGCGACGCGAGGCGCGAATGCCCACGCGCTCCAAGCCCAGGTCGTGGCTGCCGCTCAGATAGTTAAGCGCGCCGACGACCGATTTGAGCGCCTTGGGAAAGCGCTTATCGAACAGCGGGCACGAATCGACGGTCACGATCTTGCTGGGATCGACGCCGTGCATGCCAAGACGCACGCGGCCGTTTACAACGGTCGGTTCGAGCTCAATTTTATTGCGGTAGCCCCAATCGTCCTTGGTGTGGCGGATGGGCTGCACCAGCTCGTCGACTTGCTCAGGGGTGAACTTGCCGATGCGCTCGAGCGTGGAGCGCAGGTTTTGCTCCTTGGCGGCAAGCTGAGCGGTGCGTGAGAGGTTGCCCCACGAGCAGCCACCGCAGATGCCCACGAAGGGGCAGGGAGGCTGAATTCGATCGGGGCTCGGCTCCAGAATCTCGGTGCCGCGGGCGCGCATAAACGACTTGCCGTCCTGCACGATCTCGGCCTCGACGGTGTCGCCTGCCACGGCGCCCTGCACAAAGACGGCCTTGCCGTTGTCGGCGTGCGCCAGCCCGTCGGCGCCGTAGGTCATCGATTCTATATTGAGCTTCATATTCCTGCCCGTCATTCGCGTTGTTGTCCGCAACCATGGTATCAGGGAAAAGCGCCCCGCATCCGAGGCTTTCCTCAAATGCGGGGCGCTTCTACAAACTGCTTCTACAAACGACTATTTCGTCTTACCGGTAATGAGCGTCTTAAGACCCAGGCCGATCAGGCCCAGGCCCATGCGCACACGACCGGGGCGATGGCGCTCGATGGCCTTGGTCTTGCCGGCGGGCTTATCGCGACGGGCGCTCGTCTCGGGTGCGGGCTTAGCTGCCTGCGGCTCGGGCTGAGGTGCAGGTGCGGGCTCGGGCTCAATGACGGTCGCCTGGACCTTCTGAACCTCGGGTGTGGCCGGCTGCGGCTTAGGAGCAGGGGCGGGCTTTGCCTCAATGACGGGCTCGGGCGCGGCCTCGGCGTTGCGGTAGGCACGCTCCAGCAGGGCTTCCTGCGAGTTAAAGGGCTTCTCACCCTCTTTTCGCTCTACGGGAACCCAGGTGCCGTCGCTCGTCAGGCTACGTGCCTTCACGTTGTCGCGCAGCTGCACGCCCATGTACTCGTGCACCAGCGCGCGGCAGGTGGGGTCGAGCACGGGGAAGGCGATCTCTACGCGATGCTCGGTGTTGCGCGTCATCATGTCGGCAGAACTCAGGTAGATCATGTCCGAGTCCACGCCGAAGGCATAGACACGCGCGTGCTCCAAGAAACGTCCGACGATAGAACGTACGTGCACGTTTTCGGTCTTGCCCGCAATGTTGGGCTTCAGGCACGAGATGCCGCGGATGATCATGTCCACGCGCACGCCGGCACACGATGCCTCGGCGATCTTGTCGATGACCTCGCGGTCGGTCAGCGAGTTGAGCTTAAAGAACACGCGGGCGGGCTCGCCGGCGAGCGCACGTTGGATCTCGCGGTCCAGACCGCGCATGATGAGCGGCTTGAGACCGACGGGCGCCACGCCCAAAAAGCGGTAGTCGCCGCGCAGGTTGCCCAGCGACAGGTTGCGGAAGAACAGGTTGGCGTCTTCGCCGATGCCGGGATGGGCGGTCATGAGCATAAAGTCGCTGTAGAGCTTGGCCGTCTTCTCGTTAAAGTTACCGGTGCCCAAAAGCGTGAGTCGAGTGAGCGCCATGCCCTCGCGATAGGTGAGCTGGCAGATCTTTGAGTGGCATTTAAAGCCCTCGGAGCCATAGATGACGGTGCAGCCCGCTTCTTCCAGACGCTCTGCCCACTCGATGTTATTTTGCTCGTCAAAGCGCGCGCGGAGCTCCATGAGCACCGTGACCTCTTTGCCGTTCTCGGCGGCGTCAATCAACGACTCGCACAGACGACTCTGCTTGGCCACGCGGTAGAGCGTGATACGCAGCGAGATGCACTCGGGGTCGTATGCGGCCTCGTGTACCAGGTCCAGGAACGGATTCATGGCCTCGTAGGGGTAAAAGAGCAACTTGTCGCCCTGCAGCACCTGCTCGCGAATGGAGCGGGACATGTCGATGGTGGGGTTGGGCTGAGGCTTAAACGGCGTAAAGAGGAGCTCGTTGCGTAGATGCTCGGGAATCTTGCCCTCAATGCCGAAGACGTAGCCCAGGTCGAGCGGGATATCGCAGGTAAAGACCGAGCGGCGAGAAAGCTCGAGCGCCTTGCGGATGGTCTTGAGCGTCGCCTTCTCGAGCGACCCCGAGACCGCGAGCACTACCGGCTGCAGACGCAGGCGCTTCTTGAGGATGCGCTTCATGTGCTGGCGGTAGTCCTCTTCCTCCTCGACGCCCTCGCCGTCCGGATCGATGTCGGCGTTGCGGGTGACGCGGATGAGCGCGCGGTCGAGCGGCTTATAGGAGCCAAAGCAGCTGTCCAGGCAGGCGAGGATGACGTCCTCGAGCAGAATGTAGGAGTAGGTGCCGGCGGGCGAGGGGATCTCGACCACGCGGTTCATCGAGGCGGGAATCTCGATTAGGCCCAGCAGACTTTCCTCGTCGGTGACGCCGTCCAGGCCGCAGGCCAGGTAGAGTGCGCCGTTGCGCAGGTTGGGGAAGGGGTGGCGCGGGTCAATCACCAGCGGTGAGATGACCGGCGACACGTAGGCCTGGAAGTAGCGGGTTACAAAGGTGCGCTCCTCGGGCGTAAGCGAATCGGCACGCGCGCGGTGAACGCCCAGGGCGTCGAGCTTGCCCTCGATGCTCTTAAAGATGGACTCCCATCGGGTAAGGAGCCCGGGCATTTCGGCCATGACGGCATCGACCTGTTCGGAGGCGGTCATATTGCTCTTGTTGTCGACAGGCTGTTTTTTGAGCTCTGCCAGATCGGACAGGCCGCCCACGCGCACCATGAGAAACTCGTCGAGGTTGGACTCGAAAATCGACACGAACTTTAGACGCTCGAACAGCGGAACGGTCTCGTCGAAGGCTTCGTCAAGCACACGGTTGTCAAAGCGCAGCCAGCTGAGCTCTCGGTTCTGCGTGTACGAGAAGTCGCGCGGCGGTTTGCGCAGCTTTGCGGCGGCTTGCTTTTTTTCGATTTTGCTCGGCATATGCATCTGTCCGTTCAGTCCCCGCAGGGGACGGTTGCCTAACACTATTCACTATTGTCTCAATTTAGTCGACCTATGGCACGGACGTATCGCGTGAACGGTATCTTTACCTACTTCTTACGCTGACAAGCCATAGAGCTGACGCCCGTCACGTTGTGAAAAAAACGGTCTATATCCTCACTCAACTGGTGAGTATATGTGAATAAGAATGATAGGTAGCTGAATATCATCGAATACAGACAGAAACACGAACAAGCGTCATTTATATACATAAAACCGTTTTAGATATGCAATTCCTAATCGAAAGATTGGAGTTGTAATTGCGAATGATTTTTGAGAAAAAAGAGCGTTTACCTTAGAAAAGTTACTTTAGAACGCCGAAGTACATCATGGGGGAATCACATGCGATATACCGTTCATCGCACTTTGTTGACCGTTCGGGGGCGAGGTGGAATTGCGGCTGATTTTTGGATATAACTAGAGCTGTCAGCAAGCAGCGTCTCATATGGAGGGGCGCTGATACATTCGGCCAGTAAGGCCCGAAAGAAAGGTAGGAGGCCATGACGAAAGGTCTGCACGTGCCTTCCGAGATCGGCAAGCTCAGGAAGGTCTGCCTGCACCGTCCCGGCGACGAGCTCCTCAACCTGCCGCCCGACGAGCTCGAGCGACTCCTGTTCGACGACGTCCCGTTCCTGGAGGTCGCACAGCAGGAGCACGACACCTTCGCCCAGATCCTGAGGGACCAGGGCGTGGAGGTCCTCTACCTCGAGAACCTCGTCGCGGAGGTGTTCGACCAGGTCCCCGGCGCCCGCGCCGAGTTCACCGACCAGTACATCGCCGAGGCAGGCATCCGCGGCCA
>NZ_JAQLDU010000026.1 GCF_028209625.1 Collinsella aerofaciens | reverse complement strand
CTCATCCGGTCCGACCGGGCCGCGCGGCAAGGAGATATATTGCCAGACCGGAGGGGCGCCGTGGGCGGGAATCTGGGTGCACACATTTCCTACACAAATGAGGATGGGGCCCTCTCTGTGAGAGCCTAGAAAGAACAGGGCCGCGGCTCCCCTATTAGAGCGGCCCTTCGGTTTTCCAACGGTTAAGCTTCGGCCGCATTAATGGCTGTATACCCATTAGAAATGGGACATAGCAGCGTTAATGAGTTCAAAAACGATTAGTCCAATAAGAGCCGCTGCGGCAAACTTGATGGCATTCGCAAGCTGTGGATGCTCATAAGCCCAGCCCGTCCTCGTCTCTTCGCTGTCCGCCTTCTTTCCGTCCAAGAAGTCGGATATCTCTTGATACGTCACCAAATCATTCTTCTTCTTGATATGTTCCGCTGCAAGCGCGCAGCACATTGCGCCAGCACCAAAGACGCCTGCCAACACCATCGTCGGAACGCACTGGACCATCCCCCACCCGTGGTTTTGTTGCCACATGAGCCAGGCCATAGAGACGGTAAACGCAAGAAGCCCAGCCAACATCCCCGCACCCAAGCGATAGAGCGTGCCCCTATCGCGTTCAACCCTTTCTCTAATTATTGAAATGTCGCCTTTAACAAGCTCGTCAATCGTTACATCCAGTTGTTCAGACAGCAGTAGGAGACTCTGGATGTCGGGGTACGTTTTACCGCGCTCCCAATTACTGATGGTCTGACGTGTTACAAAAATGCGCCTTGCAAGATCCTCCTGGGACAAACCAGCATCGAGTCGATACTGTTTAAGGCGTTTTGGCAGCTGCATGGCGTTCCCTTCGAATGCATTTCAACTCTTATTGGGCGGCTACACAACAGAAGCCGGCAAGCAAAGCGTAATCCCAAAATCAAACCCATACGGATGGCTGAGCGCAGATTAGAGTGTCAAAAATCTTTGACACATACGCTACCTGCTCTTTCTTGCAACTCGGACGCTATCGAATTGATCGGTTTGGCTACGTCCCAAATCGATCACATCCCTAATCAATCAAAAAGGGGCGCTTCCGGATTGGAAGCGCCCCTTTAAGATGCAAGAAGCAATTAAGCCTCGAGAGCCTTCTTGGCGATGGCAGCCAGCTCGTTGAAGGACTCGATGTCCTCGTAAGCCATCTGAGCCAGGACCTTGCGGTCGAGCTCGATACCGGCAACCTTCAGGCCGTGCATGAACTGAGAGTAAGAGATGTCGTTCAGGCGAGCAGCAGCGTTGATACGGGTGATCCAGAGAGAACGAATCTCGCGCTTCTTGTTGCGGCGATCACGATACTGATACTGCAGGGAGTGCTGGACCTGCTCTTTAGCATGCTTGTAAGTACGCGAAGCGGCACCGTAGTAACCCTTCGCACGGTGCATAACGGTACGGCGCTTCTTCTTGGCGGCAACAGCGCGCTTAATACGTGCCATGTTCTATCAACTCCTAGACGGTAAAACGAAAAACGGGAACGCGAACTTAGGCGAGACGCGACTTGATGACCTTGCGGTCGGCAGCGGCGATCTCGGTCTCCTGACGGAAGCCACGCTTGCGCTTGGTGGACTTCTTGCTCAGGATGTGGCTCTTGAAAGCCTTGGCGCGCATAAGCTTGCCGGTACCAGTCTTGCGGAAACGCTTCTTGGTGCCGCTGTGGGACTTCATCTTAGGCATGAAATACTCCTTAATCGGTTACAGAACACTAGTTACTTGGTATCGCTTGCCGCTTTATCCTCATCGAAGGCGCCCTTAATCGGGGCGAGCAGCATAAGCATGTTACGGCCTTCCATCTTAGGCTTGGACTCGACCGTAGCGTAAGGCTTGAGATCCTCGGCGAGACGCTCGAGAACGTTAAGACCCTGCTCCGGGTGAGCCATCTCACGGCCGCGGAACATGATGGTGATCTTAACGCGTGCGCCCTTCTTGAGGAAACGCAGAACGTGGCCCTTCTTGGTCTCGTAATCGCCAACGTCAATCTTGGGTCGGAACTTCATTTCCTTGACCTCGACCTTGGACTGGTTCTTACGAGCGGCCTTGGCCTTCATGGCCTGCTGGTACTTGAACTTACCATAGTCCATGACCTTGCAGACCGGCGGCTCCGCGTTGGGAGCGATCTCGACCAGGTCGAGACCCTGATCGTCGGCGACGCGCTGGGCATCGCGGATGGCGAACAGGCCGAGCTGAGAGCCATCGACGCCAATCAAACGGCACGAAGATGCAGTGATCTCGTCGTTGATGCGGGTGTCATCAGACTTAGCTATTTTCCCTACCTCCATTCATAAAAAAATAACCCGGCGCTTGTTTGCAACCAGGTCGTACACATAGACATCCTCGGTATGAGGAAGGGAATCTAAGTTGTATGACCAGTCAGCTGCTCATTGGCGCCAAAAGGTGGGAACCCTCGGGTTCCTCTTTAGGGCATTGCGGGAACAACGCCTTGCGAATAATAACACGTACCGCGCGTTATCACATTACGTACACGAAAAAGGGAGTCTTGACCCCCTTGAAGCGCAGGTGCATGTATGGTGCCCGAGGCGAGACTCGAAGGGCCTTCGCTTCGCGAAGCCCCGGGCTTCGGGCGCATGGCGCCCTCGCCACGCTCCGCTACAAACAGGCCACAGGCCTGTTTGCTTAACGCTCCGCGCGCTCACGCGAGTTCGGCACGAAAAAGGGGGCCTTGACCCCCTTGAACGCTCACTTGCATGTATGGTGCCCGAGGCGAGACTCGAACTCGCACGTTGTTGCCAACGGTGGATTTTGAGTCCACTGCGTCTGCCAATTCCGCCACTCGGGCACGTAATGCGTGAGTTAGTTTATCACAGCTTTCTGTTGATTAGTCCGAAAATGGAACTTCAAGCATTTCGATGAGTTCGACCGTGCGAAGCATCTCGCGCCGACGGCATCCGCGTCCGTTAACCGAGGCTTCGCCCATCTGGTTGTCATAGGGATCCTCGCGCATGCCATCGAAAGCAGGCACAAATTCAGCCTGGAATCGATTGTTGGCCACCATGCGCCACGGGTCGAGATTGCCAAAGTAGTGACGACGACGCCACTCCTCCCCCATCCTGCGTGCCGAGGAACCAAACGATACGTCGGCGTTAAGCCAACCGGTCTGTGGCGTATAGAACTCAGCCCAATCGTGCGGCCCCACCGAATCGGGCGCAACATACAGGCCGCTCTGCCAACGGGCGGGAACGCCCGCAATGCGGCACATGGTGATAAACGTGAGCGCCATAACGCCACAATCGCCGCGGAGCGAGTGTGCACAGTCGTCGGCAATAGATCCCAAAAGCAGGTACGGTGGCTGATAGCGATAGTCGATACGCTGTGTCAGGTAATCATAGATAGCACGAGCGCGATCGAGCGGATCATCGAGCCCGTCAATAACACGCTCCGTCAACTGTCGCAGGTACGGCGTAAACACAATATGCGGACGGTCCTCGGAAGTGTCCTCGGGCAGCGGCGTGTCCATGCACGTATGCGACGGGAGCGCACCACCATAGATATCACAATAGGCGGCATCGATGTGATAGCGATAGGTCACCGAGAATGAATGTTCAGTCGAAGATGTCCAAGAGGCAGTACGAGCCGAAACGTTTTCAGAGGCAACGGTACCCTCCGACGTCATATCGAGAACCTCGATATGAGACTGTTGACGACAGGCGGCGGCAACGGGTAGCCACGCGCGAACAGCCTCTCCCTCCAGAGCCCCGGGGACAGACACAGATGCCTTAAGCGTGATGACGCGAGTCAACCCGTTTTGCGACTCCATCTCCCTGAGCATCTGGTTACGCAGCGCTATGCCGTCCGTAGAATCGGGACGCAGGCCCGGAACCTCCTTGGGGTACACGCGAAGCGAATCGAGGAAGTTGTCGAGAACAAACAGCTCGCCATCGATAAAGCGCCAGTCAATACGCTTGCGATTAATCAGGTCATCAAACTGCTCTTCGGTAAACTCTGGCCACTCCTCGCGAATCATCGCAATGGCCCGATCACGCGACACCGAAAAATGAAGCGGCGTCTCGAGCATGCGATACCGCTCCGCACGAACACAAGCAGCCAGCGAAGGCTCGGGGTTCTGCTCCAAAAGGCGATCGCAGGCAGCAACAGCCTGCGTCAAATACCCGGCATCCTTAAGACGAAGAATCTCGGGCGGCAGTCCAACATCGAGATGACGAAAGTCATCACAGCAAACATCAGCAGAGCAACCAACTGGACCCTCGTCAATAACCTTCCCATCCGAAGGCAGCACATTAATAACAGCCATACCAAAACTCCAAGTCACTAGAACGCTTGAAGCCCATTGTAGCGAGATAAAAAGAAAGCCCCAACAAGGGAGCCATCAACACCGCCGAACGGTAGTCAAATAAATAATTCAGCCTCGTAACCCTGCGGCGTTAAACGAAGGAAGCCCCGTTTCCCCGGAGCTGATTCCGTCGCGCGACTTCTGGCGAAGCCAGGTGAGCGCGAGGGAAACAGCGTAGGGGAAACGGGGCCTCCGGCGGGAAGTTAAACCGCTACTTACGCCTTGTTGACGGAGCCAAACTCCTCCATGAGCTCCTTGGTGCGGGCAACGATGTTGTCGCGACCAGGCTTGAGGAGCTTGCGGGGGTCAAAGCCCTTGCCCTGCTGATCCTTGCCAGCCTCGATGTACTCGCGGACGCCCTTGGCGAAGACGAGCTGCAGGTCGGTGTTGACGTTGATCTTGGAGATGCCCAGGGAGATGGCCTTCTTGATCTGATCCTCGGGGATGCCGGTGCCACCGTGCAGGACGAGGGGCAGGTCGCCGGTCTGGGCCTTGATCTCGCCCAGGCGCTCGAAGGAAAGGCCAGCCCAGTCGGCGGGGTACACGCCGTGGATGTTGCCGATGCCGCAGGCGAGGAAGTCGACGCCCAGGTCAGCGATCTGCTTGCACTCAGCAGGATCAGCGAGCTCGCCGCTGGAGGTCACGCCGTCCTCGGTGCCGCCGATGCCGCCGACCTCGGCCTCGATGGACATGCCCTTGGAGTGGGCAAGCTCAACGAGCTCCTTGGTGCGGTCGAGGTTAAGCTGGAAGGTCTCCTCGTGAGAGCCGTCATACATGATGGACGTGAAGCCGGCCTCGATGCACTTAAAGCAGTCCTCGTAAGAACCGTGATCGAGGTGAAGGGCGACGGGAACGGTAACGCCCGTGGCCTCGACGGCAGCCTTGACCATGTCGGCGCAGACCTTGAAACCGCCCATCCACTTAGCGGCACCAGCGGTGCACTGAAGGATCAGCGGAGACTTGGCCTCCTCGGCGGCCTGGAGAATAGCCAGGGTCCACTCGAGGTTGTTGGTGTTGAAGGCACCAAGACCGTACTTGCCGGCCTCGGCCTTCTTGAGCATGTCTGCTGCGTTGACGAGCATAAAAGAAACCTCCTGTAAGGTTGCTCCGATAACGCCTGAGATTTTACCACGGCGCACCCGAGCATAAACGTTCGTTTGTTCACGAATATCGTCCAAACAGACTTTTTTGACCGTTTGCCCTACAGAATCGACCCGTTGGGGAAAAATAGCTTGACGTTTGGACGCTTCTCGTGCTTCAAAAGCCGACTATTAAGCTAAATCTGCATGAAAGGGTTCTGCATGAGCTCGCGTGCCATGGTGGTCGAATCGCCATGACCGGTTAGGCAAACGGTATCGGGCGGGAGAAGCCGGGCGAGCTTGGAGAGCGAGCGCAGAATCGCCGCCTCGTCTCCTCCAGAAAGATCGGTGCGGCCGTGCCCACCCGGAAACAGGGTGTCGCCCACAAAGGCAATGTTCCCCTGCTCGGTGGCAGCAAACAAGACGATCCCGCCCGGCGTATGCCCTGGCGTCTCGATCACCTGCAGGTAGATATCGCCCACCTTGATAGCATCTCCCTCGGCGAGCAGGTGCGTCGGCTCCCCGGGGTCAGGCGTCTCAATGCCCCACATAGCTCGCTGTTCCTCGATGTTCGCATGCGGCACCGCCACATCCTTAGCACACAGCTCATACTGGCAGCCCTCGACAACGGTGGTTCGCACGCCTGCAACACCACCAACATGATCGGCATGGCCATGAGTGCATACGGCGCCAAACACGCGTACGCCGGGATGCTCGGCTCGAATATGCTCCACCAGGCGTTCGCCTTCCCATGCGGGATCGATAATCACGCACTCATTGTCCGAAATAACAGCATAGCTATTGGTCTGAATGGGACCGTTTACGAGCGTCTCAATCTCGACCGATCCCTTCGGGTCTTGTCAATAAGGATAGAGGAAAAAGCAAATTATTTTTATGAGGTTACAGCATCGGATTGAATAAGGCGCAGCACCTTGTCGGTAAAGGTTTCCCGGCTGGTCTGGCTGAAATGAAAGTAAATATCAAACGTCGTGCCGCCAACAGTCTTTACCATATCGGGTGGCGGCGCGTCCGGGGCGGGTGGGGCGTTGCCGCCCTCCATCATGGGCAAGGGAATGGTCTTGCCCTTCCTGCTGGTGCTGTCGCTTCCCTCCGGGGCGGGGGTGGTGCTGGTGATCGTCATGCTGGGGTCATTTGTCATAGGCTCTCCTTTCATCGTTCATCAAAAGATAATCCAACGTGAGCGCCATTTTGTCGCCCACGTTGGTGTGGGGGAAGGGAATGTATCAGCCCCCCTTTGAGGACTGTCCGCAAGCCCCCTGATTGCAAGGCTTTCCAGCCTCTAAATGTCCACGCCTGCGGCGCTCCCGTTCGTTGGCGGCTTTCTTCCTCCGGCGCACAATGGCGGCGCACTCGTCACAATACTTCCCGCAGTTGGAGCGCGGCACAAACATCGTCCCACACTCGGCGCAGGGCCGCGCCCGTCCTCGGTGGAGCAAGGCGGCACACAGCCCCTTGTCTGTTGGCAGGACGGCGGCGCGGAACCATTTGCAGACCAGGGAATAGGTGATACTCTGGACGCAGACGCAAGGCTCCCAGCCGTTATCAAGAGCAAGGCAGTTGCCGTCGTCATAGTTGTAGCACTCATGCACCATCCGCCGGACGGCCCGGTACTGCTGGTAGGTCAGCTGGGGAATGTCCTTCACCGCTCCACCTCCCGCCGTTTCTGCCGGGTCTGCTCCTGCTGGCGTATAGCAACATCGGCGTTCCGCTTCACCTGTTGCAGCCTCCGTAAATCGTCCTGAATGGGCTTGTACTGCTCATACTCGGACTTGTACTCCTGTTGAAGCCTCGCCTGTTCCTGTTCCCACGCATGAACGGGAATTTTACCAGCAGGGGAACGGTGCTTATCCAGCTTGCGGTGGGCCATGTGGAACGTCCTCAACTCGCTCTCATGCTCCCTCTCGAATTGTTCTCGCTTGCCCTTCCACTTGATACCTTTCCATTCGTCATAGATGGGTTTGGTGTCCCGGTAGAGGTCAACAAGGCGAAGCAGTTCCTTCAATTCGTTCAGACGGGCGGACTTGGCTTTCATGGATGTGTTGATGGCCTCCGCCCGCTCACCCTGGGCGGCAATATGGGCCTCCAAATTTTCCAGAGTGACAATGCCTTTCTCGGTCAGAAAATTGACGGCCTCGGCAAAATCTTTGAGGTTCCCAATCCTGGCGTTGCGGCTCCATGCTCCGGCGTTCCGGCCCTCATAGTAGTCGGTCAGCAGGGCAACAAGGGTCGGGGCTTGGGGCTGGCTCAATTCTTCTTTTATGGCCTTTATCCAATCTGTCAGGCCGGCGATTTTCTTCCGAATATCCCGCAGAATGTTGTTGGCCTTTTTTATCCAGCGGTTCAGATCGCCCTTGTCGGTGGTGATGCCCTTGGCCTCCATCTGGCGGACGGCTACGCCCTCATGGATGGTAGGCAGCAGGTCAAGGCCCTGACGCTCATAGGAGCGGTGATCGACACGGCAGGTCAGGCCCTTTTCCTCAAACTTGGCATTGACCATAGCGGCCCACGCCTTCCGCCATTGTTCCAGCGTTTCCGGGCTTCCCCAGTCGGTGGTAGGAACAGCGTCAAAGAGGGGTTTGCCGTCCTCACCCATGATGCGGTTCCCATCCTCGTCCAGACGGTAGCGGCGACGCTGCTTGCACCCCCATTTGCCGTCTGGCTCAATGGGCCGGATGGGGCAGAGAATATGAAAGTGCGGGTTAGGAATACCGCCGTCCTCCTTGTCCGGCTGGTGGATGGCAAAGTCGGCAATCATGCCCCGGCCCACAAGCTGCTCCGAAACAAATTGCCTTGCAAGAGCGATGTTTTCCTCCAATGAAAACTCGTTCTGCAAGGCAATGTCAAAGCTATATGCAAGCTGGGCTTTCTTGCCGCGCTCGGCCTTCTCCACGGCGTTCCAGAGGGTGGCGCGGTCTTGGTACTGATTGGGGGCCTGGGGCGGCAGGAGAATGTCTGTGCAAACCACGCCGCCCTTGTGGGTGTAGTCGCTGACCTCGCCATAGTATTCGCTATACAATTTCTCCCCGGCTCGGTAGGCGGCGGACGTGACAACAGACTGTCCCGCGCTCCGTTTGACCTGGGTAACGTGGAGATGGAACAGGGCCAATTATCCGCCCTCCTGCTGGTCAGTGGCTTGGCTCACCAGGGCGGCAACTTCCGGCAGGGAAAAGACCTTTTCCATCAAAAGAAAAAAGGCCCTTTCGCTCATGCCGCGCACCTCCGGGGCGATACTCTCCACCGCTCCGCCACGGGTGATAAGTCGGTGGTTTCGCTTCTTCCTTTCGCCTTGGGTGTAGTAGCGGATGCGGTTCTCATACCGCTGGCCTCTGTGCTGGTACTGCTCCAACTTAGCGGTGGCCTCAGCATACTCTTTCTCTAATTCTTCGCGTGACTTGTCCATCGTGTTTGACCTCCTTCTTGGCAAAACAAAAGACCGTCTACCTGCTGTGTCGGGTAAACGGTCAAGGGTAACGGTATTCGGTTTTAGCCTCGCTGGAAAGGTGCAGACGCAGAGCGGATGTACCTTTCCAGCGAGGGCGCAGGGATAGCCGCAAAGCGGCGCAAGGGGCGCAGCCCCTTGTACGGAGCGGAGCGACGCAAACGGCCCGGACTTTCGGAAGTCCGGGCCGTAGCCTCGCAGAGCGCACGATACATGGTCGCAGACCATGTATAGAAGTGCGCCCTTTGTTCCAAAGGGATTTTATAAGTCCATCATTGATGGGAGAATTTTGTTGAACATATGGCGCACCTTATCAATCCGGGTGTTTGGGCGGCGTGGCTGAAAAACTGGTTCGCCGCTGGCGATTTGATACCCCTTCAATTCTGTTAAACAAACGCTTCTCCCGTTTGTATAAGAGGTGAGGTCATTGCGGTACTCTTGCACACAGCGGGCAGGGATTTCGCCAGTAAAAATCACCTCGCTGTTTTTAACCTGGGTCGTTTCAATACTCGCGCAATATTTTGGTGCGTCATGATAAGCTCTGGAGAGATATTCCTGCGGCGCATAGAGTGTAAAAGAAAGATATGGTTCCAATAGCTGCGTCCCCGCCTTTTTCAACACCTGCTCCAATACAATAGGTGCCAATGACCGAAAGTCTGCGGGAGTGCTGACCGGACTATAATAAAGCCCATACTCAAAACAGATTTTACAGTCCGTTACCTTCCATCCATACACGCCTTGTTCCAGACCGTAGCGGATACCATCCAATACAGCGTTTTGAAAACTCTGATTCAAGTACCCAACGGAAACTTTGCTCTCATACTGCACTCCGGTGCCAAGGGGGAGAGGGGTGACGGACAGCCCGATGGACGCCCAGAATGGATTGGGCGGCACTTCGATATGAATGGTGTGACTTACCGCTTTCAATGGCCTCTCCATATAGATGATGGTAGGTTCTTTTGCAGTTGTGTTGAGCTGATATTTTTCCACCAGAAGATCAGAGATAATTTCCAATTGTACCCGGCCCAAAAAGGAGAGAATGATCTCATGGGTCACAGCGTCTACTTCATAGCGCAGAAGCGGGTCGGTATCCGCAATTTCTGTCAAGGCGTTTAACAAGCGTTCCCTCTGTTCTGGTTTCTCTGGTGCAATTGTTGTCCGCAGCAAAGGGAGAGGATTGTCGCTCCACGTTTCACGGGGCAGCAGCAGTTTGTTTCCCAGCACATCATTCAGCCGCAAACTGTCGCAGGGTACAATGACGATCTCGCCCGCATGGGCAATCTCTGTTCGGACAATCTCACCCTTTGAGGGGATACGCATTTCCGTAATTTTCAGTTTTTCTTTCCCTGCCAAGGCTACGGAATCCCGCAAATGAAGCGTACCGCTGTACAACCGCAGATAGGCAAGGCGTTGGCTCTGGTTTGCGTACTCAACTTTGAACACAGTTCCGCACAATTCAGAGCCGTTCTGCCCGGTGGGTGATTGGAATGTATCTGTGACCGCTTCAATGAGTTGTCGGATTCCCAAGTTTACCTTGGCACTGCCATGATAGACCGGAAACAGAGAGACGCTTTGGATTCTCCTGTTTTCCTCCCGCAGAAGTTCTTCTTTGTCCATTGGTTCTCCGGCAATATATTTCTCCAACAATTCATCACAGTCCGCAATCACGGTATCCCAATTCTCCAGCCCCATGTTTTCCATGATGGATATATCCGGGGAAAGCTGCACGTTCTGCTTAATAATCATATTTGCGGAGAGCCTATCTCGGATAGACTGATACACACCTGGCAGGTCAATCCCGTCCTGGTCGATTTTGTTAATAAAGATAACAGTTGGGATTTTCATTACTTGCAGAGCATGAAACAGAATACGGGTCTGCGCCTGAACGCCGTCTTTTGCAGAAACAACCAAAATCGCTCCGTCAAGAATGGCAAGGGAGCGATAGACCTCCGCTAAGAAATCCATATGCCCAGGAGTATCCACAATGTTGACCTTACAATCGTGCCACTGAAAGGAAGTGACCGCCGTTTGAATGGTGATTCCACGCTGCCGCTCTAAAAACATGGTGTCCGTTCTCGTTGTTCCCTGATCCACACTGCCGGGCGCCTCGATTGCTCCGCTGGTATATAACAGGCTCTCCGTCAAGGTCGTCTTACCTGCGTCTACATGAGCAAGAATGCCAATATTGATGATTTTCATATGATTGTCCTCCATACAAGGCCCAGAAGGGCGCAAAAATCCCCAGCGACAAATACTTTTACCGCTGGGGATGATAGGTAGGACACACATGAAAACTGCGGCCAAGGCTGGCCGTTGTCTATCACGATATGAAATGAAAAGGCAAAAGTATTCTTAAATTGGGTACAAAAACCAAGCCCTCTCCTTGAGGACGTTTGTCTTTGTTCCCATTATCAAATTTTATTTAAGAATACCTTGCCGCATATTGATAAACTCCTTTGCTTGGATTTTTATAGTATAGCATATCAAATTCCCAAAAGCAACCCTGTTAAGATACATTTTTTCTCTGTTACTGCACCCTTGATTCTCATGTTCACTGCAACAGCCTCAGGACTCAGCGCAACGCGTTGCGCTGAGTCCTGAGGCGCGAATCC
>NZ_JAQLDU010000025.1 GCF_028209625.1 Collinsella aerofaciens | reverse complement strand
CACCCTGAGGTCTATACTCATGGAAAACCTCCCATTTCCCGATGTCCAAGAAATGGGAGGCAGTTCACTGTCCCCTTCGTGGTGGTTTCGTTGACTCAAAAGCAAGAGACCCGGTCCTGCACGAGGCAGAACCGGGTCTCTTTAGCAATGCTTGCTTTGCTCAGGCAGTAACTGTTAGTTACTCAGCCAGGAAGTCGCGCTGGATAGCGGGATCGACCTTGACGCCAGGGCCCATGGTGGAAGACACGGAGATGGACTTGACGTACTTGCCCTTAGCAGAAGAGGGCTTGACGCGCAGGATCTCGGTGTACAGGGCAGCGTAGTTCTCGACGAGCTGCTGCTCAGAGAAGGACTTCTTGCCCAGGGGAACGTGGCAGATGCCGTAGCGGTCGGCGCGGTACTCAACGCGGCCAGCCTTGAGCTCGGAGACCATCTTGGCGACGTCCATGGTCACGGTGCCGAGCTTGGGGTTCGGCATGAGGCCACGGGGACCAAGGATCTTACCGATGCGGCCAACCTTGGCCATCATGTTCGGCGTAGCGATAGCGGCGTCGAAGTTGATCTCGCCCTTCTGAATCTGGGCGACAAGCTCGTCGGAACCGATGATGTCGGCGCCGGCAGCCTCAGCCTCGCGGGCCTTCTCGCCCTCGGCGAAGACGGCAACACGAACGGTCTTGCCGGTGCCGTGGGGCAGGGAGATGGAACCACGGATGTTCTGGTCAGCCTTACGAGTATCGATGCCCAGACGGAAGTGGGCCTCGACGGTCTCGTCGAACTTGGCGGTGTCGAGCTCCTTGATGAGCTTGGCAGCCTGAAGGGGGGTGTAGAGCGTGGCGCGGTCGATCTTCTCGGCAGCGGCGTTATAGCTCTTACCATGCTTAGCCATGTGCATTACCTCCTGTGGTTAAACGGGCGTGAGCCCTCCCACATCGTATCGTGTGCCCTATTGCACACATATAACGGGCGCCCCGGTCGGAGCACCCGTCATTACCTAAAGAAATCGCTACTCAGTGATGGTGACGCCCATGGAGCGGGCGGTACCGGCGATGATCTTCTTGGCGGCGTCAATGTCGTTGGCATTGAGGTCCGGCATCTTGATCTCGGCGATCTTGGTGAGCTGCTCCTGGGAGAGCTGACCAACCTTGTCGGCCTGGGGCTTAGCGGAACCAGACTTGAGGTTCAGCTCCTTCTTGATGAGGTGAGCCGCCGGCGGGGTCTTGGTGATGAAGGAGAAGGACTTGTCCTCGTAGACAGAGATCTCAACGGGGATGATGTCACCCTTCTTGTCCTGCGTCTCGGCGTTAAAGGCCTGGCAGAACTGCATGATGTTCACGCCAGCGGCGCCCAGGGCGGGACCGACGGGAGGAGCGGGGTTAGCTGCACCAGCAGGAATCTGGAGCTTAATGACGTTGGCAACCTTCTTCTCAGCCATGGTCATTCCTTTCGAATCACGAGTGTGAAGTACTTGCTATATCGTAAGCACGCACGTGTTAGAAGCACTCCTGAGATGAGCAGTCACAGAAGAAGCACGCTCGCGCGAACGGACGAAAACTTAAGCGATGACAGCGACCTGGTTAAAGTCGAGCTCGACCGGCGTCTCGCGGCCAAAGATCATCAGCGTGACCTTGAGCTTGCCAGCCTCGGTGTTAACCTCGGAGACCTTGCCATCAAAGTCGGTAAGCGGGCCATCGGTGACGCGGACGGACGTGCCGACCTGAATATCAACCGAGGTGCGCTTGGGCGAATCGCCCTTACCGGGACGACGAGTCATCTTGTTGTACTCGTCGCGGGAAAGCGGAGCGGGCTTGCCGTTGCCGCCCAGGAAACCGGTGACGCCAGGCGTGTTACGAACGCACGTCCAAGCATCGTCATCCATCTCCATGCGGACCAGGACATAACCCGGGAAGATCTTGGAATCCTTGGTCTCACGCTTGCCACCCTCTTTAATCTCGGTGACGCGCTCCATAGGAATCTCGATATCAAAGATACGGTCCTGCATGCCCATAGTCTCGATGCGATGCTCGAGATCGGACTTAACGCGGTTCTCGTATCCAGAGTAAGTGTGAACGACGTACCAACGCTTAGACATGGTTTAGCCCCTCAATCCAGAGAACAGAGCAAGAGCCTCGCCAAAGCCAGCATCGAGCAGAGCGATGACGACGCCGACGACGATCAGAGAAGCGCAAACGACGACCGAGTAGTTCACGAGCTCCTTCTTATCGGGCCACGTGACACGCTTCATCTCGGACTTCACCGAAGCGAAATACTTCTTGGTGCGGGCGAAGAAACCAGGCTTCTCGTTCTTCTTAGACTTCGCAGCCTTCTCGCTCTTCTTGGCAACGGCCTTCTTGGCCTCAACCTTGGAGTTGGCGGCAGCGTTGTTGGCAGGTGCCGGCTGCTGTGCCTTCTTCTTGTTCTTCTTGTTGGCCATTTGGGTTACCTCCGCGCAATGCGCTTATACATGAGTAAACCGTAAGCCCCCAAGTGGGAGCTTACGGAATAATGACTGGCACGCCAGGAAGGACTCGAACCCTCAACACTCGGTTTTGGAGACCGATGCTCTACCAATTGAACTACTGGCGTATATGACTAGAGACTAGCGAGTCTCTTTGTGCAGCGTGTGGTGACGGCACCAGGGGCAATACTTCTTGATCTCCATACGATCAGGCATGGTCGACTTGTTCTTGGTGGTCGTATAGTTGCGGCGCTTGCACTCAGTGCACGCAAGAGTAACTAGAGTACGCATGTATCCTGAACCTTTCATTTCCGCCCCGTACGGGCACGAGTTGTTACTTTATCAGCTCCACGTAAGTGCTGTCAATGAAAACCTCGAGTCAATTGGTTCTCGGTGGATCCATTCATATTTGGAACACATCAATGAAGCCATCGAGATCTAATCGACGGTGCATCCAGGACCATTATCGATCCTCTCGACACCAGCAACGGCTCAATATCCATTGCAGAAAAGAACCCGGCACCCAAATAAGTGCCGGGTTCTCTAAGTCAGCTATATCAAAGAGCTTATTTACTCAATGATCGTGGAGACGATGCCCGAACCGACGGTGTGGCCACCCTCGCGGATAGCGAAGCGCAGGCCCTCCTCCATGGCGATCGGGTGAATGAGGTCGCCCTCGATGGTGATGTGGTCACCAGGCATAGCCATCTCGGTGCCCTCGGGGAGCTTGACCGTACCGGTAACGTCGGTGGTACGGAAGTAGAACTGAGGACGATAACCATCGAAGAACGGGGTGTGACGGCCGCCCTCCTCCTTGGTCAGAACGTAAATCTCACCGGTGAACTTGGTGTGCGGGGTAACCGAACCGGGCTTGCAGAGAACCTGGCCGCGCTCGATGTCCTCGCGCTTGATGCCGCGGAGCAGCAGACCGACGTTGTCGCCAGCCTCGCAGAAGTCCATGGACTTACGGAACATCTCGATACCGGTAACGACGGTGTTCTGGGTATCCTTGATGCCGACGATCTCGACGGGCTCGTTGAGCTTAAGCTCACCGCGCTCGACACGGCCGGTAGCAACGGTACCACGGCCGGAGATGGTCATAACGTCCTCAACAGCCATCAGGAACGGAAGGTCGTTGTTACGAGCAGGCGTCGGGATGTACTCGTCGACAGCGTTCATGAGCTCGCGAATGGCGTCCATCCACTTGGCGTCGCCCTCGAGAGCGCCCAGAGCGGAACCACGGATGACGGGGATGTCGTCGCCGGGGAAATCGTACTCGGAGAGGAGCTCACGGGTCTCCATCTCGACGAGGTCGATGAGCTCGTCATCGTCGACCATGTCGCACTTGTTCAGGAAGACGACGATGTAGGGAACGCCGACCTGACGGGCGAGCAGGATGTGCTCGCGAGTCTGAGCCATGGGGCCGTCGGTAGCGGCGATGACCAGGATAGCGCCGTCCATCTGAGCAGCACCGGAGATCATGTTCTTGACGTAGTCAGCGTGGCCCGGGCAGTCAACGTGAGCGTAGTGACGGGCAGCAGTCTCGTACTCGACGTGGGAGACGGAGATCGTAATGCCGCGCTCGCGCTCCTCGGGAGCCTTGTCGATGTTCTCGAACGCAGTGAAGTCAGCCTTGCAGCCCTCGGTCTCGGAGAGAACCTTGGTGATGGCGGCGGTCAGCGTGGTCTTGCCGTGGTCGACGTGACCAATGGTGCCGATGTTAACATGCGGCTTAGTGCGCTCAAACTTCTCTTTGGCCATAAAGCCCTCCTCTTAACAGGTCGTCCCCGGACGGGACTTTGCCTTTATACCATAGTGGCCTCTCAACATACTATTGAGAAGCCACCGTGTTACCTATGGTAGCGGTGACTGGATTCGAACCAGTGACGCCACGGGTATGAACCGTGTGCTCTAACCAACTGAGCTACACCGCCGGATGGAGCCTGCAACCAGACTTGAACTGGTGACCTCTTCGTTACCAACGAAGTGCTCTACCGACTGAGCTATACAGGCACTTGACGGGTGGGAGCTATAGGATTCGAACCTATGTAGGCAGAGCCAACGGGTTTACAGCCCGTCCCCATTAACCACTCGGGCAAACTCCCAATCGTTCAAGTATTCGCAGGTCCTTTGGTCTTTTGGACCGCCGCCCCCGCGAACGAAAAAGATAATACGATGCAACCTTGGGGGCTGTCAACGAAAACCTCTAGATACACGGTGCCGGGCGTATCTATATACCTTTGACCTGCGGTTTTGCTGTGTTTGGATATGAAGGACGGTGGTTTTGGATACAGAGGTGACATTTCCCAAGGTAACACTTTGGCGTAGTGGAGTACACCTTCAGGATCGAACTTCGATAACAGCCTATTTGCACCTATATATAGGTCGAGATCGGGCTTCCGCGGCAGATTCGAGCGTGGATTTTCTCCCGTTTGAAATCGAGCGTGGATAATCTCCCACTATTGGCGTGCCCCCAAGGCCAAAGTGGCAGATTATCCACGATCATTCACTAAGCGGGAGATTTTCCACGCTCGTACGTCCGATAATCCACGCTCAGGGGGGGGGCAGCCGAGCTCGACACGGCTTTTGTCTCGATCTGTAACATATAGAGAACATTTTCTCCCCTATCTGTTACAGGTCGAGATATTACGCAGAGACCTCCGCTTACGTCTCATTCTGTAACAGTAAGAAAGGTTTTCAGCTTCTTCGTGTTACAGATCGAGTCAAACCTGAAGCTTGGTTGGCGCCAAACACGCTGACTTATCGACATAAATAGAAACGGGCCCTGTCCCTCAGGGGGACAGGGCCCGAAACTCTCATGGAGCCAGTGACAGGAATCGAACCTGCAACCCACTGATTACAAATCAGTTGCGCTACCGTTGCGCCACACTGGCACACTTGGCGCTTTCGCGCGAAGCCAGTTAAGAATAAAGGAATTGCGGACGAGGCGCAACAGACCCTTCGACCGACCATATCTCAAAACTATTCGTCAGAACGAATAGTTTTATCCGTTCGCCAAAACCAAAAACTATTCGTTTTGGCGACGGCAACCCACAGTCCGTTGATTACAAATCAACGGGCCGGCCAATTGGGAAACGGGTCTCTATGGATAATCCCCTACCTCCCGCGCAGGGCCTTGAGCTTGGCCAGGGCATCGGGGCTCAGGCGGCTGCCCAGGGTCATCTTGATCTGCGGAGCTTCCTCTGCCTCGTGAACATCGTTATCTATCTGCTTGATCTCGTCCACCAGCATGCGGCTCGAGATGCGCGTAACGCCCTTACCCATGACGACGGCCTGGATCGTGCCGTCGCTCGACACCACGGAGCACGCGCGGCCTTCCTCGCGCGCCTCGATGCAGAGCTTCTGCACCACGGTGTCGGCCGATACGCCCGTCGGCGAAAACTCGATGCGCACGCCGCGGGCCGGCAGATTGGGGCGCTCGTTGGAGATATTGCCTGCGCCGTCAAACACGATTACGGCTTCGTAGCGGCCTTGAGCAAACGCCGCCACATCGTTGATGAGCGCGGTGCGCGCCATATCGTGAACGTCGCTGGAATACGGATCGTCGGAATGGTCGTACACGAGCTTTTCGTAGCGCGGCGTGCAGTGGATCACGTTGTAACCGTCAACCACCAGCAGCTCGGGCTTGTTGGAGCGCACCGTCGAGACTGGATCGGCGATAGCCTGTGCAAACGCATTGCCGCCCACGCCATAGGTCGCGGCCGAAACAATCGGCTTGGCCGAGCCTTCGCCAAAGCGCTTGGCCTTGGACTTGGCGCGGTTCTTCTTGGACATGCGCTACTCCTCCCCCATGAGCTCGCCGGCGTTGCGGCGCAGCCACTCAAAGCACAGCGCCGTGGTCGCTTGGGCAACATTGAGGCTCTCGGTCATGCCGCGCTGGGGAAGCTTGGTCAAAAAGTCGCATTTCTCGAGCACTAGGCGCGAGATGCCGTCGCCCTCGGAGCCCATGACGAGAGCCACGCGACCCTCGAAGGGAGCATCCCAGCAACTGCCTTCGGCGTGCTCGGAGGCACCGCCCACCCAAAAGCCAGCGGCCTTGAGGTCATCGAGTGCACGGGCGATATTGGGAACCTGCGCGATAGGCAGATGCATGACGGCACCGGCAGAGGTCTTGTAGCTGCCCACGGTTACGCCGGCGGCACGCTTATTGGCGATGATGACGCCCGCGGCGCCCACGACCTCGGCGGAACGCACAATGGCGCCAAAGTTGCCGTCGTCGGTCACGTGGTCGAGCACCACGACGAGCGCCGGTCCGTCACCCGCGCGGTCGAGGATATCGGCGACATCGGCATAGGGGAAGTTGCCAACCTCGAGCGCAATGCCCTGGTGAGCGCCATGGCTCGACAGTGCGTCGAGCTGCGCGCGCGGCACATACTTAATGCGGACGCCCGCGGCGTTGAGGTCATCGACCAGACGCGACGAGGCGGCATCGCGCTCCCCGCCCTCGGCAATGAGCGCGCACTTGATGGGAAAACCAGTGCGTAGCGCCTCGGCGGCAGCACGACGACCTTCGATAAACTCGCCCTTGGGAGCCTGGACAGCGTCGCGGTTGCGATCGCGCTGCGGACGCGCGGCCTGGGTGCGGTCGCGCTGTCCCTTGGAAGCAGCAGCGCGATCGTTACGGCGAATCGGACGCGAGCCAGAAGCAGCCTGCTTGCCGCCACGAGGCGCACGCTTGCGATTGTCGGCCATAAAGCGACCTCCTAAATACAACTATCAAACGAAACAAATAGACCGACCGCCCGAGGTGCGGCAGATTGCCTTGAAAGAGGAGGGCATAGACCTTGAGGTCATGCCCGACGATTGAAAGGCAAGGTGCCGTGGCTCGGGCGGTCGGGTGCTTGGGAAACCCGCAGGGATTAGAGAGTCTTAATACGAGTGCCGGCGGCAGTATCCTCAATCGTCAGGCCTAGGTCCTTGAGCTGGTCGCGGATGGCGTCGGCCAGATCCCAGTTCTTGGCGGCACGGGCCTCGGCACGAGCCTCGAGAATCTTGGCAGCGGCCTCGTCCACGTCGTCGCCCGTGTAGGCGACCAGACCGGCGGCAACGCCCAGCAGACCCAGCGGCAGCTCGACCTTGGGCTCGGGAAGCTCAACGCCAAATGTGTCGAGCAACTCAACCAGCGTATCGGCGGCAGCAAGCGCGGCGGCCTTGTCGGCAGCATCGCCCGCCTGCTCCAGGTACTGGTTGCACTCGGTCACAAAGCCAAAGACAGCACCCATGGCACCGGCAGTGTTAAAGTCGTCGTCCATGCACTCCTTAAAGGCGGCACGGGTCTCGGCGGCCTTGGCGGCAAACGCCTCAGATGCTGCCTCATCGGCATCGGCCGCCGCATGGTTCGCGGCCCAGCGCAGGTTCTCGACCGTACCGGCGATACGCGTAAGCGAGTTCTCGGCACCCTCCAGGCGCTCCCAAGAAAAGTCGAGCGGCGAGCGATAGCTCGTCTGCAGCATCAGCAGGCGCAGGGCCGCAGCAGAGTGCTGTTCGAGCACCTCGGCCAGCGTAAAGAAGTTTCCGAGCGACTTGGACATCTTCTCGCCGTCTACCAGCAGCATGCCCGTGTGCATCCAGGTGTTGGAGAAACCCTGGTGCCAGGCGCAGGTGGCCTGGGCACACTCGTTCTCGTGATGCGGGAAGGCAAGGTCGGAGCCGCCGCCGTGGATGTCGATCGGGGTGCCCAGGTAGCGATGCACCATGGCGGCGCACTCGGTGTGCCAACCGGGACGGCCTTCGCCCCAGGGGCTCGGCCAGCTGGGCTCGCCGGGCTTGGCGGCCTTCCACAGGGCAAAGTCGAGCGGGTCGTTCTTGTCCTCGTTCTCCTCGATGCGCGCGCCAACCATCAGATCGTCGATGTTGCGGCCCGAAACCTGACCATAGTTGGGATCGCTGCGCACGGCAAAGTACACGTCGCCGTTATCGGCGGCGTAGGCATGGCCCTGCTCGATAAGCGTCTTGATCATAGCGATCATGGGGCCGATCTCCTTGGTGGCGCGGGGGCGCACATCGGGGTCGAGCACGTTGGCGGCACGCATGACGCCGATGAACTTGTCGGAGAACTCCGTCGCGACCTCGGCGGCCGTGCGGCCCTGCTCGTTGGCGCGCTTGATGATCTTGTCATCGACATCGGTGAGGTTCTGGGCGAACGTGACCTCGTAGCCGCTCGCGATGAGCCAGCGACGAATCACGTCAAAGCTGATGAACGTGCGGGCATTGCCGATGTGGATGTTGTCGTAGACCGTGGGGCCACACACGTACATGCGGACCTTGCCGGACTCGATGGGCTGGAACTCTTCCTTTTTATGGGTAGCGCTGTTGTAGATACGCATTCGTTACTCCTTAACGGTTTTCTGTAGCAGGCAGACGGCCCAGGCGCCAATTCCCTCGCCTTGGCCTTCCCAACCGAGCTTTTCGGTCGTGGTGGCGGCGACGCCCACGTTTTCGACGTCAACGCCCAGGGCATGGGCAAGGTTGGCGCGCATGGCATCGCGGTGCGGGGTGATCTTGGGTTGCTGACAGGCAATGGTGCAATCGGCATCGACAAACTCGAAGCCCAGCTCGCGCGCGTAGTCCATCACGCGAGCGAGCAGCACCATCGAATCGGCACCCTCATAGGCGGGGTCGGTATCGGGGAATAGCTTGCCGATGTCTCCCCCGCGGCAGGCGCCCAGAATGGCGTCGGCCAAGGCGTGCGCGAGCACATCGGCATCCGAGTGGCCCAGCAGGCCGCGCTCGTAGGGAATGTCAACACCGCCGATGATACATCGACGCCCCTCCACCAGACGGTGGACGTCGTAGCCATGGCCAATGCGCAGGTTACTGAACATGGGGAAGGTCCTCTCCCTCGGCCATGCGGCCAAGCAGAATCGCGGTTACGGGACGCAGGTCCTCGGGCACCGTCACCTTAAGGTTATCGCGCGGGCTCTGGACGCAGCGGACGCGCCCACCCATGCGCTCGACCAGTGACGAATCGTCCGTGCCGATAAAGCCCTCGGCAATCGCCGCGGCATGGGCGCGCTTCATGGCGTCGACACTAAAAATCTGCGGCGTCTGCGCGGCCCAGTACAGCTCGCGCGGCGGCGTCTCGACGATGTTGTCGCCATCGACGATTTTGAGTGTGTCGATGGCAGGCTGGCCGCACACGACACCGTCGAGGGCACGGTCGCTCACGAGCACGTCGATAGCGTGGTCGATAGCCTCGGTCGTAATGAGCGGACGGGCGCCATCGTGGATGGCGACATATTCGAAACCCGCCGGCACCGCGTGCACGCCGGCGCGGGTGGAATCCTGGCGGGTCTCGCCGGCATCGGCAAAGCTGATGGGCGTGCTATACGAATACGGGCTGATGGCCAGGCGGCGCATCTCGGCACGACGCTCGGCAGGGCAAACCACGACGATGTGGCCGACCTTATCGCTACGGTCAAATGCGCGGATGGACCAGCTCATAAGCGGACGGCCCGCTACATTGACGAGCTGCTTACCACCGGGGTTACCAAAGCGCTGGCCGCTGCCACCGGCAACGACCACGGCGCATACGGGCGCCATTATGCGTTCCCCTGTTTGGTGCCCTTCATGCGGTACAGGGAGTCCGCAAGAATGGCAGGGTTGTTGACGCCAAAGTCGCCCAGGCGCTCCGGATCTTCGCTGATGTCGTCCATGAGCTCCTGCAGCGATCCATACTCGTCGACGATCTTCTCGGCCACGCCGTCGCGCACGACGGACACGCGCGAAAGCGTGCGCAGGCCCAGCGGTGTCATGACGGAGTCCTCGTCCAGGTCGTCGTAACCCAGAACCGCCGCCACATGCTGCGGGTCGGACAAGTCCTTGGGCGTCATACGGCTCAGGTTGGCGCGGATCTTTTCGGCATTGGCCTCGGAGGAATCGCTCGCATAGTCGCGAATCATCAGGTCGTACTCGGTATCCATGCTGGAGCCGGCGAGCTGCTCGAGCTGCATCTGCACGAGCTTGCCCTGGTTGCCCAGCTTGACAATGCAATCCTTAAGTTCGGTCTTTGCCTGCTGCATGATCTCGAAGCTCGAGAAAATCCCGGTAATGTCGGCGAGCGTAACGTAGTCGTCGAGCTCGAGGGCCGTCAGGCGCAGCAGGGAGCGGTCGAGCGACTGACGGGTAGTCTGGAGCGTGGCGACGAGCTGGTTGACCGAGCTCATGATGGTGGTGACGGGCTGGATCTCGTAGCTCTTGCCGTGAACGTACACGTTGACGACGGCACGACGGGCCGAGACCGAGATCACGATGGCATCCGTGAGCACCGACATGCGGGCGGCGGTGCGGTGACGCATGCCCGTCTCACTCGTGGCAAGCGAGGGATCGGGATTGAGGTGGAAGTTGGCGCGCAGGATCTGGGTGAGGTCGCCGTCGATGACGATGGCGCCGTCCATCTTGGAAAGCTCGAACAGGCGGTTCGAGGTAAACGAAATGTTGAGCGGGAAGCCGTCGTTACCAGCAGCGAGCACGTTTTCGGTGTCGCCGACGCAAATAAGAGCGCCCAGGTGACCAGCAATGATCATGTCGAGGGCGGTGCGGATCGGCTGGCCAGGTGCCGTCAGGCGGATGGCCTGTTCCATACGCTTTTGCAGCTCGTTCTTATCCAAGGCATCGCTCCCATCGTATACGCTCCATAAACGTCAATAAGTTTCTCACGGTTTGCCTCTGTGACGCCCGCAAAATCCGATGCTTACAGAATGAGCGAACACAGCTGAGAGCCCCAATCCAAATGAGCTGCTTATGTGGTAGCATCGGGATTCGCATAAATGAGGGAGTAGTCGCGTGATCGGGTTCGCCTCCGGTGGCGCGGCAAGTCAACACACTGGCCGATGCGGCCTGGCTTGCCTTAATGAACGAGACTCGTGGCTGTGCGCGCAACGCGTACGCCACGGGTCTTTTTTGTTACTCCCCCAAGAGGTACACGCGGGCCCGCCCGCAGAGAGGGAGCCAGACTATGGGACTCGCAGAGCTCGTGCTGCTCGCCGTTGGCCTTTCGATGGATGCCTTTGCCGTATCCATCTGCAAGGGCCTTGGCATGAAGAAGATCAACCTTAAAGTCGCCGTGGTGCTCGGCCTGTTCTTTGGCGGCTTTCAGGCCGGCATGCCCGTAATCGGATGGGCGCTTGGCAGCCAATTCATGGGCATCATCGGACCCATCGACCATTGGATCGCCTTTATCCTTTTGGCCTTTATCGGCGGCAAAATGCTGTGGGAAGCCTTTACCGAGGACGAGAATGAAGGCGACGGCAAGGATGCCGAAAAGATTGACCTGGGCGAGTACCTGATCCTCGCCATCGCCACCTCAATCGACGCCCTAGCCATAGGCATCTCATTTGCGGCGCTCTCGGTTGACATCGTTCCCGCTGTATCGCTTATCGGCGTCACAACGTTTATCTTCTCCGTCGCCGGCGTAGCGATCGGCCACACCTTTGGCGCGCGCTACGAAAAACCTGCCACCATCGTGGGCGGCATCGTGCTCATCCTCATCGGACTTAAGATCTTGCTTGAGCACCTTGGGATCCTCGCACTGTAACGCCAAACACAATCGCTCAAAACTCAACGCCAGTACAAGGCCTCATGCAAAGTTTTGCATGAGGCCTTTTCGTGCAGACTTTTGCATGTCATACTGATATGCAAAAGTCTGCACGTTAGGAGATCGTCGTGAATACCCTTCCCATCACCACACCGCGCCAAGCTGGCATCTACGTGCGCCAGGCACGCGAGGCTCAGGGTCTCACCCGTGCCGCCCTCGCCAAAACGGCCAGTGTTTCGGAGCGCCTGCTCGCATCGCTCGAGCTGGGAGACGCCACCGGCATTCGACTCGACAAGTTGCTGTCCGTCTTTAACGCACTCGGCATAGGTCTCTTTGCGCAAAGCGATAACGACTCCATCGCATCGCCCTCCGAACATCCGACGACGAAAGCGGACCTCCCTATCGCGAACTCGAATGCCCTGCCAAAGCCAAGCGTAGGCAGACGACCCGCTCGACAGGGAACGCCATCTTCCTATGGTGCCTTGCTGGCCCAAATCGCAGCCGAGCAAGGCCTTTCCGGCACTTCAGGCCTCTCCTTTGGCTGTAAGGTTGTGAAATAAATGGCAGAGATGGAGCTTGCAACCCTCATTTGTGGCGAAATCGCAGGCACTCTCCGGCAAGACAAGCATGGACTCTGCAGCTTTGTATACGCCCCAACCTATCGCGGAGCACCGCTATCGCTAACAATGCCGCTTTCCAATCGCACGTATGGCCATAACATCGTCTGCCCGTTCCTATTTGGCCTTTTGCCCGACAGTCAAGAGCAGCGTCGCGCTATTGCCGCCGAGTATGACGTTGCATCCAACAACCCCGTCGCCCTCTTGTGCCATATCGGTCTTGACTGCGCAGGGGCCGTTCAGTTTTGTCGAACCAATCAATTAGGCGCCGCCCGCGGCAGGGTCTCGGCATACCGCCCGCTTACCAATTCTCAAATCGCTCACAAGCTCAAAGCAATTCGCGATGACGAAAGAGAGACATGGATGGGCTCCAACGAAAGCTGGTCCCTGGGCGGCAACCAAGGCAAATTTGCACTAGCTTGGCATGATGGCCAATGGTGCGAATGTCTAGGGTCATCCCCCACTACCCATATCTTCAAAAATGGTGTCGTTGGGTTCAAACATCAGGCCTTAAACGAATTCGTCTGCATGAAAACGGCTCGGCGTGTTGGCATTCCAACTGCCAACGTCTCCTATTGCACATTTGAAGACGAAGCCGCGCTCGTCGTTGAACGGTACGACAGAATGGTCAATAGCAGCGGAAATATCGAAAGGCTGCATCAGGAGGACTTTTGCCAGGCGCTCGGTGTATTGCCAAGCCAGAAATACACCGCCGACGGAGGACCAACCACACGAGACATCCAAGAACGACTGATTAACACAGTCCCCCACCACATGAATCTTGTGCTTTTTACCTATATGTTGTTCTATAACGCCATTATCGGAGCGCCTGACGCACACGCTAAAAACTACTCGCTCATCCTAGGTAAAGGCACAAACGCAGCGCTCGCACCCATGTACGATGTCGCATCGGGCTTGGCGTACGAACGTATGCGCCGCCGGGCGCGCCTTGCCATGAGCGTTGGCGGCGAAAATCGAGTGGGGCGCATCGGTCCAGGCGCTATCCGCCGATACCACGGTATGGGCGACCCCGCGCTGGAGGCGGCGCTCACCGATGCCGGGCTATCCGAGAAGTTTTGCTTTGCGACCATGATGGACCTCGCCTACGAGGTGCCCATTTGCATGGAAGAGATCATGGACGAACACGCCGACCTGCCCGGCATGGCGGACCTGCGCGAGCACATGCTCGGCCCCGTCCGCGAAAACTGCCAGCGCACCCTCGACCTCATCAAGGCGGATATGGGCTAGGCGCCAATCAATCCACATTTCTTAAAAGAAGAGGGGGGGCACCCGTCGCAAAAGCTCGGATGCCCATTACAGTCTGAAGTGGGCCACCGATAAATTTCGATGGCGAGCATTCGGCGCATTGCCTACGATACGGGCAAG
>NZ_JAQLDU010000024.1 GCF_028209625.1 Collinsella aerofaciens | reverse complement strand
GGGCATCGGATTCCCACATTCATCCGTACATGTACGGATGAATGTGGGAAGTGTTCGGATGAAGTTGCCAATCAAGGAGCGGATAAACCCTTTTCCCACCCGCCGAAGAAACACGTAAGTGACATGTCCATGAGGGTATAATTTGTACCGTATGTCTGCACAACGCCTGTGCGCGTACGGTTTTATTCGGGCCACCGTCCTTTTCCGTGGAGGCACGGTTCGGTAGCCCTAACAAGAGAGGGGTTCTATGTATAAGATCCTGGAGAAGACGCAGTTCTCGGAGAAGGTGTTCAAGTTCCGCATCGAGGCGCCTGCAATCGCCAAACATGCGCACGCCGGACAGTTCCTCATGGTCCGCGCCAACGAGACGGGCGAGCGCGTCCCGTTTACCCTGGCCGGCTGGAACGGTGACGAGGGCTGGGTCGAGTTCATCTTCATGGTGATCGGCAAGACCACCGAGATGCTTTCCACCTACGAGGCCGGCGAGTCGCTGCGCGACGTCGTGGGCCCGTTGGGCGTTCCCACCGAGATGGCCGAGGGCCCCTGCGCCGTCATTGGCGGCGGCGTCGGCCTGGCAATTGCCTTCCCGGTCGCCAAGCACCTGGTCGAGACCGGTCACGAGGTGCACGCCATCATGGGCGCCCGCACCAAGGACCTCCTGCTCATGGAGGACCAGTTCCGCGAGCTCCTCGACGAGGACCACATCCACATCACCACCGACGACGGCTCCTACGGCGAGCAGGGCGTTGTCACCGCTCCGCTGGAGCGCCTGCTGCAGGACAAGGCCGTGAGCCAGGTCTTCTGCGTCGGCCCCGTTCCGATGATGAAGTTCTCGACCCTCACCGCCCAGAAGTACGACACCCCCATCACCGCGTCGCTCAACCCCATCATGGTTGACGGCACCGGCATGTGCGGCTGCTGCCGCGTCGAGGTGGGCGGCGTGACCAAGTTCGCTTGCGTCGACGGCCCCGACTTCGATGCCACCCTGGTCGACTGGGATGACCTTCGTGCCCGCCAGGCCGCTTACCGTTCCGAAGAGGGCGAGTCCCTCAAGGCCTATGAGGAAAAGAGCTGCGCATGCCACTAGTTAACGGTCGTTTCGTTGCCGATATGAAGTCGCCCCGCACCCCCGATAACGAGGAGCCGGCTGCCGAGCGCGCCTGCGACTTCCGCCCCGTCGACAAGGGCTTCACCGAGGAGATGGCGCTGGCCGAGGCCGAGCGCTGCCTCAACTGCAAGAAGCCGTTCTGTGTTGAGGGCTGCCCCGTCAACATCAACATTCCCCGCTTTATCGAGCAGATCCGCGCGAAGGACTTCGGCGGCGCTCTCGATACCATCCGCGAGGACTCCATGCTTCCCGCCATCTGCGGCCGCGTCTGCCCGCAGGAGAACCAGTGCGAGGGTAAGTGCATCCGTGGCAAGAAGTCCGAGCCCGTGGCCATCGGCCAGCTCGAGCGCTTCCTGGGTGACCGCCCCGAGCTCGCCTCCACGCCCAAGATGGCTCCCAAGAACGGCAAGAAGGTCGCCGTCGTCGGCTCCGGCCCGTCCGGCATCACCTGCGCCGGCGAGCTTGCCCGCAACGGCTTTGACGTTACCGTCTTCGAGGCATTCTTCACCGGCGGCGGCGTGCTGGTCTACGGCATCCCCGAGTTCCGTCTGCCCAAGGCAGTCGTCAAGCGCGAGATTGACGGCCTGGAGGACATGGGCGTCAAGTTTGAGTACAACTCCGTCGTGGGCAACATGGCCACGGCCGAGGAGCTGTTCGAGCAGGGCTTCGACGCCATCTACGTGGCAACCGGCGCTGGCCTGCCCAAGTTCCTCAACGTCCCCGGCGAGAACCTGCCCAACGTCTTCTTCGCTAACGAGTACCTCACCCGCGTGAACCTGATGAAGGCCAACAAGTTCCCCGAGTACGACACCCCCACCAAGCACGGCAAGAACGTCGTTGTCTTTGGTGGCGGCAACGTGGCTATGGACGCCGTCCGTACCGCCAAGCGCCTGGGCGCCGAGCACGCCATCATCGCCTACCGTCGTACCGAGGACGAGATGCCCTGCCGTCGCGCCGAGCTGCACCACGCCAAGGCCGAGGGCGTCGAGGTTCTGCCGCTCGTCTCCCCGCTCGAGTTTGTCGCTGGCGAGGACGGCTCCGTGTGCGCCGTAAAGGTCCAGAAGATGGAGCTCGGCGAGCCTGACGAGTCCGGCCGTCGTCGCCCGGTGCCCATCGAGGGCGCCATCGAGGAGATCCCCTGCGACGTCGCGATCTCGGCTATCGGCACCAACGCCAACCCCTTCGCTGCCAAGATCGGCGGCAAGATGGAGCTCAACAAGTGGGGCTACATCGTCGCCGACGAGGAGACCGGCCAGACCACCGATCCCCGCATCTGGGCCGGCGGCGACATCGTCACCGGTGCCGCTACGGTCATTCTGGCGATGGGCGCCGGCAAGAAGGCCGCCGCTTCCATCACCAAGAGCCTGCTGGGCGAGTAATCACCTACAGCGCTCGCCATCAAACGGCAAAGTCCCCGTCGAGCACACGCCCGACGGGGACTTTTTCTATGCCGGTCGACCGACCACCACAAAGGGGGCAGGTGCCTTTGTGGTGATCTGGGGTCTGGTCGGCAAACCAATTCCGGCGTTTGTCTCAATCTGTAACAGTTAGACCCTGTTGAGCTTCGTAGTTGTTACAGATCAAGATATTGTGCGAACATCCGCCTGTTCATCTCGATCTGTAACAGTTAGAGGCCAAATATCCCGCTTGGTGTTACAAATCGAGACATTAGGCTGACGGCCGGACCGTTCATCTAAATCTGTAACACCTGGAGCCCAAATATCTGGCCTGGTGTTACAGATTTAGATTTTGCCGAAGCCGCGGATAGGCACCGCCACCCAACCCTAGCGCTTGCGGCGCTTGGTCGCGGCGATGCCGGCGGCGGCAACGGTTGCGCCGGCGATGCCCAGAGCGGCGACCGTCATCGCGGTGGCGTCACCCGTGTTGACGAGCACCGCAGCATCGGACTTCTTACCGTTCTTGCCCCCACCCTTGGACTTGTCCGTCGTCACCGTGGTCGTCGTCGAAGTCGAACCACCCGCAGGAGCCCCGGTACCGCCAGAGCCATCCGCACCGCCACCCTGCTCACCGCTGCCAGGCGTCGGCTTGGGTTCCGGCTTGGGTTCCGGCTCGGAATCGGGCGTCGCCTCATCGGTCACCGTAATCGTAATGTTCAGACGCTCGGAATACTCGCTGTACGACATGCCAGGGCGCTGTGCCGCAATGCGCACATATATATTGCTATCGAGCGCAATAGGCTCGGTGTACTTTACGCGGCCTTCGTCACGGCAGGGACACGTGTCGTTGGTGGTGTACCAAATCGTCATGCCGTCCTCGGCCGAAAGCTCCAGCTTCGTACCCTTGGGAACCGTAATGTAGTTCTCCTTGGGCGACCATGCACCAAACGTCGTCGCACCAATCGTCGCCACCGGTCGCGCCGGTCGCACTGCCTCGGCAGACACGCGCACGTCGACCTGCTTGGACAGCGCCGTGCCGTCCACCGCCGCCGTCAACGTCGTCAAACCGGGCAGAGCACCATGCAGCACAAACGTCGCCGCGCCGTCCTCGCCCGTCACGGCCTGGGTGGCATCAACAGAGCAGATAGCCGTGGACTCCAGCCCAACACTAACCTTGGCGCCCGCAAACGGCTTGCCCGCCTTATCGGTCACGTGCGCCACCAGCTCAAAATCACTGCCCTCAAGCATGGTCACGGCCTGCTCCACGTTGAGCTTGAGCTTGTCGGCACGAACGCCTACGACAAGCTCGCCACTTGCCCAGCGCGCCATGGCCGTGCCAGCGTAGTTGCGAGCACCGTCTAGCTCAAACGCCACCGTCGAGCCCGCCTCACACGCATCGGCATAGCGAATACGCAGCACGCGCGACAGCGGCTTGCCATTGGGATCATCCTGCTTATCGAGCCACGTATACGTCACGTCACCCAAGCCCTGCGCGCACAATGCGACCAGGGCATCGTCGCTCGCATCCATATACTGCGCAAACTCAACCTCGACGCAATCGGTATAGGCATGGGCCGAAGCCATCTCGGGCGCCGCCGTCGACACCAAACCAATGTTCACCTCAGTCTGAATCGGCGGCACGCGCAGCCAAGCCGAACGCGCCTCCTCATACCCGTCCTTGGTCACGCGCACCTGATACCAGCCGGTCGGCGTATTCCAGTTGTACGCACCGTCCGCACCCGTTGCAAGTGGATTGTCCTGTTCATACTCCTCGGCATCCCAACGCACGGCATTGGTACCGGTCGCATCGTCGGCGCTCCACAGCTCAACCGTCGCGCCTTCAACCGTATTGGACAGCAGACCCTCGTACACCACGCCCGCAGGGTCGGGTGCCGCCTTGGCAGCCACGTTGCGATAACGCGCCTCGAAAATCGACTGCATCTTCTCGTCCGAGATCAAGCCGTCCTTGTTGGCGTTATAGACCTCGGCATCGGTCAGCTCGCCCCAGTTGACCGTAATACGATTCTGGCACGCGCGCTCCACCTGCTCGCAGGCAACATCGTAGGCGCATTCGGCATTGGTCAGCTTAATCGCGCGCTCCGAACCTACACTCGTCGAAGCCGCGTCATAGGCAGCGCCCACCACGGTACCCGCCGAACCGGCCGTCAGCACGCCGGCGATTGTCATAATGGAGCCCACCGCCACATCGGTGCTATCGTGGCAGAGCTGGCGATACAGCAGATCCTCAAACGCACGCGCCTTCTCCATGGCGTCGCGCAGCGCGTAAATGCACTTCCAGTCGTCCTCGGTCTTCTCGGGCTTGGCAAGCAAGCGCGTATGCTGAAGCTCATAGCCCTCGCGCTCGCCCTTCACCTTCTGCATACGGACGTTCACGTTCTCCCAGTTCTTGCTGGCATCGTTCACGCCGTAAATGCCGGTAAAGATGCCGATGCCCTGGGTCGCCGCGGGAAACGCCTGGCCGGCCGCCTTCCACGCATCGGTCTTAAAGACCTGGCCGAACATCTCACACTCGATCTTGTAGCTTTTGAGCGAACGGATCGTGCGGATGAGCTTCATGTGGGCGCTGACGTCACCGTTGCGCTTCCAAGCCATAAGCCAACCGCGAATCGTAGAGTTATTGAGGCTGTGGACTACGTTCCAGTTATCGTACAGATTGTCCAAAATGTCGCATTGCATGGCGATTGAGTTAAACAGCAGCGCCTGGTTCTTGTTGTTATTGGAGTTCTCGATAAACTCCGACTCAATGTAAGCGGTCTCGTCGCCATCGGGCGCGGCGACCTTAAAGCCCTTGACGGTATCGTCGTCAGCCGCCTTGTAGCTCAGCGAGCTGCCGAGCGCCTGGCCCAAATCGTTAAACCCGCTCGTCGACTGGCCGTTGTACTCGCTGGCCTTAATGCCCGCACACTTGTTGAGCGCCGCAGCGGTTGCGTCATTCCAGCTTCCGTATTGGTTGAGCTGGCCGATACCCATCGACTGGCCCACCAGATCCTCGGCCTGCTGGGCAATAAACTCCGCTCGCGACGCATGGTCGACAAGTTCCTTGATGGCCGCCGCATCCGCAGCGCTTGCACCCTGAGCCGACGCGAGTTCCTGGTACCAATCCTCACCGGTGCCGTACGCGTCCTCAAAGATCATCTTGTCCACGTTGACGCCATAGCTGTCGCCCTGCTTGGTCAGCAGCGCCGACGAGCCGCCAACCGCAGCCTTAAGCTCGGCGGCAAACTGCGCGGCCTCGTCGTTGCCAGCATCATCACCCTCGCCGTCGCTGGCGGCGGGGGCGCGACGAGCCTTGCGGGCAGCTCCACCTTGGGCTTCGTCCTCTTTACCACCCTTCTCTTCCTCGGCAAGCGCATCGGCGACCATCTGGTCAATCGCATCGTTAAAGGCCTCGTCGACATCGTTAAAAGAGTTATCCATCATATACTCGTGCCACTGCTGCACGGCATTCGAGAACTCCTGCTGGCGCTCCTCGGCCGCGGCGGAATGCTTTTTGGCCGAAGCGTTGGCGTCAAAACTCAGCATGGTCATAAGCTGAGCATTGGAGATGCGGTAGGTCTGCGGCATAAAGATCTGCTCAAAGTTTCCGCAGTTCACATAGGTCGAGTCATTCGCCTTGTTAAACTCGTCGAGCAGCTTAAGGTAACCCTCGTCCACATACTCCGCCACATAGCGCACACGGGTGCCCTCGCGCGACTTTTGAGTCAGAGGAATCGTCACCGTCTTGCCATCCACGCAGTCCACGTACAGGTCGAGCGTGTCGGCGGCCTCTTCGTTTCCCACCTCAAGCGTGATGTCAAAGGTCCAGTAGGCGTTCTTCTTTTGTGGCAGATGATGGAAGGTCCACAGGCTCTTGCCGGTGTCCTTGCCGTCCTTGACCAGGTTTTGCGTACCGCCACGATACGTCACATCAAAGTTCCAGACCGAAGCACCCGGAACATAGCGCACATAATTGCGAGCCGTTACCTCGGCAGCAGCGGCGGCAACATCGGTCGAGCCCACGCGCGCCTCGAGCGTCACGCGCTCGGCGGCAAGCGTATCCTGCGGCAGCTCGTATTCAATCTTGGCACGGCCGAGTTTATTGGTCTTGCCGGTGTACTTTGCAGCCGACGAGCCCGTCCCCACGGTGAGCTGCACGCTCTTGCCCGGCGCCGCATAAACGTAGGCCACATTGCCCAGCAGGCTGTGAACGTCGGTGTTGTCGACCTCGATGCGCGATCCGCTAACCTCGAGTGTGGTGCTTCCCAGCGGCAATGTCACCTCGCCCAGCGTAATAAGCGGCGAGATGGCATAGATGCCTGCGGCCTTAGGCTTAAAGCGCACAAACACATCGGCGCCCATGCCCTTCTTCATATTGAGAACGAGGTTATCGCCCTCCCACGTCGCGTCAGTCCACCATGTATGGGAGCTATCGCCGGGGTCGCGAGAGCCAGCGGACACATCCTCGACGGCATCCTTGGCCAGCGGAATCTCAATCTTGGCAGCCTGGCTGTCCTTGAGCTCGTAATGAATGCGCAGCTCGGTCTCCACGCCAACGACCGCGGACGAATCAGCGATAACCGAGCCCGCCGTCAGCCCACGCTCGGCACGATACGTCTCCACGTCAAACGTGGGGACGTCGAGCGTCACGTCGAGCTGTTTGCCGTCCTCAATCTTCACCTGCTTTTGCGCGATATGCTTACCCACGGTCAGCCCTAGGCGGCTAAACGTGGAATAGCTCGTCGCTTGGATGTCGTAGCTCGTCTTGTTAAAGGCAACGATGGTGTAAGAACCGGCCTTAAGGCGCGGCGTCTCGGCCTTCATGATAGGCGTGGTGCCATCGTCTTCGTAACCCATCAGACAGGTGACACCGTCGGCAACTAGCTTGCCGTCGGACGTACGGAACACCAGCACGCGGTTGGCGCCCTGGTAGTCGCCCTTGGTCGTGACTGTCGCCGTACCCCAGGGCTTCAAGTCGATATCGACCTTGCCGGCCGAAGGCTTCACCGTCGCCGTCGCCCCACCCAGCCTGAGGCTGTCTTTGGGCTCGAGCGTTATCTCCAGATCCTGGTCCGCGTCGGCAATGGCCTGCGACACCACAAGTGCTGTGCCCTGGATACGGAAGTCGTTTTCTTTGTCACCCTTGGCAGGCTTAAGCGTCTTGCCGCCGCTCTTCACCGTCAGATCGATCTTATCGAGACTATCGAGCTCAATGCGTTCGGTCTTATCCTGGCCCACAATCGGTTCAAGATAGCCCACGTTGAGCTCAATCGCGCGCGAGGCCGGAATCTTGGTAAAGTCCTCCGCCTTAATCTCTCCGATATTCCATGTGCCCGTCATCTGGTCGCCCGGGCGCGCCAGCACCATGTCATAGTAACCGCTGAGCGAAATGCGCAGGGTGGCTGCTGTCTTGGAGAGAGCGTCCGCTGTAAAGCTGCCGTCATCGCCAACCGCCAGCGGCGTGGACTGCCCCGCCTGCACGAGTGTAGCCGTCGCGCTCTGGGGAAGTTTGCCCGTCACCTGGGCCGCCTCGCCCATCCACTCAAACGTGTAAGCAGGCTTCGAGGAATCGACGGAGTCCTTGCGATCGGCCACGGCATCGGCAAGCTTTTTGACCATCGAGGGGTTGCCAGCCGAATCGGTCGCATAGGCATAGATGGTCTGGCCTTCACTAAAGGGAATCGCATACGTTACGCCATCGATTGTCACGCGCTCATTATAGTCGCCCGGATAGCCCGCCTCACCAAACCGAAGATCGGGGTTCATCACGCGCAGGGCAACGGCATTATGGTTCGTCTCGTTTCCGTATCTCGTGTTCTCAAAAGCTCCCCACTCTATCATTTCCACGCTTTTGGGTAGCACAATCTCTTTGCCGGCAATCGCAGGATCAAGAGAGGCGAACGCGTGCGCTCCGATATATTTAACGCCGTCGCCGATCGTCACCGACAACACAAAGGAGCACCCGTCAAAGGCATTGCGCTCAATCCGCTCCACCGTGCCCGGCACATTGATCTGCGTAAAGGTGAGCACTGTTGTGTCCGAGACATAGAACTGTGGCACGCCGCAATAGGCGAATGCAAGATAGTCGATAGTTTTGACCGAAGGCGGCAGCGTTGCCACCACCTTGTCGTCAAGTTGTTCACATTCCTTAAAGGCCTGCTCGGGAATCGTGGTAAAGGCCGCGTTGTTGGGCCAGGTTACCGTTTGGAGTGTCTTGCTTTTGTAGAATGCATAGCTCTTGAGCTCCTCGACCGAATCGGGCAGTGCGATCTCTTTGATGCTGCTGCCGCCCAAGCCTCCAACCGAGCGGACATGCGAATTAGGGGCGAAGGTAATCGATGTGAGCGCAGCGCTTCCCATACCCGTAAGGCTTACGACATTTTTGTCGTCGATGGTCGAGGGCACCTCCAACGTGGTAATGCCCGCGTCGCCATACTCGATAGAAATTTCGTTGGTGAGGCTATCAATCGAGAAGTAGTACTGCGCGGGGGTCTGCTCGCCGGCCACGTAGCCATCGTCGTATTCGTCCTTTACGCCCGTGGCGCCCTTCGAGGTTGCCCAGAGTTCAAGTTCCTCGTTCCAGGTCGCCTCGGTGCCGGAAGCCTCCTCTTGCTTTTGCTGCTCGGCGAGCTCCTTGCCCTCGACAAGATCGGTGGCAAGCGTACCCGCAGGTGTGCTCTCGGTCTGTCCGGCGCCCGTCAGGCCCGCCGCCGATGCAATCTCGGAGTCCGGGGGCGCAGGGGCGTCACCGGTATCGAGCACTGTGGAGTCGGCAGCGCCGGCATCGGGCGCGGGGTCGGCGGAAGCAGAGTCTGACATTTGGGCGTCAGCCGAATCGGCGGGAGCAGCGTTGGCTGCTTGGCCGTTATCCGTCTGCACAAAAGTGCCGTCGGTGGTGAGGGTCTCGGCAAACGCGCCCGCGGGCAACGAACCCGTCACCATGGTGAGGGTCACAGCGGCAACGGTCAGGCAGCGGCAAAGCGCTCGAACAGTGGTCCACCTCATGGTCGTTCCTTTCCTGCAAACCAAAAGTTATCCAGCGTAATCGTCGTCCAAAAACAAAGCGAACGGTAGGTTCATATATGCGAACCTACCGTTCTACCTGCGCAAACCACCACAAAAGGGACAGGCGCCTTTGTGGCGGTTCTGGACTTGGCCGGCCAGTTTGTCTCGATCTGTAACAGTTAGAGGTCAAATTCCCCGCTTGGTGTTACAGATCGAGACATTAGATTGGCGGCCATTCGGTTCATCTCAATCTGTAACATCTAGATCCGTTTTGGGCAGTTTGGTGTTACAGATTGAGATTTTGCTGAGGCCGAGAACGAGAGCCGTCACCCAGCTCTAGCGCTTGCGACGCTTGGTCGCAGCGATGCCTGCGGCGGCAACGGTTGCGCCAGCGATGCCCAGGGCGGTGACCGTCATTGCGGTGGTATCTCCCGTGGCAGCCAGGACGGCGTCGCCCTTCTTGGTCGGCGTGGCCTTCTCAACCGTCTTGGTCGTGGTAGCTGTCGCGACCGGCTTTGTCGCGGGCTTGGTCTCGGGCTTCACCTCAGGCTGCGGCGTCGGCTTGGGTTCCGGCGTAGGCTGCGGATCGGGAGTCGGCGTGGCTTCAGGCGTAAAGGTCAGATCAGTGTTGAGCCACAGGGTGTAGATCCAGCCGCTGTCCTCATCGGATACGCTATCCGCGACCTGGTAGCCGCATTCCACGCCGTTGATCACCAGCTTGGTGTCGGGCGTGAAGTAGAAGCCGCGCGCGGACTTGAGGTAGATGCCGTAGCGATAGGTCACGCCAGGCTTAAAAGCATCGATGTGGTTTGTAATGTTCTGATCCCAGAACTTCTGGGAGTTCACTTCGCTGCCGTCGCTACCCGTCCAGAACTCACACTGAGGAAGGGAGTTGGAACCCATCGGAACACTCGCCGTAAAGACCGGCTTATCGCCTGCCTTGAAGGTGGTCGTGGCGCCGTTGACCTCGATAACGTCGATGGCACGCCATTCGTCGATCGGCTGCTCGCACAGCATATTGTCTGCTTTTGGCGCGAAGACGCCGTTGTCGGTCTTGATGTGGTGCGCCCAATGACCGTTGACGTTCATATTGCAGTCATCGGCCACGGTATTGTCGCCCTTGAGCCTCAGCTCGACGGAATACATGTAGAACTTGCCCTCTTCGAAGTGGTCAATCTTCTTCATGCCCGGCTTGTACTCCGCGGGATCGGAATACCAGAAGGCGACGGGTACCGACTCCCCGGATTCCATATCGAGCTCCATTTCTTCCCAGCACTCGTAGGCAATCTCGTACTTGTCGGCATCGGCGGCAGGAATCGTCGCGGTCGCGCGCGGCGCCTCGCCGGGCGCGTAGTCGGTCTTCACGTCGTTGACGTCCAGGTTATGGAGGGCTTCGTTTTCCGACGAAGCAGGCATCGTAATTGTTTTAATAGCAGGGACATACAGGAATTCTCCGCTTAGACTCGACTTTACGGTTTCCCCGTTTACGGTAACAACGGTTTCATCGCTGAAGGAATATCCGTCTTTTGGCTTCAGCATAAGAGAATACACGTACTCTTTCCCGCTTTTAATCTTTGTAATAGTCGGCAGGGAACCATGTGAGCCGTTATCGGAATACCAGGCAGCAACGGGTTCGTTGTTTTCAAATTCCTGCCAGCATTCATAAGCGATTTCGTATTTATCTGCATCGTAGTTAGGGACACCTGCCGTCGCCTGCGGACCAGTATCCAGCTGCCAATTGAAGTTCGTATTCTGAACATTGGCAAAGGAGATGGATTCCGATTCTGATTCCGCTGCCGGGATAACAAGGCACGCCCTCTCGTAGACATGGGTGCGGGTGTAGTAGTCATCCCGGATCTCGTTAATAGTGGGTTTCCCGGTCGCCTCGGTGTCTCCTTTAAAGGCGTCGTCCGGATCACCGATGATGATATTCCCGGGCTCTGTACCCGTATACGTAAGCTTGGATCCATCATAGGTGGTCGTCATCTTGGACTTATTCTCCTTGTACTCCGTAAAGTACTTCTGTTCCTCCTTCTGTCTCTGAATCTTGCTGATATCCAGGGTAAGCGTTGTTTTATTGCTCGCACTGTCATACGCCGCATGGACGATCAAGTCCCCCAGGCCGATAAAAGTCAAAGCGCTACCATCGAGAGCAGACTGGTCTCCATCTACAAGGGCAATCCCCTCCACATACTCAATCGTTTCTTCTTTCTTGATGTCGGTGTAATTGTTCCGCACCGTAATATTGACCCTAACGCCGCTGCCGCCAACAACATCGGTCACACCGCAGGGCATGATGGCGTCATTCGCCGGCGTGGCGGCGTTGTCGCTGGGAGTATTTTGTTCAGCGGGTGCCGCATCGTTGGATTCATCGGTGGCGCCAGTCAGGGCCGTCTACTGAGGCTCAACGGTGGCTTGCGCCGCCGGAGCAGCATCGGTTGCAGGCGCGGTCGAAGCAGCTGGTGCGGTCGTTGCAGCCGTATCCCCCGCAACCGTCGGCGTCACCGGAGCTGCGGCAACCTCATCCGTCCCAGCGGCGGGATCGGCGCATTCCGTCGCCAGCGCCACGCTCGGCAGCAGCAACTGACCGACCATAAGCGCACACGCGCCGGCGCAAGCGATTTTGGCACCCACACAACGCCAGGCACCGTGAACCAGCGAGCAGGTACGCTCACGCTGAGTTTGCTTATCAAAGTGGCTTCCGTTCATAACGGCCTCCTTGGTCGATGGGCCATACCACCACAAAGGTGCCTGTCCCCTTTGTGGTGGTCCTGTGCCACCAAGATGTGCCAAATGACTCCGCACGCCTAGGTTCGTAGATGCGAACCTAGGCCTCTAACTGCGGAAATACAAAGAGCCGCCGCAAGAGCATTTATGCCCAAGCGGCGGCTGAAAATGGCTATGAAAGATTACGCTAGCGGTTGCGGCGCTTGGACGCAACGAAGCCGGCGCCGATGACGGACGCACCGGCGATGCCGAGGGCTGCCGCCGCCATCGCGGCGCTATCGCCCGTGGCGGCCAGGGCGCCGGAAGCGTTTTTGGCCCCAGCTGCAGTCTTGGTCGTAACGGTCTTGGTGGTCTTTGCGTCCTTGTCTACGGGCTTGAGGTCAGGCTTCTGCTCGGGATTGGGCATGGGATCGGGCTCCGGAGCCGGCTCGGGGTCCGGCGTTGGGTCCGGCTCCTGCCCGTCTCCAAAATCAATCACCACATCATGGGCGACCTCGGCAGAACCGACGATATCCGAAATCGTAGACGAACCGGCAACACCGATGACCTGCCCGCTCTGGGAACTAGTCCATTGCCCCGTATCGACATCCTTTTTCACATCGCGCACGGCACCGTCCATCGGAATCGTAATCGTCGCGTTCCCTCGTAAATCGATCATCGCGGCATGGTACAGGGTCGCATTCACAACGTTGCGGTTGATCGCATAAATCCCCGCAGTCGCGCCCGAAGCCTCAATCTTCGATTTGAAAATCTGGATACGAGGCGTTTCAAACCTGGTATTTGCCTCTGCCATGATTCCAAAACTTTGATTGCGATCGGCGTCGATGCCGCTTGCGGCAGACAGGCTTCGAGACGTGAGGTTCGACTTCTCGACAAGCATCCACACCGCACCGTCTTGCGAGCGTGCGCTGATACCCGCCGAGAGCGAAGCCGCACTACCAGCCGAAAGCGTGACATCGGCTCCGTTGACGATTTTCATGAGGGTATTCTTCTTGATACCAAACGTATTGATGCACATGGAAGCCCACGAGGCATCGCCAGTCTTAATCGACAGACTGGCGCCATCGACGGTGACATCGCCGCCGTGCTCATAAGCGGAATCCGGCTCTTCCTGCTCGCCTTCCTGAGCAGCGTGTCTGTTTGGAATGTTATCAGCATGGATACCGCAGATGATCTCCACTGGACGCCAAGATCCTTCAGCCGACTTCGCCTCGATTTTGACATCAGCGCCCTTATCGATTGTCACGCTGCCGGCCGTCGCACGAATGCCCGCCACGTTTTCCGCTGCACCCGAAGCCGTCGCGTTGACGCTGACGCCGCTGATGGTCACATCGCCGCCGGTCCTGCCGTCTCCCGACGCTGTAATTACATCGTTCTGGGCCGTCGCATTCAGGGTGCCGTCGCCGGTAATGGCAAGGTTGCCGTTCTTGACAGCAATGGCGCTCTGCCCGGCGTCGGCCGTGACGGTGTTGGTGCCCGTCACGCCGATGGTGAGGTTGCCCTTGGCGCCGATGGAGCCGCCGTCGTAGCCGTTGAGCTTCATGTCGTCGGCGCCGTTCCAGGACCAGGTTCCTGCCTCGTCGCCGGCAGCGGTGCCCGCGTCGTACTGCGTGCCGCCCACGTTGACCCAGTCGGCGGCGAGCGCCACGCTCGGCAGCAGCAGCTGGCCGGCCATGAGCACGCAGGCCCCCGCGCAGGCGAGTTTTGCGCCCACGCGGCGCCATGTTCCGTGGGAGAGCGAGCACGCGCGGCCGTGGTTGATTGAGTTGTCATGGATTTGCGTTCGCATGTGAGCCTCCTTGTCGTAAGGGGTGCTTCTATAACACCATGTTACGGGAAGATATCCGGATCCTGGGGCACAAATTCTCATGTGGCGCACCTGCCAGCGCAAAAGGCAACGAGCACGCTATTGCCAAGCACGCCCCGCCCATTACAGTCTGAAGTGGGCCACCGATAAATTTCGATGGCGAGCATTCGGCGCATTGCCTACGATACGGGCA
>NZ_JAQLDU010000023.1 GCF_028209625.1 Collinsella aerofaciens | reverse complement strand
AGGCCTGGCGTTAGCATGTCGCGATTCAATCTCGAAAACAGCATTGCCCAGTTGACAAAACTATAGGAACACCCCCCACACACTTCCGGAAATGAGTCACAACAACAACGGCGTGCGATTGCGATGAATGCTTTCCTAGTGTGAACAGCACCAAGGCCATGGCAATTCAGTGGTTGTCGGCGGTCTTGGCGAGTGTGGAGAACACGCCACTTGCACTCGCTTTGGGTTTTGCCGGGTTTGAAACGGTAGCATACACAGGGCGTCTTTATATGTAACTTAATAGTTTGCCTTGTAACATCATTAATGTTACATTTCAAAATAGCATGTTACACAAGGAGGCGAGGCATGCGGGAATTCGTTGAGAAGATGCTGCATTCGAAAGTTGAGCGTGAGCCCGTTGACGTCTCGGGGCTTCCCCTGTATCTGAGGGGGTTGTACTCCCTTGAGCGGTGGACCGCCTTCGGTGTGCCGTTCGTGATGGCTTTCCCCATCGAGAACGCGACGGTGAAGACCATGGCGAAACACCGCAACACGCTGGAGACAGCTCTGGGGATTCCCGTGGCTTTCGCTCTCGAGAGCGCCACGGGCTATAGGGTCGAGCGAATGCTTGAGGCCGGCCTCGCCTTTGTAGCTACAGACAAGCAGGTGTACCTACCGTTCCTGGGAGTCGCTCTGAATGGCGGCAAGAGCCATGCGGGCGGCCGTAAGCAGGTGAGCATCGAGACGCTCTCGCCCCAGGCGCAGCGTCTCGCCATCATGGCGCTCTACGGTGAACTCGACGGAGCCAACGTAACTCAGGCGGCGAACGTTCTCGCCGTAGCAAAGATGACCGTCTCGCGCGCGTTCGATGAACTCGCTGCTGTCGACCCCTCGATCATCGTGTCCGAAGGGCGCCGACGGGTCCTACGCCCTGACCGGAATAAGATGGCGCTGTGGCGGCGGCTTGAGCCATACATGGCAAGTCCGGTCGCAAGGGAGCATCGCCTGACCCGCGTACCCGATGTGGGCCTTCCACCAGGAGGAGTTTCGGCGCTGAGTGAGATCTCGATGCTGCAGGACGACCCCTGGCCGACTTTCACCGCGACCAAAGCGCAAGAGCGCGTCCTAGGGCTGGCGACCGGTGCACGTAACGCTGGATTCGACGAACCAGAGGAGCCCGCGTGCGTAGTGCAGGTGCTACGCTACGAGCCCGAGCCAGCGCCCGGGTGTATTGTCGACCCGCTTTCCGCCATCCTATCCCTTCCCGACGATATGAGGGACGACCCGCGCGTCGCGGGCGAGATCGAGTACGTCCTGAATCGAGTGCTTGGGGTTGATTATGAAGGGAATCGATAAATTCAGGGAACGCTTCGCGGGCCGCGAGGGCGAATATGTCCTAATCGGTGGCGGAGCCTGCGACCTGCTGTTCGGCGAGGTCGGGCAAGATTTCAGGGCAACGAAAGATCTCGATCTAGTCCTACTGGTGGAGGCGCTGACGCCTGAGTTCGGCCGCGTGTTCTGGGACTTTGTTCGGGAAGGCGGGTACGAGAACAAACAAAAGAGTAGCGGGAAGCCGCAGTTCTACCGGTTCTCTAAGCCGAAGGACCCGGCCTTCCCCGCCATGCTGGAGTTATTTGCACGCACCGACATCAACCTGCGCCACGGGGATTCCGGCCTTTTGCCGATACACATCGGGGAGGAGGTTTCTAGTCTTTCTGCGATTCTGCTGGACGAGGAGTACTACAAATTGCTCGTGGAGAACAGAGTATCGGCGGGCGGCGTCGCTGCCTTGTCGGTCGAGGGACTAATCCCCTTCAAAGCAAAGGCGTGGCTCGACCTGTCTGCCAAGCGTGCAGATGGAAAGGCAGTCGATGAGAAGAGCGTAAAGAAGCACCGTAACGACGTCTGCCGCCTCGCCACCTTGCTCGCGGGCAACGAGCGTCCCGCCATGAGCGAGGGTGTTCTTGCTGACATGAGGCGCTTCATGGAGGCCTACGAATCGGACCCCGTCGATCCCAAAACAATCAGGATCAAGGGTGTTGGGGCGCAACAGGTCGTTGAGGTGATGAAGGACGTTTACTTGCGATAACACGTATACATGACGCGCCTTCAACCAGAACGATTGAAGGCGCCTTCTCCGCGAGCATTGTTTTGATTGCGCTGGTCGTGCTCTTCGACCAAGATCTTCTCGGTAGGCTTTCTTTTGATTCCGCTGGTCGCGCCTTACGACCAAATTCTGGGACAAGCATATAAATAAATGGAAAAAAATAAATGGAAAACGATGCAAGACGAGTCAAGAAGCCCCGCAATCGCGCTCGTTAACCCAAGGTGGCGAGCTGTTCTATCTAACCCAAATATTCGCAAGCTCCTCATCCTGCTTACTCCGCTTCATAGACACGCATCTCATCTTGCTCGATGCTTTTCCGGAAGGCCGCGCGCATGTGCTCTGGTGGGTTGGTGACGATATCAACCTTTCGCCCAAGTTCCTTCTCGAGCTCATGAGAGAGTTCGAGAAGCGCGCCGAACGTCATGGTGTTGCCGCAGACTAGGCGCAAGTCAATATCGCTATCGGGCGTTTGTTCGCCTCGCGCAAACGAGCCAAACAGATATGCCTCGCGGACGTCGTAGCGAGCCAGCACGCGGGAGACCGCAGTGGATATGTCGGTAGGCGAGATCATGGGTTATTTGCCGTTCAACAGTAGAACGTCAGGGGGCCAGCGCCGAAACCGCCGGTCCGGCTTTTTGGCGTTCGGCGAGCTCGAGGATAAACGGGGCGTTTGAGCTAACAAATTCTGTCAAAAAATTGAGGTCATCAGCAGTAAATCCTTCGACGTTGAACCATTTGACCGCAGGCAAGAAGCATTCCGCATGGTCAAAGCCAAAGTCAACCGGGCGCTCGACGGCCACGCGAACGGTTCCGTCTTCTCTTGTCTCTGAGTAGGCAAATTGGGTGCCATCATCAAGCTGAACATAGCTCCAAAGCACGGCTGCCTCCTTAGTGTTGATATCCAAGTATAAAGAGCAGACTAGATGTAACGCGGCGTGAATTGGATTATTCCTATAAGAGACGAACTCTGACAGCTGGCAATCTCCGAAAGTATGCGGCAAATCTCAGACTTGTTGACTACACCGAAAAGCGGCAACACTTCCACCTGCGGTTTCTTTACGTTAGAAGGGGGTTGTGGTCGGGGGTTCCGGAATTTGCCGCATACTTCTGTTATGCGATTCCGAAAGTGCGGGGAAACCGAGATCTGCCGCCCAGACCCCAGTTTCGAGCTTCCGCGATCTGCTGTTTTGTTGCTAAAAATCAGTTTGTGCTCGGCGGTTTTAAATTTTTACCCGCACTTCCGAAAATCGGGCCATTCAGCAACGATATGCGGTGCCCAAGAGTGCTATGCCAGGTAAGAAAAGCGTTAAGAAAAATGCGCCCGAGCCAGCCGACCCCCCCCGCCTTGCATCCATTATGGCAACCGATAACCACAACGCGTCTGCACCAAGGGATTGACGCTCAATTCCGTCGTCAATAATTTCCTAAAACAAGTGATTTACTTTTAGGCGGGTCGAATCTAAATTTTATACCTAGTTATCTTTTTCCATTCGGCTGGGAAACCCATGGCATCAAGGAGGCGCTCCTCGCCGATGCTCTCATCCAATGACAAGTATCCGTTAACGCACTTGACGAGCTTGGCCTTGAATGTCTTGAACTCGTCGTCGCGAAGGAGGTATCGAAGGGTGATCACTGCCGAGAAAACGTCTACCTTGCCGCAAGCGTAATCCGGCCCAATCTTTTCGATGCCGAGCTTGGCGTGCAAGGCCGTGTCAGGAATCTCGACGTGACACCTGTGGGAGAAGAGACGCTCTCCATGTGCGCAGACGTTCCTGTAGAGGGCGAGTACGCGGATAAACGACGAGAGTTCTTTCGGGTTTCCGACCCCGAACCTCTTAGCAATCTTGGCCTTCTCGCTGTCCCTGAGCGCCGTGAGCATTTTCGAAGTCTGTCCGAAGGTCATGGCGTTCACGGCGACCCATAGAGGCACGTTCTTATATGCCCTGCGGTAGTAGGCAAGGTATTCGTGGCTGGTATCCTTGTTGGCGATATAGTCAAGCATGTTCAGCAGCTTTGGGAGAACTCGCTTCGCGCCCTTCGACGTCGCGTAGCAGCGGGCGTCTAGATACTTGCTCTGGGACTCGCCATATGCAGCGCAGAACTCGTAGGCCAGCGCCGACCTGATCTTCGCCTCGACCTTGAGCAGCGCATCGAGCATTATCTCCCTAAGCTCGACGTCGAACTCGTAAAGCGCTAGGATGTCTCCAAAAGTGGCACCTTCGCGGTATACCCGGGTGCTCGGGTCGCGGAAAAACGACTGGTAGCCGTTCACGACCGGGAAATAGCCGATGTCCGCAAGCACCCTTCGGCAAACCTCTTCGTCCTCGATTCTGAGGCCGGAGCTTCTGAGCTTCTCCATCTGCTGCTGGTAGGTAAGGAATTCTTTGGGCATCGTCGCTCTTCCCGAAAATAAAAGGGGAACCCGCAGGCTCCCCTCCGGTTCCAGGCATCGAAAGTTTCTGGACCCTAATCACTGTAATGATACTATTTTCAAACTTGCGCGCTGTCAAGCACATGCACTGAGTATCCACCGGCACACATTACCAGCACGTCCGGCATTGCTCGCATGAAAAAGGCAACACTCCTTCACTGAAAGCGTTGCCTCTAAAGCGTCTGCAGAACTCCTACATTTAAGCCAGATGTTCCTCACCACATCAGCAACAATGTGAGGTGGTGAGGAACGCTGTGCCAAGAAGAAATAGCGTTAGGGACACGACGATCCAATTTGTGTCGCTGGTTTTGGGAAGCGACGAGGAGGTCTTGGTGGTGACCTTGGGCCTAGAGGCCTTGGCGGCCGTGGTGTTGGTCACTGTGGTCGTGGTCGCCGACTTAGTCGCGGCCGCGGGCTTAAGCATGGGAATCGTCGACGGATCCGCAGCTGGCTCGACAGTAGCGGGGTCAGCGCCAGGGGCGGACAGACCATCCCCCGGCACATCGGGCCCACCGGTCTCCCCCGCCGACGCCGTGGCATCCACGGGCACGATTGTCACACGCGCTGCCACGGACCCGTCGGCATCCACCACGCCGCCCTCGCCAAAGGCCCCACCCGCAGGAGCCACAAAGCGCGCGGATGCAAACGATCCGCCCAGGCAGGCGACGCCGGCGTCGGCGCCCGACGCATCCAGCCAGGACGCATCGATGGTAAGCTGCCCGGCCGCGTCACCGCCAGCAGCCCCGCCCAGCAGACACACACCATAGGTGCGCACGCCCGCCCCGGAGCCCGCGCCCGCGGCGACAACGCGCCCATCGCCGCGAACGGCAAGACCATCCGCGATCACGCCGGCCACCCGCGCATCTGCGATGCCGGCGCCATCGGCACGCGCGTCAACCTTGCAGCCGTCCACCGCGAGCGTCCCCGACACGTAGATTCCGCACTGCGAGCCCGTAGCCACCAGCGACCCGGTGCCGCGGAGCGTCAGATCGCCCCACACCTCCATGCCGCACCGCGAGATGTCCACGTCGGGCGCGCTCGTCTCAACCACGGAGTTTTGCCCCACAAGCGTCACCACCAGGTCGTCGTCCGCGCCGATGGCCTCGCCCGCGTAGCCGGTAAGCTCCAGATGGCCGGCATCTGTCCAGGCCCACCTGGGACCCGATACACCCGGCTCGTAGTACGTGACGCCCGCAATGAACAGGCTTTCCGCGCCCGCGGCATAAGAAGGCCCGCCCAGCAAAACGCATAGGCAGGCCATGGCAGTAAACAGGATGTAGTGACGGCTGGTGTGGAACGCGGCAGCAAACATAACCGCTCCGATCTTCGCAAGAGCCAATGGAAACTGCGCCAGGAAACTACCTGGTAGCAGCAGTTATTAGTGTAGCGAGATCGGCGAGTGGCGAACGAATTGCCTGTAAACGAACCCCGAAATTAGGTGTAAATCGTTTTGCCAGTCGGTGAAAGGAGGGGCTGCATAACGTCCGCAATGGGCCGTCTGGGGGCTTCGCGAGTTTATTGACCCTCAATTGGGCTCTTACGGCAGTTGTCAGAATACGACCATTATCATTAGGTGCTGCATGTTAACGATTAAACTCTCCCTACCCTGTGAATGGATGTTACGTCATCTTCAGGTGAATGCATTTAATGCCGGTATTGAGATTGATTCCACAGCTAGCAAGCATTGTGACTCACTATAATTTTGATAGTTCATCGATCTTTCCTTATGGAGTTGTTGTAATGATGCCTGAACAAGCGATTAAACCTATACCGTTATCAAAACTACGCTTATGGACCGAGAATCCTAGAGACCCTGTGGATGAGAGCATGAGCGATTCTGAAATCATTAAAAGGGCGATTGTTAATGATAGTGATAACTGGAATCTAGACTCATTAATCGTTGAAATGGGCAAACGTTACCATCTAAACGAGATACCTGTAGTTGTCGCAAATGCGGACGATACATTTACCGTCTATGACGGAAATCGTCGCGTAGCCCTATTGAAGTGTATTAAAGATCCAGATTTATATCAGGATGCCTTTAATAGGATCGGTGTCTTTGAAGTGGAACCGGAGTTACGCAATCTAACGGTCTTACCTTGTAATGTTTGCACAAAAGAAATTGCTTTAGAGATTGTCGAACGAATCCATCGATCTTCGAATAAGTGGGGCAAGCTTCAATACGAACAATTCTTGCATAACTTTAGGGGACAGCCCAAGGGCCCTCTTATGTTGCTTGATGAAGCTACAGGCGGAATTGTAGCGACGAATAAAAAAATAAACGAAGAATATGTCGAGAAAAGGTTGTTAACTGAATCGAATTTAAACAAAATTGGATTTTCAATTAAGAATAACGAGCTCGTAACTAATCATAATCTCGAGGAAGCCGTCGAAATTCTGAAAGATATCGCACGGATTAGAAATGAGGATCTGAGCTCAGCAAGGAAAAACGCCGGCAGACTGAAGGATGCGCTAATTGAGCTAAATCCAGACAGGTACGCCAACATTTCTTCATTTAATGAAAGCAAGCCAATTACCAAGCTGGGTGGCAGCAACGCCCCAAACAATAGAAAAGAAATGTCCACCGCGAAGGCTTTGCCCCATAAGAGGAGAAAACCAGTAAAAACCAAAGAAGAGGTTCTGTTTGGCGGAATGCTTCGACCGAAAGGCAGCAGATCAAATGAGCTATATCGAGCCATCGACGACATTTACCATTTTTATTTAAAGAATGAACAGAAGAGATTCCATTATCTTCCAATAGTTGCGTTTTCAATGCGACTGCTACTAGAAATATGCGCACAAGAGTACTTTAAAGCAAGCGATCCTAATAATGATTGCAAGGATGGCGCTTTAAAGCCCTTTTTAAAAGAAGCCAAGAAGAAAATGACGGAGACCGCCAACTTTGAAGATATTAATGAGATTACATTGAATAGCGAATGGATAGATGGCAAATACAATTTTGAGGGAATTCTATCAAAATGGGCTCACGGCACGCTGTCTGCCGACAAAGAGAGCATTGTCCGTGTTTCTAGATTGGCCGGAAACATCATAAGGTTAATGTGGTCTAATTAGTATAACAACTTACCGGTGGCTAATGCCTGATCGGTCTTGAAGCCACCGGTAAGTCGATCGTTCTAAAAGAGCTATGATTTAAGACTAGCGGGCCAAATAAGTCCTGGCCCAAGTATTATCTTCTCTTTGCCAACAGTTTTTAGATTGGCAGAATATCCAATTTCAAGATTACTCTGTTCGTAATCGTTGTAAATGGATTTAATCAATACGTCTGCATCATAAGTTACAACCCATTTACTCTGTGCACTACCGATTTTACGGGCTAATGAGCGATGCTTCTCGTTAGTAAAAGAACTTCGATATAAACCGGGACCCTTTTGGACGTAAGGAGGATCAAGATATGCAAACAGTTCGGAATCTGTTAATCGCCGAGTTATAAACTCTTCAGCATCAAGGTTCGTAACTTCAATTCTGTCTTTATATTCTTCAATTCGTTGTATTTTAGCAATGAGCGTTTTGCGATTGAATCGAGCATCCATTTTATAAGTTCCAGTTTGGTCTAGACCGCCTATAACTCCGCCGCTCAAAATACCAGAGACATTGGTTCTATTAAGATAAAAGCATGCTTTACCTAACGCAAGGCTATCGCTGACATCCTTTGAACGATAAATCTCTCGCATCGATTTCCATGTATCTATATTAAGTTTTGCGTCATTGATAAATTCGCATAACTCCTCGCTGTGATTTACTATCACGTCCCACATGCAATACACAGCAGGATCAAAATCATTAATTACAATCGATTTAACGTCATTTTTTAGAAGCAACTTAATAGCGAGGCCTGCTCCTCCTGCAAATAACTCTGCATAAGCGTGCCCAAGCAGGTTGTTTGCTTCAAGTATCGATTTGATTTCAGGGTAAATCTTCGTCTTACCCCCTGGATATCGCACTGGCGTAAGTGTTGCCGGCACTAACTACACCTCCTTAGCTTGCGCAAATGCTAACAATTGACTATTTTTTAAATCAGAATATTTTACAGTCTATTCGTACTTAAAAGTATAAATACCGAAATCAACAGTTGATGGAATGAAAATACGGTGATAGTTGGCTGTTTTATGGTAAACGGCCTGGAGATTGAATCCAAATTTCCTTATATCCCTTGCATTTGCGGAATCAAGCATCCATGCCTTAAAGACATACGTGAAAAATAGTATATTCCTGTTAAAAACTGCCTTGGCTTTCTCCCGCTTTTGGCCACCGCCAACAACGTTGCGCGCCTCATCTATTTCAGGCTTGATCCATTGGTTAAAATTACTTATGGAAAAACCTTCACCTTGAATGCATTCGTCAGCCCAGAAGGGATTGTTACCATCAGTTGACAATTTAATTGCGTAGTCAAATAATAGCCATTCGGGCGACGATCCATCTCCGGGTAAGGCAATTGTGTTTTTGGAAAGATTCGAAGGCTTATCACCGTCGAGAATAGCGAACGACGCAATGGCGGATTGTCTTAATTGGGAATCTTTAAATAGGCTAGATATAACGTCACCGCCAAGATTTCCGTCTATCAAATGGATATGTCTGTTTAAGTGATTAAATCCATCTGCCTGTTTGCATAGATGGGATATCAACAGGCGAATGAGGCACCTTGCTTCTTCATCTTCGGTGAATACAGGTATTTTCTTTTCAGAGAATAGGTCCGCTCGGGATCTATTTGTGAGATACATCTCTATTTTTTCAATATCAGGGTTGTCCATTTTGGAAACAACACCTGCGCCGTCATACAGGTAAATTACATTCTGTTTTTCTTTAAACATTTGCTTTAACATAAAGATACTGTGAGTAGTAAAGACTATTTGAATATGGAATAGCGTCGAGTATTCAATAAGCAATTGAAGCAAAGCATATTGGAACGAAGGGTGCAGAGTTGCATCAAGCTCGTCAACAAGCAATAGGCTACAAACCGTTTCCGATTGAGAGCTCTCGTCTAAAGCCTCATAATATCTTTTTAATGAGAGCAAGGCGGTTAGAAGTATCAAGACATTCTCTTCGCCGCTAGATACTGTATTTGAATCTACGCCTTCAATATCCGTGCTAAATTCTTGTCTTTTCTTAATGTCTCTTAGACTTTGTGCTTGAAATGAGCTTGCGTGAATTCCGGTGATTCGAGCATAAAGATCGCTCAGCTCAGACTGGGCGTCCTCAGGGAGTATGAATGATGAGTTTTTCAGCGCACCGTCGTCTTGATATTCTCCCCAAGGAATTAGACGAGCCAGTCCGAGATAAAGCACTGGCTTGGCTGGCAACCTATCATGACTGCCTTTTTTGTAATAGGGCTTAATTGCATATCGATTATTGACGGCCGAATTATGCTTTCTAAAAGACAGTCGCGAACCATCTAAATACTCGACTTCAAACAACGACCCCTCTTTATAGCCAGGGGCAGGGTTATTATACTGCCTATCACCTTTTGCTAATTTTTCGATCTTCGTATTCACTTGAGCATTGAGAGAATTAATCATTCTTAATGCTTCGGGATCTTTAAATTGGTGATCTTTCCTGCTGACAGCTTTGTATGCGTTGCTGATCATATGCAGCAGGGTAGTCTTGCAAGTGCCATTCGTTCCCGATATGGCATTAACGCCACAGTCAAATTCAATAGCAATATCGTTTAATTTCTTATATCGATTAATATTGAGACGTTTAACCATGGGCCAGCCAATCAATAAATGCATTATTGCGAAAGTGTCTTATCTAGAAATTTATACGTCTGAATCTCCACTTGATTCAAGTAACCATCTAACTTGGCTCCATTCGCATATTTTGTGGTGCGCAATAATATTGCGGCATTCGCGAAGAAGATGGATTTCGTTCCTGAGCTCTCGATCGGGGATATATAATAGTCTTTCGCCGTCATCGTTAGTTTGCGCCATTAGGTATACAAGGGTTCCGAGTTCAACATCCTCGGGTTCAGATACGCGCTCGCCAAATTGAGAGACATCACTGCTTTCCAAAACGGCAGTAAGCTGATCACGTACTCTTGCTATCACCGCCAATCGCCTAGCCTCCAAGATGGGGAACAGAATCTCGACCTGTGCTTTCCAGACTCTTCGATCGATTGAGCCCTTATCGGCTCGCAGAGCGATAGCAAGAACATTATTATGATCAGCTTTGACCCTATCATTATCAAAGCAATCTAAAACAGAACAGAGCACATCATAGCTGTTATCAAGCATAAGTTCGAGGTTCTCGGATAAGATATCTGACACCTCAACGTCCCCACCGCAGACGTTGGAGAGCAGCGAGGCGCAGTAGCTTTTTTCTTGACCCGAAAAAGCCATTGAAGGCATTTCATCCACAAGTAAACCATTGAATAACGAAACGCTATACTCGCCTATGCAATCACGATAACTGATAGTCTTGCACCCATCATTTTCATTTTGATCCAGCGAAGACCATCCATCAAAAGAAGTCTCTACAACAAACAATCCATCTAAAGGTGTTGTAGATGGCCACCCGCAGATTAAGCCCATCCAAGTTTTAATGTCTTTCGGCTCAAAACCTGTCAACCAGACGATTCTGTCTTTCAACACGTGATTCTGGATAAGATACTCAGCGGGATTAAGTGAATTCCTATATCTTAGTCTTACGTCATTCAGAGCGTAGCGATCAAGCAGCACTTCAACTGGACTCTGAGCATTGTTAAAATCATCCGGTGTGACCACATCAATAGTGACACCTTCCAGCGCGTATTCGCTTTGGGCGGCTTCAGCAATTAACTCCCTCATCCTATTTGGCCAAGGGCACAACTTGGGCAGAAGCAATCGCACATTGTAATTGTCCGAGAGAGAACTCACGACTGATTTTATAAACATCTGAGGACCCGTAACATTGGTCCACCATATGTACGAATGGTCCATGCCCATGAAGCCACACTTTCCTTTAAACCTTAGCGCACTCATTAGCTTCGATGATGTCATCGAAAACAGCATCTTCATTGGGTCCGATGATATTCAAGAACGAATGCCTGCGCAGTTTATAACAATGAACAGTCATAGAAGGTTTAGTCAAAATACCCATCTCGACCATTTCGTCAAGCAGTATCTCCAGAGCGCTCTGGGATTCGCATTTTAGGCATGAGATGTCGAATTCGATCGCTGATTTCTGAATAGCGTCGATACTGAAGCCGTCAAGCAGGGACTTCTGATCATCCTCGCGTTCTGCAGCAAAGCTCAACATGGCGATACACCGAGCAAGCATAAAGTATCGCTCATCGAGCTCCAGAGAGAGCCTGAACTTTTCTCTAATACTGTTGTTCAAATCATTCTTGTTAATGATTTCGCCAAGTTGCTCCTCAAGGAGAGGATACGGAGGCTGTCCATCAGCAGCACGATAATAAACGCCATACTGTTCTTTCATGGTTTCAACCAGTGTATGCCCAAAGAACTGGATGATTCCTGGATAGTAATTTGTGTTTGTAAGGATGGTCTCCAGATGAGGGTACCTATCAACTTGGAAGCCCAAATAAAGCAGCGGCCTAGAAATTAGCTGCAGCGCTTCTTGGGGTGATAATGGTTTGACGCAAATGGGTGAACCAACTTGGCCCGAGAAGCCGTTCTCCTGAATAGCGTTTTTTGCTCTGCAAACATTATGCAAGCCCGCAATCACAAACTTAAAGCTATTAGTAGATTCACTTTTTAGGTCGATAAGAGGCTGGAGCTCCCTGTAATGGTGCTCAGCAATAGCATTGAGAAAATTATCACACTCATCAAGAAGCAACAGAACCCTGGAAGCAAGCTTGGAGTTCATGGCTTTAGCAATCGCTGCCGCAAGGGACCGAATGTCCTCAACCTTTCCAAGCGAAAGTTCAGCTTTTGCACCAAAAGCCTCAGCAACCTTACAGGCAACATCCTTTTCAGTCAGGCAATTAAGAATGTTGACATAGACTGCGAACTCTTTGGAATCAGGTTTTTGGCAGAGGCTTTCGGCTCTTTGAAGAAGCGCAGTCTTGCCCAACTGTCTGCCACCATAGACGATTATGGCTCCACCAGGATCCATAATGCTTCTTAGCTCAGCATCCCTGCCGCAGAACATTTCGTCTGGGGTAGGACCGCCATCGCGTACAAATGGTTGATAAAACGTAAAAGGCAAGGCGCACTTCAGCATTAACTGAAGACGTTCGGGCTCTTCGTGCAAGGCCAAGAACAATGCAAGGACCTGATCAATAACGATAAATTGAAGATGATTGTTGCTCGCATGTGATAGCTCTGCCAAGGCTCTTTTATCCTCGAGTCTCATTGGGCTATCAACAAATACGAGGGACATCCTCGTCAGTCCGGCAGCACGAACTTTAGACAAGATATCTCTAGGCGATAATGAACCGAACAACAGCAAAACATCTAGCTTTGACGGCATTTTAGTGCCAAATGCCGCAATAGGATGACTGTATTGAGTCATTCCGCGAGAAGCGGGGCGTAGCGACGCGGAGTACCGAGCTTGGCCTTGAGAAGTGCGTTCAACTTGCCTAACAGACAATCCAAGAGCTCTCAAGAATGTAGCAATATCCTTGCAATCGGCACTTCCGGTTTTATTTCCGCGCTTTGGCCAACTTCCAACCATTTTCAAGGCGTTTTCTTTATAGCCTGAATCTTTGTAATCAGTATCCCAACTCTTCGGAGCATTCTTATTAATATAGGACTTTGCGAACTTGGCAAAATCGTTTCGGTTGTTAGATTTCTTGCAACAATCAAATAGCTGTTTATAAACATCATCGCTAATAAACTCCGAGAAAACATCGCTCTCGGTAATAGGCGTTACGTCCAAATCAAGCTTGCCAGCATCTATTCTATTCAAATACTCTTCAACTACAGCATAGTTGCCCTCTTCAAACAAAACGGTAGCCTTATCGAGCAAGGAGGATTTTTTACCTTGGATCTTACGACGACAAGAAGATAGCCTGCGATCAAGATCGGTCTTACGCGAAAGCGAAAGATCATCGACCTGCTTCTGAAGTCCCTTAAGGAACCACTTCCAATTGGCATAGTCTTCCAAGTCAAAGAAGAATCCCATGTTCAGACGAGCTATTTCTAGCAAGCGTTCCTTCTGTTGCTCATCAATTTTGTTGTAGGCATACGCCATTTCGAGCATATCTTTATATTTATCCAGCTCATCCAAGGCTGACTGATGCGCATTTTTACGATCAAGGTCGCTCGGAGGCAGAACCCCCTCTATTGCGCCACACAGATTCAAGATGTTGTCGAGCTGGCCTAAATTGTCAAATAGCCTCGAACTTGGATCAGCAATCTGCCTAGCAGCCTCAGCTGAATCAAGTTTAGGGCTCAGATGGTGCTCGAGCAGAACCCTCCAAGGTTCGCAATAAACGACACGGGAGAGATCCATGTTCAAAACAGGAAGACCAGAATCAATCGAAATGCATCCAGTGGCAAGAAATTGTTCATAGTCCATTGTGCAGGAAGAATTTCCCGTCAGTAAACGCTTTATATCGGTAAATAAAGCGTCCAGCACAGTCGAATCCACCGGATTATAAGCTGCTCCAGAAACAGAAACCTCATCGGTCAAAACAAGAATCCTGTCCTTGAGATTTCCCAGCTGTTCTAGCGCCCCCTCTCTAAATGAAGAACCGATTAGGGTGTTCCACTCCTTTAATACTTCGATGCGGTCTTCAATGGCACTAACCAAATGCTTACGAGCGGCATATTCAAGATTCATCCCTCTATTTTTCTTACCATTTACCGCCATACGCCATTTCGAATCGATAAAGTCAGAAATGGCTTTATCCTGCTCGGCATCGGAACTGCCAACCTTGAACTGAGCAAGAACGTCTTCAATTAGAGGACGAGATTCGCGGTCATCATTAGCAACAATCGTTAGAACAGAGCCAAGATCGCTCGAATCGCCAAAACTCAACTCAAGAAATTCGGGGATGCCTTTAATCATCGCCTTTACTTTAGGAGGCGCGCATAGCAGCCTTGCCTTACTTTCGGTCTCGGCTATTGCCTGGTCTCTTCTCTCCTCTCCACCGAGCATCTCAACTATCTGACTATCAAGACCTCGCTCCGGAGAAACATCCCATATTTTGAGCAGCTCATTAAACAGCGGCTTTAATACAACAAATTGCGGAAAGAGCTCATCAAAGTTCTTGCCAAACGTTTCCGCGGTCGCATGCAGCTCATAGTCATAGGCAACTGCAGGAGCGACCATTGCCCTACAATAAGCGGCCAGCTGTAAGGCGCTAGTATCGGCAGTAACGGTAGGAAACGCAGCCTTCAATTCGGAGCCGCGATACAGGTGACGTTCAATTTTAGAATCGCAGCCATAGGCCATCTGAAGTGAAGCCAACTGAGCCCAAGGTCGATCGCCCTCCAACGAGAGGGCCTTAAGAAAATAATGCGCTGCAACTAGCGATTGGATTCTATTTTGCTCATTAAGCAGCTTGCCGACAAATAGTCGAGCTTCATCGTCTGATGGAGGCATCTTGCGTTTGACAAGTATGCTGGCCATTTGGTTCGAATCCATTTCATCCGTGATGTCAGGATGAATAGAAACATCAGAGTTTTCATGTTCGGCTTCTTGGGCGCCCGAATCGACCGCCACACCCTCTGCCTCATTTGAATCATCAGTTGAGGTGAGATTATTACGATCGCACTCATGCACCTCATTCAGAATGACAACCTCGGAGTCTATAGCGAAGTCAGCAGGACCTTGGTCTGATTCCAAGGATTCAGATGATGAAGGTAATGGCGTATTATCTTCGTCTTCTTCATCCGCGAATTCAAGTTTCGCAAAAGCGTCTTCTAATAAGCCATCCTTTAGAACGAACCAATGGTCGATATTTGCGCTATCGACGTTTTCTTTTGGCGCAACGTTGGACAGAACGTTGTTGCCTTCCAACGAAAGTCTTTAGCCTTCGGGAGCGAGGACGCAGTTAATGAGCTGATCATTAAAATAGACCAAAACAGCAGAAGGAGTACTCCCAAAGAGGCTATCGAGCAGTTTTGATTTGTTCACTCCCGAATTTGAATCTTCGACATAGCATAAGTAATCAATCAGAAGGTCGTATGAACGCAAAACCTCTACAATGTCCCTGGACTTAATATCTTTGATGCGCTCAGCAGCCGTGTCTATATTTCTAATGCCGTTTGAAATCCTGCTCTCCGGCATCGGTATTAACCAAGGTGATTTTCGGCAAGCCCTTGATTCTCATGTTCACTGCAACAGCCTCAGGACTCAGCGCAACGCGTTGCGCTGAGTCCTGAGGCGCGAATCC
>NZ_JAQLDU010000022.1 GCF_028209625.1 Collinsella aerofaciens | reverse complement strand
GGAGGAATTCCGGAATCAGTCCCTATGTGCGGCGTAGGCCGCTTATTAGCCCGTCCAAGAATTGGGGCGCAGTTCAGGTGCCGTTGGAGTTTTTCATATCACCCCGTGACTCGTCATACGAAATCTCGATGGGCTCGATGCTCGTCTGGTTGGGACCCATGATCTTGAGCTGCGTGGGCGTTTGGATCTTGCCCACCGTGGACAGACTTTTGCTGCCCACAAACCACGAGAGAGACAAGCCGATGATAAGAGCGATTGCCGCCAGCAATATCAGGACCGCAAGGGCCTGTGCGCGGTGGTTTTCTATCCAATTGCGGGCATCGCCGAGGCGCGTTTGCATGGTGCTCATGAGCTCACGCCCTCCTGAGCGCTAATTCTAAGTTGGATGTATTTGACCTTATTGCCGATCTGCTCGTCGGCATTGTTGTACAGCGCCGAGCAGATGGCGGTGTCGCTGAAGGACATGCTAGACGAAACCGCGGGGGCGTTGGCAGCACTTGTGCCGTTTGCCGCGCCATAGAAGTAGTTCGCTTTATGCTCGTTCATGTCCGCCTGCAGAGCGCCGTAGTCAGACTTTGCGTCGCCCGCCGCCGCAAACAGATTCTTGTAGTAATTCGTGTTGCCGGTAAGGACGAAGTTCTGAAAGTACTCCGGCCATACCCAGTACAGATTGATGGTGACGGGTTTGTTCGTTGGCTTGGTCACATCGCCGTTTTCGCAAAATGCTTTCCTGGGAATCTCGATCTTGCTATCAACCACGCGGCCCGAGTAATACCCGTTCTGGTCGCAGCTCGTAAAGAACAATACATGGCCCTTAACCAAGCCAAGGAGCGTCGCTGCCTCGGGCGCCAGCGTTCCCCCGTCCTCAACAACGCCAATGTCCGTGTCCTTAAGCTTAAGCAAGCGCGACAGATTGATCGTGACCCCGTCCAGGTTACTCACCAGCGGCTTCACCGTAAATGTAATCTTGCCGCGAGCACCCGGGTACAGAGAGCCCGCGGTCTCGTTGTTCAGGTTGGAGCCGAGCGTTACCGTCATGGCGTCGGTCGTATCCAGGCCATCGATGGCATGCTTTTCCTCGGGCGTGCGCTCGGAGCGCTCGTAATAGCCCACGTGTGCGCCGGACTCACCCTCGCCCGCGGCGGTCAGCGTGTACCGCCCCGCCTTCGCCCCGATCGTACTCCCCGTGGCGCTCACTCGGTTATTCGCGGCAAACCAGGCCAGGCATGCAAAGATGGCAACGATGGCGGCCAGCACAAACAGACCGCTCACCAGGAAATCCTTCCAGAAATCCTTGAGGGTCCGCACGTGCTCGTCGGCAGCTTGGCGGTACTCGGCCGCCGTCTTGTGCTGCTGGAGCTCGCTATGTCGGTCCATGCCACTCATCGCTTACGTTTGCCCTGCTTGCGGGCTTGCCATCCTTTTCCGCTCGGTCGCGTTTATCCGTTGTTCGCAGGTAGAGAATTCAGGCAGAATACAACACCGTACGATAAGGTAAAAGAATAGCATTGACCTGCGGTTCGCTCCACAACGCAAGCCTTAATGATGTCTTAAAAGTCAAACCCTTGGTGCAAGTGGTCAGGTCACTTCGCGCCAACATGGTGCTAACAAACCTGACCACTTGCACCAATCCCCTTGCATCAAATTCGGATTTTCGGGTGTCAGCGATTCGGATTTTCATGTTCTAGGAGTTCGGATTTTCGGTCGCTCAAGATTCGGATTTTCTGAACCCGCTGGTCAGAGCACCCTCATTGGCAAAAAAACGGGGAGCACCGATAACGGCACTCCCCGCCCACTCAACCGTGCGCGCATTGTTCGCGCAACGGCTCGCACGTCCGTTCAAGCTTTGCCTCATCTTAACCTCATCTTTGCCTCATTTGAGGTGAAGATGAGGTTAGGGTGCGTTTAAGCTCGCCTGCCTCCTCGCACAAAAACCGGGGTGGGGCCTGCCGTTCTTGCAAGTCCCACCCCGGTCGATGGCCTGTGTGCGCCAGGACGCAGCCGGGCGAGGCGGATCCGTGCTACCGCCCCGCCCCGCCGCGATGTTAGCTACAGCTCGTTGGCCGCGTGATATGCCGTGCGAATGGCGCTCGCGATGTCGGCGGTGCGCTCGCCCGAGCAGTCACCCACGCAGGTCACGGGCACCGTCACGCCGTCCAGGTCAAACGCGTTGGCCTTGGAGCCCACGGCCATCACCACGTAATCGCAGGCGATCTTCACCGGCTCCTCGGCGCCGTCCTCGGTGGTGCGAATGGCCTCCACGCCCTCGTCGGTAATGGCGGTCAGGCGGGTCTTCACGTGCTGCTCCACGTTGTGCTCTGCGAAGTCGCTCATGATCAGCGGCAGAATGGTCTCGGACTCGCCCGCGGCAATCTTGTCGAGCATCTCCACGATCGCCACCTCGCAACCGTGCTGCAGCAAGTACTCGGCAGTCTCGGTGCCCACCAGGCCACCGCCAATGACGGCGACGCGTCCCGTAAGCTCCACCTTGCCGGCCAGCACGTCCCAGCTCGAGACGACCTTCTCCGAATCGGCACCCGGAACGGGGATGACCACGTCGTGCGCGCCCACGGCCACAATCGCGGCGTCGGCGGCGTTGAGGTCCTCAGCGGTAGCGACGTGGTTGAGCTCGACCTTCACACCCAGGCCGGGCAGAATCTTCTCGTAGTACTCGACCGAGCGCATGATCTCGTCCTTGCGCGGAGGCGCGGCCGCCAGCACAATCTGACCGCCCAGATGATCGCTCGCCTCGTAGACGGTCACGTCGTAGCCGCGCTTGGCCGCCACGCGCGCGGCCTCCAGGCCGGCAATACCGCCGCCCACCACGGCGATCTTCTTGTCGCCCTCGCCCGGCTTAATGGCGATGGTCGCCTCGTCGCCGTTCTCGGCATTGAGCACGCACGAGATGTACTTGCGGTTTTGAATCGCATCGACGCAGCCCTTGTTGCAGTTGAGGCACTCGCGAATGGGCTCACCCGTGGCAGCCTTCAGCGCAATGTCGGGGTCGCACATGAGCGAGCGGCCGTAGGCGATGATGTCGGCCGAGCCGTCTTCCAGGATCTTCTCGCCGGCCTCGACCGAGACGACGCGGCCGACGGTTGCCACCGGCACGGAGACCAGGGCCTTGACGCGCTCGGCCACGGGCAGCGTCCAGTTGTAGGGCATGGCGCCCATGGGCGGAATGGTGTCGCCCATGTTGCCGGTGTGGTTTGCCTGCGCAACCTGGATCATATCGATGCCGGCGCCCTCGAGCAGCTTGGCGAACTCGCAGGCCTCATCGGGCAGCAGACCGCCCTTGCCGCGCGTCGTGCCGTCGGGGTTCTCCATGATCACGGGGAGTTTGTACTCCACCATCAGCTCCGGCGCGGCCTCCTTAATGGCGGCGACGACCTCGAGTGCGTAGCGGACGCGGTTCTCGAACGAGCCGCCGTACTCGTCGGTGCGCTGGTTGAGGATGGCCGAGCACAGCGAACCCACCAGACGGTCGCCGTGGACCTCGATGGCGTCGATGCCAGCCTGCTGCGCGCGGGCGGCCGAGGCGGCGATAGCCTCCTTGATCTGGGTGAGCTGCTCCACGGTGGCCTCGTTCACAAAGTGCTGCATGTCGTGGTGCAGTTTGGCGTAGGCCTGCTTGCGAATCTCGTTGGACTCGGCCATCTTGGCGGCAAAGGTCTCCTCGTCGCCGGCGGCCTTGGCCTCCTGCGCGGCCTTGGCGGCGGCCATGGAGCCCATGACCATGCGGCCGACGCCGGGGACGTCGTACTCGGGGTGGAACAGCTGCAGCGCGACCTTGGCGCCGTGCTTGTGGACGGCGTCGGCCAGGGCCTTAAACGTGGGGATCTGAGCGTCGGTCGCCAGCTTGGGCGTGGGGCTTGCGGTCATAACGGGAGCGACGTCGCCGATGACGATGTAGCTCACGCCGCCACGGGCCAGGCGCTCGTAAAAAGCCAGGCTGCGCTCGCCGATGGAACCGTCGCGCTCCTCGTAGCCGGTGGTTAGCGGCGGGAACATAATGCGGTTCTTGAGCTCAAGGGGGCCAACCGTAATGGGCTGGAGCAGCTTGGATGCAGGTGCGGTCATGGACATTCCTCTCTTGTAGGCGCGGCGGCGATGTTGCCGCGTAGTTGTCTAGAGGATATGGCATGGGAGCACAGTGGCGCAACGGAAATCGGCAGACAGCAGGTAGCGGCAGGTGGATGGGGCGGGGCGGCCCGTCGGTTTGTCTCAATCTGTAACAGTAAGGCCCACTTTTGGCCTCCACCTGTTACAGATCGAGACAAACCAACCCGGCCCGCTAGAACATCTAAATCTGTAACAGCTACCCGGCAAAATCCGTCCCTCGTGTCACAGATTCAGATAAACGGAGCCCGGCTGCCGAAAAATCTCGTTCTGTAACATCTATCGGCCAAAAACGGCCCCACGTGTTACAGATCAAGACATTCCCCTCAGCCCATCCTCAACAATCTCAATCCGTAACATCTAGGCCCGCTTTTGACCCCTACCCGTTACAGATTGAGATTTTGTTTGAGATTTGCCGAGGGACTATATCCACGCGTCATCGAAGCCACTGCGACAGAGGTGCGACATTACTGCGACAGAGGTGCGACATTACTGCGACAGAGGTGCGAAATAGATCGACCACCTTACCTTATCGTGTAGAACTGTTTTGGGTCGTTATGGGATGAGCCGTGCCATTCGAGCAGCCCGTCTTCCTCAATTAACTTACCAAGCACCCGGCTTGCTGTGCGGCGATTTCTCCCGATGTGCGCTGCAAGCTCCCTTGCTGTCACCCTTCCGTTCGCAAAGGCCAACCTGACGGCGGCGAGCTCATACTCCCCCAATGAGGCGATCACCTCCGGTGATACCTTGTCCTCGAGAGCCTCGCTTCTCCTTACGGTTCTGGCAACGATATTGTTCTCAAGCGTTAGCTGAACCCTTGCCCCATCAGGTTCCGTGTAGACCGGATCATTGAGCAGAGAGTTTTGCATCTCGGTATAAATGCGCTTGACGCCCTCGTTTAGCTCCCGAACCCAACCAAATTCAACCAGCGTGCGCGCGATGCGTGGGTTGCGCGAGTAACGAGTGGTCCTCATGTTGTCGAGCGTCACGATATTGGGAAGCGCGCCTGGACTGATGATTTCCAAACGGTCGTCGAACATCGAGACCCGGATGTAGTCGCCGCGGAACGAGTAGTCGCGATGTGTCACCGCGTTGACCAAGCCCTCGAACCAGGCGAACTCAGGATACTCAGGCACGGTCTGGAATTTCCCGTCGGGCCCCAGGAACTGAAATTCGCGGAGCATGCTCGAGATGAGTTCGTAGGCGTCTTGGATCACCTTAGGCAGCGGCCCACAGAAGCTTCGTTCTTTCGTGATGTTGAGACGCTCGCCCGTCTCCATTTTGACGCCGTCGTAGCGCAGGACACGGACTCGCGCCTGTGGCATCATCGCGGACGGATCCAGCGCGAATAGCAGGGCTCCAGCAACGGTCAGCTTTCCGTCACGCATAAAACGACGACTTCTAAGGACCTGCTCGTCGGAAACTTCGGTTCCAAGAATCCCTTTGTAGCGATCAAGCACTTCATGGTCCACGTCATCTAGGGAGGAATCCTCAACAAGCTCGTCCTCGAAGATTCTCTGCCCCTTATCGTACTCGAGGGCAAATACCTGTTCGCGGCTGAGCCTCACGCTCTTGTCGTCCTGCCGCAAGAAAACCTCGCCGTCGCTCACGCGAGCAACAGAGTGGTTGGTCGAGGCATCGATGTCCAAAACGAGAACGAAGTCCTCCTCGCCCGAAGAATTGACCACGGGGATTCGGTCTTTGCGAACAATAGGGGTTGGCGTGCAAGTCGTGAGCGCAGCGCGCTCGAATTTCTCAATGTCGCGCGCGCCGTTACGCTTGAAGCCCGTTACCTCACCATTATCCTCGATACCGATAACGAGCTTGCCTCCCGCCGAGTTGGCGAATGCACTAATATGCTTCGCAATCTCCTTGTCATCCTTGCGGGCGCTCTTTCGATCGAAGTACTGATTCTCCCTGAGAGTGGAAAATAGAATCACATCGTTTGTCGCGATGGGTTGCTGCATTGCCGCCTCCTTACATGGCTCCATAAAGAAGTGTAAGTCAAAGGCATCGTATAGACGGCCCCTACATAGCGGCCCCTTTATTGTTTTTAAGACGTCACTGTTTCTAGTTAAGGATCGTTAAGGGTCGTCGCAGCTCCTTCCAATTGGAATCTATCAATCGACAAGTCAATCCATCCAGCCCGTGATTATCGATAGCCCGTCCGCCTCACATAATAAAAAGAGTCAAGATTCACTCATAAAGGAGAGCAACAACAAAATCTCAATCTGTAACAGCTACTCGGCAAAATCCATCCCTCGTGTTACAGATTTAGACAAACGGGGGCCGGCTGCCGGAAAATCTCGATCTGTAACATCTAGCCGTCCAAATCGGGTCTACGCGTTACAGATCGAGATTTTGTTTGAGAGGTTGAAAACCGTGCCGAAAACACGGTCCCGGAATAACAAAAAAGCTCGCCGGCTAGGCCGACGAGCTGCAAGTTCTTGGTCGCGGGGGCAGGATTTGAACCTACGACCTCCGGGTTATGAGCCCGGCGAGCTACCAGACTGCTCCACCCCGCAATGTCTGGGCGCCTCATGTGCGCAAGAAAGAATATTACGCGGGAGTTCGGTAAACGGCAAGGAAAATCTCGTAGAGCATAATTCCTTCATATTTAAACCCCTCAGCCCCTATCACCGTAAACGAATTGCAGCCGAGCGCCGTCGACGGCACGTATACAATGGTGCGCGTCCTTTTATGCCAACACCGGGAGTAGACATGCTGCTCGCTATCGATATGGGAAATACGCAGACGGCCATGGGCCTGTTTGACGGAGACGAGCTGGTGCAGTCGTGGCGTATGCCCACCGACCGCTCCTATACCGCCGACGAGATCCACGTGCGCCTGATGGGTTTCTTTAAGATGTACGGCCTCTCGCTCGATACGGTTGACGCGATCGCCTTTGCGGGCGTGGTGCCGCAGCTCTCGCGCGAGTGGCACGCCGTGGCCGACCGCATTGCCGCAGACGCCATCGTCATCGGGCCGCAGACGGCCGCCGTGACCAAGCTGCGCGCGGCGCGCCCCCAGGCCGTTGGTGCCGACCGCATCGCCAACGCCGTCGCTGCCGAGACCTTCTACGGCGCCCCGGCGATCGTGGTGGACTTTGGCACCGCGACCAATATCGACGTCATCGACGTGGACGGCTATTACATTGGCGGAGCGATTGCGCCGGGCATCCGCATTTCGATGGACGCGCTCGCCGCCCGAGCCGCCAAGCTCGCCAGCGTTCCGCTCGAGGCGCCCGAGCACGCCATCGGTCGCGACACCGAAGAGTGCATCAAGGTCGGTGCCGTAATGGGCGCCGCCTCCATGGCCGAGGGCCTGGTCGCGCGCATGAAGCGCGAGCTGGGGCGCGAGGACGCCACCGTTATCGCCACGGGCGGCCTCGCCAGCATCGTCGCCGATTCGACCGACGCCTTCGACATAGTCGACGGGCAGCTCACCATCAAGGGCATCTGCGAAATCTACCGCCGCATGCAGAAGCTGGGGGTAAAACAGGGACATAAGTCGAGCACGCCCGATGTCACAGCCCCGCAAACGTTCGCCAAGCCTATTCCTCAAAACTGAAAAATTTTCAATTTTGAGGAATAGGGCGCTGGCAACCCATTCCCCAGATAGGCGAAACCCTCCCCGGCGCAGGCCGAGGAGGGTCTTGTTGTCATCGCTGTCTTTGAACGCGGGCGCTACGCGTTACAGCCCGCGAATCCGTACGGCCTCGGGCGGAAACTCCTGCTCGCCGGCATCGGTCTTGATGGTCGCGCGGCCCCAGATGTCCAGGCCCGCAAACACACCGACCGCAAGCGGCAAACCGTTGGGCGACACCGCCGCAACCTGACGACCCAGCAGCGGCACCATATCGAAGTACTCACCCAGCACCGGAGCCAGCGGGCCGGCAGCGCCCTGTGGTGTGTTGGCGGCAACCGCCCAGGTGTCCACGCGGGTCAGCACGGCGGTGGCCAATGCCTCGACCAGCACCTCGTCGGCCATATCCACGCCAAGCTCACCCAGCGCCGCACGCTCAATATCAACCGTCACTGCGGAAAACATGCCCGCGGCACCGGCACCGCCGTTCACGGCAACACGCGCGAGCGACGCCTCAAACGCAGGCGCACCGCACACGATATCGCTCGGCCACTGGATACCCACTTTACCGGCAAGGCCCAACCCCGGCGTCGAAGCCGTGCCCACGAGCGCGTCCATCATGCCCATCGCGGCCACAAACGGCAGGCCGTGGAAGGCGTGCATGTTCACATCGGGGCGCACAACCAGCGAAAACGTCAGCGAAGCATCGCCCACGCTCCACGCGCACCAGCCCGCGGACACGCCCTCGCGGCCCGCGTCACGCGCCGCGTCGAGCTCGGTACCGGCGACAACAGCATTCATCTCGATCATCTACATACGCCCCAATTCGCCCACGATATGGCCCACGCGATCCTCGGGTTCCTTGACCTCGACACCGTTATAGCGGAAGAACCGCGCCGGGTCGTGCATCAGGTCCTCGAGCGGCACCAGCACAAAGTCGCGCTCGCCAATGAGCGGATGCGGCAGGCGCAGCTTTTTGCCGCCGTGGGTCTCGCCGTCCATCCACAGCAGGTCCAGGTCGATGGTGCGCGGACCGTTGGCCTTGGCCTTTTTGGAGCGGTCGCGGCCCAGCTCGGCCTCGATCTTCATGAGCTCGTCGAGCAGCACCAGCGGCGCCAGCTCGGTCTTAATCTCGATGACGGCGTTGGCAAACGCGTCCTGGCGCGTCTCGTAGGCCGGCTCGCTCTCGTAGATCTTGGAGGAGTTGGACACGCAGGTGAGTGGAATCTCGGCGATCATGTCGCGTGCGGCGCGGATGTTGTCACAGCGATGCCCCAGGTTGGAGCCCACGGCCACAAACGCGCGGCGCGGCTGCGGCTTGGCAACCGCCCAGTAGCCGTTCAGGAACTGCGCAAAGCCCGCGGCGTCGTGCACGCGCACGATGTTGGCACCGGCCTGGATGGCGCCCAGGCACACGCCAAACGTAGCGGCATCGCGCTCGGCGGCCTCGGTCACGCCCGAGACGGCGCCCACAAAGCGCTTGCGCGATACGGCGCACATGAGCGGATAGCCCAGTGACGCCATCTTGGCAGTCTCGCGCTGGATGACGATGTCCTCGTTGGCCGTCTTGCCAAAGCCCGGACCGGGATCGATGCAGATGCGGTCGCGCGACACGCCGGCGTGGATGAGCGCGCGGGCCTGGTCGGACAGAAAGCCCATGACGCGGCGCATGATGGGCGCCGAATCGGGCAGGGTGAAGCGGCGGAGCTGCGAGGTGGGCACGTAGGCTTCCTCGCGGCGGGCGCTGCGGCGCATCATGGCGGCCAGGCGGTCATTGGGCTCCGATGCGGCCTCGGTGGCCTCGGGCGCGGGCGCGACGGTCTCGGCAGCAGCAGCCTGCTCGGCGGCCGGCGTCTCCTGCTCGCTTGCAGGCTCGGTCGCGGGCTCAGGTTCGCCAAACGGCAACGAGGGCTGCACCACGCCGCCCGGAAGCTTGGCCTCCGGCTTAGGCTCGCCCAGCAACTTGCCGCGACGGCGACGGGCCGGCTTCTCGGCCTCGCGCGCGGCCTCGGCAGCCGCTTCGCGTGCCTTCTCGGCAACAAACGCCGCTGCCGAGGTATCGAGCTGCACCGTTGCGTGCGTGCGCGCGGGCGCGGCGACCTCGCCGGCATGCATCACGATGACGCCGCAGGTGCTCGTCTTAACAAACTCGACCATCTTGGGGTCGGTGAAGCCGGTCACGTCGTTGACGATCGAGGCGCCGCAGCGCACGGCCGCCTTGGCAACCGCCACATGACGCGTGTCAATCGAGACGATGGCGCCCTCTTTGGCCAGCGCGCGCACCACGGGCAGCACGCGGCGCGCTTCCTCATCGGGATTGACCGGGGTAAAGCCGGGACGCGTGGACTCACCGCCCACGTCGATGACGTCGGCGCCGGCGTCGAGCATCGCCAGGCCATACTCGATCGCGGCATCCGGGTCGAAGTGCTCCCCGCCATCGCTAAACGAATCGGGCGTCACGTTGAGGACGCCCATGATGCGCGGGCGGTCAAAGCTGAGCTCATACTTTCCGCACCGCCATGTCTTGCTGTCGTTCGCCATGAACATCCTCCTAAAATGCCCACGTCGCCGAGCTTGGGGAGCTGGCGGCGGGGTCGCTTTGCACTCAGTCTTTCTATTGTATCCGCGCACGCGGGCTAGAACGCAAACGCGGCCGCGATGTCGCAAGAAATCAGCAGGTCGGCATTTGCATCCTGATCGGTGGGGGCAAGGTTGCATATGGCCAGTGTATCGCCGGTAAAGTAGCGTGTAAGACCCGCCGCCGGATACACCACGAGCGAGGTCCCGCCTACAATGAGGGCATCGGCCGCGGCGATGGCGGCAACGGCACCGGTCAACACATGCTCGTCGAGCGGCTCTTCGTAGAGCACCACATCGGGCTTGATGCGACCACCGCACGCGGGGCACACGGGCACGCCCGCGGCGTCCTCGTGCTCGCGCGAGCAAATCCACTCGGCGCTATAGACCGCTCCGCACGACTGACAAATGTTGCGATGGACCGATCCGTGCAACTCAAACACGCGCTGCGAGCCCGCCACCTGATGCAAGCCGTCGATGTTTTGCGTCACCACGGCATCAAGCTTGCCGACGCGCTCCAGCTCGGCCAGCTTGGTGTGGCAGCGGTTGGGCTTAGCGTTAAGCGCAATCATCTTGGTTCGGTAAAAGTCGAAGAACTCCGCCGGATGTGTCTCGTAAAAGCTGTGCGACAGCATGCTCTCGGGCGGATAGGCAAACTGCTGGTGATACAGGCCGTCCACGCTGCGAAAATCGGGAATGCCGCTTGCCGTGGAAACACCAGCGCCGCCAAAGAACACCACGTGCTCGTGGGTATTGAACAGCTCCGCCAGCGCGGCGGAGGCCTGCTTGGGGTCCGATATTGCCTGCGTCATATGAGCCCTCCGTCCTTGTTGATCGGGCGGCGTCGGGCGATGTCCCAGCATGCGACCTTTAAGTCAGCATGCGCGGAGCCCACCCCGCCCCTGTTGCGCTAATCTTAAGCCTGCCAACCCCGTCGAAAGGACACCATGCCTCAGACTTACACTTTCGCCTCGTGGAACGTCAACGGCCTGCGCGCCGTGCTCAAAAAGGACCCGAGCTTTATCCAGATCGCGCAAGAACTCGACGTCGATATCCTGGCGCTGCAAGAGACCAAGTTGCAAGAAGGCCAGGTCGATATTGACCTGCCCGGCTATCACCAAACCTGGAGCCACGCCGAGCGTAAAGGCTATTCGGGCACTGCGGTCTTTAGCCGCCAGGAACCGCTGCGCGTGCTGCACGCCGACGCACTGCTACCCTACGCCGGCGAGAACGAGGCGGCCGTACTCGTCGCCCAAGCCGCAACCGAGGGCCGCGTCTGCGCGCTGGAGTTCGACAAGTTCTGGTTTGTGGATGTCTACACTCCCAACGCGCAAAACGAACTCGCCCGCATCGACGTGCGCATGGCCTGGGACGATGCTTACCGCGGCTTTTTGAACGCGCTCGAGCGCGAGACCGGCAAACCCGTCGTGACCTGCGGCGACTTTAACGTGGCGCACGAGGAGATCGACCTTAAGAACCCCAAGTCCAACCGCGGCAACGCCGGCTTTTCGGACGAGGAGCGCGGCAAGTTTACCGAGCTGCTCAACGCCGGCTTTACCGATACCTGGCGCGCGGCAAACCCCGACGTCGAGGGCGTCTACAGCTGGTGGAGCTATCGCTTTAATGCCCGCAAGAACAACGCCGGCTGGCGCATCGACTACTTCCTGGTAAGCGACGCAATCGCCGACAACGTACGCGACACCGGCATCCGCGGCGACATCTTCGGCAGCGACCACTGCCCCGTCACCCTCACGCTAGAGCTCTAGCCCCAGCTGATCCCCTGGGGACGGAGGAAAACGAATCATTTTGGGCCTCGTGGTGGTATCCACGTGACCCATCCGCCACGAAACACGCCCATCTACTACGTTTAAGCCACCACCCTCAACCACAGCGAACAACGCAAAAAGAAAACCGCAGGTAGAAAGCCTGCGGTTTTTCATAAAACGCGGTTGTGTTTGGGGGTGTCGGGTCAAACGTAGTAGATAGGCTGATTTCGTGGCGGGCGAGTTCAGCTGATTCCCCGGGGACGTCTGGAGACGGAAGAAAACGGATCAATTTGGCTCTTGAGGGTCACGACGCCCGTCATATCAGCCGGCCATTCCAAAACTATGCCAGTTTACGGGGCTAAATCGCGAACCCCCAACCATACGCAATTCCGAAATAATAAAACCGCAGGTAAACGGCTTGCTCTATTTCAAAAATAGCCGGCATGGTCTGCTTGTGCCAATCTGGCCCCGTAAACCGGCATAGTTTTAAAATGACACTTCGGCAGTATTGATTCCCGCCCCGGCGCAACCAGCCCTACAGTCCGTACTTCACGACGACTCGGTTGATGCGGCGACACCAAGGCTTGTACAGGGCGACCAAAAACACGCAGGTCGCAAGGCCGTGCGTGATATCGAACGGTACGGCGGTGGCAAGACGCGCCATGGCACCCGCCCACGTGAGCGGTTGAACAAAACCGATAATGTCGTAGGCGTTGATCACAACGCCGTACAGCAAACCCGAAGCAAAGCCGTAGGTCAGCAGCGCCGGCATACGCACGGTGCCGTCGGCGCGGTCGAACGCACCCGCATGCGCCAGCGCACCGCCAACGTATCCCACGAGCCCCCAGGCATACATCTGCCACGGCGTCCACATGCCCTGTCCAAAAAAGAAATTGCTGGTCAGCGCCGCCAGCGCGCCAACCATAAAACCATTGCGGCGACCAAGCGTCGCCCCCGCGATAGTGGCGATGGCACTCACGGGTTTAAAGTCGGGAATGGGGCCAAACAAGATGCGCCCCGCCGCGGCCAACGCCGCCAGAACCAGCGTTGGCATAATCTGGCGCAGGCCCGGTCGCGACGCCTCATAGCCTGCAAAGAACAGCGCAAGCACCAGCGCCACCACGACAAGCATGGCGAGCGCCGCCTGCTCAACGCCCGCCAGCAACGCCGAAGCCATCACGGCTGGCACCGCCAGCAGCAGCGGTATCTCCAGTTTTGCGAGTAGGCGCACGATGCGATAATCCGCCATCCCATCACGCCCTATAAAACACGTTGTCGGCAAAGAAGTCGGCCGGCGGCTCCATGCAGGCAATCTCGCCATCGAACATCATGGCGATGTCGTCGGCGACCTGCTCGGCAAAGTCCAAATCGTGCGTAGCCATGATGACGGTGCCGCCAGCCTTCGCATGGTCACGCAGGGCGCGGGCGATGATGCGGCGGCTGGCCAGGTCCAAACCCTTGGTGGGCTCATCGAGCAATAGCAGTTCGGGGCCGATCAACAGCAGCTTTGCCAACGCAAGCAGCTGACGCTGTCCGCCCGAAAGATCGTACGGATGGCGCCCATCCAGACCCGACAGCCCCAAGCTCGCCGCACGCTCCCGCGCCAAGTTCTCGTCATATCCGCAGGTCGAGGCCCATTCCATCAGCTCATCGCGAACCGTCTCGGCAACCAGCAATGCTTTGGGATTCTGAGGCAACAGCGCCGCCGAGGCCGCTCCGCGCACCATGCGGCCGCGCTGCAGCTTGGCGGTCTTGGCCAGCACCGAAAGCATCGTCGACTTGCCGCAGCCGTTTCCGCCCACGACTGCATGCACCGCGCCAGCCGAAAACGACGCATCGAGCCCGCGCAGCACCCAACCGTCCGCGCGATCGTAGCGAAACCAGCCTTCCGACAGGGTGGTAGCCGACCCAGCGTGCATTTTTTGGAGTATTCTGCTTCCATTCGTGCGCGGGAAGGCTTCCGAGCCGTTCTCGAGCGACGTTTGCGCCACAAATTCGGACGATTTGTCCAATTCCGAACTTTTTTTCGCGCTCGATACGTCCCCGGGCGTCTCCAGAGAGTCCAAATTGTCCTCACGCCTGCTGAATACTCCGTTTTTTGCACATCGGATGGCACCCCACCCCAACATATCATCGGAAAACAGCGATTCTCGGCGTCCCAAAGAAGCCATATCTGCCACCTCGCGCACGCAACCGTCCTCAATCCGGTACGCACACGTCGCGTATTCGAGCATTGGGCGCGGCTGATGCGTCGCCACAACAACCGTGCAGCCCAGCTCGCGATTCACACGAAACAGCGCGTGCAGGAAATTCTTCTCGGCAACGGGATCGAGCTGAGACGTGGGCTCGTCGAGCAGCAGCACGCGCGGGCGCAGCGCCAGAACGGCCGCCAACGACAGCAACTGTTTGCGACCACCCGAAAGCGTGTCAGTATCGCGGTGAAGCCAATCTTCCAGACCAAAGAAATAGCTGGTCTCGGCAACACGGCGGCGCATCTCGTCGCGCGACATGCCTAAGTTTTCCAGGCCAAACGCCATCTCGTGCCACACGGTCTCGCACACAATCTGGTTCTCGGGATCCTGAAACACGTAGCCCACGCGCTCCGCAGACGCGCGCACGTCCATGTCGGCAACGCTCTCGCCCAGCACGCGCGCATCGCCAGTGCGCTCGCCCGCCGGAGCGATCTCGGGCTTGAGCAACGACAGCAGCGTCGACTTACCCGATCCGGTACCGCCAACAAGCAGCGCAAATGCACCTTGGGGGACAGACCAGTCGAGCCCCTCGAGCACCGCAGCATCAGCCCCGGGGTAGGTAAAGCTCAGGCTCCGCACCTCAATCGCCAGCATATCCGGGTCGCACGCCGCGCCCGACACCGGGCCCCTATCCAACCGAGCCATCAGCCAAACCTCTTCTCATCAATCGCGTGCAACGCGCAAGGCAGCATCATCCAGGCAGCGTACACGACATAGCCCAGCCACGGCGCCGGAACCGAGAGCTGCGGATAAAACGAATACTGCGTCGTCGCGGTCCACGCCACCGCCACCGCGACAGCACCAAACAGTGCGAGCCCGGCCAGCGCGGCAACGTCGCTGCGCCCCAGTCGATACCGCGCATACGTCGTACGACGCGTCGCGGCACCCCACCCGCGCGAGCGCGTCGCGTCCGCGCGCTCCAGCGAATCTTCCATGCCCCAGCCCATCAACACGCTCGACGCCCGCAGGCGCGAGCGTACGGGGTCGGCCGGCGCGCGGCCCGGCACATCAATCGTATCCTGCACCGCCAGCACCGTACGACCGCGGCGTAAAAACTGCGGGATAAGCCTCATGCACATCGAGATCATGAGCGCAATCACCGGCGCGGCATTGCCCAGCAGCGCGAGTACCTTGTCGTATTCGAGCATCGATGCCGCCGCCTCAAACCACAGTATGCTCGCCACAAACAGCCCGCCCATGCACAGGCCGTATACCATGCTCTCCAGATACACCGCGCGCATGCCAATACGGAACAGCTCCGTCGAGCCCGAGGCGCTAAACAGCGGATTGAGCACCGCAACGATCAAAATTACCGGCAGCTGCCAGCGGAGCGCGCCCAGCGTGCGGGCAGCCCCACGCGTCGCAAATCCATACGCCAGCCCGCCCGCAAGTGACAGCGCAATCAGCACCGGCTGCATCGAGAACATAGTGAGCCCCAGCGTCAGCACTATATAGAGTGCCGGCACAGCCGGATGAGACATCGAGAATGCCGCGACGGGCTCGCCGCCAAACCCCTCTCGTATGTTGTCCACGGGTACCCCCGTCCCCTCGCTCAAACGACAGCTCCACAGCACCGCCAACGCCGCACACAAGCAGTGCAAACGCCACGCCGGCGGCGCAAGCCTCAACCGCCGCAAACCAATCGTTACGCGCTCGTCATATGCCTGCGGTATCATATTGCGCCGTGTATCGTTTCCAAACACACGTCTCTATAACGTAACAGGAGATCACATGGACGCAACCGCAATTATCCTCGCTGCCGGCGAGGGCACCCGCATGAAGTCGAACCACTGCAAGGTTTCGCACAAGATCCTGGGTAAGCCCATGGTCCAGTGGATCGTCGACGCTACCATCAAGGCCGGCTGCAGCCGCGTCGTGGTTGTCATCGGCAGCCACGCCGACGAGATGCGCGCCCTCATCGACGGCGCCTACGCCAACAGCGCCACCAAGGTCGAGTGCGTCGAGCAGACCGAGCGTCTGGGCACCGGTCACGCCGTGAAGGTCGCGCTCGAGGCCTGTGGCATCACGCAAGGCCCCGTCGTGGTGCTCAACGGCGACCTGCCGCTCATCACCGCCGACACCGTCGCCAAGTTCGCGCAAACCGTCGCCACCGGCGAGCTCGCCTGCACCGTCATGACCATGACCCCGCCCGATCCTTTCGGCTACGGCCGCATCAAGCTGGGCGCCGATGGTCAGATCGAGCGCATCATCGAGCAGAAGGACTGCACGCCCGAGCAGGCCGCCACGCTGCTGGAGTGCAACGCCGGCTGCTACGCATTTGACGGCACGCAGCTCGCCGCCCACATCAACGAGATCGGCAACGACAACGCGCAATCCGAGTACTACCTGCCCGACATGCTCGAGATCCTCAAAGGCCACGGCCAGGCTGTCTCCATCTTCCACTGCGACGACTACCGCGACGGTCTGGGCGTCAACAGCCGTATCCAGCTCGCGCAGCTCACCGCCATCGCGCGCGACCGCATCAACGAGCACTGGATGGCCGAGGGCGTTACCTTCATCGACCCCACGCAGGCCTGGATCGGCCCCGACGCCACCATCGGCCGCGACACCGTCGTGTGGCCGCAGACGCACCTGATCGGCCACGTCACCGTGGGCGAGGAGTGCCAGCTCGGCCCCAACAGCCGTCTCACCGACACCACCGTCGGCAGCGGCTGCACCATCGATGAGACCATCGCCATCGAGGCCGTCATCGAGAACGGCGTCGACTGCGGCCCGCGCGCCTACCTGCGCCCGGGCACCCACATGCTCGACGGTTCCAAGGCCGGCACGCATGTGGAGATCAAGAAGTCCACGATCGGCGAGGGTTCCAAGGTGCCGCACCTGTCCTACATCGGCGACACCACCATGGGCCCCGGCGTCAACGTGGGCGCTGGCTCCATCACCTGCAACTACGACGGCGTGCACAAGCACAAGACCGTCATCGGCAAGGATGCCTTCATCGGCTCCGACACCATGATGGTCGCGCCTGCCCAGATCGGCGACGGCGCGCTCGTGGCCGCCGGCTCCGTCATCACCGAGCCGGTCCCGGCAGACGCACTCGGACTGGGTCGTGCCCGTCAGGTAAATATTGAGGGCTGGGCCGCCGATTATCGCCGCCGTCTGCACGAGGACGACGAGGTATAACGTTTTATCAAGCATCTAAGGAGCTGTTCCCATGGGGACGGCTCCTTTTTCTATGCTGACCTGCGCGACCGGATGAGTGGTCGGTTCGTGTCCGTTGACGGTAAAGACGTTATCAAGACTCGATAAACCCCGCCGCGCGGTTACAATGCAACAAGGCATCTATATGGCATTCGATATAAAGGAGAAGGGTAATGCCGATTAATGATCCCGAGAAGTCGGAGAATATGCGCAAGTCCATCCGCGTGTATTCCGGTTCCTCCAACCGTCCCCTCGCTCAGAAGATTGCTGAGTACCTTGGGGTCGAGCTTTCGGGCCTTACGCTAAAGCAGTTCGCCAATGGTGAGATTTACGCCCGCTACGACGAGACCGTCCGCGGCGCCGACGTCTTCCTGATTCAGTCCGTGGCCGGCGGCAACGTCAACGACATGCTCATGGAGCTGCTCATCGCCACCGACGCTGCCAAGCGCGCATCCGCCCGCTCCATCACCGCCGTTATCACCCACTACGGCTATGCCCGCCAGGACCGCAAGGCCGGCCCGCGCGAGCCCATCACTGCCCGCCTCGTCGCCAACCTGCTCGAGCGCGCCGGCGTCAACCGCATCATCACCCTCGACCTGCACCAGGGTCAGATCCAGGGCTTCTTTGATATCCCGGTTAACCACCTGTCCGCGCTGCCGCTGTTTGGCCAGTACTACAACGACATGCACTTCGACACCGACAACCTGGTTGTCGTCTCCCCCGACGTGGGTCGTGCCAAGGCCGCCAAGAAGCTGTCCGACATGCTCGGCTGCGACCTGGCCATCGCCCACAAGGGCCGTCCGCGCCACAACGCCGCCGAGGTCATGGGCATCATCGGTGACATCAAGGGCAAGACCTGCATCATCAACGACGACATGATCGACACCGCTGGCACCCTGTGCGCCAACGTCAAGGAGCTCAAGGCTATGGGCGCCGGCGACATCTACGTCTGCGCCACCCACGGCATCTTCTCCGGTCCGGCCATCGAGCGCCTGAACGATGCCCCCATCGTCGAGTGCGTCGTCACCGACGCCATCCCCGTCGAGGTTGGCGGCAAGATCAAGACCATCTCGGTCGCAGAGGAGTTCGCTCAGGCCATCTCCGCCGTTTACCACGAGGAGCCCGTCTCCACGCTCGTCGGCGGCGACTTCGCGCTGTAGTCGCATCGTCCTTGCAACCCGGCGCATCGCCGTCGGAACAGAAGAAACCCCCGCGCTCCCCCTTTGAACTGCGCCCCAATTCTTGGACGGGCTAATAAGCGGCCTACGCCGCACATAGGGACTGATTCCGGAATTCCTCC
>NZ_JAQLDU010000021.1 GCF_028209625.1 Collinsella aerofaciens | reverse complement strand
GTTTCGGAAACGGCTATTGAAAGCGTCCTAGTGTTCGCTTCTAATAAAGAAGGCCAAGATTCGGGACGCAGTTCAAAGCTAACCTGTCCCCGTGGCACCAAATGGCAGAGAGACGGCGTTTGCTAGGATAAAACCTGCCAAAATAAACCCGTTCCATTGCGGCAGGTTGGTCATAGTTATTACGTGGCGGTCGAGGTCGACCGTATAGGCCGCGCCTTGTTTGGCTAAAGTACAATCATCTGTGTTTAACTCGCCCGCAGCTGCACGGCGTGGGCGATGGCCAAAAAGGAAAACCACATGGGATTCATGTCAAAGCTGCTGTCCTTTGGATCCGATAAGGACCTTAAGCGCTACTACAAGATCGTCGATCAGATCAACGGTCTTGAGCCCCAGTTTGAGAAGATGACCGAGGAGGAACTCCGCGGCCAGACCGATAAGTTCCGCGAGCGTTACGCCAACGGCGAGTCGCTTGACGACATGCTCCCCGAGGCCTTTGCCACCGTGCGTGAGGCTTCCAAGCGCACCATGGGTATGCGCCACTTTGACGTGCAGCTCATTGGCGCCATGGCACTGCACGAGGGCCACATCGCCGAGATGAAGACCGGCGAAGGTAAGACCCTCGTCTCCACGTTGGCTGGCTATCTCAACGCTATTGCCGGCAAGGGCGTGCACGTCGTTACTGTCAATGATTACCTTGCCAAGCGCGACTCCGAGTGGATGGGCCGCATCTATAAGTACCTGGGCATGACCGTCGGTCTGCTCCAGAACAACATGCCGCTCGAGCTCAAGCGCCCGGCCTACCAGGCCGACGTCACCTACGGCACCAACTCCGAGTTCGGCTTTGATTACCTGCGCGACAACATGGTCACCCGTCCCGAGCAGCGCGTGCAGCGCGGTCACAACTACGCCATCGTCGACGAGGTCGACTCCATCCTGATCGATGAGGCTCGCACCCCGCTGATCATCTCGGGCGCTGGCACCAAGTCCGCCAGTACCTACAAGGACTTCGCGCGTGCCGTGCGTGGCCTTGAGCGCGGCGAGGACGTGTCGCACGACATGCTTACCGCCACCGAGGACGTTGAACCCACGGGCGACTACGTCATGGACGAGGCCAAGCACACCATCGCTGCCACCGAGCGCGGTCTTAAGAAGATCGAGCGCCGCCTGGGTATCGATGACATCTATGCCGATCTCTCCGGCCAGCTGGTCAACCACCTGCAGCAGGCGCTGAAGGCCCAGTACATGTTCCACCGCGACAAGCAGTATGTGGTCACCAACGGCGAGGTCAAGATCGTCGACGAGTTCACCGGCCGCATTATGGAAGGCCGCCGTTACTCCGAGGGCCTGCACCAGGCCATCGAGGCCAAAGAGGGCGTGCTTGTACGCGAGGAGAACCAGACGCTGGCCACTATCACCTTGCAGAACTACTTCCGTCTGTATGACAAGCTCTCCGGCATGACCGGTACGGCACTCACCGAGGATGCCGAGTTCCGCGAGATCTACAAGCTGCCCGTCGAGGTCATCCCCTCCAACAAGCCTGTACAGCGCGTGGACCACGAGGACCTGGTGTACCGCACCATTCAGGCCAAGTACAACGCCGTCGCCGACGATGTGGAGCGTCGTCACGCCAAGGGCCAGCCGGTCCTGGTGGGCACCGTCTCCATCGAGAGCTCCGAGAAGCTGTCCGCCGCCCTTACCAAGCGCGGCATCGCACACGAGGTCCTCAACGCCAAGCACCATGAACGCGAGGCCCACATCGTTGCCCAGGCCGGACGCTACGGCGCCGTGACCATCGCCACCAACATGGCCGGTCGTGGTACCGACATCCTGCTGGGCGGCAACCCCGACGAGCTGGTGCGCGAGCGCCTTGAGTACGAGGGCCTGACCATGGAGGACGTGACGCCCGAGCAGCTCGAGCAGTTTAACGCCGAGGCCAAGGAGACCTGCAAGGCCGAGCGCGAGCGCGTGCTTGCCGCCGGCGGCTTGACCGTTATCGGCACCGAGCGCCATGAGTCCCGCCGTATCGACAACCAGCTGCGCGGCCGTTCCGGCCGTCAGGGCGATCCGGGCGAGACCCAGTTCTACCTGTCGCTCGAGGACGACCTCATGCGCCTGTTCGGCGGCGACAAGATGGACCGCGTCTCCAAGATGATGGTCACGGCCGACATGGGCGACGACATGCCCATCCAGCACAAGATCATCTCCAAGGCCGTCGAGAGCGCCCAGCACAAGGTCGAGAGCATCAACTTCTCCATGCGTAAGAGCGTCCTTGAGTACGACGACGTCATGAACAAGCAGCGCCAGGTCATCTACGCCGAGCGCAATAAGATTCTGGACGGCAAGGACCTGACCGACCACATCACCGAGGTCATGCACGACACCGTGTACCGCTGCGTGCAGGAGTTCTGCACCAAGGACAGTCACGATGGCGAGCGCGACCTGGAGGGCCTGCGCAAGTGGGTTGTGGAGCTCACCGGCCACATCGATACGCCGAAGTTCCCCGACGAGGATTATGAGGCCCTGGCTGCCGATGTCCTGGCTTACGTAGAGAAGTGCTACAACATGAAGGCCGAGCGCTTGGGCGAGGACCTGATGCGCGAGCTCAACACCCAGGTCATGCTGCGCGTCATCGATACCCGCTGGATGAACTACCTGCAGGAGATGGACTACCTCAAGACCGGCATCGGCCTGCGCGGCTTTGGCCAGCGCGACCCGCTGGTCGAGTACAAGACCGAGGCCTACGGCGCGTTCCAGATGCTCGTCGACACCATGTACGAGGATTACCTGCGCACGGTTCTGCGCATCGAGATCAAGGCTGCCCCGCGTGCCGTGGAGCACAAGGAGGAGCCCGCGCTCGAGGGTGCGCGCTTCTCCGGTCCTGCCGAGGTCGATGGTGACAACGGCGACTCGGTGCTGCGCAAGCAGGCACAGGTGCAGGCCCGCACGGCTGTCCAGGGTGGTCCGGCTGCCGTCAACAACGGTGGCAAGGTGACCACCTATCGCAAGTCCGAGAGCGACGATCCGTACGTCAACGTGGGCCGCAACGACCCGTGCCCCTGCGGTAGCGGCAAGAAGTTTAAGTACTGCCACGGCAGGAATCGTTAATGGCTGAGGCTTTAGAGGTAACGCCCGCCGAGCTGGATGCGTTTGCGGACCGGCTCGGTGAGGTCGAGTCGTATCTCCACTTGGACGAAAAGCGCACGCGCGTGACCGAGCTCGAGGCCAAAAGCGTGGCCCCCGGCTTTTGGGATGACGCCGACGCCGCCCGTGCCACCATGGAGGAAATCGCGCGCACCAAGGAAGATATCGCCGCCGTGGACAACGCGCGCGGCGAGCTTTCCGATGCCCGCGCCGCGCTGGAGCTTGCCGAGGAGATGGGGGATGACCCCGATGCCGCCGCCCTTCGCGAGGAGGCTACAGCCACGGCTGAGCGCCTGGCCCGTGCCATCGATGAGCTTGAGCTTTCGAGCTGGTTTACCGGTGAGTTCGATCACGGCGATGCCATTGTGACCATCAAGCCCGGACAGGGTGGTCTGGAGGCCCAGGACTGGACCTTCATGCTCTTTAAGATGTACATGAAGTACTGCCAGCGTCGCGGTTGGAAGGTCACCATCAACGACTGCCCCGCAGCCGAGGTCATTGGCATCGATCGCGCGACCTTTACCGTCGAGGGCAAGGATGCCTTTGGCATGCTGCGCGCCGAGGCCGGCGTCCACCGCTTGGTTCGCATTAGCCCCACCGACGACAAGAAGCGCCGCCAGACCACGTTTGCCGGCGTCGAGGTCATCCCCGTGCTACCCGATGATATCGACATCGAGATCAGTCCCGATGACATCCGCGTGGACGTGTACCACGCGAGCGGCCCGGGCGGTCAGGGTGTCAACACCACCGACTCCGCCGTGCGCGTGACGCATTTTCCCAGTGGCATTGTGGTTACCTGCCAAAACGAGCGCAGCCAGATCCAGAACAAGGCCGCGTGCATGCAGATCCTCAAGGCTCGCCTGTACGAGATTGAGCTCGAGAAGCGCGCCGAGGCGCTCGATGAGATTCGCGGACCCAAAACCACGATCGGTTTTGGCAACCAGATTCGCAGCTACGTGCTCTACCCGTATCAGATGGTTAAGGACCTACGCACGGGCGTTGAGACCAGCAACGTCGAGGCAGTTCTTGACGATGGCGACCTGGACCCGTTTGTTATTGGCTACCATCGCTGGGCCACTGGCAACGCTGACGCAGAGATCCCATCTGCATAAACCGCCCGGTTTATGTGGAAATGGATAAAACCCTCCGAGCAGGGTGGTTTTGTATCCAAAGCAAACCCTGCGCAGGGGTGGTTTTTGTCCGGCGAATCGGTAGAATCGAATACAGCAAGAAGTTCGAAGCGCATCCGTTTGGGTGCGCTTTTTTGAGGGAGGCAGCATGGCATATCGTCTGGACATTAAGCGCATTCTTTCGATGAACTTCTTTCACGACCTGCCCCAGATTATGTTGGGGTGCGCTCTGGCCGCTATTGCGACCGACCTGTTTTTGATTCCCAACGGCCTTGCTGCCGGTGGCGTTACGGGCCTTGCCACCATTATCCAGGCGGTCGGCGCATCGCGCGGTCTATCGCTTCCCGTTGGTATTCAGACGATCGTGATGAACGCCTTACTGCTGCTGGTCGTTATGCGCGAGGGCGGCATGTTCTACGTGGTGCAGACGGCGACGGGCTTTGTGCTGCTGGGCTTTTTCACCGACCTGTTCGCTCCGTTTGTGGCGCCGCTGGCACATGCCGATCTGATGCTGCCCGCTATGTGGGGCGGCATCATCACGGGCATCGGTTATGGCATGGTGCTGCGCGCCGGCGCCAACACCGGCGGCTCGGACACGATTGGACAGATCATCTCGCGTAATACCTCGCTGCCCGTGGGCTCGACCGTCATGGCGATCGATGTTGCCGTATGTGCGCTGTCGGCTCCGGTCTTTTCAATCGAAAATGCACTATATGCAGGCCTTTCGATGGTCATTAGCGGCTACGTGATCGATGCCGTGGTCGATGGTGGCAACAAACGCCGTATGGTACTCATCATCTCGGACAAGTTCCCTGATATCGCTGCCGATATTATGTATGGCCTGGGTCGTGGTTGTACCAAGTTTAAGGCGACTGGCATGTATTCGGGTGCCGAGAAGCCGGTGATCATGGTCATCGTGAGCCGTCGAGAGCTCAATACCCTCAAGACGATCGTGCGCGAGCGCGATCCTCACGCCATTGTGACGGTCGCTGACGTTACGGAAGCCTTCGGCGAGGGATTCAAGGACATTAGCGCGTAGGGGCGACCGCGTTCCATCCAAAAGACGTTCACATTGATAAACCGTTTCATCAGCGGTTCTGCCTGCTAAATTGTTCAAATAATGATAAAAACTCTGGTAAAGCCATCAGTTTCCAGCATAATGAATGACGTACGTGCATTGCGGCTGTGTTGGGATTACCTTCGGTGCCGTGCGCATCTTGTCTAATGAGGATGAAAGGAAGGCACAATGAGCGACGAAGAGCTCAAAAAGGTTGCCAACGAGGTAAGGAAGGGCATCGTCACCGGCGTGCACGCTGCCAAGTCCGGCCATCCGGGCGGTTCGCTCGGCGCTGCCGACATCATGACCTATCTGTACTTTGAGGAAATGAACGTCGACCCGTCCGATCCCCGCAAGGCCGATCGCGACCGTTTTGTGCTCTCCAAGGGCCATTGCGCTCCGGGCCTGTACGCCGTGCTCGCCGAGCGCGGGTTCTTCCCCAAAGAGGACCTCAAGACGCTGCGCCATATCGGCAGCCACCTGCAGGGTCACCCCAACATGAACGACACCCCGGGCGTCGACATGTCCACCGGTTCGCTCGGCCAGGGCATCTCCGCCGCCGTCGGGATGGCGCTCGCCGCCAAGCACTGGGGCGATACTTACCGCACGTATGCCCTGCTGGGTGATGGCGAGAGCGAGGAGGGCCAGGTCTGGGAGGCAGCCATGTTTGCCGGCAACCAACAGCTCGATAACCTCTGCGTGATCGTTGACCACAATGGCCTGCAGATCGATGGTCCCGTCGAGGAGGTCAACGACCCCATGCCGCTGGCAGACAAGTTCCGCGCCTTTAAGTTCCACGTGGTGGAGCTTGCCGACGGCAACGACTTCGACCAGATCCGCGCCGCCTTTGCCGAGGCTCGCGCTGCCAAGGGTCAGCCGACCGCCATTATTGCCGAGACCACGAAGGGCAAGGGCGTCTCCTTCATGGAGAACCAGGTGGGCTGGCATGGTAAGGCCCCCAACGATGAACAGTTTGAGCAGGCCATGGCAGAGCTCACGGCCGCCGGAGAGGAGCTCTAGGATGGCAGACGTCAAGAAAATCGCCACGCGCGTAAGCTACGGCGAGGCCCTCGTCGAGCTCGCCAACGAGCACGATGACTTTGTGGTCCTCGACGCCGACCTGGCCGCCGCCACGCAGACCGGTAAGTTTAAGGCCGCTTGCCCCGACCGCTTCTTCGACGTGGGTATCGCCGAGAGCAACCTGATGGGCGTCGCCGCCGGTATCGCGACCACTGGTCGTGTTGCCTTCGCGAGTACCTTTGCCATGTTCGCCGCCGGTCGCGCCTTTGAGCAGGTCCGCAACTCCATCGGCTACCCGCACCTCAACGTCAAGATCGGTGCCACGCACGCCGGCATCTCGGTGGGCGAGGACGGCGCCACGCACCAGTGCTGCGAGGATATCGCCCTCATGCGCGTCATCCCCGGCATGACCGTAATTGTTCCCGCCGACGACGTGGAGGCCCGCGCCGTGACGCGCGCCGCCTACGAGTGCGACGGTCCGGTGTACATGCGCTTCGCCCGTTTGGCCTCGCCGGTTATCAACGACCCCGAGACCTACAAGTTCGAGTTGGGTAAGGGCATTGTCATGCGCGAGGGCGCCGATGTGACCATCATCGCCTGCGGCCTGATGGTCGGCGAGGCTCTCGAGGCCGCCGAGCAGCTCGCTGCCGAGGGCATCGACGCCGAGGTCATCAACATGCACACCATCAAGCCCATCGATGCCGACCTGATCGTCAAGAGCGCCACCAAGACCGGCCACGTCGTGACCGTCGAGGAGCACTCTGTGATCGGTGGCCTGGGCAGCGCCGTTGCTGATGTCCTGTGCGAGCAGTGCCCGACGCCGCTCAAGAAGATTGGCGTCAACGATACCTTTGGCGAGTCCGGCCCGGGCGCCGAGCTCCTGCACAAGTATGGCCTGGACGCCGCCAACATCGTGGCGACCACCAAGGAGTTCTTGGCATAAGGCAAGACGAGGTAAAGTATCGTCTCAACAACCACATCCAAGCCAGAACAGGGGCATCCCCAAAGAGGGCGCCCCTGTTTTTGTTGAATTTAAATTAGAGTCCTGCCAAGCAAAGTTCCCATGGGGAAACGGGCCCATCCCAACAAAGTGCAATTCAGACCCTTCCAACTTTGTATGCGCAGCATCTCAAGTTGGTGCGTCGGCCCCATAGTAGCCGCAGGCCGGGCGCAGGGTTACCTCCCAAATCTTTCCGCAGCGCAGGCCGGCGTTTGTCCGCAGCTCCGCAGGAGCAGGACAAATGCCGGCCATGCGCGAGGACGATTTGGGAGGTAACCCTGCGCCCGGCCGGTGGGATCCCAAAGCCCGCCATGCTTCTTATGTGCAGCAAAGCTAATGCTGCTAAAATGTAAAGCGCTCATGTAGTTTAAACGCACGACGATAAGGAGCACCAGTGGGTAACCACTTCCGTACCTCCGGTGCGGGCGATGATGCCCCCAAGACGCAGACAGGCGTCCAGGGCAGTCGTTTCGCCACTCCGGATTCAGAGGGCCAGCCTGTTGCTCAGGCCCCCACTCAGCCGGCAGATCAGGCACAGCCGGCATCCGATCCCTTTGCCTACAATCCCACCAGCGATGTCGCGCTTTCCGGCACGGCGGGTTTTGAGCCCGTTCAGGCCGTGACCGCTCGCGTGGAGCAGCCTCAGGCTGGCGCCGCCACGCCGCAGCCTACCATGGCCGGCATTCCCGACCCCATGGCCCCTGCGACGCCGGTTCCTCAGTCTGCGCAGTCCGGTCTCTTTGCCGCCATTCCCGATCCCACGCAGCCTGCTGCCCCGGTGGTCGAGAGCGATCAGGCGGCCGAGGTCGCAAGCCTCGATAACGCGCTCAACAACCCCGATTTTACGTCGGTGTTTGCGCCCATCGATCCGCAGGCCAGCCGCAAGAAGATGGCCAAGCAGGCCGGTGTCGAGCCCGTCATCCTTATGGAGCATGTCACCAAGATCTATCCGGCACAGCCCAACAAGCCCGCGCTCGACGACATCAACATCGAGATCTATCCGGGCGAGTTCGTCTTCCTGGTCGGTCACTCCGGCTCGGGTAAGACCACGCTGCTGTCGACGCTCAACCGCGACGTCAAGCCGACAAGTGGCCGCATCCTGGTTGCCGGTCAGGACCTCATGAAGATCAAGAACCGCAAGGTTCCGTTCCTGCGCCGCCAGATTGGCGCCGTGTTCCAGGACTTTAAGCTTCTGCCGCAAAAGACCGCCTACGAAAACGTGGCGTTTGCCCTGCAGTGCATCGGCAAGCCCAAGGGCGTCATTCGCAGCCAGGTGCCCGAGGTGCTGCGTCTGGTCGGTCTGGCCGATCAGACGGACTCGCTGCCCGACCAGCTTTCCGGTGGCGAGCAGCAGCGCGTCGCCGTCGCCCGCGCTATGGTCAACCGTCCGCCGCTGCTGATCTGCGACGAGCCCACGGGTAACCTCGACCCGGCGATCTCGCTGGGCATCATGAAGCTGCTCGAGCGTATTAACCGCACCGGCACCACCGTGATCGTCGCCACGCACGACCGCGAGATGGTCGATAGCATGCACCGTCGCGTGATCGCCCTCGAGGGCGGCCACGTTATCCGCGACCAGGAGAGGGGAGGTTACGGCAACTATGGCACCAACTAACGTGGGCTACTCCTTCAAAGAGGCAATCAGTCACTTCTTCCGTAACTGGACTACCTCGCTCGGCGCCGTCATCACGATCTTCCTTTCGCTGTTTATCATCGGCCTGTTCATCATGGGCTCCGCGATGCTGAACTCCGTGATCGGCACCGTCGAGGATCAGGTTGTCATCAACGCGTTCATTAGCGATGACGCCGATCAGGCCGATGTTCAGGCTTTTGAGGCCGAGCTTAAGACGTGGAATAACGTCAAGTCCGTGACCTATAAGGACAAGGACGACGCGCTGGCCGAGTATACGAGCAAGATGTCGGGCAACGCCGACGCCACCATGAGCGCGCTCGATGGCCAGAACCCGCTGCCGGCTTCGTTTGCAATTGAGATGGACGATCCGTCCAAGGTCGAGAGCACGGCAGAGAAGCTCAAGAAGAACGCCGACTTCCAGAAGATCGCGGATGACGGCGACGTCAACGCGAGCGTGCTGTACGGCCAGGAGGAAGTGAGCCGCCTGTTCCAGGTGACCAACTACATCCGCATCGCCGCCGTGGTGCTCGTTGGCCTTCTGACCTTTATCGCATTCATCTTCATCAACAACACGATTCGCCTGTCCATCACGGCGCGTCGTCGTGAGATTGCGATTATGCGTCTGGTCGGCGCCAGCAACGGCTTCATTCGCGGCCCGTTTATCACCGAGGGCGTACTGCAGGCCATTTTGGGCTCGCTGCTTTCCATCGGCGTTCTGGAGCTGCTGCGCAATCTGATGATTCCGCGTTTGCAGGAGAGCATCGGCTGGATGTCGTTTGCCCTGCCGATGCAGTACTACCTGGTGACCTATGCTGCGCTGATTCTGGTCGGTGTGATTATCGGTCTCTTTGGTTCTGCCATAGCCATGCGCCGCTACCTGCGCGTGTAGGCATGCCTGGAATTCATCCCTTCCAACGGGTCGTCTCTTATGGGGCGGCCCGTTTTTTGATCCCAAGGGAACGGCAGGAAAGCGAATCATTTGGGTAGACTCTTTGGAGTTCGTCATCGATAGCAAGGAGGCGCCATGGGGCGCAATAACAAGCATAAGCGTGGAGCTCGCAATAAGCGCGGGCCGGTGCGCAGCGAACGCCGTCCGAGCCTGACCGGGCGCGTGCAGCTCCATGAGCATAGCGCCTACGTTGTAACCGAAAACGGCGACTACAAGGTCATGGGCCGCGGTAAGCGCGAGATCATGGATGGCGATACCGTTGCCGTGAGCATTAAGAACAGCCCGCACGGTGAGCGGCGCGCCGTGATCGAAGGCGTGGTTGAGCGCGCAGCCATAAGCGTGGTGGGTACGTACCAGACCGCTGGTCCGCTCGGTGTGATCGAGCCGCTCGATTCGCGCCTGAAGGCCGACTTCTTCATTCTGCCCGAGGATACCTCGGCGGATCGTCTGGGCGTCCACCCGGGTGATGCCGTTGTCGCGCGCATTTTGACCTACCCGACGCGCCTGGAATCGGGCACCGTGACGATCGAACGCCGCATTGGCGGAGATGACGCGCCCGATTTGGGCGTTCAATACGTGATGGCGCGTTACGGCTATACCGATAGCTATCCCGAGGCCGCGCTGGACGAGGCCGAGGGACTTTCGCTCGATGTGTCCGCGGCGCTTAAGGACCCGCTCCGCCGCGATCTGCGCGACCGCTTTGTCATCACGATCGACCCGGTCGACGCGCGCGACTTTGACGATGCCATTTCGCTTGAGCGCACGCCCGAGGGTGGCTACAAGCTGGGTGTGCATATCGCTGACGTTTCTCACTATGTGGCTTGGGACGGGCATATCGATCTTGAGGCTCGCCATCGTACGACATCGGTGTATCTGGCCGATCGCGTGCTTCCCATGCTGCCCGAACGCCTGTCCTGTGACCTGTGTTCGCTTCGCCCTGACGAGGACCGTCTAGCGTTTACCGTTGACTTTGAGCTCGATGCGCAGGGTCGCGTGCGGCATTACGATCCGTACCCCAGCGTGATTCGCTCGCGTGTGCGTATGGACTATGACGGCGCCGAGGCGCTGCTGGTGCGTGCCGGCGCGGTGGAGTATGGGGTGCTGGAGGGTGCGGCCGAGGATGTTGCGGCTGCTGAGGCCTCGCGCGAGGAGGCGCTTGAGCGCGGTCTTGCGTGCGAGAAGGCCGCCCGCGGCTGCAACGTCGACCTCGGCAATTTCCTTGTCGCCGCCAACGAACTCGCCGAACTTCGCCGTCGTATTCGTCGCGTCCGCGGCTCAGTCGATTTTGACACGGCCGAGATTCGCGCTCTATTGGATGAGGACGGAGTACCCGTGCAGATTGTGGCGCGCGAGCGTTCGTGTGCCACGTCGCTTATCGAGGAAGCCATGCTGCTCGCCAACGAGTGCGTTGCAGAGTGGCTGGCAGACCGTGATATCGAGGCCTGCTATCGCGTGCATGAGGATCCGAGCCCCGATAGCCTGCACGGTGCCGCCGTTGCGCTGGCGCAGCTGGGCATCATCGACGATCGCCGTGCTGCCGGTATTGCCCTGGGGAGTCCCGATGAGCTGCAGGCTGCAGTTGATGCTGCCGCCGGTACGGCAAACGCACCGCTCGTCAACACGCTGCTTCTGCGCAGCATGCAGCGCGCGCTGTACAAGCCGCGCAACGAGGGCCACTTTGCGCTCGCCGCGCCGTGCTACTGCCACTTTACGAGTCCCATCCGTCGCTACCCCGATCTGGTGGTGCACCGCGTGCTCAAACTGCGGTTGGCCTATGAGCAGCTCGGCGGCAAGGACGCCTTGGTCCGTACGCCGCGGCTGATCGGCAAGGGGCGCGAGTCGCTGCCGCGCATTCTGCCGCAGATCTGCCGCGCATGCAGCGATGCCGAGCGCGCGGCAGATGCCGCCAGCCATGCGACGCAAAAGATCAAGATTGCCCAGTACTATGAGGATCGCCTGGGCGAGCGCTATGCCGGAACGGTCTCATGGGTCAGCAGCATGGGCCTCTTTGTGCGCTTGGACCTGACGCAGGTCGAAGGCTTGGTTTCGATCAAGAGTCTGGGCAACGAGTGGTTCGAGTTCGACGAGGATGCGCTTACGCTGACGGGCGCCGACACGGGGACTCGCTATGAACTGGGCCAGCGCGTGATTATCGAGGTCTCGCGCGTCAATACCACGCGTGGGCACTTGGACTTTAAGCTTATCCATTAGCCAAATCTCGACTCATGGCGGGAGAGCGGAGGGCGGTCTTTCGGGGCCGCCCTCCGCATTTGGATCATGGCTACCTTGCCGTCTGCTCGGCCGCCCGCTTACCTGCTATTCGAGAGGTAAAACCTACCAAAATAAACCTGTCCCTTTTTGGCAGGTTTACAAGAAAGCGGGGATGAGATGGCGACGGTGTATGGTTATGCGCGGGTGAGTTCGCGCGATCAGAATCTAAATCGGCAGCTGGATGCGCTGGGCGCCTATGGCGTGGGCTCGGCGAATATTTATGCCGACCATGCGAGCGGCAAGGACTTCGATCGCCCGCGGTATCGCGAGCTGCTGCACATCTTGGGAGACGGGGACGTGCTGGTGGTGCTTTCTATCGACCGACTTGGCCGTAATTACTCCGAGATTCTTGAGGAATGGCGACGCATTACCAAGGAGCTCGGGGTTGCCATTGTGGTGTTGGACATGCCATTGCTTGACACGCGCGCCAGGGCCAGCGGCGCGCCGGATGTGACCAATACCCTGATTGCCGATATTGTGCTACAACTGCTGAGCTACGTGGCGCAGGTGGAGCGCGAGAATATTCATCGGCGCCAAGCGGAGGGGATTGCAGCGGCGCGGGCGCGAGGGGTCCGTTTCGGTCGACCTCGCAAGCCGTGCCCTCCTCAGTTTGAGCTGGTACGCGATAGCTATGAGGCAGGCGATATTACCCGCAGCCAGGCAGCAAAGTGCCTGGGCGTGTGCGTGGGGACGTTCGATCGCTGGATGCGCGAGGCGGGGTAGGGGTTTGCGCCGCTTTGGCGCTTCCTGTTGCGATTCAAATTTTGATACGGTGGCGATGTCATTTGGGGCTACACTCGCTGATATTCAAAAAAGGAGGTAGGCCCTTGGCGCGCGTAAAACAAATAATCGGATGGACCGCGATCGTTCTGTTCGCTGCAACGCTGGCGGGCATCTGGGTGCTGACGGAGCAAAATGCGGTGGAGACGTCGTTGCTGAGCGAGTCCACCGCGCGTGTGGTGGAGGGTCAAGCTACGGGCGTACAGGCTGCCGATGCCACGGGTGAAGCTCAGACGGAGAGCGGAATGACCGGGGGCACCGATTCGGCTGCCTCGAATGTACGGTCTGGCCGACTTGCTTCCATTCGCATGTGGGTGGGCACGAACGTCCGTCGCGTTGCCCATACCGTAGAGTTTTTCTTCGTCGGATTGTTCGCCTCGGTGGTCGTGGTTTGCTTTTCCGGGCGTCCGTGGAGCGTGTGCTACCGTTGCGTGCCCGTGTTGCTCTTTTGCGCCGTCTGCTCCGTTGGCGATCAGGTACATAAGATCTTTGTTCCCGGCAGGCATTTCGACGTTATCGATTTAGGATTCGATGCTGCGGGCTATGTCACCGCGATGCTGCTGGTATTGCTGGCAGCGGCGTTGGTGCACTATGCGACTCGGCCGATTGGCGCCCATGCGAGGCGCTAGCCTTAAGACGAGACATCGCGACTGCCTATGCTTCGACATTGACTACAATAACGGCTGCAATCGCGAGTGGTCGTCGATGTGCAGTTTTCCGGACACTTGTTTTCTCTAAGAAAGGAAATCCCATGGCGGTATTGTTTGTTGAATATCCCAAGTGCTCGACCTGTAAGAAGGCCAAGGCATGGCTGGACAAACATGGGGTAGAGTATATCGACCGCGATATCGTTTTGGACAATCCCGCGGCCGATGAACTTGCGACCTGGATTGCTCGTTCGGGGCTGCCGGTGCGACGCTTCTTCAACTCGTCGGGCATGAGGTATCGAGAGCTTGGCCTGAAGGCGCGCCTGGACGCTGGCATGACGGATCGGGAGTGCTACGAGCTGCTGGCGACCGACGGCATGCTGGTTAAGCGCCCGCTGCTGGTGGGCGACGACTTTGCGATTCCTGGCTTTAAGGAAGCGGCCTGGACTGAGGCACTGCTGTAGCGGCTGCGGAAAGTGCGTCCCGTTTTGAGCTTCGATTACGGGATACGGTTTCCGGTTGAGGGCTCGATGGGAAAGTGGGGACCGGTTTGAGCTTGAAATCTGGGACGCACTTTCCGCCGGCAGGCTTGCCCCGGTCAGTCCTCCAACTGCGCCCATTCGCGCGGATCGTAGACCTTTACGTGCTTGTTGGGCTTGCCGCTCCAGTACTCCTCGTCAATAAAGGGCAAATATGCCTGAACGCCGGGGCAGATAAAGGGGATCCGCTGCTGTTGCAGTCGCTCGCGCTGGCGCTGCTCCAGGTGCGCCTCGGATATGACGGTCGGCATACCGGACAGCTCGACGAGGCTTGCCTGGATTCGCTTAAGGTCGGTGAGTCCCGCGTGCCATGACATCCGCATGATCAAAAAGGATGCACGGCGGTATTTTGCCTGCATCACCGTGATGGCGGGGCGCAGTGTGGGATGGATTTTGTCCCGTTCGGGCCAAAGGTCAGCAGTGATCTCGAGACCCAGGGTCTCCCATAGGTAATCAAGCTCTTCGTCCATGGCGCCTCGATATCTACGCGATCATTGATACTTCGATTGTGTTGCCTAGTGCTATCGTTTTCGCGGTAGAATCTGCTAACGGTTGACGGCTACCGCTCGCGGCGTTTTGCCCTTCGTGTACAGCGGTCGGCTTCACAGGTCCTTCACGGGTTGGCCGTATTTGACTGAATTTCAAAAAAGTCAAAATTGGGGCTTGCGTCACGGCCGGACTTCCCGTATATTTCTTTCTTGCGCAAAGGCACAGCCGAGCGCAGCGATGCAGTCATTGGGATGTCGTCTAATGGCAGGACAGCGGATTCTGGTTCCGTCAATGGGGGTTCGACTCCCTCCATCCCAGCCATTGCATTTGCTACATATGGCCCGTTCGTCTAGCGGTTTAGGACGCCGCCCTCTCAAGGCGGAGATCACCAGTTCGAATCTGGTACGGGCTACCCACAAATGAACGCCCGGGCCTCGCAAGAGACCCGGGTTTTGTGTATCGACCGTATATACGGCGCCTGCCGTGTTTCGCTCAGATCGAGGAGTAGCCATGGATCTGCCCATCAGCTTGGAAGACATCACGTATGCCGAGAACTATCTGGCGCAGGGCGACCTGGCTACGGCGACGCCGCTGCTTGAGCGTCTGGTGGAGCTCGCCGAGGAGTATATCGACGCTGAGTGCAAGACGGAGGAGAAGCGCCAGTACTTTAGCTTCGACAGCAAGTTTGAGCGCCTGGCCTATCGCCGCGTGGAGAAGGATCCGCGCGAGCTGGTGCAGGTCGAGGTTCCCTTTGACCGCCTGTACTCCGACATGGCATTTGCCTACATCCGCCAGCAGGATTATGTGAGTGCTCGGAATGCCCTGATGCAGGCCGTGCGTTGGGATCCCATGAACTGCAACTATCGCTTGGACTTGGCCGAGCTGTTCCGCGCGCTCGAGGACAAGCAGGAGTGGGCATCGCTCTCGTTCTCGGTGCTGGAGCGCGCGAGCGACGGTAAGTGCGCCGCACGCGCCTACACCAACTTGGGTCAGTACTTCTTGGAGCCCGAGACCGAGAACATTTCGGCTGCCGTGGGCTGCGCGCGTCTGGCGCTGCGCCTGGCGCCCAACGATGCGCATACGACGCGCCTGCTCAACAAGATCCATACCACCTATCCGGATGCCGCGGACGAGAGTGACGACCATGTGATGGGTGAGCTCGCCCTGCAGGGCGTGCCGACCTCGCCTTCGGCCGAGATTGCCATCTGCCTGATCATGTGTGCGACCGACGCTGCGAGCGACGGCGACAAGCAGGAGGCTACGCGCCTGACGGTCCGTGCCCGCGACCTGGTGGGCGAAGAGGCGTGCGCGGCGATTATCAAGCTGGTGCGCGAGAGTGATGCCGAGCTTAACGCCGAGCGCAAGGCAAAGCGCGAGGCTGCGGGCTCAAACGCCGATGGCGCCAAGGAGGCCGGCAATGCCCAGTAAGCGCGAGCGCAAGCTCATTTCCAAGAATCGCTCGGCTCATCACGAGTACTTTATCGATGAGACGTTTGAGTGCGGTATTGAGCTGAGCGGTACCGAGGTCAAGTCGATTCGCGAGCGCGCGTGCCAGATTACCGATACCTTTGCACTGATTCGTGGCGGCGAGTGCTGGCTCGTGGGCCTGCATATCCACCCTTATAGCCATGGTGGCGTGTGGAACCGCGACCCTGATCGCCGCCGTCGTCTGCTGCTGCACCGCAAGGAGATTGACTTTCTCGACGGTAAGCTGCGCAACCGCGGCTATGCGCTGGTGCCGCTGGAGCTCTACTTTAATACCGACGGCCGCGTAAAGCTGCTGCTGGGCCTAGGCCGCGGCAAGAAGCTTTACGACAAGCGCGAGGATATGGCCAAGCGCGATGTCCAGCGCGAGATCGACCGCGCCCTCAAGGAGCACAATCGCTAGGCGTTCTGTATAAGTTGCGGTGGAATACGGACTGTTTTGCCTGTTTGAGGGGCTATTCAGTCCCTATTTCACCGCAACTGCGGGCGTCTCATCTTTCTTACTGTTCTGACACATATGTCTCAAAGGCGGCATCCGTTATGGGCGCCGCCTTTTTTGTGGGTACATACATCCATGAGGTTCCAACCCGGGTTAGGGGAGTGATCGTTATGGACAAAACTGCGTTCTTTACCATGCCGAGCGGTCTGTACGTGGTGAGCGCCGCGGCAGACGGGCTGCGCGCCGGCTGCGTCATCAACACTGCGGTGCAGGTGACGTCCATGCCGCCGCGCATTTCGGTTGCCGTGAACAAGGACAACGTCACCTCGGGCGTCATCGCATCGGCCAAAGCGTTCGCGCTGACCGTGATCGATCAGACCGCCGACATGCTCTACATCGGTAACTTTGGGTTCCGCACCAGCAGCGATTATGACAAGTTTGCCAAATACGAGACCCGCGAGACGGCTCTGGGCATGCCCTATGTGCCCGAGCACGCGGCGGCCCTGTTTAGCTGCCATTTGATCGACACTGTGGATGTTGGCACGCATCTACTGTTTATCGGCGAGGTCGAGGATGCCGAGCGCTTGAGTGACGAGACGCCGCTCACCTACGATTACTACCATAAGGTCCTGAAGGGCAAGACGCCTCCGAAGGCGTCCTCGTATCAAGGCTAGAAATGTTTTAAAAATACTTGCATTATATTATTGAGAATCTATACTGATAAATGAAGTACATCACCAGTCGCGTTTGAGAGGAGAACATCATGGCTGAGGAGAAGAAGACGTATAAGTTCGTGTGCGTCGTTTGCGGTTACGAGGTTGAGGTCGATACGCCCGAGCTGCCCGAGGATTATGTGTGCCCGGTGTGCGGCGTCGGTCCCGATCAGTTTGAGCTCGTCGAGGAGTAGCTCGTCGGCACGCGGCTCACGGCAACACATAGCTCTGTCCAAGGGCCCCGGTCGAATTCTCGGCCGGGGCCCTTTTCCTCCGCCCCTAAGGGATCACGGTTGCTGTTGGCCGATCCTGTCTGTTGTGAGTCCGGCCGACCTTTTGTCTTAATCTGCAACATCTAGAAGTGGAAATTGGGCCCACTTGTTACATATCGAGACAAACCAAAACCGTCCGGCAGAAGATCTCGATCTGTAACATCTAGACATCGAAAGCGGGTCTAGATGTTACAGATCGAGACGTTTGCCTGAGTAGGTGCCCCCGCCCCATTACATCCCTGCCAACAACACGACATCGAGAATCGTCACGATGGCACCGATCCCTACAAGCAGCGCGTTGAGTGGACGCGAGTTGGCGAATTTGCCCATGACGCGGGGTGAACTGGTGAGCCGTATGAGCACAAAGACCGTAATCGGCAGTTGAAGCGACAGCAGTGCCTGACTCCAGATGAGACCTTCAAAAGGATTTGGAACGACCAGGCACGCCGCCACTGCTCCGGCGAAACAGGCCGCCACCCCGATCGAGGAATGTCGGTCGTGGATGTCGTATTCCTCGTCGAACATGCCCGCGGTGATGGTGCCCGCCGCCATGCCCGCCGTCACACTACTCGAGAGGCCCGCAAACAGCAGCGCTACCGCAAAGATGGTCGAGCTCGCCGGGCCCAAGATGGGGGAGAGCGTGGCCGCTGCGACGGCGAGGTCGTCTACGACCATGCCGTGCGCAAAGAAGGTCGTTGCGGCAAGGATGACCATGGCCGAGTTGATTGCCCAGCCCACGCCCATCGAAAAGAGCGTGTCGAAGAGCTCGTAGCGCAGACGCTCTTCGATAACCTGCTCGCCTTGGCCTTCGAAGTGCATGGATTGGATGACCTCGGAGTGCAGAAAAAGGTTGTGTGGCATAACGACCGCACCCAGGACACTCACGATAATCGCGGCAGAGCCAGTGGGCATACTGGGCGTGATCCAGCTTGCGGCGGCTTGCGGCCAGTCGACCTTGACTAGTGCAAGCTCGGCCAAAAACGAGAGTCCTACCACGCCTACGAAGGCGATGATCCAGCGTTCGGCATGCTTGTAGGAGTTCGTCATGAGCATCGCCATCGATACTGCCGCCACGATGACGCAGCCCGCGCGCACGGGCAGCCCAAAGAGCATTTGAAGGGCAATCGCGCCGCCCAGGACCTCGGCCATGGCGGTGGCGATGGTCGCGAGATAGGCACTGGCGAGCACCGTGCGCCCGACGAAGCGGGGGAGGTAACGTGTCGTGGCCTCGGCAAGGCAGGCGCCCGTGGCGATACCCAGGTGCGCCGCGTTGTGCTGCAGCACAATGAGCATAATCGTGGACAGCGTGACGATCCACAGCAGCGCGTAGCCAAACTGCGAGCCCGCGGCCATATTGGAGGCCCAGTTGCCCGGGTCGATAAAGCCGACGGTCACGAGCAGCCCGGGGCCGATATGCCGCGCAATGTCTAGGCCTCCGTGACCGCCGGTGCGCCGGGAACCAAAGTGTTGTTTGAGATGGTTGAGCATGGTGCGCTCCTGTGTATGGGCGGCGTGACGTCGCATCTGGGCCGTGCGGCGCCACGCGTCGGTTTTGGGTTGGGGCTACTTGTGTGCTTTGCCCTGATTGGCCACGGCATCGATCTTGGCGGCGATGGTCGCCGGGTCGCCGATGTAGCGCTTGTCGAGGACGTTGAAATCGGTGTCGAAGGTGTAGACGAGCGGCACGCCGGTGGGGGTGTTGACCTTGAGGATCTCCTCGGGCGTGAGGTGCTCGAGCTTCATGACGAGTGAGCGCAGGGAGTTGCCGTGTGCGGCGATGAGTACGCGCTTGCCGGCGAGCATCTGGGGGCGAATCTCGTCTTCGAAATAAGGCCAGGCGCGGGCGATCGTGTCCTTGAGGCACTCGGTATAGGGCAGCTGATCGGGCGCGACATCACGGTATTGCTCCTGGGTGTGGGGATCGCGCGCGTCGTCCGGCTCGAGTGCCGGCGGGCAGACATCGAAGGAGCGGCGCCAGATGAGCACCTGCTCGTCGCCGTGCTCCGCTGCGGCATCGGCCTTGTTGAGACCCTGCAACGCTCCGTAGTGGCGCTCGTTGAGCTTCCAGGATTTGATGACGGGCAACCACTCGCGATCCATTTGGCCGAGCACGATGTCGAGGGTGTGAATTGCGCGCTTGAGACGCGAGGTGTAGCAGACGTCGAAGTCGAAGCCCGCTTCTTTGAGGGCTCGACCGCCTGCTGCGGCTTCTTCGCGGCCCGTGTCGGTGAGTTCTACGTCGGTCCAGCCGGTGAACAGGTTGAGTTTGTTCCACTCGGATTCTCCGTGACGGATAAGGACAAGTTGCATTGTCTGTCGGTCTGCTCGGTGCGCCATAGGGGCCTCCTTGATCTGGCACGGTGTGCGTGCCGTTTGCTTGACGCCGCAAAGGATACCCGTTTTAAGCTTAAAAGTTATCCAAGACTAACAAAATTGTTCTATTTGAATGGGATGGTGAAGGGGGGTGTTCCTATAGTTTTGTCAACTGGGCAATGCTGTTTTCGAGATTGAATCGCGACATGCTAACGCCAGGCC
>NZ_JAQLDU010000020.1 GCF_028209625.1 Collinsella aerofaciens | reverse complement strand
TCCCGACGTCGTACAAAGCGTTTCCAGCCATAAAAAGGCCTCCCATTTCTTGTGTCCAAGAAATGGGAGGCAGTTCAACCGTGACCGTTCGGCGCGCGTTTTGCGTGCGGAGCGACAATGGCGATCCCGCTGCCGGCGGTCAGGCGTTTGAGCTTCAGGTTGCCAACACAACGAATATCACGGGGCTGACAATCAACGTGTACCACGTGACGGTAAATGACCCGCCGACAACGACGGGCGATGTGGTCGGTCTCGATGGACTCAACAATCCGTATTCGTGGAGTAAGGGCAAACTAATTTCGTTCGAATTTATCAATAGGGATGAGACAAACGGCCTGGCTAAAGAGCTCGCCAGCAATGATCCAACGTACGGTACTTATAAGGACGTCCAGAAAAACGCCCGTCCGCTCTACCGTTATCACACGTTCCAAAAGGCCGATCTGGACGGTTGGAATGACACGAAAGCCAACGATGCCACCAACTTTATTGTTGAGTGCACATGGAATCCGGGCGTTGTGACCGTAAACGGAAAGACGGTCTCAAACGTCAAAGAGACCGACATGGTCTACCTAATCGCTCGCGGCACGAGCGGCAACTAATAGCAGGAAGGGAGGGGTGCCAGATGCGAAAAGGCGAGAATGAACAAAATGAAATCGCGAGGCCTGTTGGCAAGCACTTTGCGCAGGTAGATGATTCTAAGGCAGAGCCTTGCTGCGCGGAGTCGGCTGCCCCTGCTTCCAAAGTGCGCAAACGCCTGTGGGCGGTTGCGGTGCTGCTGTGCGTCGTCGCGATTGTGACTGGAACCTACCTTACCCACACGGCTTTTTTGGCGGGCGACTTCCTTAAATCGGTTGCCGTTTCGGGCACGTCGCAGGCGCTGTTTGCCTCGGACATGCTCACGGGTTATACGACTGAGAGCCTGGATGACGAGAAAATTGCCGTTCGAAGCGTCATTGCCGACATGAGTGGGGATACTTGCTCCTTTACCTTCCGCATTTACAACCATCTGTTGGGCGACAAGAACAAGGTTAACGACAAAGACGTCAACGCGACGCTGAGCGTGAGGGCGACGGACACGACGGGTACTTGGAGCATTAGCGGTACGCCCACGCTGGCGGCGGACGACACGGTCAGCCTTTCCTTCCCTGCCAACAAGGCAACCATGTATGCCTATAAGGTTACGTTTTCCAAGGCGGACCTCAACAAAGCATCCTTCACCGTTAAGGCCCAGGTCGGCTCCAATAGCCCTGGCACCAACCTTAAATGGCTCGCCGCCAAGATTGCGCCTTCCGAACGTGCAGAGGTGACGGCTTCGGGCGTTTCGGGTGAGTGGGTCGACAAGAATTCGGATACCGATAAGAACTTGGGCATCAACGCTTTTGATGCCTACAACTATCGTGTGACGGTTACGGGCGTTACGACTAAGGTAAAGCTCACGTGGGGAAACGGGGTCGAGCTCGATCCGTTCTTTGAGGCGAATCACAAGAACGGTAATGGGCAAGCAGCCGTCAGCGGCAACTCGATCACATACGATGCATCTCCTGGCTCGGAAATCATCACCTTTTACCGGAAGGGTGATTCGAAGCCGACCAGCTGGGAAGCCATTGGCGTTTCGTGTTCGGCCGCGTAGGGCTAGCCGAAGCAATCCGCAAGCATAGATTTTGAGACCCCGTACGGGGCATGAGATAGGACGAGGTAGGACCAGATGAGAACGGCAAAGCGCATAACAACCGCATGCCTGACTGCGATCATGATTTTCCAGGCGCTCGCGCCCTCCACAGAGGTGTTCGCGCAAGAGCTCGACGCCGTTATGGAGGCATCCGTCTCCGCCGCGCGCGCCGCGGGCAACACGGCGCGCTCCGTACAGGATGGCGTGGTCAGTGCGTTGCAAGATGCCGATCAGGCTGCATCTGATGATGCCGCAACGACTCCGGGCGCCGATGCGGGAGCCACCGAGGGCGGCGACGGTTCTACCAACGCTGGCGAGTCGCAGGACTCCACGACCGATGGAACCACCAGCGGCGATGCTCCAGCGGAGGGCGACGCGTCCCAAGACGATGCGGCTGCCGATGAGGGCGCTGCTGACGAAGAACAAGCGGATGACGCGGACGCGGATGCTGCTGATCAGGCAAACACCGACCCCACCATCACTACTGTCGAGGCTCTCAGGCACGAGTTGGGTGACGGCGATGTCATCACTGACGACTCGGGCGCCGTCACGGCCATTACCTTTGAGTCCAACGCCGACCTTATCGCCATCTCCAACACCGATCCCGCCATCTACCAGAACGCGAACATCTCCAAAGGTGGCTCGACCGGCATCGACTTCGACGTGTGCGGCGCGGAGATCGTGGGCGGCCTGGGTAGCCTCACGTTCCAGGGCTTCGGCAGCGATGCCTACCCTTTCAAAGGCGCGCTCAACCTCGGCGACAGGACCCTGACCGTCAACAAGACGCTCTTCAACAACATCGAGCTCAGCGACGCCAACAGCACCGTAAAGCTCACCTGGAAGGGTACCGATGCCCAGCCCATCGTGGCCGCAAAGGTCACGGGCGCGGACAAGACGCTTGCTGCCACCGTTACCGTGGGCACGCCCAAGAGCGATACCGAAAAGGACATCTGCAAGCTCACCTCGCCGCTTGTGGGCGAGGTCACGGGCGCGCTCACGCTTAACGCCACCTACACGACAAGCGCGAACAGCCCCCTGGCAGTCGATATGCAATCGAGCGCAGGCAACATGGGCTTGCTTGCGAACACCCTTGCCGAAAAAGCATCGTTTACGCTTGCGGGCCTCGCCCTGCCGGACAACCTCGACGGTACGCCCACCATCAACGCGACAGCCGATGGCGCCAACGCAGGAGGCCTTATCGGCGAGGCGCAGGAGGGTGTCACCGTCGCCCTACCAACTGGCATCGATGTCTCGGCGCTGAGCGTCGCAGGTAAAAACGCGGCGGGCGGTCTTATCGGTAAGGCGACTAAGCTCACGCTCACCGTGGGCAAGGATAACAGCGGAAAAGACGCCTCGGGCAAGGCCATTGCCATCAAGCCCGCGTATGCGGTTGGATCGTCATCTGCCGGGACGTATGCAGGTGGCCTTATCGGCGACGCCTCGTTTGCCGACGCATTCACCATCAACAGCGGCATCTTCGACTTTGGCAAGGGGGTGGCGCTCAGTGTGTCCAACACGAGCGCTGCCCCTTCCGCCGGCGGACTGTTCGGCGTACTCGACATATCGAACGGCGATGTGGCCGTCAACGGCGGTTCGTATACAAGCACGCTGCAAAATGGCAAGGACGACAACAAGCACGGCAACTACGGCGGCTTGGTGGGCAAGCTGTGGGGGAAGAAGAACGGCGACGCGCTGCATGCCTTTACGGTGCAGGATGATACTGCGGTGTCGTTCGGCGTGGGCTCCAACGGCAAACTCACCTACGCGGGCGGCCTAGTAGGCTACCTTGGCGAAGGCGGCGGGAGTGCCAACGTGTCCGCCGTGGTCATCAGTGATGCAACAGTGACATGCTCAACCTCGGGCTACGCCAGTACAAATGGCAAATACGGCGGCGCCGTGGGCGTCGTGGACACAAACAACGTTCTAGAAGTGCGCGGCCTGAAAGTCAAAACCGCCAGCGGCGCTACCATCGGCGGCACAAACGGCGGCTTTGCCGGAGTCGTTGGGTCGTCGTGGCTCGGCATCGTCAAGTTCAGCGGTATCACCGACCTGTCGGATGCCACCTTCGTAGAAAATGATCACACTGCGCAGCTGATTTATGAGAACTTCAACTCGCTGATTTTTGCCGCCGGTAGCGGAAGCGATAGTGGCGCCGCCGCAGGCGATATCACGAAACGGCAATATAAGCGCCCCTCTACGCCCGTCAAGATCGATGACGTGTACAGCTACGGCCAGGTCATTCGCTTGGGCAACCCGTTGAGCGAGGACCTCATCTCCATCAACGAAGCGCACCGGTGGAACTTTAGCTCTAAGCTCGTAAAAACTGGCGATGCATTTGCGCTGGCAAGTATCGACGATTTCGCAAAGCTGGCGATTACCTGGCAAACCAACGGCTACTACTCGATGGTTGACGGCGTTACCGAAAACAACCTTAACGGCTTGCAGTCCTCGACCATTACGGTGAACGGCACTATTGATCTCAAGGGCACGGGCCTAACGGGTTTCACGCAGGATCGTGCAGACGGCTCGCAAGTTTTCTCGGGAACGTTGAACGGTGGCGGCACAATTAACCTTGCCGTCGGCGAGCCGTACAGCAAGCGTGGTGAAGCTGTGCTCGACGGCAATGACACGAGCGACGGCAACGGCAAAATCTACCGCCACGGTCGCTTGGGCTTGTTCGCGGCCGTCAACGGCGCAACCATCTCCAACGTCACAATCGCTGGCTCCATGAAGTTCGATAACGGTTCGGCTATCGATGCCGGGTCGCTTGCAGGTACCATCGTCGGCAACCTGTCATTGTCTGGCGTAACGTGCAAAACGAATATCGCGTGTGATGATACGTTCAGCAACGAAGTGAACATTGGTGGTATTGCGGGCAGCGTGTCGGCGGCTTCTACGGTTGCGTTTGAGGGCAACAGCAAGGCCCAGGCGACCATCACTAAAGCTCAAACGCTTAACGGCAATATGCGCATTGGCGGCGCCATCGGCTATGTGGGCGACTATACCTCGAAATTCAATGTTACGCGCCTCGAAGTCGGCGGCAAAATCAAAACCGGCGATTGCGCCGGCGGCAAGATTGCCCAAGTCGGTGGCTTTATCGGCTGCATTGTGCAGGGATCGAACGAGAAGAACGTTACCATTACCGGTCTTAGCTTTAGTGAATTCGCTATGACCGTGGGCAAGAACGGCGATAAGCTCAACGGCGCCGGTGGTCTTCTGGGCTACAGCTGGGGCAATGCCATCGTCACCATTGGCGATGCTGCGAATACCAGCGACAGCACCTACGCCCTCAAAACTACCAACAACACGACCGTGACCGCAAATAGCTCTACCGAGGTCGGCGGCCTCGTATACGCCGCTAGTGGACACTGGATCGTCAACGACTACGCCATCGATCTTTCGAACGCAACCATTAATGCCGATAAGGCAGCGGTGCTTGGCCTGCTCATCGGCCGAGGTGGCAGGACGGAGAATTCTTCAACATATGGAGTAGAAACTTATAGCGGCTTGTACTTGGAGAACAGGGCAAGTTGGGATACTGCATATAAGGTCAATGCTGCTGCAGGCAATGGCGTGAAAATCAACAACACGGCAATCAAAAGCGACGACAGTGATACTTCGTTTGATGAATGGGTTGGCAATGGCACTAAGCCTGCCTATGGCAACGAAGCCGGCAGCAAGCTTATTGATGGCGAATGGAACGCTGTCGTTTCGCTGCATACCAATGACGGTGCCAATGGCGGCAAGCTCAACATGAGTGGAGAGCCGGGAAGTGACAACAGCTATCACAATCGGTCGGCTTTCGGCAATAACCACAAAACGAATGCCTGGACGAGGTATTACTACAATCTTGACAAAGCATATGCGGAGGTGGGCAACAACGAAAAAAATAGCAGCGCAAGCAGTTGGATGGATTCCGCAGAGTACCTACTGCTTTGGTGCGCGTACCTGTATGCTCCTAGCGCGATTCAGGACTATATCATTCCGGGAAATCAGGCTATTTTCCAAGGAAACAATATTGGCACGAGCGACAGCGCGGGTGTGGAAATCAATTTAGATGGATACAGTTTCTATCCTACTGACCCCGCGAAGGGCTCAACGGTTACTGTGAATAATGCAACGATTACGTTCCATTATTCCGACATTAAAGCTGAGCAAGAAGGTAACAAAAAGAATAGCGAAGCCACGCAGCACGAAAATATGCACTGCGCTCTCATCGGAACCCATACGGGCAGCCTCAAGGTTAAAAATGTCACGCTTGCAGGCACCGTGGGCTCTGTTGTGAACGATGCGGGAAGTTCGTCCGGTGCACTTGTGTGCCGCTGTATTTATGGGCCCATCAATGAGACTAATGTGGCGCAGCTCGAGATAGATGGGCTGACACTCGACGGCTTGACGGTCGACGGTGTGAATGACAATACCAGTTACGCTCCTCTGCTTATCAGCGAGATGCAGACATGCGTGAGCCTGAGCGCTAAGAATATTTCAACCCGTAACTACGCGAATGGGGCCACGGCGGCAACCTCGCTCTTCGGCAGACTCGGCGTGGGAAAAAATTCCGATCAGGTGACGGCGAAGTTTGAGCAAATCAGCTTACCCAGCCAAAGGAACAAAACGATCTTCACCCATGCGAGCCTGCTGGAGAGTTTTGGCTACGGAAGCACGAGCACGGGCTCTGCGGACTATACCTTTACTAAGGACGATGCCGATGCGGGCAAGGTGACATATGGAAGCGAAATCGATGCCAAGGACAAGGAATACTCTGGCAAGCAGCTTTGGTATTACGATAAAGAAACCTATGCCACCCCTAATGACTTGGTGACGGTTGATAAAAAGCCGGCAGATGCCAAGAATCCTCGGTTTGGTGACTATCTTCCTTATGTTTACAAGGGAAAAGCCACCGAGGATGGCGTCCAGTATCACGAAATCAAGGTTAACCAGCGCATCCCTAACCTGATGACGGGATGCGGTACGTATAGCGATCCGTACGCCGTTACGGACGCGACGGAAATGAACGCCATCGCTAACTACATCAACAACAGCGTGGCGTTGGATGGCTGGGAAGTCACTATTGCCGCCGATCAGTCCAGACTGTGCGAGCGGCGTAACAAAACGAAGATCGACAGCGCGAGGACCGACAACGAGGTCGTGTACGTCTATAAGCAGGCGAACGGTGCTGATAACAAATGGGAGAAGAAGAACGGCGATGCAACGACCGATCCCTCGCAGACGTTGAGCGACGAAACCATGCACCGCTATGTGCAGAGTGCGTATTACAGCATTGAGCCTCCTGAGGGCAATAAGATTACCGTCGATGCGGCCTCGTTTGGCGGATTTGGCAACAAGGCCAATCCGTTCCGTGGCGTAATTGTTGGCGACCTAGGCAAGCCAACTGCGTCAATTGAGATTGAAAATAACAAGGGCGAGCTTCGCGGTCTCATTCCCTATAGCTATGGCAGCGTGGTGCGCAATCTCAACATCAACTATGTGAATGCGCAGGCGACTATTACTTATTCTGAGAAGGATGCGGACGGCGTCCCGACGGCGTTTTTCGGCGGCGTTATCGGCTGCATCCTTGGTGGCGATAACATTATCGATGGCGTGGTCGTAAACAACCCAAATAACGGCTCGTCGACGTACGGCTTTACGGTTGCTGGTGACGGGGATAAGCGTCATCTTGTCCCTATCGGCGGTTACGTTGGTGCCATTGCGGGCGGTGGCGTGATTTTCCGCAAAACGGGCGAATCGTGGCGCGGCGGCACAAAGAACAAAAAGTACAAGTCCTCTAAGGAAGATGCCGCAAAGTATGACCAGTACGACAACCCCTACGTTGGTCGTGTGATCGATGGCTATGCCTTTAGAGAGGGCTGCAATGTCGACAACGGTGACGCTAACTACAAGATCAACGAACTCACAGATAAGGGGACGCCCTGCGTCACCACTACGGGCACCGACTTGAAATACCTCGGCACTAACGCCGAGGCGCCCGTGACCACGCTCGAAAACGCCCAGGGCCTTTTGGTGCTCTCGGCCATCATCAGCTCGGGTGCGGGTGCTGGCGCGGCACATACCAACTACTCCAATAATGGCGTGTTCCGCGGTTCCAAGGCTTACTGGGGCAGCGATTCGCAAGACCCGGCGATATGCGGCTACCTGTTTGGCAACAAGGAATATGGCAAGGTGCGGAATGCTGACTACGCAAACGTGGGCAAGCCTGCGAGTGCTGCCAGCGATTTCGAAATCGCCAAAAACGACGATCAGAAGGCCCCCGGCAAGCAGGGGTGGCACGGCCCGCTCGACCATGATGACGATGTAAATTCGCCCTACCTGGTGGCGTCCTACGCTGCCAACTACCAAACGGGCTACGTGTGCGCGTCGAGATCGATCGGCATGAGCCTGGAGTTCAAGGAAAATGCCACCTACGATATGACCGGCTACGGCACGGGATACGTGGGCCTCAGTGGTCGTTACTATTCCAATGCTTGCAACTCGAACGATGCGCCCACCGACCGCGACCGCATCACGCCGCACGTGGCCACGATCGACGGCAACGGCGCCACCATCACGGTGGGTACCGAAGACACCGCCTACGGCGTCGTCGAATATGCCGATGACGACTATAAGGTCTCGGGCGTGGGCGGCCTGTTCAGTACTGTGATGTTCACCTCAAGCTATGTCGCCCCCAGCGTCACCGCGAACGGCGACGCACAAGTCAAAGACCTCACCTTTAGTAACTGCAACGTATCGCTCACCTATATCGACACCAACGGCGAAGCCAAACCGGGACAGGCATCGAATGACCTTATCGGCACCGGCCTTTTGGCGGGCGCAACGGCCAACTACGATGGCGGAACGTGCGGTGTCTACCGCAACGTGCGGATGAAGAACTGCACCGTGTCGGGCGCCAAGAGCGTGGGCGGGCTTCTTGGTAGCTCGGGCTGCGCCAGCCGAAGGACGGATAACGACATGACCTATATGGTCAATTTTGGCTCCGGCATGCAGGCCCCCGCGTATCTCTATGACTGCTCATACACTGGCCTCAACGTCACGGGTGAGAAGTATGTCGGCGGCTACGTGGGTACGGTCGCCTCGGCGTGTGGCATGTGGACAACCGCAACCAAAGGGGTAAGCGAGAAGACTGTTGCCGCGAACTCGACCATAACCGCCACGGGGACAACGCCCTACGTGGGCGGTGTGCTCGGCTATGCCAAATCAAGCGATATCTCGGTCAACACTAACGTCGGCACCACCGTAGCGGTCTCGTCGAGCAGCACGGCAGTTATCTCTGGGGTAAATGTGCTTGCTACCGGGGAGAACACCGATACGTGCATGGGCGCCGGCGGTGTGCTCGGAAGCGCCTATAGCGGAGTTATTTCTATGAGCAACGTGCGCATTGATGGCGGAGACGGCAGCAAGAATGCCCTCATCGGCGATGAGACCGGAAAGAACACGACCATCCGCAATGCGGGCGGCTTGATTGGCGAGGTTACGACCAGCATCTATAGATCCAACGTGTACTGGTTCGAGGGCTGCAGCGTCGAGAACATCGACGTTGCCGGCACTAACCAATGCTCAGGTGGGCTGATTGGCTACTTCTACAGCAACGATGGTATAACTTGCAACAATATCGCGATTGAGGGTGCTACGATCAAGGGCAGCTGGAGCGGTGGTCTGCTTGGTGCGATTCACAACGGTTCCGACGTCATCAACGTCACCAACACAAGGGTATCCAACACCACGTTTAGCGGAACCTCCAACGGCGGCATTGCGGGCGACGGACGTGGCCAGTTCCATCTGGTAAACGTGCTTATGGATGGCAACACCTACAAAAAGGACGCTAAGCAGGGCGTGCTCTTGGGCGAGGTTGACACAGGGGATAATCGGTACAGCCTCTCCGCAGCAGGTGTGGACGTAAAGCCTGGCGACGGCAAGACCACGAGCGACCTGCCGCCGATGGTTTACACGACCAATGCGGCTGCGGTTAACAAGAAAACCTACATCGCGTTCGGAGACTACAACGACAAGCTCGCCGTACCCGGCAAGGGCATCACGCTCTACGGTGCGGACGATACCGCTACCACGGCGGCAAGCCCGTACGTGACCACGAGCCCCGTGAGCACGCTGGCGGTGCGTGCCTCCAACGGCGACACCACTGATCGCTATCTGTTTGGCGACGGTGCCGCCATTGACACCGCGGTGACCATCCAAAGCCAGGCGGGTGCCCGCGTTCCCGGCCGCTACACCTACACCAACATCAGCGGCATCAATGATGACGGCACGTACCAAAACAAGAAAACCTACAGTGCGGACAGCTCAAAGAGCACTTTCAACGCCAACAACGTTACTTCGGGCAAGAAGGTTGCAACCGACTTCCCTGTACTCATGATTCCCGGCAACGACACGACGACGGTCGAGAAGTATCTGAACATCGTGACTAACGGCGGCTTTTCCGATGCCCGCCGCCTCAACGGCAGCGCCAAGCACGTGACCGCCACCGCTGAGGTCTTCTCGCTTGCCGATAACGGCGCCTTCGTCAAGGACGCAACCGCCTCGCAAACGCCCACGCTCAAGGTACTCAACAACGGCACGAGCTCCATGGTTTTCCGCGCGAGTACCGACTGGGACAACGAGCGGGGCCGCTTCACGCTGCTCACGGTCACTTTTAGCGAGGCCGGCCAGAGCTACCGCGTGCAGGTGCCCATCATCGTTAAGCGCATGCTCGAGATCGACTTCACCGCCACCTACTCCGAGGGCGCGAACTTCAAGGCTGCCGACTTTGCGACTCAATACGACAATCACGTGCTTGTGAGCAGCGGCGATACCATGACCGGCTACCTTACCTGGACCTATGGTAGCGCCCGGGGCGAGGCAGTCGCTTACGGCTGGAACACGCTGCTCGAAGCCGGTGGCTCCATGGGCCCGCTCAACAAGAGCATCACCTTCGGCGCCACGCTGCCCAAGGGCACGCAGCTCACGCTCGTGGACACTGCTCATAACAACCGTGAATATCACTGCACGGTGGGCGCGGGAGGAGCGGCGTCGGTCAAGCTCACCGACTTTGTGGATGCCGACAACAATGCCTACGTCGAGCCGTGGCTGAGCGAAATCGTGGGCGTGACGCACAAGGAGGACAAGGACGGTGCCTGGGTCAAGCTCACCGATGCCGAGGTCAAAGGCAAGAGCCAGGTCGAGCTCGAGAAGGCGGCCGGCGCCAAGGTCGGCGGTGCGTACTACCGCGCACGTACATCTTCCGACACGACGGGCACGTTCTACACCCTCTCCGTTGCCGAGGAAGAGCCCAAGAGTGAGAACTTCTACTTGGCGGTGCGCACGCCGGCGGGCTCTGCGGGTGTCAACGGCTACACCGCAACTACGGTGGACACGAGCCTCAACGAGCACATCAACTACCTGCTGCGAGGCAAGAAAGCAGCCGACGGCAAGGCTGCCGAGGATGGGCACCAGAATACGGCCTCGACCTACAGCGTGACATCCAACTACACGCACGGCCTCATCGATAACAACGAGGGCGGCATCAAACGGATGGAGCTTCACGATGTCACCTATCCGCTTACCATGAAGGTAAGCGACACCGTGAAGTTCGACTCGAACCAGCAATACACGAGCTCCGACGCGCTGTACTACCAGCTGGATTCTTCGCTCGTGAACTACGGGAAGAACGGCAGTGCTGCGGGCGCGCATGGCTACCCGACTGGAACCCAGGGTACGTATTCGTTCTACGTGACAGTGGGGGGCAAGTACTACGTCCCGCATGCCTCAACCGTGAACGGCAAGACGAAGTGGACATGGAGGGAGGCAACCGCTGAAGATCCTTGCGCTGCTTCGGCTGTATGGGCTGCGGATGGCGGGGACATGAAATTGACGCTGGCCGACGCGAATTTTGGAGCAATTGATCTTTCTGGCATTCGCGAGATCGCTAAGAACCATAACAGCCAGTTCACCATCACTATGGAGGCGAATCTCGCCATGACGGAGCCTGCGTGCCAGGCTGGTATTATCGCTTCGCAGAATGGCGGCACAGATAAGTACACAAAGCCCAACTACCGTGCGCACCTCTCTACGCATGCCGAAACGCTCAGCACCAGTAGCAACTCGGCATACATCGACGGCATAGCTGGATACTACCGCATGGACGTGGGCTCCTCGACTATTGCGCTCGAGGCTTCAAAGAAGTCGCAGCTGGGCATCAACATCGATGACCTCAAGTCCGCCGACGGCGAAATCGCTCTGGTGGGAACGTATGATTTGTCCAAGCTCGCGGGTGCCGAGGCCATGATCTCCAATGCCAGCACGGTGACGTACACGCTGAGCTTGCAGAAGCGCCGCCAAGATGATGGCAGTTATGATGCGGTCGACAACATCTCAAGCTACATTACGGTGCTCGGTAGCGATAAGTTGGCTAACGGCTCTTTGAGCGCCGATGGCAAGAACTACGTATTTACTGATAGCAAGGGGGCTGGCGGCGCGTTCGCCACGCGCGACGGCAACAGCCTTGCCTTTAAGCATGCTTTCCGCGTTAAGGTGAATACGAATGTTGAGGGCAAGGACCAAACTTATGCCAACTACCGCTTGGTGCTTACGGCTCATATGTCCGGCGTCGGTGTCAACGACACGCCGGTTAACGTTAGCAACCTTGATGGCTATTCGCACTCCGACTACGTGACGTACACGCTGGCGCGCATCAACACCGACGGCATTCGCCATGAGACGAAAACCAACTAGCCACGCGAGGGGCGGCAACCACCCGGTTGCCGCCCCTTTTCTTGTTCTCCTGGCCTGCTGCTGCCCCAGCTTTCCACCTAGCTTTCCAGCTTTCCACCTTAGGTGGTAAGTTAAGTGGAAAGCTGGAAAGTAAGTGGAAAGTTGACATGTAGGTGCGGGCTGAAGAGGGGTTAATAATTACACAAACCATACCAGCCAAACAAAAAGATACCAATCTGGTTGGTAAAACACCGTCAATGAGCCGCGAGCTAACTAGCTGCGTAAATAAAACCTAAAGAACTGTTGCAAATTAATGGCAAATGCCCAGATGCCGCCGTGCGATTTTCAATTAACTGTTACGCGCAAACAGCAAAATGCTACTATCTAACATGCACGTAAGAAAGCAGATTAACGGTTAAGGCTAAGAAGTGGCAGGTATGTCGGAAGCAACAAGGACTCGCACGCATGCGCCCGAGGTTAGGCAGCGCGCCGTCGAGGTCCTCCAAGAGGGGGTCGGTCATCGCGTCCTCGCCGCGGAGCTCGGCATTCCCCAGGCCACGGCTCGTCAGTGGGCCCGCGCATATGCCGTGGACGGTGCCGACGCCGTTCTCAACGCCGGTTCGCATCATCACACCTATTCGTACGAAGTTAAGCTCGCCGTGGTCAAGGACCGCTTGGAAAACGGCTTAACGGTTCGCGAGGCCATGATCAAGCACAAGATTCCTAGCGAGTCTTCGGTCAAGGCTTGGTGCCGTCAGTACCGCGAGAGCGGTGAGTCCGCACTGGTCGATAAGCCGCGCGGTCGCAAGCCGCGCGTTAAAAAGGCGGAATAGCAAACGGGATGGTGCACCCACAGGGGCGCATTTTTCTTGCCGCCCCTCTGCTCCAATGCGGGCGTGCCCTTACCCCGTACGCCTAAAACTCCCCAGTTGACCGAAAACCCGCCGCCGCTACTCCTCAACTGAGCTATAACGTTAAACAATTGCAGCGTTTTTGCATGGGGGAGTGATGGTATGACGCTACTGTATTTCCTTACCCTGTTTCCGCTGGTACCGGCGCTGGGCATGCTGCTCGCGCGCGGTGACCGCGCCCGCGATGCGGTAGGGCTTGTAGGCTCTGGCATCATTATGGCGGTGACAGTTGTAGTCGCCGTCATGTTTTTTGGCACGGGTCCGCAGAGCTTTGAGGTTGCCCCCGGCACCTCGCATGTGCTCTCGATCATCAGTTCCGTTATCGGCGTCATCCTGTGCGCTGTCATCCTGTACAACGCGTACAAATATAGGAACGCGCTCACCACGGTGCTCGGCATAGTCCAGCTGGTGGGCTCGCTCGCCTTTGCAGCCATGACGTTGCCCGCGGCCGAAGCCGTCACGGCAACGCCACTCTACCTGGACTACATGAGCGTGATCATGGTCCTCGCCGTCGGCATCGTCGGCAGTCTAATCTGCTTGTATGCCCTGGGCTACATGAAGGACTTCCAGGCCCATGACGAGCACGAGGCCGCGCTGCGCGGGCAGACCGCGCCCGACCGTCGCCCGCAGTTCCTGGCGCTCATGTTCCTGTTCCTCTCGGCCATGTTCGTCATCGTGACGAGCGACAACCTTGAGTGGCTGTTCTGCGGCTGGGAAATCACCACCGTGTGTTCGTTCCTTATGATTGGCTACACGCGTACGCCCGAGGCCATCAAGAACGCCTTTACCCAAATCATCCTCAACATGCTGGGCGGCATCGCGTTTTTGGCCGGACTTATGTATCTGCACGTTAACGGCATGCCGCTGACCATCTCGGGCATGATCGAGCTTTCCGGCACCGGAACCGCGCAGTCCGCGCTGCTGGTGATGCCGGTCATCCTGTTGTCGCTCGCCGCGCTCACCAAGGCCGCACAGATGCCGTTCCACACTTGGCTGTTGGGTGCCATGGTTGCCCCCACGCCCACGAGCGCCCTGCTGCACTCGTCCACCATGGTCAAAGCCGGCGTGTTCCTGATGGTCAAGCTCAGCCCACTCTATGCCATCTATCCCGTGACCGGCTTTATGGTCACGAGTGTGGGTGCCATCACGTTTTTGCTCGCTGCCCTCATGGCCATCTCGCAGAGCAACGCCAAACGCGTGCTCGCGTACTCCACCATTTCCAACTTGGGCCTTATCAGCGCCTGCCTGGGCGTCGGCGCGCCCGAGGCCGTGTGGGCCGCGATCTTCCTGATCCTGTTCCATACGGTGGCAAAGTCGCTGCTGTTCCTGTGCGTGGGCACGGCCGAGCATCATATCGGCAGCCGCAATATCGAGGACATGGACGGTATGTTCAGCCGCATGCCGCACCTGACGCGCCTGATGATGCTGGGCATTATGGGCATGTTCGTGGCCCCGTTTGGCATGCTCGTGTCCAAGTGGGGCGCCCTGGTGGCGTTTGCCCAGACCGGCAACGTGCTCATGATCATGGTGCTTGCCTTTGGCTCGGCCGCGACGTTCTTCTTCTGGGGCAAGTGGCTTGCCAAGCTTTCGGGCGTCGACCCCACGGCTCAAAACGTTGAGGTCAATGTCCATAAGACCGAATGGATGGCCCTCAACACCATCGCCGCGCTGCTGATTCTGTGCTGCGTGGCGTTCCCGGTTATCTCGAGCGGTCTGGTGTCGCCTTACTTGGCCATGGTGTTTGGCCGCGTGCCGTACGTTATTGGCAAGGATGCCATGTATCTGATGGTGGTTATCGTGGCTTTTATCGCCGTGGTGCTGCTGACTTCATTCCGCGTGAGCAACAAACCGCACGTAAACGTATATCTTTCGGGTGTGGGAACCGACAATTACCGCCATTTCCGCGGCTCGATGGGACGCGAGGTGAAGGCCGAAAAGCGCAATTGGTACTCGGTGGACGCCCTTGGCGAGAAGCGTATTGGTCCCGCGGGTAGCGTCGTGTGCTGCAGCATTATCTTGTTTGCGCTGCTGTGTTGCGCGTGGATTGGGCCCGAGAGACTTGCCATGAGCGCGCCCTCGGTGTTGCGCGGCAAGTATTTCGAAGGCTCGGGTGTCGTGGGCATCTTTATTGGTACCGTGGCGTTTGCCCTGCTAGCGCCGCTTGTGGGCGGCCTGATCGACGGTATCGACCGCAAACTTTCGGCCCGCATGCAGGGCCGCGTGGGCCCGCGTCTGCTGCAGCCCTTCTACGACGTTGCCAAGCTGCTGCGCAAGGCCCCTGCCAGCGTAAACACCATGGACGATACCTATATGGCATGTGCGCTCATCTTTACCGTGGTAGGCGGCGGCATCTTTGTGTCGGGTTCCAACACGCTGCTGTGCGCCTTTATGGTTACGCTCGCCGCGATCTTTGTGGTGCTGGCGTCCGCCTCGACGCAAAGCCCGTTTGCGCAGGTCGGCGCCGATCGCGAGCTGCTGCAGGTTATGAGCTACGAGCCCGCCGTTCTGCTGATGAGCGTGGGCCTGTACCTTGCCACCGACAGCTTCGATTCCATTGCCGTGACGGGGCAGTCGGCCCCCATCATCGTGTACAGCGCGCCCATTTTCCTTGCGCTGCTCGCGGTGCTTACCATCAAGCTACGCAAGTCGCCGTTCGACCTTTCGTACTCGCATCACGCGCATCAGGAGATTGTCCAGGGCGTCGCCACCGAGATGAGCGGCAGCACGCTGGCCAAGATGACCCTTATGCACTGGTGCGAGACCGTGCTGTTTTTGATGTGGGTGGGCATGTTCTTTGTCTGGGACAACCCGGTGAGCTGGGTGGTCGCCCTGGTCGTGATGGTCGCGACGTATTTTGTCGAGGTACTGATCGACAACACCTTTGCCCGCAGCACCTGGCGCAGCTGCTTTAAGCTCGGCTGGGGCGTGGCGCTGGTGTTTGGCCTGCTCAACCTTATGCCCATCCTCGTCGACGTGTTTATTTAGGAGGCAGCATCCATGGATCATAAAATGTCGCGCTCGCCGTGGGTTATTCATTACGACGGCTCGAGCTGCAACGGATGCGATATCGAGGTGCTGGCCTCGCTCACGCCGCTGTTCGATGCGGAGCGCTTTGGCGTGGTCAACACCGGCAACCCCAAACATGCGGACATCTTTTTGGTGACGGGCTCGGTCAATGCCCAGAACCTGCCCGTCGTGCGCCAGATCTACAACCAGATGCTCGAGCCCAAGTGCGTGGTGGCCTGCGGTATCTGCGCGTGCTCGGGCGGCGTATTCCGCGATGCCTATAACGTGATCGGCGGCGTGGACCGCGCGATTCCCGTGGACGTGTACGCGCCCGGATGCGCCATTCGCCCCGAGACCGTGATCGATGCCATTGTGGAGGCGTGCGGCATCCTTGATCAGAAGGAGGCCGTGATGCGTGCCGGCGGCGACCCGCTTACCGTAGGCGGCGCTGCTACCTGGGATGGTGGCGTTGAGCTGGGCGAGGACGGGTTTGTGGCTGCTGCGGGTGCCGGGGCCGGTGTCGACGCAGGCACGGCTGACGGTGCGCCCGCCGCTGCAAAGGAGGCCGAGTAATGCAAAAGGCTATCTATACCACCGTTGGGATCGACGAGCTCCTGTCGCATGTCCAGGCGCTCAAGGGCGTCGGCGCGCGCTTTGTGCAGATGCACGCCGAGCGCAACGTCGACGACGGCTCGTATCGCCTGGTCTATACGTTTATCAACGTTCGCGCTGCTCAGGAACATATTGCGCAGGACGGCAGCTATGCGATCGAGAATCTGGTGGTTGAGGGCATCGACCAGTACCAGGAGATTCCGTCCATCAGCTCGTATTACCCCGCGGTGTTCCCGTTTGAAAATGAGGCCCACGACCTGTTTGGTCTTGCCATTACCGATATGCAGATCGACTTTAAGGGCTTTTTCTACCAGGTTTCGACTGCCGAGCCCATGAGCGTTATCACGCCCGAGGTGAAGGCCGCGCGCGAGAAGGCCATGAAGGTCCGCGCGGCTGCCGAGGCCAAGGCGCGCAAGGCCGCTGCCGAGAAGGCCGCCGCGGCTGCGGCTGCTGCAGGGGAGGGCGTTGCGGGCGCCGGCGATGCCGCGGGCGCCGCCGTCGCTCGGCCCGCTGCGGCTGCCGGCTCCGATGCTCAGCATGACGAGGCCGCGGCCAAGGCCGCACTTAAGGCCGCCGAGATGGAGGCAAAGCTCGCCGCCATGGATCCCGAGAAAGCGGCCAAGGTCCGCGCGGCGCTTGCCGCCAAGGTCGTCCGCGACAAGCAGAAAAAGGAGGCGTAAGGTCCATGGCATATCGCTCCGTTATTCCGTTTGGCCCGCAGCACCCGGTGCTGCCCGAGCCGCTTCATCTGGACCTGGTGATCGAGGACGACCGCGTTCTCGAGGCAATTCCGCAGATCGGCTTTGTGCACCGCGGACTCGAGAAGCTCACCGAAAAGCGCGACATGCATCAGTTTGGCTACATCGCCGAGCGCATCTGCGGCATCTGCGCCGTGGGCCACAGTTACGGCTATGCCAGCGCCTGCGAGCGCATGCTCGGCATCGAGGTGCCCGGGCGCGTGCAGTATATCCGCACCATTTTGCACGAGCTTTCGCGCATTCACTCGCACCTGCTGTGGCTGGGCCTGCTCGCCGATGCCTTTGGCTTTGAGGCGCTGTTCTATCGTTCGTGGACCCTGCGCGAGCAGATTCTCAAGATCTTTGAGAGCACGTGCGGCGGCCGCGTGATTCTGTCGATCAATGAGATCGGCGGCCTTAAGCACGATATCGAGGACTCCGAGCTGGCGGGTATTGTCCAGACGCTCGATGCCATGCGTCCCGACTACGAGGCCCTGGTGCATACTTTTTTGGACGACGACAGCTGCGGCGAGCGCCTGCACGGCGTGGGCGTGATCAGCAAGAAGGACGCGCTGGATCTGTCGATGGTCGGCCCGTTCGGGCGCGCCTCGGGCGTGGACTATGACGTGCGCATGTTTGGCGACGGCGCCTATGCGGATCTGGCTGCGTTTGAGCCAATTGTCGCTACCGATGGCGACTGCTATGCCCGCTGCCAGGTGCGTTGCGCCGAGGTCACGCAGGCTATGGACATCATCAAGGAGCTTGTGGGCAAGATTCCGCACGACGGTATCGGTGGGCGTACCAAGCTCACGCCGGCCGACGGCGCGCGCGGCGAGGTTGTGATTGAGCAGCCGCGCGGCGAGGCGTATTACTATGTGCGCGGCAACGGCACCAAGAACCTGGACCGTTTCCGCGTGCGCACGCCGACGTCGCAAAACCTGGCGGGTCTGACGCATGCGCTGCAGGGCGTGCTCATTGCCAACGTGCCCATGATTATCCTGACCATCGACCCCTGCATTAGCTGCACGGAAAGGTAGGCGCGGCATGAGTTTGCTGACATTTGCCAAGATGGCCTTGGGTTCTATGGTCAAGCAGCCGGTCACGGTGTGCTATCCGCAGGAGAAGCTGACGGCGCCCGAGCGCTTGCGCGGGCATATCGTCAATGACATGGACGTGTGCATCTGCTGCGGCATGTGCGCGCGGCGTTGCCCGGCGGGCGCGCTCGCGGTCGATCGCAAGGGCGGAACGTGGTCGATCGACCCGTATGCTTGCGTGGTGTGCGGCGAGTGCATCGAAAGCTGCCCTAAACACTGCCTGAGCATGGACACCGCCCGCACTCCAGTTGCGGCGGACAAGACTCCCACGGTAGAAACTAAGCCGGAGTAGCGCAGGAGTAGAACTGGAATAGGGGCCGGCGGGGCAAAAATGCCCCGCCGGCCCCGCGCTTAAACGCGCGGTTGGGCCGTCGCGAACAAAACTATGCCGGATTACGGGGCTGGATAGCGAACCTCCGACCATATCGAAAACCAAGATAATAAAACCGCAGGTAGACTGCTTGCTGTTTTTCAAAAATAGGGGGTATGGATGAGGGCTCCGACTTTAGCCCCGTAAACCGGCATAGTTTTGAAATGGCACCATATCAGTAACAGCCTTTGATCTCCCGTGGACAGAGGGAAACGGATCATTTTTGCCTTGCGAGGGCTGCCGCGTGACCCGCCTGCCACGAAATGGGCCCATCTACTACGTTTAGGCTGCTACCCTCAACCATGGCAAGTAATGCGAAATAAAAATCGCAGGTAGAACGCCTGCGATTTTGCATGAAAAGCGGGTATGGTCGGGGGTATCGAGTCAAACGTAGTAGATGGGCAGGTTTCGTGGCTAGCGGTTCCGGCTGATCCCTTGGGGACGGAGGAAAACGGATCATTTTGGTCTCGCGAGGCTTGCGGAGGCGCTCGTGCAGGGCCGCCCGAACAAAACTATGCCGGTTTACGGGGCTGAGTCACGAGTCCCCAACCATGCCGATATTCGTGAAAATAAAACCGCAGGTAGACGAGTCGTTATTTTGCAGAAAACGCGGGTATGGATGGGGGTCCTGAGTTTAGCCCCGTAAACCGGCATAGTTTTGAAATGGTATTAAATCGGTAGCAGCCATTTTGCTATGCCGGGGCGGTTGGCCGTTGGGTAATTACCCTCGCAGGTAGGCGATGGCGATTTGGGTGCGGTTGCGCAGACCCATTTTGGCAAGGATCGAGCTGATGTGGTTGCGTACGGTGCCTTCGCCCATGTAGGCGGTGGCGGCGATCTCCTTGTTGTCGAGGCCGCGGGCGATGAGCTCGGCGACTTCGAACTCACGGTCGGTCAGGCTGGCAAAGGCGGCGGGCCGGCGAGGCGTGCCCGCCTCAACGCCCGTTCCGTCAAAGTCGATATCCTCGATCGCCTTGCCCTCGAGCACGCGTTTGCCGTCCATGACCTGCGCCAGTGCCGGTGGAATGGCGGCGACATCGGTTTTGATCAGGTAGCCGCGGGCGCCCAGTTTGAGTGCCGACACAATATACTCGTCATCCGAGAATGTCGTCAGAAACACCACGCGCGCCGCAGGGTCGCGCTCAAGGATCTCGCGTGCCGCCGAAAGTCCGTCGCGTCCCGGCATCTGAATGTCGAGCAGCGCGATGTCGGGCGCGTGCTCGCCGTAGAGCGCGACCGCGTCGTCGCCATTGGCGCCGGTGCCCACCACCTCGATCTGCGGCTGGGCGCCCAGGATAATCTTGAGCGAATCGACCACTAGGCGGTCGTCGTCGACAACGATGAGCCTCATCGGCCCTCATCTCCTTGCGGTTTGGGAACGGTGGCAAACACACGCCAGCCGCTGGTGCCGGCGCGCGGACCGGCGGTGAAGGTGCCGCCAAGCGCCTCGACGCGCTCGCGCATGGAGGCGAGCCCCATGCCTTCTGCGACGTTGCGGCCGCTTGCTTGAACCCCGCCCACGCCATCGTCGGTAACGATGAGCTGGTAAAACGACGGATGTTCCATGCATCGTACAGTGACAGCATGGGCGCAAGCGTGGCGCATGGTGTTGGAGAGCGCCTCGCGCAGGACCGCCGCAAAGCAGTTGACGACATTTGCGGGCGTATGTTCAGTCATAACTTCAAGCTCAATCTGCGGGCCGCCGTCCGAGCGCGCGCCTTCAACAATGCGTTCGAGCTGCACGGAAAGGTCGACGGCGTTGTCGTTGAGCGAATGGACGCTAGTACGCACAAGCTGGAGCGCCTCGTCAACCGTGCGTTTGACGTCGGCGAAATCGGCGGCGACGCCGGGCTCGCCGGCGTGCACGACGCGCAGGGCCTCGGTCTGCAGCGAGGCACGCGTGAGCTGGTGCCCGACATTATCGTGGATCTCGCGCGCGATGCGGGCGCGTTCGGCGAGCGTCGCGAGCTCGACTTCGTAGTCCTGGCGATCGGCGAGGTCGCGGTTGCGCGCTTCGAGCGCGAGGGCTCGTTCCTGCAGCTCGTCGCGGATGCGGCGCATGCGCTGCTGCTCGCGCTCCAGCTGGGCGGTACGTAGCGATAGCAAGGTGGCGGCAACCGAAAGGATGGCGGTCAGCAGGAGCGTTCGGGCGGTGAGCGCGTCGGCGCGAAGGTCCGCGACGAGCGTACAGGCAAAGACGGCGCCGACACCCAGCGCGATCCAGGCGTGCTCATGGCGCACGCGCCGCGCGATGTCATAGAGGGCGAGAGGCGCAAACGGCACAAACGGCGGCACGAAGACAGCCGCGATGACGTAAACGTAGCTCGCGGCCTCGCTCGCACGGCAGGCGCGGTTCCCCCGTGCGACCTCGGCCAGCGAGGTGGCAATAACGCCAAGGCAAAACGCCGCGACCAGGTGAGCGTTCACAGCAAGACCCATGGCGGCCGCAATACAGCACGCCAGCACGATCGATTTGTCGAAAAGCCTGTTCATACGGGTATTGTACGCGAAGCCGCGCACGGTGGAGGGGCCGCCTGCGCAACCGTGACATTCCTCCCACGCGGCAAAGCGGGGGCGTCGGCAGGCCGCACGACCAAGACCTCCGCACTCGTGACAAAGCTCACTGGCGCGTGCCACCCACTCCTGCGATGATGCAATCGTACCGGGCCGCAACCAACAGAAGGGCCGCCTCATGACAGACATCGTCCATGTTGAAAACCTCGTCAAGCGCTATGACGATCTTATTGCGCTCGACCACTTTAACCTGAACATCGCCCCCGGCGAGATCTTTGGCCTGCTCGGCCCCAACGGCTCGGGCAAAACCACGTCCATCAACTGTATCCTGCAGCTGCTTGCCTACGACAAGGGCGCCATCGAGCTGTTCGGTGAGCCCATGACGCCCGCCCGCTACGACCTCAAGCGCCGCATCGGCGTGGTGCCGCAGCAGGTGGCGGTGTTTGACGAGCTTACCGTGCGTGAGAACATCGACTATTTCTGCAGTCTTTACGTCAACGACCGCAAACGCCGCCGCGCGCTGGTGGACGAGGCGATCGACTTTGTCGGCCTGGGCGACTTTACCAAGTTCCGCCCCGGCAAGCTCTCGGGCGGCCTGGCACGCCGCCTCAACATTGCCTGCGGCATCGCGCACAAGCCCGAGCTCATCTTTTTTGACGAGCCTACGGTGGCAGTCGATCCACAGAGCCGCAACGCCATCCTGGAGGGCATCTGCCGCCTGCGCGGCGAAGGCGCCACGGTGGTGTATACCAGCCATTACATGGAGGAAGTCGAGCAGATCTGCAACCGCATCATGATCATGGATGGTGGGCGCGTGCTGGCGCAGGGCACTAACGACGAGCTCAAGCGCATGATTCAGATGGGCGAGCGCGTGACCGTCGAGGTCGGCGCCGTCGAGCCCGCCACGGTCGAGCGACTGCGCGCCCTCGAGCATGTGCTTTCGGTTGAGCTGTCCGACGGCGAGCTTGTCTGCACCTGCGAAGCGAGCCCGCACAACTTGGTCGACATCCTTGACACGCTGCGCGCCGCCGACGTGGCGCTCGGCCGCGTGTGGAGCGAGCCGCCCACGCTCAACGATGTGTTCCTCGAGATCACCGGCCGCGAGCTGCGCGACTAGGGGGCAGCCATGTTCAACACCATCATAACCACGGCCAAGACGCTATTGCGCCGGCCGAGCACATGGGTCTGGGGCGCGATCTTTCCCGTCGCGCTTTTAACGATGTTCATGTTTATGTTTGCGAACCTGAGCTCTGACGGCAAGATCGACCCGGTGCCGGTAGCCGTTGTCGCTGACGAAACCTGGGGCGCTTCGTCCTTTAAGGACGTGGCGACCTCGCTTGCCAGGGAGGGCGACGATCAACTGCTCGATGTGAGCGAGTACGAAGACTTGGCTGCCGCGCGCAAGGCACTCAAGGCCGGCGAGGTCGCGGGCATCTATACGGTCGACGACGCGGGCACGCCCAAACTCACGTTGCTTTCGAGCTATGACGGCTCGCGTGCGTCGTCGGTACTCACCGACCGCAGCATTCTGGAGACGGTAGCAAGCTCGTATACGCAAAATGCCGAGCTCATGGCCCAGATTGCTCAAGATGATCCGGCGGCGCTCGCCGATCCGGAGGCGGTTGCGCGCGCCCTATCGCTCGAGGGCGGCACCCGTCGCGTGAGCCTTACGCGCACCACGCCCGACGCTGCGACCATCTACTATTTCGCACTCTTTGGCCTGGTCGCGATGATGTCTGCCGAGTTTGCGGCCCTGGCCGTCGTCGATCTGCAGCCCAACCTGTCCGGCCTCGGCGCGCGTCGCTGCGTGGGCGGCGTCTCCAAGACGGCGTCGCTGGCCGGCATTTTTGTCGGCTCGTGGCTGGTTTCCTTTGCATCGATGGCGGTTGCGATCGGCTACGTGCACCTGGTCGTGGGCGTCGACTTTGGCGGGCGCGAGGGGTTGTGCCTGCTGGGCGGGGCTGCATCCGCGCTTGCCGCCACGGGCCTGGGGCTCTTTGTGGGCACGCTTCCCGTTAAGGGCGGCAAGGCATCCAAGTCGGGCATCCTCACGGGCTTTGCCACCACGCGCGCTTTGTTCGCCGGCCTCTACGGCGAGCCGGCGATGGCGCTTGCCGACGACGTCGCCCGCGCTTGTCCGGTCGAGTGCTGGCTCAACCCCGTCAAGCTCATCTGCGATATGTTCAATCGCCTGTATTTCTTTGAGGACCTGGGGCCCTTCGCTGTTCGCGCCGGCGCGCTCGTCCTGATGGCCCTGGTGTTTGTCGCCGCCGCTACGCTGATCTTTGGAAGGAGCCGCTATGAGCACCTTTAAGACCGCGCTTCGCATGGCGCTCGCGCACCCGCTCTATCTGCTCATCTACACGGTGTTCATTTCGCTGTTGGGTGTGTTTATCGCGGCCTCCGTCAGCTGGAATTCGTCTCAGCTTACCGAGTACAAGCCTTACGACACCAACGTGATCGTGGTCGACCGCGACAATAGCGACCTTTCGCGGGCGCTTACCAAGCACCTGGGCTCACGCTTTGACCTGGTCACGGGCGTCGGCGACGACACGTACGACCTTGCCGACGCGCTCTCCAAGAGCAACAGCGCCAAGGGTAGTGCCGATTGCGTGTTCTTTATCCCGGAAGGGTTCGAGGACGACCTGATCGCGGCCTCCCGCGCGGGGGAATCCCTGCCCAAGCTCGACGTGGCCTATGGCTCCGGCACCATGGCGGCGGCGCTTTCGTCCGCCGAGGCCTCGCGCTGGATCTCGCTCGCGGGCGCCGCGGCGGCGCTTGAACCCGCTGCCTCCAACGGTGATGTCGCAAGGGCCGCCGAGCACGCGGCCGCAAAGCGCGCGGAGGTCCAGATCGAGCAGGTCAAGGTCGACTCGACTGCTGCTGCCACGCTCGAGTCGTACTTCAACTTTGGCGCGTACGCGATCATCTCGTCGGTCATCGTGTCGGTGGGGCTGGTGTTCTCGGGCATGAACGAGCCCGAGCGCGTGCGCCGCATGGAGGCCGCCCCGCTCTCCGAGCGCCAGCGTTCGCTTGCCGTGTTCGCGGCCGCCGCCGTGCTCACCGTTTGCATCTGGCTTGTGTCGAGCATGATGGGCGTCGTGGGCTTTGCCGGCGCGGTTGCCGAGGTCGGCGTGGGCCGCGTGTGCCTGGCGCTGGCGGCAACGTTTGCCCTGGCGTGCACGCCGCTGGCCGTTGGCTTTACGCTGTCGAGCCTGGGCGCGCGCGAGGAGCTGCTCAACGGTGTGGGCAACTTACTCGGCATGCTCATGACGTTTTTGGGTGGCGCCTGGATGCCGCTGTCGCTCATGGGCTCGGCCGTGCAGACCGTGGCGCATTTTGTGCCGACGTTTTGGGTGAACGACGCGATCGGCAAGGCGCTCGCCGCGGACCTGACGTCCACCGTGCTGGGCGACATCGCCTGCGACCTGGGCGTTACGGTGCTCTTTGCCGCGGCCATCACCGCCGTAGGCATGGCCCTCACCCGCGCCAAATCCCATGCCTAGCTACCTGGTCATCGGGGACGTTCTTAAACGACTGGTCGCTGGGGACAGTCTTTGCCGATCTGCCGGCTCGCCGGCCGGGCTGGCAAGGGCTGTCCCTGGCGGCACTCATTGGGGACAGACTTAAATTGAACTGCGTCCCGAATCTTGGCCTTCTTTATTAGAAGCGAACACTAGGACGCTTTCA
>NZ_JAQLDU010000001.1 GCF_028209625.1 Collinsella aerofaciens | reverse complement strand
ATCGCGGCCTCCCGCGAGCAGTGGAACGACGGCTCCAACACCCTGTGCGTCGAGCCCGGCAAGATCTGCGTCTACGCCCGCAACACCGTCACCAACGACGTGCTGTACAAGGAGGGCCTGGACCTTCTCGTCGTGCCCTCCGCCGAGCTCTCCCGCGGCCGTGGCGGCCCGCGCTGCATGAGCATGCCCTTCTGGCGCGAGGACCTCTAAGTCTTTCCGTTTCCGGTGCGGTCTCCCTACAACCGCACCGGTTTCGCCCGTCAAACGGGCGACACTAATACTTACGTAATTCATTTCTTCGAAAGGAAACGAACCATGGGTGTTAACCTCTCCGGCCGTAGCTTCCTCAAGCTCCTCGACCTCACCACCGAGGAGATCGAGTACCTGCTCAAGCTCTCCAAGAACTTCAAGGACATGAAGCGCGCTGGCGTTCCGCACCGCTATCTCGAGGGCAAGAACATCGTTCTGCTCTTCCAGAAGACCTCCACTCGTACCCGCTGCGCCTTCGAGGTCGGCGGCATGGATCTGGGCATGGGCGTCACCTACCTCGATCCGGGTTCGTCGCAGATGGGCAAGAAGGAGTCCATCGAGGATACCGCCCGCGTTCTCGGCCGCATGTATGATGGCATCGAGTTCCGTGGCTTTGCCCAGGACGACGTCGAGGAGCTCGCTGCTAAGTCCGGCGTGCCTGTGTGGAACGGCCTGACCACTGAGTGGCATCCCACCCAGATGCTCGCCGACATCCTGACCGTCCAGGAGAACTTCAACTACGACATCAAGGGCAAGACCCTCGTCTTCATGGGCGACTGCAAGAACAACGTTGCCCGCTCCCTCATGGTCGTCTGCTCCAAGCTCGGCATGAACTTCGTGGCCTGCGGCCCCGAGGAGTGCATGCCCGCTGACGACGTCATCGAGGCCTGCAAGCCCATCGCTGAGGCTAACGGCTGCACCATCAAGCTGACCACCGACGTCAAGGACGGCGTCACCGGTGCCGACGTTCTCTACACCGACGTGTGGGTCTCCATGGGCGAGCCTGACGAGGTCTGGGCCGAGCGCATCGCTCAGCTCACCCCGTATCGCGTTACCTCTGAGGTCATGGCTATGGCCAACCCGGGTGCCATCTTCCTGCACTGCCTGCCCAGCTTCCACGACACCAACACCACGATTGGCGCCGAGAAGTGCGAGCAGTTCGGCATCACCGAGCAGGAGGTCACTGACGAGGTCTTCGAGAGCCCCGCTTCCAAGGTCTTCGACGAGGCCGAGAACCGCATGCACACCATCAAGGCTGTCATGTACGCCACGCTCAAGTAAGAGCATCTAGCATCTCGCTCGGGGTGTATTGCTGCGCACCCCGAGCGCTTTTGTCTGGTAAAAATCTCGCACCGAGCGACATGCACGGCACGGAAGAGCCGCTTCGGGCGAGATCAGTAAATGATTTATGAAGGGGGGATGAGAACTATGACTGAGACCGCTAAGAAAAAGCGCGGTATGCCTTCATCGTTCACCATTCTTCTTGCTCTGCTGGCAATTGTCGCGGTTATTACCGTTATCGTCTCCGGTACGTCCGGTGGCGAGGTTACCGCTGCCCGCCTGAGCGATTTCTGCACCGCCCCTGTCAAGGGCTTCGCCGACGCTCTGCCCGTTTGCCTCTTCGTTATGATCCTCGGCGGCTTCCTCGGCATGATGACCGAAACCGGCGCCTTGGACAACGGCATTGCCGTTCTGGTGCAGAAGCTTAAGGGCAATGAGATCATGCTCGTTCCCGTGCTGATGCTCATCTTCTCCCTCGGTGGTACCACCTATGGTATGTGCGAGGAGACTGTTCCCTTCTACGCCCTGCTCGCCGCTACGATGATGGCTGCTGGCTTCGACCCCATGGTCGGCGCCGCTACCGTCCTGCTCGGCGCTGGCTGCGGCTGCCTCGGCTCCACGGTTAACCCGTTCGCCGTCGGCGCTGCCGTCGACGCTCTGACCGGCGTTGGCATCGAGGTCAACCAGTCCATCATCATCGGCCTCGGTGCCGTCCTGTGGATTGTTACCACCGGCATGTCCATCTTCTTCGTCATGAACTATGCCAAGAAGGTTAAGGCTGACAAGGGTTCCACCATCCTTTCGATGCAGGAGCTCAAGGACGCCGAAGAGACTCACGGCAAGGCTGCTTCCGAGGTTAACAAGGAGGTCAAGCTCACCGGTCGTCAGAAGGGTGTTCTGATCGCCTTTGCCTTCACCTTCGTCGTCATGATCGTCGGCTTCATTCCGCTAGCCGACCTCAACGAGGGCGTCGCCAACTTCTTCGATGCTGGCGCTGTCTATGACGCCGACGGTAACGCCATCGTTCAGGGCTGGTCTGCCCTGATCACCGGCCTGCCCATTGGCCAGTGGTACTTCGACGAGGCTTCCACCTGGTTCTTCCTCATGGCTGTCCTGATCGGTATTATCGGCGGCCTGTCCGAGAAGCAGATCGTCAACACCTTCATCACCGGCGCTGCCGACATGATGTCCGTTGTCCTCGTCATCGCTCTTGCCCGTGGTATCTCCGTCCTCATGGCTAGCACCGGCCTCGACGTCTACGTCCTCGACGCTGCCGCCAATGCTCTGGCTGGCCTGTCCGGCGTGATCTTCGCTCCCATGAGCTTCCTGGTCTACTTCGGCCTGTCCTTCCTGATCCCCTCGACCTCTGGTATGGCTACCGTGTCCATGCCCATCATGGGACCGCTGGCTGTTAAGCTCGGCTTCTCGCCCGAGGTCATGGTCATGATCTACTCCGCCGCCATCGGCATCGTGAACCTGTTCACCCCGACTTCCGGCGCCATCATGGGCGGTCTTGCCCTGGCCAAGATCGAGTGGACGACCTGGCTCAAGTTTGCTCTTAAGCTCATCGTCGCTCTCTCCGTCGTCTGCGCCATCATCCTGACCATCGCTTGCGTGATGATCTAAGTACCCAACGGGTACCCCACGGAAACCTTGACGATCCTGTAAAGGATCATCTGGTCATCGTCTGTCCGGTGGGGTCAACCCACCGGTAGACTCCTACCTTTAGCCCCCTCCCGTTCCGTGCGCGGGAGGGGGCGACTTGCGTTCCGGCGTTTTACCAAACGCCGGAACCGGTCGACGCTGCGCGCCGCCCAGGACGACAATTTGTCATTCAAAAGGCAAGGCATGACCAAAAGGTCTATGCCTTGCCTTTTTCATGCCAACTTGTACGTCCTGGACGGCGCTCGCTGTCCGCCCTCTGCCTGCGGCGCTTTCCATTGTTGGTGCAGGGGCGCTTTGCCTACTCTGGCGGGCTTTCGCTGGCTTATGCTTAACCTGCGACGTTTTCATTGTTGGTGCTGAGTGCCTTGTTTCCCGTTCCAAATGAGCCACCCCGGGTCCCCGGCGGTTGCGGTGGGCGTGTTTGGTTGGTGCCTGTTGACGGCCTGGGCATCGGGGAGGGCAGGCTCCGTTATAATCGCGTAGGAACTTAATTTACAAAACGGGACGGGAGCCATACATGCGCCAGGGTTTCGACAACGCGAAATATATCGAGCTGCAGGCCGCTCATATTAAGGAGCGCATCTCGCAGTTTGGCGGCAAGCTGTATTTGGAGTTTGGCGGCAAGCTGTTTGACGACTATCACGCGAGCCGCGTGCTGCCGGGTTTTGAGCCGGACAGCAAGTTTCGCATGCTCAAGAGCATAGCCGACGACGTCGAGGTCATCATCGCCATTAACGCGAACCACATCGAGAAGAACAAGGCTCGCGGTGACCTGGGCATTACCTATGACGAGGACGTTTTGCGCCTGGTCGACCTGTTCCGCGGCAACGGCTTTGCCGTCGCGGCTGTGGTCATCACCCAGTACGCCGGCCAGCCCGCTGCCGATGTGTTCCGCAACCGCCTGAACGCGCTCGGTATTCCCGCCAAGCTGCACTATCCCATCGAGGGGTATCCGCACGATGTCGATCTGATCGTGTCCGACGATGGCTATGGCAAGAACGAGTTTGTCGAGACCACCCGACCGCTCGTTGTGGTCACTGCCCCCGGTCCTGGCTCGGGCAAGCTTGCCACCTGCCTGTCTCAGCTCTATCACGAGCACAAGCATGGCACGGCCGCCGGCTATGCCAAGTTCGAGACCTTCCCGGTCTGGAATCTTCCTCTGACGCATCCGGTCAATATTGCCTACGAGGCCGCCACGGCTGACCTCGATGACGCCAATATCATCGACTCCTTCCACCTGGAGGCCTACAACAAGACCACGGTCAACTACAACCGCGACGTCGAGGCCTTCCCGGTAGTCCGTGCCCTGATGGAAAAGATCCTGGGCAAGAGCCCCTACCAGAGCCCTACGGACATGGGCGTCAATATGGTCGGCTTTGCCATCACCGATGACGATGCCTGCCGCGACGCTTCCAAGATGGAGATCGTTCGCCGCTACTTTACCGCGGTCGAAAATGTGCGCCGTACCGGCGTGGGCGATGAGCAAGTCGACCGTCTCAAGATTATTATGAAGAAAGCCGGCATCGATAAGAACTACTCACCGGCGCGCTCGGCGGCCCTCACCAGGGAGCAGCTGACGGGTGGTCCCGTGGGTGCCATGGTCATGCCCGATGGCTCCGTGGTGACCGGTAAGACCTCCACGCGCCTGGGCGCCGCAAGTTCGCTCATTATGAACGCCCTCAAGCATGTCTCGGGCGTCGACCTTGAGCTCGAGGTCATTAGCGATGAGGCGATCGAGCCCATCAGCAAGCTCAAGACGCATTTCCTGGGCAGCAAAAACCCGCGCCTCCACACCGACGAGACGCTTATGGCGCTGTCGATCACCTCGGCCACGAGTGAGACGGCCGCTCGCGTCCTTTCGGGCCTGGAGCAGCTGCGCGGTTGCGATGCCTTCTTTAGCGTGATTATCTCGCCGACGGACGAGACGGTACTGCGCAAACTGGGTATCAACGTGTGCTGCGAGCCCAAGTTTGAGCGCCGCGGTTTCTTCCATCGCTAAGTTTGAAGCACCGCGGTAATTGCATTGCATTTTGGCCGTATCGGGTTAGCGCCCGGTACGGCTTTTTGATCAATAAAGCGTCTATTTCGGCGAAAAATAGCTGTTTACCTGCCTAGAAACAATTTGAGCGGTATACAATAACCGTAACTGTTTCATCCTTAGCGGGATGCCGCATGATGGATATTACCTGCCATCGTGAGGTGTGTCGGTCGCGCACGGCGCGTTAGATGCTCGTGCTCGGTTTGAGGAGGCTGCTATGGCGGGCAAGGGTCGTGCGAGTGTTAACGATATGAAGCGTGTCGAGGTGCTGGTGTTGATGGAGATCGACCAGCAAACCGAAGACAATGGCGGGCCGTATGGTTTCTCGCGCAAAACGCTTGCCGAGCGCGTGGGGGTTTCGCCGTATCGTGCCCGCGCCGCAATCGATCGCTTGGATTCCGAAGGTATGATTGATGTCGTCTCGCGTTATAGCGACGACGGCGGTCAGCTTGCAAATGGCATTTGCCTCACCGAACGTGGTGAGTGGTATCTTGAGGGCGTCCGTACCGGCATGCTCGTTCAAGAAATGCTTGAGGACGAGGTTGCTGATCGATAGCAGCATGTAACCCTTGCCATAGCGACGCCGCCTGGGAAACCGGGCGGCGTTTTGTTTCAAGATGGAGAAATGCTATTGCGCGTAAGAAAAATTGCGTGCGGCGTGCGTCGCGAGTATTACAATGAAGACCCGTAAGATGTGTATGGACAACTTCTACGGGAAGCGCAGGTAACTCAATATGACCAAGCATGTGTTCGTGACCGGCGGCGTGGTTTCGTCTCTGGGCAAGGGTATTACCGCGGCCTCGCTGGGCCGTCTGCTCAAGTCGCGCGGGTACAAGGTAACGATGCAAAAGGCCGACCCGTATCTGAACGTCGACCCCGGCACCATGAGCCCGTTCCAGCATGGCGAGGTCTTTGTGACCGAGGACGGCTACGAGTCCGATCTGGACCTGGGCCACTACGAGCGCTTTATCGACGAGAACCTGACCCGCGATTCCAACTTTACGACTGGTGCCATCTATAAGAGCCTGATTGCCCGCGAGCGTCGCGGTGACTTTTTAGGCGGTACCGTGCAGGTGATTCCTCACGTCACCAATGCCATTAAGGATAAGTTCCGCCGCATCGAGGAGCAGACCGGCTCCGATGTAGTCATCACCGAGCTGGGCGGCACGATTGGCGACATCGAGTCCCAACCGTTTGTCGAGGCCATTCGTCAGTACCGCAAGGAGGCCGGCCCCGAGAACGTCTGCTACATCCACGTGTCGCTCGTTCCCTATATCGCCGCCGCCCACGAGGTCAAGACCAAGCCCACGCAGCATTCCGTCAAGGAGCTCCGCAGCTTTGGCATCCAGCCCGATATTATCGTGTTGCGCTCCGACCACCATATCGATGACGCTATCCGCGGGAAGATCGCAAGCTTCTGCGACGTCGACACCGATTGCGTCTTTACCAACGAGGACTGCGCGAGCATTTACGATGTTCCGCAGCTGCTTGCCGAGCAGGACTTTGACCTGCGCATTTGCGAGCGCCTGGGTCTGGACCCGCGTGAGCGCGACATGAGCGAGTGGAACGAGTTCCTGCGCAAACAGAATCACGCCAACCATCACGCCGACAAGGTGAAGATTGCCGTCGTTGGCAAGTACACGCAGCTGCCCGATGCGTACCTGTCGGTTATCGAGGCCCTGCACCATGCGGGTGTCTTCTACGATCGCCATGTGGACGTCCAGCTGGTCGACGGCGAGAGCCTCGACGAGCAGAATGTCTCCGAAGTTCTGGGCGACGCTTCGGGCATCCTGGTCCCCGGCGGCTTTGGCAAGCGCGCCCTGGAGGGCAAGATCCTCGCGGCCGAGTTTGCCCGCGAGCACAAGATTCCGTATCTGGGCATTTGCCTGGGTATGCAGGTGGCCGTGTGCGAGTTCGCCCGCAACGTCGTCGGCCTTGCCGGCGCCAGCTCCTCCGAGTTCGACCCGGACGGTCCGTTTAGCGTCATCGATCTGATGAGCTCGCAGGAGGATGTGACCGAGAAGGGCGGCACCATGCGTCTGGGCGCCTATCCGTGCAAGCTCGCCGCCGATACCCTCGCTCGCGAGGCATATGGCGAGGATCTCGTCTACGAGCGTCACCGTCACCGCTTTGAGTTTAACAACGCCTTCCGCGACCAGCTCGAGGACGCCGGCTTGGTTATCTCTGGCCTCTCACCCGACGAGCGCCTGGTCGAGATGGTCGAGCTGCCGCGCGACGTGCATCCGTGGTATGTGGCAACCCAGGCTCACCCCGAGTTCAAGAGCCGTCCGACCAACCCGCAGCCGCTGTTCCGAGAGTTCGTGCGTGCCTCGATCGGTCAGCACGAGGGTGTCGATCGCCTACAGGTGACGCCCATGAACCTCGCTACGGACTAAGGGTGCCGGCGAACAAAGAACATACCGAAGCTACTCCCTCGTCGCTCGCCGTGGCGGCGGGGGAGTATCTCGATTACCTCGCGGTCGAGCGGGGTTTGGCGCGCAACACGATTGCGGCCTACCGTCGTGACCTGACGACGTACTGCGCCTATCTGGAGCGGGCGGGCATCATGTCTTTTGATGAGGCGACTCGTCAGGTCGTGGAGGGCTTTGTCGCCGACCGTCGCGATGGGGGCTATTCCGATGCCTCGGTGGAGCGTGCGCTTGCGGCCGTGAAGGGCCTGCATGCCTTTTTGGTGCGCGATGGGATTGTGGCCCAAAATCCAACGGCGGCGTTGCGCCTGCCTAAAAAGGCTGAGCGTTTGCCGGAGTATCTATCGGTGGAGGATGTCTCGGCGCTGCTCGATCAAGACTTCCCCGAGGGCGAGATGGGCTTGCGCGACCATGCCATCTTGGAAGTGCTCTACGGATGCGGCTTGCGTGTGAGCGAGTTGGTGGGGCTCGATGTGGGCGATATCCATATCGACGATGGCTTTGTGCTCGTTCGCGGTAAGGGCTCAAAGGAACGCCTGTCCCCGCTGGTGGGAAGCGCGGCGCGAGCTCTGACGCTCTATTTAACTGAGGGGCGTTCTCGCTTGGCGGCCCATGCCCACGGAACCGAGACCTCGGCGGTCTTTTTAAATAAGAACGGCCGCCGTCTGTCGCGCCAGGGCATCCATTCCATCTGTGAGCGCTACGGGCGCCAGGTGGGGCTGGTGGGACTCCATCCCCATACGCTGCGTCACTCCTTTGCCACCCATATGCTTGCGGGCGGTGCAGACCTCCGTGTGCTACAGGAGATCTTGGGACATGCTGATATATCGACCACGCAGGTCTACACGCATGTCGATCGTACGCAACTGACCGAGGTCTATCTGGCGGCGCACCCGCTGGCACATCGTTAACACATCGCTGGCCTGCATATCTATAGGTATTTGGGGACGGGCCCCAGATTGCCGCGGCGTGCTTTTGCGCGCGCATGGGCAATCTGGGGTCCGTCCCATTTTTTGCCACTTGTCGTCGCGGTGGCGGGCCGCATGTGCCTTGGGTGGGGGAGTTTGGGGGCGATGTGAACGGCATGTAAAGGGACGCAAAAATCGCCTCAAGGTCAACTTGAAGGTTGAGGTTGAAAGGCGGGGTGCCACAGGTGGCATCCCGCCGTTGCTGTAAACACAACATATTGTGTTTTCGAACATATGATTGGGGGTGTTTTGCAATATATGGTGGGTGGAGTGGTGGGGCGGGGTGGGGGAAGGGGTGGGGAAAGGTGTTGAAAAATGGGGCGGTTCCCCATATTATTAATGACGTCGACAGGCGGGGTGGTTCCCCGCGTACGTGCCATCTGAGTAACCGAGGGGAGGGCGCACATGGGAATGACTGGTGCATACGAGCGCAATCTCGATGCAAAAGGTCGTCTGTCCCTGCCTGCACCCCTTCGCGAGGAGCTTGGAGAGCACGTTCGCGTGTTCAAAGCCCTGGATGTCGATGCTCTGTACGTGTTCTCTGCCGAGGCCTTCGATAAGTGGGTCGAAGGACTCTTCGCGGGTCGTGAGGGCCACGAGGGTTTTAACCCGCGTGACATTAATGACCAGAAGCTCATGAGGGCGATCAACAAGCGCACCACGTCGATGGACGTGGACAGCGCCGGTCGTATCGGTCTTTCCGAGTCTCTCCGCAAGCAGGCGAACCTCGACCGCGAGGTCACGGTTGTGGGCAACTACGACCACCTTGAGGTTTGGGATCGCGCCGCGGCCGATGAGGACGATGACGATGAGGCCCTGCTGGACCTCTTCTTCTCGTAAGGGCAAGGCACGGGTAACGGATGGAGCGTGGGATCTTGACACAAGAATATCGGCATGAACCTGTCATGCTCGGCGAAGTGCTTGAGTCGCTGCGGCTAAAGAGCGGCTCCGTTGTCTGCGATTGCACCCTTGGCGGTGCCGGCCATTCGGTAAAGATGGCTGCGCAGGTGGGGGAGACGGGTCTTTTGCTCGGCGTCGATCAGGACGACATGGCCCTCGAGGCCGCTGGCGCCCGTCTGGACCGCGAGGTTCCCGGCGTTCCGCACCAGCTGCTGAAGGGCAACTTCGGCGACTTGGACGAGCTGCTTTGCTCGGCCGAGGTGCCCGGGGTCGATGGCTTCCTGTTCGATTTGGGCGTTTCGTCACCGCAACTCGATATCCCTGGAAGGGGCTTTTCGTATAACGAGGACGCCCCATTGGACATGCGGATGGATCCGGGTAATAACACCTTAAACGCAGCTGAGGTCATCAACACCTATAACGAACACGACCTCGCTCGGATTCTACGCGTCTACGGCGAAGAGAAGTTCGCCTCGCAGATCGCGCGCGAGATCGTGCGCCGCCGCGAGCAAGAACCGATCGAAACCACCGGCCAATTTGTCGAGATCATCAAGGCGGGTATCCCGGCTGCCGCTCGTCGGCATGGCGGACACCCGGCCAAGAAAAGTTTCCAGGCCATTCGCATCGAGGTCAATCACGAGCTCGATGTGCTCGAACGAGGGCTTGATGCCGCCACCAGGTGGCTCAACCCGGGCGGACGTATCTGCGTCATCTCATATCACTCGCTCGAGGACCGTATCGTAAAGAACCACTTTAAGGAGATGAGCCAGGGGTGCACGTGTCCGCCGGAGATTCCGGTGTGCGTGTGCGGCAACGTGCCGATACTCAAGGTCATCACCCGCAAACCCTTGGTTGCACAGCCTGATGAGGTTGAGCGCAACCCTCGGGCGAGATCAGCCAAAATCCGCGTGGCGCAGCGTCTGTAGGCGCGACCGCGTGATATTGGACCTCCCGCTCGCACCATAAACGAAGCTTAAACACACTACCAACGTACTCGGGATGGGAGGCGGCATATCATGGGCTACAACACTTCAAGCGCAGCACTCGCCTATGATATGAACGCCATGCCCGCCTATCGTGAGACGCCGCAGGCCCCCGTTGCTCCCCGTGAGCAGCGCACGCCGCGCTTTGATGTCTACACGGGCGCGGGCCGTCAGGCAAACCAGGCGGTAAGCCCGGTTTTCATGAGCGTTCTTAAAACGTTTTGCATCATTGCGGCTATCTTCATGACGATCGGCGTCGCCCGCGTGGCGCTCGCCGGTGTTACGGCCCAGGTGCTCAACAGCAACGCCGAGCTTACCAATACGCTCGAAAAGGCGACCGATGAGAGCTCCGACCTGGAGGTCATGCATTCGGTCTATGGCGCCGACACGCGCATTCGCGACCTTGCGGGCGCTTATGGCATGGTGGAGCCCAGCGAGAGCGTTACACTTGACTTTTCGCAGGATGCAGCCGCGGGCGCCAACGCGACCGCGACCGCTCAGTAGCAAGACGGTAGCTGAGTATGACAAATGACTATCGCCGCGGTTCCGATGGGGGCCGCGGTTCTGGACGTCCCTCGTCGCGGGGACGTTCTGGTTATCAAGGAACGGGTCGGCAATCTTACAACGCCGGGCAGTCCCGTGGCAACGACCCGGCGTCGCGACTTCGCGGCTCGGGCGGCCCTCAAGTGCATAACACCAGGTCGCGCAAGAGTTCGTCGACCGAATGGCTCACGGGCACGCCTCTGCCTCGCCGCAAAGCCGTCATGGGCTTCATTGGGCTTGGCTTGGGCTTGGGCGTCTTTCGCCTTGGCGACTATCAAATTGTCGAAGCCGATAAACTGCGCGAGCGTGCCGATGCGCGCCGCCTGCTTGCGCAGACCCTCTATGCCAAACGTGGCACCATCTACGACCGCAACGGTAACGTGCTGGCGTCGTCGGCCGAATGTCGCAACATCGCCGTGAACCCCCAGCTTGTCGAGGATGTTGACAAGACGGTGTCGGCGCTGGTCAAGGCAACTGGAATCGATAAAAAGACCTGCCGCAAGCTCGTTGAGTCCGATGGAACCTGGGTGTATATCAAGCGCCAGGTGGACGAAGACGACGCTGCGGCGCTGGAGAAGAAGAACCTGCCCGGCGTGCTTTTTGAGCAGGCCATGAAGCGCGTATATCCATACGGCAATCTGGCATCGCAGGTGCTGGGTGTAGTGAATGTAGACAACGACGGCTTGACGGGTCTCGAAAAGCAATACAACAAGCTTCTGACCGGCACGAACGGTTCTCTCGTACGCGAGCGCGCGAGGGACGGCAGCTATATCGCGGGCGGTGCCTATAAAAAGGTGGCTGCGGTCGACGGCGTTGATATCGTGACGACGCTCGACGTCAATATCCAGCGTGCGGCCGAGGATGCCCTGGCAGAGGCTGTCGAGAAGACAAAGGCCAAGAACGGCTCGGCGCTGGTCACCGATCCTACGACAGGCGAGATCTTGGCAGCCTGCTCGTATCCGACCTACGACCAGACCAATTTGGAAAACGCCAAGACCGAGGATATGAACCTGCGCCTGGTCACCGACGCCTACGAGCCCGGCTCGGTCTTTAAGACGCTCGTGGCGGGCGCCGGCTTCGACTTGGGCGTCGTGCGGTCGAGTACGTCGTTTGAGGTGCCGGCGAGCATCAAGGTGGGCGACGATACCGTCACCGATGCCGACAAGCGCGACTACGCCATGACCATGGATGTGCGCGAGATGATGCGCCGTTCGTCCAACGTGGGATTTGTCCTGGTGGGGCGCAAGATCGGTGCCGACGACTTTGCTGCCTATGTGGACAAGTGGGGCATCGGTCACAGCTCTGGTGTCGATTTTCCGGGCGAGAGCCTGGGCATCGTCAAGGAGCGTGACCAGTATGACGGCGCCACGCTGGGCTCGATGAGCTTTGGACAGGCGCTGTCTGTCTCGCCGATTGAGATCGCACGTGCCGTGGGCGGCATCGCCAACGGCGGCGTGATGATGACCCCGCACTTCTATAAGTCCAGCAAAGGCGACGAGAAGGACTGGGGCGAAGGCGAGCGCGCGATTTCGGAGGACGCCGCATCCCAGGTGACATCGTGCATGCAGACGGTCGTGTCGGAGGGAACGGGCGTTGGCGGCGCGGTTGACGGCTATGACGTGGCGGGTAAGACCGGTACGGCCGAACGTGCCGACGAGAACGGCGGCTACCTCAAGGAGAACTACATGTCGTCCTTTATGGGCTTTGCACCGGCACAATCGCCCAAGGTGCTGTGCTATATCACGCTCGACGGAACGCCGAGCGGCTCAGATGCCGCTGCGGTGCCGTTCCAGTCCATTATGGCCAACGCGCTCGACGTGCTAGGTATCCCGCACACGAAGTAGGGGGTTACAATCTTTGGGGCGTGGTTTGTTGTCCCATATGAGGGGTGTTCACATGCCCTGCACCACGCATGCGCGGCGCTGGGATACAATACGCCGATAGCATTATTTAGGTTTACAGGGGAGCTGCAATGATAGAGATCGCCGTCAACAACCTCGCGGCCGCAACAGGGGCCCGAACCGTGACGGGAGAAGTCGATCGGGTATGCCGCGGGTGCGTTATCGACTCGCGCCAGGTCGAGGAAGGGACGATTTTCGTCGCCTTTCCCGGTGAAAACGTCGACGGCAATGATTTTGCTTCCCGTGCCGTCCAGTCGGGTGCCGGCGCCGTCGTGATGACGCGTGAGCCCGAGGCCGAGCTGGTCTCGCTGGCGCAGGACAAGGGCTGTGCCATCTTGCTGACCGATGATCCCGAGGAGTTTCTGCTGCGTTTGGCGCATGCGTATCGCCTGGAGCTTGGCTGCCTGGTCGTTGGCATTACCGGTTCCATCGGCAAGACGACGACCAAGGACGTGCTCGCCGCTGTGCTCGCCAAGCGCTATCGTGTCTGGGCCACCAAGGGCAATTTCAATAACCTGATCGGCATGCCGCTCACGGTGCTTTCCGCTCCGGCCGATACCGAGGTTCTGGTGCTCGAGATGGGCATGAACCATTTCCACGAGATCGAGCGCCTGTCCCAGTCCGCCAATCCCAACCTTGCCATCGTGAGCAAGATCGGCACCTCTCATATCGGCATTTTGGGCAGCCGCGAGAACATCGCCCGCGCTAAGGCCGAGATTGTACAGGGCATGTGCGCCGCCGGCGACTATTTGCCGCTGCTGGTTTTGGGCGGCGAGGACGACTTTACGCCGTTCATTCGCGATACGTTCGCCCAGCCTGCTGGTATCGACGTGATGCTGGCCGGTGTCTCTGACGATGATGAGGTCCGCGCCCGCGACGTTCGCGTTGATGACGAGGGCCGTCCGGTCTTTACGCTCGATTTTGGTCAGGGCGAGACAATCGATACCATGCTTGCCATCCCCGGCGTGCAGTCCGTTCCTAATGCCGTTAAGGCCGCCGCGGTTGCCTATCGCCTGGGCGTGACGCCCGAGCAGATCGATGCTGCCTTTAGGGGCCTCACGATCACCGGGCACCGCCAGGAGATCAAGCGCGCCAAGAGCGGTGCACGCATCATCGACGATTCCTATAACGCCAGCGCCGAATCGATGGCAGCCGGCCTCGATCTGCTGTGCTCGCTTTCGTGCACGGGGTCTCGCATGGCGATCCTGGGCGAGATGGGCGAGATGGGCGATGAGGCTCCTCGCATGCATGAGCTCGTGGGCGCCTATGCCGCCGCCAAGAAGCTCGACATGCTGGCGTGCGTGGGTGGTGAGCTGGCCCAGCTTATGGCCGATGCCGCGCGCATGATGGGCATGGACGAGGACCGCATCCAGGTGTTCTCCGATTATCAGCAGGTGCTCGACCGCATGGGCGGCGCGCTTGAAAAACATGATGTTGTACTGGTCAAGGGTTCCCGCTTTGTTGAGCTCGACCGCTTTGTGGAAGGTGTGTGCTAGCCCATGTTCGGCAATCCCTCGTATCCAACGTATCAGGCTTTTTTGGGGCTTGGCATCGCCGCAGCCATTGCGCTGCTGCTCATGCCGTGGTGGATCAAGCTGCTCAAGGTCGAGGGTATCGGCCAGCAGGTTCGTGCCGACGGCCCCAAGCGTCATTTGGTTAAGCAGGGAACGCCCACCATGGGTGGCGTTGTCATCCTCGTCGCGATCTCGCTGACCTGCCTGCTGATGGGCAAGCTCACCACCGAGCTCGTACTCGTGCTGCTCGCCACGCTGGCGACCGGCGTGCTGGGCCTGATCGACGACCTGACCTCCGTTACGCATGGGCGCTCGCTCGGTCTGACGCCCCATGCCAAGATGATCGGCCTAACCATTATCTGTGTCACCTTTACGGTACTTGCCGTCAACTGGTGCGGTGTCGCCCCCGAGATTCGTTTTCCCGGTGGGTTGACGATCGACCTTGGCGTGCTTTCGACCACCATCTGCGGCTATTCGTTCCCGTGGCTCTATATTGTCTTTTGCTGGCTGATGATTGCCGGTCTTTCTAATGCCGTGAACCTGACCGATGGCCTTGACGGTCTTGCTGGCGGCACCTCCATGATCGCCATGCTCGCCATGGCTGCCATGGCGTTTTTGCACGGAGACGTGAACCTGTCCATCTTCTGCACCGCGTGTGCCGGTGCCTGCTTGGGCTTTCTGTGGTTCAACTGCTATCCGGCGAGCATCTTTATGGGTGATACCGGCTCGCTTGCTCTGGGCGCCGCGTTTGCCTGTACGTCCATCATGACTAACACCGAGGTCGTCTCCCTCATCATCGGCGGCCTGTTTATCGTTGAGACCCTGTCGGTCATGATTCAGGTTGTCTACTTCCACTTTACGCACAAGCGCGTCTTCCTTATGGCGCCCATCCATCATCATTTCGAAAAGAAGGGTTGGGCCGAGACCAAGGTCGTCATCCGTTTTTGGATTATCGCTGCGGCATTTGGTGCCGTTGGCCTTGCTCTGTTCTTCCAGTTGGGATAGTGGTCTTTCATGCCTCTTGCTGATGTCTTTAGCCTGCTCGTTTTGGGTCAGGGCAAATCCGGCCTCGATGTCGCCCGCTGGGCGCTGGCACATCCAGAGCGCGTAAGCGCCGTTACCGTGTATGGCGGCGGCACCTCTGAGCCCAATGACGCCACGCGTGCGCTCGAGGCTGCTGGTGCGTCGTTTGTCTATGGGACCGAACAGGTCGAGGGCGCCTATGACGTATGCGTGACGTGCCCGGGCATCTCGGAGTTCTCGGGCTTCTTTAAGGCCGGGCGCGAACATGCCGCTCAGATTATGGGTGAGCCAGAGTTTGCCTATCGCCTGTCGCCCGATAACTGGATTGCCATCACGGGCACCAACGGTAAGACGACCACCACGTCGCTGACTGATTATCTGCTCAAGGCTGCCGGCGAGGCCAGCGTAGCTGTCGGCAACATCGGCGAGCCGCCGGTCAACGAGATTGACGGCCGAGCCCACAACGAGTGGTTTGTGGCTGAGCTCTCGAGCTATCAGATTGCTACGACCACCGAGCTCCACCCTCGCGTGGCAGTGCTGCTCAACATCACTCCCGACCACTTGGGCTGGCATAAGAGCCATAAGAACTATGCGCTTGCCAAGATCAAGCTGTTTGACAATATGGTCGATGACGATCTGGTGGTTGTCGACGTCGAAGACGCCGGCATTCACGAGTTCGATGAGTACATCTATACGCCGGGTCGCCGCATCTGCAAGGTCGCTTTTGACGAGCCCGAGGGTGCAGACGCCGCCTTTGTGCGCGACGGCAAAATGGTCGTGCGCCTGAAGGGCGTCGAGACTCAGCTTGTCGCCACGTCCGAGCTCAAGATCTCGGGCCACCACAATGTCATCAATGCCTTATGTGCCGCCACGGCTGCTCTGGCCGTCGGTGCCGATGTCGATGGTGTCCGCCGCGGTCTGGCCTCGTTCCAGCCGCTCGAGCATCGCGTGGAGCCGTGCGGCGAGATTGACGGTGTGCGCTACGTCAACGATTCCAAGGCGACCAACACCGACGCGGTCGAGAAGGCACTGACGGCATTTCCCGATGACGACGTGATCTTGCTGCTCGGCGGCCACGATAAGGGCACGCCGCTCACGGACTTCGCGCGCGTTGTTATGGATAACGTGCGCTCGGTCGTCTGCTTTGGCGATGCGCGCGAGCGCTTCACCGCCGCTATGGACGAGGCCGATGTCGATGGCGATGTGGATATCGCCCAGGCGGATGACCTACGCGATGCCGTGGACGTTGCCCGTTCGCTGTCTAGCCGTGGCGACGTGATCTTACTTTCTCCTGCCTGCTCTTCGTTCGATGAGTTCTCGGGCTATGAGGAGCGCGGCCGCGTGTTTAAGGACTATGTGGCGCAGCTTGCCGCTGCGGCGAAATCGCAAATGGAATAGGGGTTGCCGGTGAGAGAGGAGAGCCCCCGACAAGGTATGAGGAGGCCCGACTCGGACCGTGCTTCCTCGCGGCGCAGCACACCGCGTTCCGGTCGCGGCGGGCAGACGTTTAGCGAACGCTATATTGCCGGCGTTCCCGCCCGTATCATGCGCCCCCGTCTGATATTCATGGCCTGCCTGTTTACCTTGGTGTGCTTTGGCCTGCTGATGGTGTACTCGGCGTCTTCGGTCGAGGCGCTGCACGAGAATGGCTCGGCGACGTTTTTTCTGTTTCGGCAAGCCGCGTTTGCCGGAGTTGGCGTGCTGGCTATGGTTGCCATCGTGCGCATCTTGCCGGACAGTTGGTTTGGGGAAGACGTGCTCAGGATCTTCCTCATAGGCATGATAGGGCTACTGTTTCTGGTGTTCTTGGTGGGCAGCGGCAGCCGTGGCGCCACGCGCTGGCTCAACATCGCCGGCATTCAGTTCCAGCCTTCCGAGTTTTTAAAGCCATTTGCCATTGCGTATTCGGCCATCATGCTCGATCGCTTCTTTTCGCCCGGTGGCAACATCAACGAATTCCTTCGCAAGATGGGCATCTACCTGGGCATTTCGCTCTTTCTGATCTTTATCCAGCCCGATTTCGGTACCGTCCTGATCATCCTGTTGACCCTCATGTGCATGGCGTTGTTTGCGGGTCTCGACCCCAGATTTATCATCGGCGTGCTAATCTTCGGCATTCTCGTGATCGTGATTGCGCTTGTCGCAGAGCCGTACCGTATGGTGCGTATTCAGGTTGCCTTGAACCCTTGGGCCGACGAGTATGGTGACGGCTATCAGGCCACGCTTGCCATCATGGCCTTTGCCTCGGGCGGTCTGTTCGGCCGTGGCATCGGCAACTCAACCATGAAGTACTCGTATCTGCCCGAGGCGCACAATGACTACATCCTGGCCATCATTGGCGAGGAAGTCGGTTTTGTCGGAACCGTGCTGTTCTTCTTGGTGTTTGCGATGCTAATCTACTCGGCGTTTCGCATTGCCGAGCAGGCGACCGATCGTCGGGGCGCGCTCATGGCGTCTGGCTCCGCGGTCATTCTCGCGGTGCAGTTTTTGATCAATGCGCTGGGCATCCTCAACGTGTTTCCCATGACGGGCAAACCGTTGCCGTTTATTAGCTACGGCGGTTCGTCGATTATTGTGTCGCTTATGCTTGCCGGTCTGATCCTGCGCGTTTCGTACGAGAGCGCCCGTCGCGATGAGTACGACCGTCGCCGCGAGAGCTTTGCCGTTATGGATGAGAGTACCGCCGGCGTGCCCCACGTACGCGGCGAGCGATCTTCGCGTAACGGCTTTACCGTTCTGGATGGCTCTGCGACCGAGCCGGCAGCTCGTCCACGTCCGCGGACGGCGCCGCAAGGTCGTCCGCAGCGCCCCAGCCCTCGCAGCGCGGGCGGCGGATATAATCGAATCGATTTGAACTCGGACCCGTCGGCGCGTTTGCGCACCGACGACCAGGGACCGCGTGTACGAAGGGACTACCATGACCGATAAGATGACCGTTGCTATTGCAGCCGGCGGCACGGCAGGACACATTAACCCCGCGCTCGCTTTGGCCGAGGAGCTGCATGACCGTGGCCACCACGTTGTGTTCGTGGGCCAGTCGCGCAAGCTCGAGGGTCGTCTGGTCCCCGAGGCTGGGTTTGATTTTGTGCCCATTACGGTCACGGGCTTCGACCGCTCCCGTCCCTGGACGGCGCTGACCTCGCTGTGGCGTGTCAACAAGGCCAAGCGTGCGCTCGCCAGTCATTTCTCAAAGGTCGGCAAGCCCGATGCTGCCATCGGTTTTGGTGCCTATGTCGAGGTTCCGCTGCTGGGGTGGTGCAAGGGCGCAGGCGTTCCGTATCTGCTACATGAGCAGAACTCTGTTCCGGGCCTGGCCAACAAGATGATGAACTCCCACGCCGCTCGCGTGTGCATCTCGGTGCCGGCAGCGCGCTCGGTCTTTGAGCGCGAAGGTGACCCTGACCACGTGCTCATGACCGGCAACCCCGTACGTCGCTCGGTGATCGAGGGCGATCGCGCTCGCGGCCGCAAGGCACTTGGCGTTCCCGAGGACGCTACGCTGCTGCTCGTCTTTGGCGGTTCACTTGGCGCCCAGCACCTCAACGAGCGCGTGGCTTCGCTCAAAAACGAGCTGCTTTCGCGCAAGAACCTCTATGTGTTGCATTCGACGGGTGCCGACGGCTTTGAGGAGACCGAGCGCGCTTTGGCGCTGACGCCCGAGGAGGCGAAGCGTTACCGCGTCCAGCCTTACATCGACAACATGGGCGACATGCTGGCTGCTGCCGATTTGGTGCTCTCGCGTTCGGGCGCATCGAGCGTGGCCGAGATCGCTGCGCTCGCCGTGCCTTCGGTGCTCGTGCCGTACCCGCATGCGACGGCCGACCACCAAACCACCAATGCCCGTTATCTGGTCGACGCCGGGGCTGGCGTGCTCTGCGCCGATGCCGATATCGACGGTTCTGCCTTTGCCGATGAGCTGCTGCACCTGGTCGATGACGCGGCGGCACGCGACGCCATGCGTCAGGCGGCGCGCGGTCTGGCTCAGGATAGGGCCGCCGCTCTTCTGGCGGATGCGGTAGAGGGTTTGCGTTAGTTAGACGGGATATCGTCGGTCGCCCTCGCGCTGATGCGGTAGGTGCGGTACAGTTAACGGGTTACAGGCAGTGTTTACGCAAGGAGTACACGAGCACATGGCTGATTCCCAGACTGCAACCTCCGCGCCCGAGTTTAAGAGCGCCCACTTTATCGGTATCGGCGGCGCCGGCATGAGTGGCATCGCCCTCGTTCTGCACGAGCGCGGTTATGCCGTTACCGGCTCCGACCTTAAGACGTCACGTTATATCCGCCAGCTTACCCGCGCTGGTGTGAAGGTGCATGTGGGCCATGAGGCCGCCACGATTGACGAGGTCAAGCCCGACGTGGTTGTTGTCTCCACCGCTATTCCGGAGTCCAACCCTGAGCTCGTGCGCGCTCGCGAGCTGGGCATTCCCGTGTGGCCCCGTGCCAAGATGCTCTCTGCTTTGGGCCACGGCTACACTACCGTCGCTGTTGCCGGCACGCATGGCAAGACCACCACGTCTTCGATGTGCGCCACCATGCTCGACCGCATGGGTCTGGATCCGAGCTTCTTGATCGGCGGCATCGTCGAGGGCTATGACACGAACGGCAAGAACGGCTCGGGCGACTACTTTGTCGCCGAGGCCGACGAGTCCGACAGCTCCTTCCTGTTCCTGAACCCCAACGTAGTCATTGTGACCAACGTCGAGGCCGACCACCTCGATCACTACTCGGGTATCGAGGAGATCGAGGCAACTTTCGCCAAATTCATGAGCCTGGTGGGCGAGGACGGCACCGTCATCGTCTGTGGTGAGGACCCGCATCTGGTCGAGCTCGCCAAGTCGACGGGCCGTCACGTGCTTTCCTACGGCTTTGCCGAGAGCAACGACATCGTCTGCGTGCACCCGGATGTCAAGGGCATCCAGAGTGACTTTATCGTTCGCTTTGAGGACGGCACTGAGCACGCTGTGGAGATCAAGAGCAACCCCGGTCGCCACAACATGCTCAACGCCACGGCGGTGCTCACCGTCGCCCATGTCCTGGGCCTTGACATCGACGCCGCCGCCAAGGCGCTCTCGAGCTTTGAGGGCGTCCGCCGTCGCTTTACCCACGTGGGCGATATCGATGGCATCACCGTGGTCGATGATTACGGCCATCACCCCACCGAGATCAAGGCGACGCTTGCTGCCGCTTCCTCGCTGGGCTACAAGCACGTCGATGTCGTGTTCCAGCCGCACCGCTATTCGCGCCTGCAGGCCCTGTGCGACGACTTTGCCGATGCATTTGCCAATGCCGATAAACTGCTGCTGATTGATGTGTTCTCGGCTGGCGAGATGCCCATTCCGGGTGTCACCTCTAAGATGCTCGCCGATACCGTGCGCGCCAAGCATCCTGGCAAGGAGGTCGTGTACTGCTCCAGCCGTCTTGAGCTCAATCAGGAGCTCGAGCAGATGGTGGGCGAGGGCGACCTGCTGCTCACCATGGGTGCCGGCGACGTTACGACCGTCGGTCCCGAGTTCATTGAGTATCTGACTGCCAAGAAAGACGCTTAAGTCTAATGGGTCTGTTTAACGCCGTCATGGCGCTCTCGGGCATGATCGACACGGATGTGATCGAGGACGAGCGCCTTGCGCGTCATACGAGCTATCGTATCGGCGGCAAGGCCGACCTCTTTGTGACGTGCCATAGCTATCATGCCCTCCGCCGCGCCGTGGCGGTGCTCGATCGCGAGCAGGTGCCGTGGGTCATCATCGGCAAGGGCTCCAATCTGCTGGTTGCCGATGGCGGTTATCGCGGTGCCGTCATTTCGCTCGGACGTGAGTTTCAGCGCACGGTTGTTGCCGATGACGGTTGTACGCTGACGGTCGGTGCGGGCGTGATGTTTGCGCGCCTGGTCAACGATGCCCTGTCGCGTAGCCTCTCGGGCCTTGAGTTTGCCGTTGGCATTCCTGGTTCGGTCGGCGGTGCGATATCTATGAATGCCGGCACACGGACCGAGTGGATTGGCTCGCTGGTTGAGGATGTCGTAACGTTTGACCCGGCATCCGGTATCAAGCATTATGCGGGGTCCGAGATCACTTGGGGCTACCGCGAATGTAGCCTTCCCCGCAATGAGATCATCCTCGAGTGCGTGCTCAAGCTTAAACCGGCGCCCAAGGCCGACATTCGCGAGCGCATGGAGCGGTACCTTACAAGGCGCAAGCGTACGCAGCCCATGGGTCGCGCATCCTGCGGGTCTGTCTTTCGCAACCCGCCCGATGCGAGTGTGGGCAAGCTTATCGAGGATTGTGGATTAAAGGGTTTTTCGATTGGCGGCGCGGAAGTTTCGCCCGTTCACGCTAATTTTATCGTTAATAACGGAACTGCCTCGGCCGATGACGTTGCCGCGGTTATTAGACATGTGCACGAAAAGGTGAGGGAGGCGTATGGCATCGAGCTCAGACCGGAAGTTAAATTCCTCGGCTTCTAGAGCATCGAAACCCACCTTCCGCCGCGCCGGAGGGCGTTCCGGCGCGCCTGCCAAACCTCAACGCAATACCGTCGCGCACTCTAAGTCTGTCGGGCATGCTCGACAGACCAGTCGTCCGGTCGTCGGCTCGCAGCTCGGTAATCGTCCGGCCGCAAAAAAGTCCTCGCGTCCCTCGACGACGTCAAAGCCTGTTATGGGCGCCAAGCCTGCCCGTCCCATGGCAGCTCCCAAGCCCTCGACGGGAACTAAAGCGGCGCGTCCAGGTCGCACGCTGGGCGCATCGAAACCGCGCTCGCTGACATCGGTGCCGGCTACCGCCAAGAAGCCTTCGAGTAAAAAAGGTTTCAACCCGTTATCTTCACTTGGAGCGATGGCAAATAAAACATCAGACGCCGCTTCTGTCGTTACAGGCAAAGGCAAAATCGTGGGCGGCGTTCTGGCCGTCTTGGCCGTGCTCGTCGTCGTTGCCATCGTGGTGATCAACTCTGGACTGTTTACTGCCACTGATATTCAGATTCAAGGCAGCGAGCATGTGACGAAGCACGATGCTATCCAGCTGATCGACTTGCCCGAGGGAACGTCGCTTTTTAACGTCGATCCCGACCAGATTACCGAGGATCTCAAGCAGAACCCGTGGGTTTCGGGCGTGGATGTCCAGCGCCAGTTTCCCCATACGCTTATCATCACGCCGACGGAGCGTAAAGTTATCGCCATTGCGTATATCAGCTCCGACGACCTTGCCTGGGCTATCGGAGACGATGACACCTGGATCGCCCCGCTGTCGACGTCGGTCGAAGTGGACGACCAGGGCAACGTCATCACGACAGGGCAGGGCTCAAATACCTTGACCGGAATCGATGCCGCGCTGGCGCTCGCCAAGCATTATGGCGCGGTGTTGTTGACTGATGTCTCGGCGGATGTCGCTCCGGTTTCCGGCCAGGCGGTGAACTCCAAGGCCGTTAAGGCCGGCCTGGATTATGTGCGTGGTTTTTCGAGCGAGTTCTTGGGACAAGTCAAGGATATTTCTACGCCTTCGGTCGAAGCCATCTCGGCAAACCTCAATAACGGCATTGAGGTGTCGCTGGGCGATTCGGACGATATCGCCAAGAAGGAACGCGTAGTCACCAAGTTGCTTTCGCAGGTAGAGGGCGTAACGTATATCAATGTGCGCTCTCCGGGCAACTACACATTTAGGAATGCTCCGACCTCGTAGCGCTGGTTGATGCTTTGTTGAGGGGCCATACCACGCCGTTTATCTGGTTTGTTTGGTTTTCACGGTCAATTATTTGACTGATACGTTCATAATGTGCAAACATAATACGGTTTACCTTTGCATTTACTTTCAACCTGAAGGTTAATGTGCGCAGGGGTCGACCCATGCTATGGCTATAACCTTTGTTCGGAGGACCGACATGCACGAGACAGAGATCAACAACTACCTTGCCGTCATTAAGGTGGTCGGCGTCGGCGGCGGCGGTACCAACGCGGTCAATCGAATGATCGAAGAGGGCATCCGCGGCGTCGAGTTTGTTGCCATCAACACCGATGCTCAGGCACTCGCGATCTCTGATGCCGATATCAAGGTGCACATCGGCACCGACCTTACCCGCGGCTTGGGCGCCGGCGCCAACCCCGAGGTTGGCCGCAAGGCTGCCGATGAGTCCCGCGACGACATTGCCGAGGCGCTTGCTGGCGCCGACATGGTGTTTATCACCTGCGGTGAGGGCGGTGGCACCGGTACCGGCGCTGCTCCCATCGTTGCCGATATCGCGATGAACGAGGTCGGCGCACTGACCGTCGCCGTCGTGACCAAGCCCTTCACCTTCGAGGGCCGCAAGCGCAAGAAGAGCGCCGAGGAGGGCATCAAGACCCTCTCCGATTGCGTCGACACCATGATCGTCATCCCTAACGATAAGCTGCTCGACATCGCCGAGAAGAAGACCACCATGCTCGAGGCCTTCGCGATTGCCGATGGCGTCCTTTCCCAGGGCACCCAGGGCATCACCGACCTCATCACCGTCCCCGGTATCATCAACCTGGACTTCGCCGATGTTAAGACCATCATGAAGCAGGCCGGTACCGCCATGATGGGTATCGGTACCTCTTCTGGGGATACTCGTGCCGTCGACGCTGCCCAGCAGGCCATCTCCAGCCCGCTGCTCGAGAGCTCCATCGATGGTGCCACGCGCGTGCTGCTCTCCATCGCCGGTTCCAAGGACCTGGGCATCCAGGAGATCAGCGACGCCGCCGACGTTGTCGCCAACGCCGTCGACCCCGAGGCCAACATCATCTTCGGTACCGTTGTCGACGAGTCCCTGGGCGATCAGGTGCGTATCACCGTCATCGCTACGGGCTTCTCCGACTCCAACGTCAACCGTCAGGATGAGCTCTTTGCTGCTCAGCAGTCTCAGAGCAAGGCCGCTGCCTCCGCTGAGCCGCAGCGCACCGCTCCGGCTGCCAGCCCGGCTCAGGCCGCTCCGACCCGCAACGTCGGTGGTACCGAGCTGCCCAACTTTGGCAACGACCAGTTCGAGCTTCCCGACTTCCTGAAGCGCGGTAGCTTCTAGTTCGTTTTTCTCAACGACCTGCACGGGGTGTGTCCATTTGGATGCACCCCGTTTTGTTTCTCGTTTGTAAACGAAAGCCTCCAATCTCCTTACGTTCCCTTTACGTTTGGTCCCTACCGCTGCGGGTATCCTTTTAAGGAAGTATGACAGCCGTATAAACGCGGACTGCGCGGCGACGCCGCGGTACTTGTGTTATTAGGAGGCTTTAGTATGGCAGCACGTGCGGACAGGGTTTCGCGTGTCGACCATGATGGAGTTACGTTGGTGGAGAGCGCGACATCCGATGTCCGCTTTGCCTTTACCGAGCGCACCGGTGGTGTTTCCGAAGATGCGTACTCCTCGCTCAACCTGGGCTCGCATGTAGGCGATGACCCCTTTGCAGTTCAAGAAAATCGTCGTCGAGCGCTCGAAGCTATGGGCGCCACTGAGTGCGAGCATAATCTGCTCGTGCCCAATCAGGTACATGGTGACCATATCGTTACGGTGACTTCGAACGGCGCCGACGATCTTGAGGCTGTTCGCGAGCAGATTGCCGAGGGCTGCGATGCCATCGTCTGTACGGCCCATGACGTGCCCGTGCTGCTCTGCTTTGCCGACTGCGTTCCCGTGGTGCTGGTGGCCCCCGGCGGATTTGCCGTGGTGCACTCCGGTTGGAAGGGCACGATTGCACGTATTTCTGCCAAGGCGTGCCAGGCGCTTTGCGATGCTGCCGGCTGCGATGCGAGCGACGTTTCCGCCTATATCGGGCCCCATATCCTGGGTGACGAGTACGAGGTTTCCCAGGAGCTCATGGATCGCTTTGCCGCCGAGTTCTCTTGCATCGATGCGAGTGCCTCTCGCATGCTCGATCTTTCCGCTGCCATTTGCGAGGCGCTGGTAGATGTCGGTGTCGACGCGGATAATATCGTGGATACCCAGCTTTCGACCGTGCGTCAGAACGACCGCTTTTATTCCTACCGTAACGAGGACGGCACCTGTGGGCGCCATGCCGCGATCGGCGTGATGCTATGAGAAAGATCGTATCGGTCCTGAGCGCCGCTGTGCTTACGCTTACGCTGTGCGCCTGTTCTTCGGGATCTTCTACCTCTTCCATTACCGTGGCCGGCTCCACGACCTGCCTTCCTATCGCTGAGATTGCGGCAGAGGGCTTTAAGGAGGAGACCGGCATCGACGTGCTCGTTTCCGGTTTGGGCTCTTCCGCTGGCATCGAAGCCGTCAGCGCTGGCACGGCCGATATCGCCAGCTCCTCCCGTGGACTCAATGCCGACGAACGGGATCTGGGCCTGACTCCCATCGTCATTGCCCACGACGGTATCGCGGTCATCGTGAACGAAGACAACCCCGTCGATAACCTCTCGACCGAGCAGCTCCGCGATATCTATGCCGGCAAGATCACCAACTGGAAAGAAGTCGGTGGCGAGGACCTGAGGATTCAGGTTATCAACCGAGATGAGGCGTCTGGCACGCGTGAAGCCTTCCGCACCATCGTGATGGACGGCACCCCGTTCGATCGCCGCTCCGCCGTTCTTTCGGGCACGGGCCAGGTGCGCGACGTGGTATCTCGTTCGCGCGGGGCTATCGGCTACATTTCGCTGGGCTTCGTCGATAGCCTCAACGCCAAGACCTCGGTCAAGGCCGTCTCGGTCAATCATGTTGAGGCGTCCGAGAAGACGGTCGCGAGTGGCGGCTATCCCATCTCGCGCGACCTTTACTTCTTTGTGAAGGGTGCGCCTTCGCAGCAGGCGCAGGATTACATCGACTACGTGACGTCCGAAAAGATGGACAAGCAGATTCGCGAGGCGGGCTTTATTCCCGTCACCAACGACGAGAAGGGGAGTGAGTAGCATGGAAGCACAGGAAAACTCCCAGACTGAGCAGAATGCTCAGGCGCCCAAGAAGCGCGAGCTGGCGCTCGTATCGCGCAGCACCTATATCAAGGAGAAGGCGCTGCAGTGGATTTTCTTTGCCTGCGCGTTCTTGGCGGTTGTTACCGTCATCCTGATTTTTGTCTTTACCACGTACTCGGCGCTGCCCGTCTTTACCGACATCGGTCTGGCGGACTTCTTTAGCTTTACGTGGGCGCCCTCTGAGGGTCACTACGGCATCGTGTCGCTGCTTGCCGGCTCGGGTCTGGTGACCGTCGGTGCGCTCGCCATGGGTGTGCCCCTAGGCGTGGGCACGGCCGTGTATCTGGTCGAGATCGCCAGCAAGCGCGTGCGCAAGCTCATCAGCCCTGCCGTTGACCTGTTGGCCGGCATCCCTTCTATCATCTATGGCTTCTTTGGCATGATCATCATCCGCCCGTTTATCGCACAACTGACCGGCGGTCTTGGTTTTGGCGCGCTGACGGCGTGGTTCGTGCTCGCCATTATGATCGTGCCCACCATCACGACGCTTACCATCGATGCTCTCAATTCCATTCCCATGGGCATTCGCGAGGCATCGTATGCCATGGGCGCCACCAAGTGGCAGACTATCTATAAGGTCGTGTTACCTGCCGCCAAGCTGGGTATCGTGGATGCCATCGTGCTGGGTATGGGCCGTGCCATCGGCGAGACCATGGCCGTGCTCATGGTCGTGGGTAACGCCCCGGTTATTCCCGACAGCATTGCGTGCCCCATCTCGACGCTCACGAGCCAGATTGCGCTCGACATGAGCTATTCCTCGGGTCTGCATCGCTCGGCGCTGTTCGGCATGGGCGTGGTCCTGTTTATCATTTCCGCCACGCTGGTGGGCGTCGTCCGTCTGGTTTCCAAGAAGAAGAGGGGGTAGGCTATGTCCGATTCCGTTGACACGACGGTCGATACGACCTCGTCGCGCGAGCGCATCAAGCGTGCCCTTTCCCACGGCAAGAAGGGCCGCATCAACAAGGACCTGTCCAACAAGATCATGCTTGGCGTGTTCCGTGCCGCGGCATACATCACCACGCTGGTGCTGGTCGCTATCATCGCCTACGTGGTCATCAACGGCCTGCCACACATCTCGCTCGACTTTATCTTCGGTTGGCCCCAGGGCGTCAACGCCGAGGGCGGTATTTGGCCCACGATCGTCTCGACCGTCTATGTGACGGCGCTCGCCATGCTTATCTGCACGCCGATCGCTGTGCTGGCAGCCGTCTATCTGGCCGAGTACGCCAAGCAGGGCAAGATCGTCGAGCTCATTCGCTACGCTGCTGACGCTTTGGCCTCGGTGCCCTCCATCGTTATGGGCCTGTTTGGCTACGCCTTGTTTGTCGAGGCTATGGGTCTGGGCCTTTCGATGGTCTCGGCCGCTCTGGCGCTCGCGCTCTTGATGCTTCCCATCGTCATGCGCACCACCGAAGAGGCCATTCGCGCCGTTCCGCGCTATATCCGTTGGGGCGCGTATGGCCTGGGCGCCACCAAGTGGCAGGTTGTCTCCAAGATCGTGCTTCCTTCTGCCTTTGGCCGTATTGCCACGGGCATTGTCCTTGCCATCGGCCGTGCCATTGGCGAGACCGCCGTGGTGCTCTACACCATGGGCCAGGCCATCAATCTACCTATCTCGCCGCTCGATTCCGGCCGCCCCATGACCGTTCACCTGTACCTGCTTGCCAACGACGGCATCAACATGAACGCAGCCTACGGCACCGCGCTCTTGCTGATGGTGATCATTCTGGCCTTCAACCTGTTTGCGCGCTTCCTGTCGCGCAAGCGTCGCTAGTTAAGGAGTCCCATGTCCGTTTATCAGTCCGCTCCCACGCTGGAGCAAGCGGCCATTACGGCCAAGGATTTCAACTTTTGGTACGGTGACTTTCATGCGCTGACGGGGCTCGACCTCAACATCGCCAAAAACGCCATCACCTCCTTCATTGGCCCTTCGGGCTGCGGTAAGTCGACGTTTTTGCGCTGCATCAACCGCATGAATGACCTGATCGAGGGTACGCGCGTCGAGGGCACCATGACGCTCGACGGCAACGATATCTATGCCGAGGGCGTCGACCCGGTCGACCTCCGTCGCCGCGTGGGCATGATTTTTCAGCAGCCCAACCCGTTTCCCAAATCCATCTACGAGAATGTCGCCTTTGGCCCTCGTCTGCAGGGCGTGACTAGCAAAAGCGACCTCGATGACATCGTGGAAGAATCGCTCAAGCGCGCCAACCTCTGGAAAGAGGTATCCAATCAGCTCAACAAGGATGGTTTGGCGCTCTCGGGCGGTCAGCAGCAGCGTCTGTGCATCGCGCGCGTGCTTGCGGTGCAACCCGATGTCCTTCTGATGGACGAGCCCTGCTCCGCCATCGACCCCACGTCCGTCTCTAAGGTCGAGGATCTGATGGCCGAGCTGGCGCCCGAGATGACGATCATCATCGTCACGCATTCAATGCAGCAGGCAGCTCGTATCAGCGACTACACCGCATTCTTCTTGCAGGAAGTTGCCGGCGAGCCCGCCACGCTCATCGAGTATGGTCAAACCGACGCGATCTTCACCAGCCCGGTGGACTCGCGGACGGAAGACTATATCACCGGCCGCTTTGGCTGATCGGTGCGACTAGTCCCAAGCCGATCGGACCTGGTCCGGTGCGTATTCACTGTGCGGGCTGCATGACCGCACCCAACTGATTGGAGTGAACCATGCGCAAACTGTTTTCCCGTCAGCTCGTCGAGGCCCGTCACGAGATGCTGAGCATCTATGAGGCCGTCGATCTGGCTCTCCACGATGCCGTGAAGGCCTATGTGACCGACGACCGCAAGCTCGCCACCAAGACCAAGAAACGTACGCTTTCGATTGACGCGCGCTGCGCCAACCTGGAGGCCGTCTGCTACAACCTGATCGCCACGCAGTCACCGGTCGCCTCCGACTTCCGCCTGCTTCAGACGATCATCTACGTCGACTTTAACCTGCAGCGCATGACCGATAAGGTCCGTCAGATCTGCCGTGCCACGCGTCATATGATCAAGGCCGACATCTCGCTGCCCCAGGAGCTCGTCGGTATGGTTGAGGCCGAGGCCGAAGCTGTTTACCAGGTGCTGGGCTCTTCGCTTTCTGCGCTCGTCACCAATGACATGTCCATCATCTGCAACCTGGCCGTCGAGGACGAGCCAGTGCACGCCGCCTACGAGAAGTTCTTCCGCACCTTTAACCGTATGGATACAGGCGACTTTATGGACGACGACAGCAACTATGACGACCTGCGCCGCGCCATCATGGTTTCGCGCTACCTCGATCGCATCGCTTCCATTTCCATCGATGCCGCTTGCCGTCTGACCTTCCTGTTGACTGGTCAGCGTATGAACGCCGGCGATATCGCCCGCACTGATGAGGACGAGCTCGAGAGCATGCGCGTGCCTTCGGGCGAGGGTGTTATCATGAGGCCCGCCGTCGACGCGCGCTACGTTGCCAAGGTGCCCGCCAACGAGGTCAGCGAGGGTCTTCGCTACCTGCTCGATCATCTTGAGGACGAGGACGATGGCGAGGACGACGAGGAGTAAGTAGCCCCGTTCGTCGAAAGATTGTAAATACCTAAGTGAGCGCGGCCTTGCACATGCGGGGCCGCGCTCTTGCGTTAGCATGGGACTACTTGTTTGGCTGTCAGCGGAGGCGATTGGCAATGGATAACTATTTGGATTTGATGCGCGCTCGCCGCGAGCAGATTCTGGAACGTTTTTATGCGGCGCTCGATCGCGCGGGCCGCCCCCACGACGCCGCGCGCCTCATTGCCGTGTCCAAGACCGTTGGTGTCGATGAGACTGTTGCTGCCATCCAGGCGGGGTATCGCCATTTTGCCGAGAACCGCCCGCAGGAGCTGGTTCGCAAGCTCACGGGTCTGGCGGAGCATCCGGAGCTGCCCGAGGTGCGCTTCGATATGATCGGCAACCTGCAGACCAATAAGATCAATGCGGTGCTGGGCTCAGCCGAGCTGATTCACTCGGTGGGTTCGCTGCATCTGGCACAGGCGATCTCGAGCCGTGCTGTCCGCAAGATTGAGGCAGGCGAGCTCGCCGGCCCCCAGCGTGTGCTCATCGAGGTCAATGTGAGTGGTGAGGAGTCGAAGGGAGGCTTTTCGCCCGATGAGATTCGCGCCGCCGCGGGTGAGCTTGCGGAACTTGAGGGAATTTGCGTACAGGGGCTTATGACTATGGCGCCCCGGGGGAATAAGGATGTGGCACGCCGCACCTTTGCGGGGCTTCGTGAGCTGAGGGATGAGCTGGAGGCTGCGCATCCCGATTTGAACCTGCCTGAGCTTTCCTGCGGCATGAGCGAGGACTTTGAGCCTGCCCTTGAGGAGGGCTCTACGCTCGTTCGCCTGGGCAGGGTAGTATTTAGCCCGGAGTTTGCAGTAAAATAAGGCTCTGAAGTGCGCACTGATTATCGGGGCGCCTGCACTAAACCGCGAGAGGACACAACCATGGGCTTCCTTGACGAGATTAAAAATAAGATGCACCTGGGCGGCCAGCAGGGTTACGACCAGGGTTATGGCCAGGACGACGACTACGGCTACGATGACGGCTATGACGATAGTTATCAGGGCAACGGCTACGGCGGTGCTTCGGGCGAGGGCTTCTACACCCAAGACGAGCCGAGCAACGGCCTGCTTGGTCAGACGCGCCGCGGTGAAGCTGAGTCGGTTGCCGTGTATACGCGCTCCGGTCAGCTGGTCGGCGATGACTCCCGCCATGCCACGACGTATAACCCGCCTTCGCGCTCGCAGGACAGTGTTGCGAGCGGTTATCGTCCTGGTGCCTATGACACGCCGTCGAGCTACGCCGAGAACACCCGCGCCCGTGCCGCCGCTGCGCCCGCGCCTGCACCGAGTGATGCCTCGGCCTATGCGAGCAATATCATCAACGCCACGCCGCAGCTGCCGGCCTATGTCCTGCGCCCCGAGAGCTATGACGACGTGGAGACCGTGGTGCGCCGCGTTCGCACCAAGCAGCCTGTCGCACTGATTTTTGTGGGCGTACGCACCGAAGTTGCTAAGCGCGTCTTGGACTTCTCTTACGGCTTTGCCTGCGGTCTGGGTGCCACGGTCAAGGAGGTGGGCGACCGCGTGTTCATGGTGCTGCCCGCCGGCTGCGAGGTCAAAGATTCCGATCTCAAGAAGCTTCGTGCCGACGGCTACCTTAAGTAAAGACAAGACGAGGAGATTCCCATCAACATCTACACTATCGTCCAGCTGGTCAACACGCTGTTCAACTTCTATTCCACGCTCATTGTCGTCTACTGCTTTATGACGTGGATTCCCATGAAGCAGGGTGGTTTGCTTCAGGATATTGCTGCGGTGCTCGATAGCGTGTGCGGTCCGTGGCTCAACCTGTTCCGTCGTTTCATCCCGCCGATGGGCGGTATCGATTTTTCGCCGGTCGTTGCGATTATTGCGTTGCAGTTGGTGCAGAGGCTGGTTCTGCAGCTTCTTATAGGTATACTCGTATAGAACTGACTTAGTAACTTACGTCGGGCGTGTAGCGCCGAGGCGATGAAAAAGGAGACTTGTTATGGCTATTACCCCTGCAGACATCCAGGCTCAGACTTTCTCTGAGGCCAAGCGTGGCTACGATCCCGCCGAGGTCGACGTCTTCTTGGAGACGCTGTCCTCCGAGGTTGACGCTATGCTCGCTAAGATCGTCGACCTTAAGGGTCGCCTGACTGCTACCGAGCAGCAGCTTGCCGATGCGCAGGCTCAGCTTGCCCAGGCTCAGGATGCCACCGCCCAAGCCGTTCCTGCCGCCCCCGTGGCTGCTCCCGCCCCTGACTTCTCCGCTCAGGAGCGCCAGATTTCCGCTGCCCTGATCGCTGCCCAGCAGACCGCTGAGACCATCGTCAACGATGCCAACGAGAACGCTGAGCGTATCCGCAACGAGGCTGACGCTAAGGCACGCGAGGTTATCCGCCAGGCTCTGACCGAGAAGCAGGCCGAGCTCGAGGAAATCGATCGTCTCAAGGCTTCCCGCGAGGAGTTCAAGGCCGAGTACCTCAAGCTCATCCAGCACTTCATGGACGATGCCCAGAACTCCTTCCCGGCCGACCTCATGGCCTCCGCGCCGGTCGGTTCTGCCGCTTCTCCTGCGGTGACTGTTCCCGCCGAGCCGCTGCCCGTCGCTGACCCGGTTGTCCCCGTGGCCGATCCCTTCGCCCCGATCGACAACTTTGCCGCCGACGACCTGGACTAGCATCAGAGCTACAATCTAGTGTCCTTAAGAGGAGCTCGCACCTGCGGGCTCCTTTTTTGTGGCTGTATACGGGTTGGGAAACAAAACGCCGAGCTCTGCATGCGATAGGACAGAACTCGGCGAAGGGCGCGTGGTAAAAGGTAGTTTTTAAGGTATGTCTAAAAACTACTTGAGGAGGAAGTTGGAGAGGGGAATAGTGCGGGCCTCGCGATGCTCGGGATCGGCGATGTGGTCGGCGGGATAGCCACAGACGAGCATGTGATAGGGATAGACGCCCTTGGGCAGATTGAACTGCTCCTGTGCCACCTCAGGCTTAAAATGGCATACCCAGCACGTTCCCAGGCCCTGCTCGGTGGCCTCCATCATCATCTGGTCGCACACGATGGACGTATCGATTTCACTGGAATTCATCTGGTCATACGGGCGCACCCAAGCATCATCGGTAACGCTGCAAATAAGGAAGACAAGCGGAGCTCCAAAGATAGACCCATCACGAGCAAACCGAGGCTGACAAGCAGCAGCCTTCTCCAACAGCTCAGGCGTATCCAGCACCATCACACGGGCTGGATGATTATTACAAGCAGAAGGAGCAATCCGCCCCGCCTCAACAATGGCATCCACTACCGACTGCTCAACAGGACGGTCCTCAAAAGAACGACAAGAATACCGACCACGAGCCAGATCCAAATAAGACATACAAGCCCTCCTAAAATTAAAAATCAAACAAACCAAAAGTAACCCAAAGAGTACCCAAAGCAGCAATCAGCCAAACGCTCATCAAGGGCCAAAGTGTCCGAACGGATACCAAAGGTCCCTTCAGCCAAACCCCCGTCGCGCTAAATCTATCAGCCAAAGTTCCCAATGGTGGTGCATAAGGGAGCGGGCCCGGCCACTAATAACCTTTTGAACGACTCTGCTTGCAGCCGGAGTGAAAAAGGTTATTAGTGGCCGGGCCCGCGACCGGTGGGACATGTACCCCCAATTAACTGTTCTTCATGACAATCGAATCCACGACATCGGCCACATTCTCGCAGCAGTCGGCGCAGTACTCCAGGAAGGCGTACACGTCACGCCAAGCGATGACCTCGAGCGGGTCCTTGCCGTTAACGTGCAGGTTACGCATGGCGTTGATATAGAGCTCGTCGGCCTCGGACTCGATGGTGTTGATCTGGATGACGAGCTCGCGCAGCGTCTTGGACTTGCGGTAGTTAGGCAGCTCGACCATCAGGTCCTTCATGGCGCGGCAGGCGTCGGTCACCTTGTGGGCGATGACGATGGCGTCGGGATGGATGCTCTGGATGTTGGTGAAGTAGACGCGCTGCACGACGCCCTCGATACGGTCGAGCACGGTGTCGAGCGAGCAGCTCATCAGATCCAGGTCCTCGCGCTCAAGCGGGGTGATAAAGGCGGTGAGCAGGGCGTCCTCAAGCTCATGGTGCTTCTTGTCGGCCGCATGCTCGATCGCATGCATCTTGTCGAGCATATCGTGAATCTTTGCGGGATCGAAGTTCTCGAAAATCTTGGTAAGCAGCTCGGCGGCCTGGACGGCGAGGTCGGCGCAGGCGACGTAGTTGTCAAAGTAGAACGAATCGGGTTTCTTTGCCATGAGTGGGTCCTTTCGAGGCGAAGACGGGTGGGCGAGGTGTTACGGTCCGGATGGACGTTCGGTTTGACTAGATGAACATCATGAACAGCTTGGCCATGACAAAGCTGATGAGTCCGCAGGCGGGGAAGGTGAAGAACCAGGTGAACATCATGTCCTTGACGACGCCGAAGTTGATGGCCGAGAGGCGTTTGACGGCACCGACGCCCATGATGGCGCAGGTCTTGATGTGCGTGGAGGACACGGGGATGCCGGTAAGGGTGGCAAGCAGCAGGTTCGCGGCGCCCGCCAGGTCGGCGGAGAAGCCCTGGTACTTTTCGAGCTTGACCATGCTCTGGCCAACGGACTTGATGATGCGCTCGCCGCCCACGCTGGTGCCGATGCCCATGGTGGCCGAGCATAGCAGCATAATCCAGATGGGGATGCCGGCATCGCCGACGCTCGTCTGGCCGCTGGCAAAGGCCACGCCTAAAAAGAGCACGCCGATGAACTTCTGTCCATCCTGCGCGCCATGCATAAAGCTCATGGCCGCAGCGCTCGCGATCTGAGCGTATTTAAAGAAGACATTGGCACGTCGCCTGTTGGCGGCGGCGAAAAGAATCGAGACGAGCTTGCACAGGACCCAGCCCATGACAAAGCCCAGACCGATGGAGAGCGCCAGGCCGTAGATGACCTTCATCCACTCGTGGACGTTGACGCTGCTCGCACCGCCGAGGGCGATGGCGGCACCGGTCAGGCCGGCGATAAGGCTGTGGCTTTGCGAGGTGGGGATGCCAAAACGCGACGCTGTGGCGCCGTAGACGACGATGGAGAACAGCGCCGCGCACAGACAGGCGAGCGCCATGGTGCTGTTTCCGCCAAAGTCGACAATATGGGAGATGGTGTTGGCGACGCTCGCGTTAAAGTGCGTCATGATGAGCACGCCAAGGAAGTTGAATGCGGCACTCATGAGAATAGCGGCGCGGGCGGGCATGCAACGCGTAGTGACGCAGGTCGCGATGGCGTTGGGTGCGTCGGTCCATCCATTGACGAAGATGGCGCCGAGCGCGAGGATCACGGTGACGGCAAGGACTGGGTTCGACACAAGTTGGCCGAGGAAGGTTGAGAACGTTACGTCCATATATGGGCTTTCTCGAAGTTTGCAGGCACGTTACAGAAACATGATAAATCGTATCACCTCCTGCGGGTTTCTTTACCGAGTTCTGATGGGAGCAGTGAATTTTTTGGCACTAAAAATGAATATTAGCCCTGTTGACCGCGGGTGTTCTTTTTGCTAACACACCATGAGGACACGTGCGCGCGCCCCAACACCCCAAAACCACAGTCTGTTCGCTTTACAATATGCAAACATGCGTTCGATAATAGGAGGCATGGAATATCGACAGACAGACGGCAAAACTCGGCGCGTGCACAAGCAGTATGTGGACGTCGTGGCTCGCATCCTCGCGGGCGGACAGGTTGTGCCGGTTACCGTCTGCTGGGTTGACGGTCGCTGCTTTACGATTGACGAGATTGTCTCGTCCACCGGTTTTGGCCTGAAGGTTCACGGCATTCGTACGGCGACTTATAAGGTTCGTTTTGGCGGACATGCGACCGAACTGTATCTGGAAGAACAGGCACGCGAGCGACCGGATGGCTCGCAGACTCATCTGATGCGTTGGTGGGTGTGGGCGTTCGACCGAACACTCGAGAGCGAGCGCCGCAGGTAAGAACGCGTGGCGTTCGGGTACAATGGCAGGAAACTTGTCAGCTACGGCGCCGTCGCGGTGCTTTTTGAAAGGACGAAATTATGAACGATATCCAGGGCTATCAGAATGGCCCCATCGAGACCGGCGCAAGCCGTGCCAAGGAGATGTCGCCGCGCGCGTACAACCTTGTCATGTCTGCTCTGATCTTTTTGGGCTTTTGCGCCATGGGCGCCGGTGCTTACTTTACGAGCACCATGTCGTTTGCGCGCATGATGATGAGCGGCGCCGCTTTGCCGCTGGTCTTTGGCTCATTTATTTTGACCATCGTCGGCATGGTCATGATGTCGGCTGCTGCCAGCAAACAGTCCGTGGGCCTGTCACTCGTGGGCTACGTGGTCTTTGCGAGCACCTTTGGCCTGACGGCGTCGTTTGGTCTTGCCAACTACGACCTGCCTACCATTAACACCGCCTTTATCGCCACGGCCGCCATCACCTTTGTCTTTGGTGCGCTGGGCGTGACCTTCCCCAAGTTCTTCCAGCGTGTGTATGGCATTGGTTTTGGCATCCTGCTTGCCACGATTCTGGTCGAGATCGTGCTGATGTTCATGGGCGTTTCGCAGTCCATCACCGACCTGATCGTGATCGTGGTGTTCGCCGGCTTCATCGGCTACGACACCTATGTGGCAACGACGGTGCCGCCCACGCTGCCCAACGCCGTGCTCATGGCATCCAACCTGTTCGTGGACATCATCAACGTGTTCCTGCGCATTCTGAACATCCTCGGCCGTCGCGATTAAAGCGCGGCATTGCGATGCTTCCTGCCGGACACGGTAAAACGATGCGAAAGGCGGTCCTTCGGGGCCGTCTTTTTTGTGCGCGGCGGGGTATCATGGATGGGAAAAGCCGATAGCGGCAGCGACAGGAAAGGTGACCACTTATGGCAGACGTCGACAACAGGAACCGTAACCGCAGGTCCAACCGAGCGGGTCAGCCCAATCCCAAGCGCGAGGCCCGTGCCAAGGCCGCCGAGCGCCATGTGATGACTGTGTCCGAGGCCTGCGCCAAGGATATCGAGCGTTCGCTTGCCGGTGTTCGCGAGTTTGACGGCATGCCTGCCGGCTTTGTCGCGGCGATGAAGGCCAAGGCTCAGAGTGCTGTGGCCCCCGAAGAGCAGGTCGCCGAGGACGTCGAGAACGCGGAGACTGCCGAGGTCGAGGCAGCGCCCGAGACCGAGGCGGCGCCCGAGCCCGTCGAGGAGCCTGCCGAGGAAATCGCCGAAGCTGAGTCCGCGCCTGCTGAGGAGCCCGCTCCGGTCCTGCCCGAGGTCACTGTGCTTGATGCCTCCGCCACGCAGGCAATCCTCGATAACGGTCGCGGCTATGCGCAGTTCTGCGATATGGCCGTGCTCGCCTTTGCCTCGTTTACCAATCCGGGCGGTGGATATATTCAGGGTTATCTGGGCCAGGAGGCCACGCTGTGCGCCGATTCGTATCTGTACAACGTTCTCGATAGGCAGCGTAAGTGGTACGGCGAGAACCGTCGCCGCAACATCAACTGCGAGCTCTATCGTAACCGTGCCCTAGTGGTGCCTGCGGTGCGCTTCGACCGCAACCACGTGCATGCATACGCCGACGTGATCGTGGCCGCCGCGCCCAACGTTAAGCGCGCCCGCCAGGAGTATCGCGTGAGCGACGATGCTCTGCTGGATGCCCTGCGCGACCGCATTCGCTTTGTGCTCGCCATCTGCGACGAGTTGGGTCGCGAGAAGCTCGTGCTGGGCGCATGGGGCTGCGACAACAACGGCTTTGATGCCGAGGCCGTGGCCGAGCTCTTCCGCAAGGAGCTCGCATCGGGCGACTTCAAGGTCAAGCAGGTCTTCTTTGCCGTGCCCTCTACGCGCTGGGACGAGGACTTCGCCAAATTCGAGCACGTGCTGGCAAACTTCCCCGAGCGAAACGAGGAGTCCTATGCTCAGGTTGCCGCCCGCGCCGCAGCCGCCCGTGCCGCCGAGCAGGCTCAGGCCGCTGCCGAGGATGACGAGGATGACGACGACTGGCGCAAGTACCTGTAAACGGTGCTCGTGATGCGATATGCCGAGCCGACGGGAGAGGCTGCTCCTGTCGGCTTTTTATTGAGTGGGGAGCTTACGATGAAAAACGTTCTGTGCTTTGGTGACAGCAACACCTATGGTTACGATCCGGCGGGCATGCGCGACGGTACCGCGGTGCGCTATGCGCAGGATGTGCGCTGGTGTGGCGTGGTCCAACGTGACTTAGGCGAGGGCTGGCATGTAATTGAAGAAGGCCTCAACGGCCGCACGACGGTACGCGACGACATGTGCCATCTGGACACTAACCTCAACGGCATTCGCGCGCTTCCGATGCTGCTCGAGGCTCATAAGCCGCTGGACGCCATTGTGATCATGCTGGGCACCAACGACTGTAAGACGGTCTTTAACGTGACAGCTTCCGATATCGCCCGTGGCGCCATGGCGCTGATTCGCGCCGTCCGCGCGTTTCCGTGGACCGACGCTGCGCCTTGCCCGCGCATCCTGCTGATGGCTCCTATCAAGATCAAGCCGCAGATCGCCGATGTATATATGACCGATTTTGACGAGCGTTCCGTCGAGGCATCTGAACATTTTGGCGAGTACTATGCGCACGTGGCCGAGCAGTTTGGCTGCGACTTTTTGAATGCCGCCGAGTTTGCCGAGCCGGGCGATATCGACTATCTGCATATGATGCCCGAAAGCCACGAGAGCTTGGGACATGCCGTGGCAGCCAAGCTCCAAGAGATGCTCGGTGAGTAGCGCGACCCCAAGCCACCGCAAAGGGGACATGCACCTTTGCGGTGGTTTTGCCCGGGTAAACGAACGGATTGGCTGCCATATGGGCATGGACGAGCTCATCGACCTCTTTGTCGAGGGCGATGAGCTCGTCTCCAATACCGCTTTTGAGGATTTGGATCTTGCCTACGACGTGGCGAACGGCGCGACCTTCGATGGCGTTGTGTTCCGATCTTGCGAGTTCGATAGCGTTGACTGGAGCGGCTCGACGTTTCGCGACGTGGTGTTTCGCGGTTGCCGCTTTATCCGCTGCAACATGGAAGGCTGCTGGCTCAGCCGCTGTGACTTCGTTGACTGCTCGGCACCGGGACTCAACTTGCTCAAGGCGCGCCTGTCGAGCGTGTCGTTTGGATCGTGCGATTTGAGCTATGCGAACCTTTCGGAGGGACGCATTGGCCCTATGACAGCATGCGATACACGTCTGAGAGAGGCTGCGTTTCAGGGTGCCAAGCTGGGTCAGATACGCCTGGATGGCTGTGACCTGACGCGTGTTGATGTGTTCAAGACGTCGCTTTCCGGCGTTGATGTGTCGCGCTGTACATTTGCAGCGCCCATTGTTTCGGGCGATTACCATGAGTTGCGTGGCTTGACGGTCAATGCCGAGCAGGCGCTGGCACTCTCGGGTTTGTTGGGAATTCAACTCGCCGACGAATAGGCGCTCTGGTCCTTTGCTCGACCGCTATCTAAAATCAAACCGTCGCAACATTTAATGATTTTTTGCGTTTGCACGATTTTCATCGAATGTTGCGACGGTTTTTGGTGCAAGGTAGCCTGTCTCTTTTTGGCAGGTTACTGGCTATTTAGTACTGCCACGTGTGGTTGACAGGGCCGGAGCCTTTGCCCATGTTCAGGCCGGCGGCCAGAGCGCCGGTTAGGTAGGCCTTGCCGGCGTTGACGGCATCGGCAAGATCCATGCCCTGGGCCAGCGCGCAGGCGATGGCGGACGAAAGCGTGCAGCCGGTGCCGTGTGTGTTGTCGGTCTCGATGCGCTTGTGGCGGAACCACGTGGTGAGCGGATCGCCCAGATGGTTGCCCTCGTCATCGAGTGGCGCGGGTTCGGCCAATACATCGTTGGCCTCGTTGACAAGATGCCCACCCTTAACGAGGGACGCGCAACCAAAGCGGCGGGTGAGGAGCATGGCAGCATTTTGCTGTGTGCGCTCGGAGTCGACCTCGTAGTCGAGCAGGGCCATGGCCTCGGGAATATTGGGCGTGATGACGGTTGCTAGTGGGAACAGGCGGCGGGTGAGCGCCTCGGCGGCATCTTCGGCAATCAGCCGTGCGCCCGAGGTGGCTACCATGACGGGGTCGACGACCACGTTTGTCGCGTTCCAGGCGCTCAGGCGGTCGGCGATAACCTCGATAATCTCGGCAGAGGAAACCATGCCGATCTTGACGGCGCTGGGGCGGATATCGTCAAATACGGCGTCGATCTGCGCAGCGACGATATCAGGGGAGATATTCTGCACGGCGGTGACACCGAGCGTGTTTTGTGCGGTGATGGCGGTGATGGCCGTCTCGGCATACAGGCGGTGCGCCGTGATGGTCTTGATGTCGGCCTGAATGCCGGCGCCACCGCTGGAATCGGATCCTGCGATGGACAGGACGGCAGGTACCTTACTGCGATCCATGTTTGCTCCCTTGTTCGGTCGGAATCAAATGGGTCTTTAAGCCAGCATTATAAAGATGCCCGGGCCGACTCTATGTCGAACCCGGGCGGGCGATGCAATCTTTACGCAAATGTAAGCAAATGTTCACACGTCAACAATTGACGAACACCATGTTACCGATTGTGGCTCCGGTGACGAGTTAGTCCTCCATGCCGAGGTCGATCGTCGTGCCTTCGAACACCTTGTTAACGGTGCGGACGGCGCACATCTTGCCACACATGGTGCAGGTGCCCTCGGTGGCGGCGGGGGACTCCTCGTAGCGCTTCTTACCGGTGACCGGGTCGAGAGCACACTCCCACATGGCATCCCAGTCGAGCTTGCGGCGTGCCTGACCCATCTTGTCGTCCATATCGCGGGCGTGCGGCACCTTTTTGGCGATATCGGCGGCGTGTGCGGCGATCTTGGTGGCCATGAGGCCGTCGAGCACATCCTGGGCGTTAGGCAGGCATAGGTGCTCGGCCGGTGTCACGTAGCACAGGAAGTCGGCACCGGAGCTGGCGGAGATAGCGCCGCCGATGGCAGCGGTGATGTGGTCGTAGCCCACGCCGATATCGGTCACCAGCGGCCCGAGCACATAGAACGGGGCGTTGTGGCACAGGCGCTTCTGCAGTTTCATGTTGGCGGCGATCTCGTCGATCGCCATGTGACCCGGGCCCTCGACCATGACTTGGACGCCGGCGGCCCAGGCGCGCTTGCACAGCTTGCCCAGCTCGATCATCTCGGCGGTCTCGGTGGCGTCATTGGAGTCGTAGAGACAGCCCGGGCGGCAGGAGTCGCCGAGCGAGATGGTCACGTCGTACTCGTGGCAGATCTCGAGCAGCTCGTCAAAGTACTCGTAGAAGGGGTTTTCGTTGCCGGTAACCTCCATCCAGCCAAATAGCAGCGAGCCGCCGCGGCTGACGATGTTCATGAGGCGGCCGGTCTCCTTAAAGGTCTTGGTGACCGATTTGTTGATGCCGCAGTGGATGGTCATAAAGTCCACGCCGTCCTCGGCGTGCGCGCGCACGACCTCGAACAGGTCGTCCTTGGTGAGCTTGACCAGCGGCTTTTCCATGTAGCCGATGGCGTCGTACATGGGGACGGTGCCTACCATGAGCGGCGTCTCGTCGATGAGCTGCTGGCGGAACTGGCGCGTTTTGCCCGAGTTGGAAAGGTCCATGATGGCGTCGGCGCCAAAGTCCTCGGCGATCTTGACCTTCTTCCATTCCTCGGCGGCATCGGCCTTGTCGCCCGAGATGCCCAGGTTGACGTTGACCTTGGTGGACAGGCCCTCGCCGACACCAAAGGCGCGCATGCCCTTTTTGATATGCACGATGTTGGCGGGAATGGCGATGCGGCCGTCGGCCACGCGCTCGCGGATGTACTCGGGGTCGCGATGCTCGCGCTCGGCGACTTTCTTCATCTGCGGCGTGATCTGCCCGGCGCGGGCGAAGTCGATTTGCGTGACGAGCTTGGGCTCGGTCTGTGTGCTCATTGGCACGGCTCCCTTCGTTGGCATTACCCATATCAGGTTTGCGGGTCAGGGCGGGCGCGCCCAGTCTCAGCCTGCCGTCTTGTCCTGCAAGCTCCCCGTTTATGTAATGGGCTCAAGTATAGCTCGAATGGGTACGATTGGCCTAACGAGCGTGCCTGTGGGGAGGCGAACATGGAAGACAAGCATCTATATCGAGAGACGCAATGGGATGTATCGGCCGAGGAAAGCCGTGCGCACCATGGCCTTGTCGCGATTGGCTTTGCGGTGCTTGCCGTGCTGGTGATTGCCTTTTGTATCTGGACGTTTGGCGGTCACGGCGGCGCTGCATGGGAGTTCGAGGCCGACGATGCCCTGCCGATCATGACAGTGAAGGTTACGGGCGGCAATACCGTTGCCGCGCCGGGCGACTATTGGTATTCGCGCGATGGATTTGTCCAGCTTCAGCTGAGCGGTGGGTCTATTCCTGGTGAGGAAATCGAACGCGTGACGTATGATGCGGCGCTCAAAACGCTGACGGTGAAGCTCAAGAATCAGGGCGACGTGCCTACGACTATGGATATCGCGCTGACGGAATGGCGCTTGGAGCCCCCATCGGGTGTTGCGGTGTCCGAGGTAGAGCACGTTAAGATTACCTACCAAGATGGCTCGACAAACGAAGTTGCCAAAGCCGACGGCTTGGCGGAATAGACGCCGTGCCTAGGCAGCACATTCAAAAGTAGCGGTGGTCCTACAAGGTCTGTTCGTTCAGGAAGACCAAAGTGTTCTTATTTGAAAGCTCGGGAAAGTGACGATAACCAACGTCAAACGCGGTGAGCCCGCTTACATCCTCGAGCTTGTTTTCTGCCATCCAGCGCACCATGGAACCACGTGCCTTTTTGCTGGCGGTCGAGCGCTGGATGGGCTTGCCGTTGCGGATGCCTTCGCCAAAGAGGCACGTGACGACCGTGGCGTCGCCCGCGAGATGGGGCAGAACGGCTTTGGCGTACTCTACGCTGGCGAGGTTGACGATCGTGGTGTTTGAGCCTGCCGGGGCGATAGCCCGCGCGAGCTTGTCGCTCCAAAACGCATAGAGGTCTCGGGCATCGTCAACGGCGAGCTTCGCGCCCATCTCCAGCCGATATGGTTCGACGGCATGAAAGGGGCGAACGCACCCGTAGAGGCCAGAGAGGATCCACAGGTGGCTTTGCAGCCATGCGAGCTGCGCGGAATCCATCACCTCGGGCGCCATGCTCTGGTATTGAATGCCGTGGTAGGACATGACGGCAGGGGAGAGGTGACAGGCGAGTGCGGGATTGTCGAGATCGCCGTTTTTCAGGATGGGCCCGAACTCATGCAGGGTGTTGAGGCAAGGCCCCAGCAGTTTGTCACTCACGTTCCATAGCGCCTGCAGGCTGTCGCTGCCTTCATTCCGCTCGATATCTAGCAGTGCGCGGTGGAGGCGAGCCGTCTCGCGCGCAAAGGGTGGAATGCCCAGGACTTCAAAAGCATCTTGGGCCGCGCGCATCTGCTTGGCGGGCGAAATGACGACCTGCAGCATGGACTCTCCTCTGCCAAAAAGGAAGTTGCGGTGGAATACGGTCTGTTTTGGCCGTTTATGGGCCAGTTTAGTCTGTATTTCACCGCAACTGATGAAGGGTTGGTTACGCGCGCTCGATGAAGGCCTTGTAGCCGCGATAGGCCTCGTAGATATCGGCCTTGTTAGCGACCTCCCACAGGGCGTGCATGGACAGGACGGCAACACCGGAGTCGATGACGTTCATGCCGTACTTGGCCATGATGTAGGCGATGGTGCCGCCGCCGCCCGCGTTGACGCGACCGAGCTCGCAGGTCTGGAAGTCCACGCCGGCCTCGTCCATGATGTCGCGGATGAGGGCCACATACTCGGCGTCGGCGTCGTTAGAGCCGCCCTTGCCGCGGCTGCCCGTGTACTTGTTAAAGCACAGGCCGCGACCCATAAAGGCTGCGTTCTTGGTTTCGAACTTGCCGGCGTAGCCCGGGTCGAAGCCGGCGGACACGTCGGAGGAGAGCATGCGGCTGCGGGCGAGCGCGCGGCGCAGGGCCAGCGGGCTATCCTCGCCGGCGAGCGTCATGATCTCGGCGACGGTGTTCTCGAAGAAGCGGCTCGTCATGCCGGTGGCACCTACGGAACCGATCTCCTCCTTGTCGACGATGAGTGTGATGCTCGTGCGCTCCACGTTGGCGACGTTGATCTGGGCGAGCATGGACGGATAGGCGCAGACACGGTCGTCGTGGCCATAGCCCAGAATCATGGAGCGGTCGAGGCCCATGTCACGGGCGGGGCCGGCGGGCACGACCTCGATCTCGGCGGAGAGGAAGTCCTCCTCCTCGACGTCGTACTGCTCCTTGAGGATATCCAGGAACATCTGCTTGACGGGCTCCTTGGGAGCGTCCTTGTCGTCCTCGTCAAACTTGACGGGGCGGCCGCCCACGATCACGTCGAGGATCTCGGCGTCGACGGCGTCCTTGGCGGGCTTGGCCATCTGCTCGCTCGAGAGGTGGATCAGCAGGTCGGAGATGGTAAAGACCGGGTCGTCCGCCTTGTCGCCGATGTTGATGTCGACGGTGGTGCCGTCCTTTTTGCAGATGACGCCCACAAGCGCGAGCGGGGAGGCCACCCAGTGGTAGCTCTTGACGCCGCCGTAGTAGTGCGTGTCAAGGTAGGCCATGTCGCCGGCCTCGAAGGCGGGATTCTGCTTGAGGTCCAGACGCGGCGAGTCCACGTGGGCGCCCAGGATGTTAAAGCCCTGCTCGAGCGGGGCGGTGCCCAGGTTGACGAGCATAAGGTCCTTGCCGTGGTTGGCGGCGTACACCTTGTCGCCTGCCTTGAGCTCGCGGCCTTCGGCAATCACGGTCTCCAGGTCGACGTATCCCGCCTCCTCGGCCATCTTGATGCCGGTCTTGACACACAGGCGCTCGGTCTTGTTCTCGCTCAAAAACTGCTTATAGCCGCGGCAAAGCTCCTCGAGCTCCTCGATTTGCTGTGGCGTGTACTTTTTCCATGCGCAGGGACGCTCCATGACGCAGGCTCCTTTCGGATCGATCGTGCTGGTTGATGTACCGTGAGCCATCGTATCACGCGCGGGCCCGCGGCGGCAGGGAAGCCTGATGTGCGGTGGCCGTGGGGCAGGGAGCGTGTAAACTGGTGTGAGCAAACTGTGCCCAGCCCAAAGCGAGGTATTCAATATGTCTGACAAGCGCCGCACTTTTGCCGTTATCGACGGCAACTCGCTCATGCACCGCGCCTTCCACGCCGTGCCGCCGACCATGAACGCGCCGGATGGTCGCCCCACCAACGCGATTTTTGGCTTTCTGAACATGTTTCTCAAGATGATCGATGCCTTTAACCCCGACGGTGTGGTCGTGGCGTTTGATAAAGGCAAGCCGCGCGTGCGCATGGAGATGCTGCCGCAGTATAAGGCGCAGCGCCCGCCCATGGACCCCGATTTGCACGCGCAGTTTCCGATGATCAAGGAGCTGCTCGGTGCGCTCAATGTGCCGATTCTGCAGTCTGAGGGCTGGGAAGGCGACGATATCCTGGGAACCATGGCGCGCCTGGGTGAGGAGGCCGGCTGCGACATGCTGCTGGTGACCGGCGACCGCGACATGTATCAGCTCGTGACCGAGCACGTCAACGTGGTCTCGACCCGCAAGGGCCTGTCCGACGTGGCGATCATGACGCCCGAGAGCGTGGACGATCTGTATCACGGCATCACGCCGGCGCTCGTGCCCGATTTTTACGGTCTGAAGGGCGATACGTCGGATAACATTCCCGGCGTGCCGGGCATCGGCCCCAAAAAGGCGAGCGCGCTCATTGCACAGTACGGCAGCTTGGACGAGGTCATCGCACACGCCGACGAGGTCAAGGGCAAGATGGGAGAAAACCTGCGCGCACACATCGACGACGCGCTGCTGAGCCGCAAGGTCGCGACCATCCGCACCGATGCGCCCGTTGAGCTCGATTTTGAGGCGACGTCCTTCCCGGCGTTTTCTGCCGATGAGGTGTCCGCGGCACTGGGTACGCTTGGTATCACTGCCATGCAGAACCGTTTCTTGGCGCTGATCGGTGACGAGGGTGGCGCTGCTGCCGCTGCTAGCACGTTTGAGATGCCCACGATTGAGCGCGCCGCTTCCGGCGATGCCGAGGCGCTTGCTGCCGTGGCGTCCGAGGTTGCCCGTGCGATCGAGGCGGGCGAGTGGGTCGCCGCCGTGGTGGACGACGATAAGGAAGAGGGCGCGCTCTTTGGACTGACGCGTACGCTGTGGTTGGCGACGTCCAAGGGCCTGTTCGCGCTCGAGGAGGACGACAGCTGCGCGGCGGCTGAGGTTGAGGGCTTCAACTTCGTCCACGGCGTGATTGCTGGCGTGCTCGCGCGTCTGTTTATGGAGGGTCGCGTGGCGAGCCCGGATATGAAGGTGCTGTTGCACGAGCTTTCGCCCATCGATTCTTCTGAGCTCGAGCTCATGGATCCGCTGGCAGTCGATTCCACGCGCATCTTCGATACCGTTGTTGCCGCCTACCTGTTGGATTCCGACCGCTCCGAGTTTGACGAGGTGTATCTGACCGATACGTATCTGCAGATGGCGCTGCCTGCGGCGCGCGGCGCAGAGGGTGCTGGCGAGGACGCTCCTGCGCCCGCCGCTCGCACGGCGGCCTTGACGCTGGCGCTGGTCGCACCGCTGCGCGACCGCATGGCCCGCGAGAACGCCGCCAACGTGTTCGATGGCATCGAGATGCCGCTCGTTCCGGTACTTGCCAAGATGGAGCGCGCGGGCATGCTCGTGGATCCCGATCGGCTGCGCAGTCTGTCCGAGGGTCTGGCGACCCAGATCACCGAGGTCGAGCGAAGCATTCGTGACCTGGCAGGCGACGAGACCTTTAACATCGGCAGCCCCATGCAGCTCTCGCACGTGCTGTTTGATGTTATGGGGCTTCCGACCAAGGGCCTCAAAAAGACCAAGCGCGGCTACTATTCGACCAACGCCAAGGTGCTGAGCGACCTTGCCCGCGACCACGAGATCGTGCGCCTGATTTTGGACTGGCGTGAGAAGTCCAAGATTAAGTCGACCTATCTGGACACGCTGGGCCCGCTGCGCCGTGGTGACGGGCGTGTGCACACCACGTACAACCAGACCATCACCGCGACGGGGCGTTTGTCTTCGAGCGACCCCAATCTGCAAAACATTCCGACGCGCTCGGAGCTGGGGCGTACCGTCAAGACGGCGTTCTCGGCGGGCGAGGGCAGCGTCTTTTTGGCGGTGGACTACTCGCAGATCGAGCTGCGCCTGCTCGCGCATCTTTCGGGTGACGAGCACCTGGTGCGCGCCTTCAACGAGGGCGAGGACTTCCATGCCGAGACGGCCGCGCGCGTATTTGGCGTGCCGGTGTCCGAGGTGACACCCGACCTGCGTAGCCGCGCCAAGGCCGTGAACTTTGGCATCGTGTACGGCCAGCAGGCCTATGGACTGTCGCAGTCGCTGCACATCTCGATGGCCGAGGCGCGCGACATGATTGATCGCTACTACGAGGCCTACCCGGGCGTGCGCACGTTCCTCGACAATGTGGTGGCGCGAGCCAAGCAGACGGGCTATGCCGAGACCATGTATGGCCGCAGACGCCATATTCCCGAGCTCAAGGCCAAAAACCCACAGCTCCGCGGCTTTGGTGAGCGCACGGCCATGAACCACCCCATGCAGGGCACCGCCGCCGACATCATCAAGATCGCCATGGCCCGCGTAAGCCGCCGCCTGGAAGAAGAGGGTTTTGCCGCCCACATGATCTTGCAGGTACACGACGAACTGGACTTTGAGTGCCCCGTCGATGAAGTCGAGCGCCTAACCACCATGGTCCGCGACGTCATGGAACACGTCGTAGACCTCCGAGTACCCCTAATCGCCGAAGCCTCAACCGGAGTAACCTGGGCCGACGCCAAATAGGAAAGCACTCGGTAAGGCAAGCTCGCCCAAGACGCAAGCCCCCACATACTTAAGATTTGGGACAAACACTACTGATTAATTTGTCCCACGGTAACCAAAACAGAGGGGAGCCCCTTCCAACAAGGGGCTCCCCTCTGCTCAAATCATTTCAGCTAAGTATCTAGACACTCAAGACGCCATCTTGGCGGCAGGAAAGTAAACCTAGGACCTGGCCGGGCGGCGCGGATTAGTTTTTCGTAGATTCCGCACGAGCCGGAAAGCACTTAATGTGCTTTCCGAGCGAGCCCAGGACCTGACCGAACGAAAAACTAATCCGCGCCGCCCGGCCAGGTCCGACGAGCCACGTTACCGAGCCGCCAGGATGGCGTCGATGAGCGTCAGTACGCCCCCGTCGTTGTTGCTCGGAATGCGCCACTTGGCATGCGCGTTCATGTGCTCCTCGGCATTGTCCACGATAAAGCTATGCCCGACGCGCTCGAGCATGGGAATATCGTTGTAGGTGTCGCCCACGGCGGCGGCGTCGGCGATATCGATGCCCAGGTGGTCGCACAGGTGCGCGACGCCCGACCCCTTGTCGACGCCCAGGTTCATGAAGTCGATCCACTCGCGCCCGGCGTTGGTGACGTAGAGCTTGTCCGAGAACTCGGGGCTGTAGTCCTCGCGAAACGCTGGCTCGGCATCGTAGGCGGGGAAGAAGATCGAAATCTTGTTGGACTCGATATCAAGGCCCTCAAAGCTATCGACGTAGTTGATCGTGTTGTAGTACACGCTGATCTCGTCGTGGTACTGATGGTCGCGGGCGAGCACATAGAACTCGTCGTAGCAGCACAAGACGGGAACGGCACGCGGGTCCTCCGAGGCACGGGCGAGCACCTGCTGATACAGCGCCACATCGATGTTGCTCTTATAGATATAGCTGCCGCGATAGATGACGCAGGCTCCGTTGTCGGGACAAAAAGCAAGGCGGTTCTTAATGTTTTCGAACATTTCCTCGAGTTTGGGGGCGGGGCGTCCGCTGGCGGGGCAGAATACAATGCCTGCGTCGGCGAGCTTGTCCAGGCGCTCATCAAGACCCTGCGGCAACACGCGCTTGTCGGTGAGCAGCGTCTTGTCCATGTCGACGGCGAGAATCTTAATGCTTCCGATATTGGTGTCCGATTCGTAAGTTTGCATAAAAGCGCGCCTTTCGTTTCGAAATTGTTTCAGACGTTATAACCATCAACCAGTAACTGAGCGTATTGTCGCAGGAACGGAGCGTATTTGCACCACGCTTCACAAAGTAATGAAAAAACTTTTCAGAAATTTGAATTTGTCGCTTGTGCTGCGGGCACTTTAGCGTAATATAGCGACCATCGAAAACGGAGACGGAAATACAACCGCTTACCGAAGAAAAGGTACCGTTTACGATATTAGAATTGCGCCCGGCGATAGGTGAAAGGAGAGGCAGATGCAGTTCGTAAAGATCATCACCACTGCAGATAATGCCATCCGACGCCAGCGCGCAATTTCCCGACGACGATAACAATCGTCTCTGTTCGTATGGGGTGAAATGCCCCAACAGAGTCATTTTGGGGTCGTTGGGTTTTAGCACGATATAAACGCATGTTTCTAGGGCATGCTGTGCTGCTTTTTGCTATTTAACCTGATATTGCACGGTTTTTTGACCTCGAAATGACTTGCAACTGACCGATGTTCTAACTAGCTACCAAGGGCGAAAGGAAACAGCCATGAGCAAGGAAAAAGTCGTTCTCGCATATTCCGGTGGTCTTGATACATCCGTATGTGTCAAGTGGCTCCAGGACGAGAAGAATCTCGATGTCGTTTGCGTCTGCGGCAACGTGGGCCAGGAGGAGACCGGCCTGGATGCCAAGAAGCAGAAGGCGCTTGACCTGGGCGTTCTCGATTGCCAGGTGCTCGACCTGCGCGACGAGTTCTCCGATGAGTTCCTGACTAAGGCCATCGCCGCAAACTCCATGTACGAGAACAAGTACCCGCTGCTCTCCGCGCTGTCTCGCCCGCTGCTCGCCAAGAAGCTTGTCGAGGTCGCTCACGAGTTTGGCGCGACCTACGTCGCCCACGGCTGCACCGGCAAGGGTAACGACCAGGTTCGTTTTGAGGCTGCCGTCAAGGCCCTCGACCCCGAGCTTAAGGTTATCGCCCCGGTTCGCGAGTGGGATCTGAAGTGCCGTCCCGATGAGGTTGCCTATGCTCACGCCCACAACGTGCCGGTTCCCGAGGGCGCCAACGACAACCCCTATTCCATCGACGACAACCTGTGGGGTCGCGCCATCGAGTGCGGTCACCTGGAGGATCCCTGGAACGAGCCGCTCGACGACGCCTGGGTTATGACCAAGAACCCCGAGGACACGCCGGACACCCCGACCTACACCGAGATTGAGTTTGAGGCGGGCAAGCCCGTCGCCGTCGATGGCAAGAAGATGAAACTCTCCGAGATCGTCATCGCCCTCAACAAGATTTCGGGTGACAACGGCTTTGGCCGTCTCGACCTGGTCGAGGATCGTCTGGTGGGCCTCAAGAGCCGTGAGTGCTACGAGGTTCCTGGCGCCCTGACGCTCATCACCGCCCACAAGGCGCTCGAGGACATCTGCGTCGAGGGCGACCTGCTCAAGACCAAGATTAAGCTCGAGCAGGATTGGGCCACCGCCGTGTACAACGGCCAGTGGTACAGCCCGCTCAAAAACGCGCTCGATGCCTTTATGGCCGACACCCAGAAGTTCGTGACCGGCACCGTCCGTCTGAAGTTCTTTAAGGGCAACTGCCATGTCGTCGGCCGCAAGAGCCCGTTTAGCCTGTATGACTACGGTCTGGCTACCTACGACCGCGACACTACGTTTGACGAGAAGGCCAGCGCCGGCTTTATCGAGATCGATACGCTGTCGCTCAAGACGTGGGCTAAGGTCCAGGGCCCCAGCTCTGCTGCCGCCCAGGCCTAGCGCCTCCTTCCTTTGGTATCCGCGCGGCCCATCCGCGTGATACATAACGGGCGCATGGGGTCCCTACCTTTCGTTATGCTTGCTGACACTTCTTAACATCGGTGGCCCCTACGTTCCGCCCGCATATATGATGCCGCGTCTGCGGCTGAGTCCGAGCCCCGCCGGGGTTGTCCGGCGGGGCTCCTCCTATCAATTTGACGGCCCTGCGCCTATATATATGGGGAGTATCCATTATGTTCAATGCTATCGCGCATGCTTTACTTGCCCTCGCGCCCGAGTTCGATGCTGCAAAGGTCGAGGACGTTCCTATGAGCCTAAAGGCCTGGATCGATGGTTCGCAGGGCAACATTCGGAGGGAGACGCTGGGCGCCAAGTGCATGGCGCGTCACTTCTTTGCAAATTAGCTATATGGCCTCGCACATGGTGGGGAATATGCAAAACTAGCGGTTGAGAAATCGCTTTAGCGACAGGGCGCATTGCTTTGGGCGCTTGTTTTGGGATTTGATGAAAGGGGACGGTTCCATGGCTCTTTGGGGCGGTCGTTTTGAGGCAGGCGTGGCCGAGGTCACGCAGGAGTTTGGCGCGTCGTTGCCGGTTGACAAACATCTCTATAAGCAGGATATCGCCGGATCTAAGGCACATGCCAAGATGCTGGCGGCCCAGGGCATTATCAGCGCCGAGGACGAGCAGGCGATTGCCGAGGGCCTGACCGGAATCGAACAGGATATCGATGCCGGCAACTTCACCTTTGATATCAACGACGAGGACATTCATATGTCCATCGAAAGCGAGCTGACGCGTCGTATCGGCGAGGCTGGCAAGCGCTTGCATACTGGGCGTTCGCGCAACGATCAGGTGGCGACCGATACGCGCCTGGGCGTCAAGGCGCTGGCCAAGGAGCTCATGGTGGCCAATCTTGAGCTGCGCCATGTGCTGGTGGATGCGGCCAAGAAGTACGACAAGGTGATTCTTCCGGGCTACACGCATATGCAGCACGCTCAGCCCGTGCTGCTCTCGCATCATCTGCTGGCGTATTCCTGGATGTTCGCGCGCGACTTTACGCGCCTGAAGGCCGCCTTTGATGCCGCCGACAACTGCCCGCTGGGTGCTGCCGCGCTTGCCGGTACGAGCTATCCGCTCGATCGCCAGATGACGGCTGCCGAACTTGGCTTTGCGGGCGTGATTCCCAACTCGCTCGATGCGGTTTCCGACCGTGATTTCCTGCTCGATCTGCATTACGCCGGATCCGTCATGGCGATGCACCTGTCGCGTCTTTCCGAGGAGATCGTGCTGTGGTCGAGCTCCGAATTTGGCTTTATCACGCTTTCAGACTCCTACTCCACCGGCTCGTCTATCATGCCGCAGAAGAAGAATCCCGACTTTGCCGAGCTTATCCGCGGTAAGAGCGGTCGCGTGTACGGCAACCTGGTGCAGCTGCTGGTAACCATGAAGGGCCTGCCGCTCGCTTATAACAAGGACTTGCAGGAGGACAAGGAGGGCGCGCTCGATACCGCCCATACGCTCATGCAGTGCCTGTCCGTTATGGCCGGAATGATTTCGACCTGGACCGTCAACGAGGATGCCATGGCGCGCGAGTGCGGCGTGGGGCACCTTGCCGCCACCGATGTTGCCGATTACCTGGCAAAGTGCGGTCTACCGTTCCGCGAGGCACATGCCGTGGTGGGGCACCTGGTCCTGATGTGTGAGAAGCGCGGCTGCAATCTTGAGGACCTGCCGTTTGAGGTGTTCCAGGAGGCAAGCCCGCTCTTTGAGCGCGATATTACCGAGGCGCTCGATATCCCGTCGATTGTCGCCGCGCGCACGACCGAGGGCGGTACCGCCCCTGCCGCCGTTGCCGTGCAGCTGCAGCGTGCCGAGGCGCAGCTCGTGGCCGACGAAGGCGTGTTTGGATCGCTAACCAAGGTTGTCGAGATGGGTCACGGGGCAAAGTAGAGGTTTGGCTGAAGACGTATTGTCCATTTATTGATAAATCGTTTTAGCTTTACGGGCGTCTGCTGATGCGGGCGCCCCTATTTTGCTGCTATGGGGGAGGGGCTTGTCGAGAACTTCTGTAGGACCTTTGGGCAGGTTGTGAAGGGGGTACGTTCGCGGGTGGCAACCGACCGCCCGCTCTGTTCCATGTGGTTGATGAGCGGTCGGATGGTACTCTAATCGGGCTTCGAAACAGAAGTGACACATATGGAGCGCTTTAATAAATTGCAGCGTTTCAATAAACAGCTTTTTGTTTAACTGCAGCTAAAACTCTGTTACGATGCAGTCCAGGCGGGTGCCGGAATGGGACTTGGGCACGCGCGAACCTACTTGAAAGGCTACCTTATGGCTATCGAGAAGACCTTCATCATGATTAAGCCCGACGCGGTGCGCGATCGCAAGATCGGCGAGATCGTTGCTCGTATTGAGCGTAGCGGCCTTGTCATCGAGCGCATGGAGATGACCACGCTCGAGCGCGCTACCGTCGAGGAGCACTACGCCCATCTGGCCGACAAGCCCTTCTTTGGCGGTCTCTGCGACTTTATGACGAGCGGTCCGGTCGTCAAGATGGTTGTTTCCGGTCTTTCCGCTGTCTCCAAGATGCGCACCCTTATGGGCGCCACCAACCCGCTTGATGCTGCTCCTGGCACCATCCGCGGCGACTTCGCCGTCGATGTCAACGCCAACGTGATCCACGGCTCCGACTGCCTGGAGAACGCCGAGATCGAGATCAAGCGCTTCTTTGGCTAAACCAGCTTTGACTCCTTAAAGCTGTTAGCGTGTGGCTTGGGCGCCGCGGAACTCCATCCGCGGCGTCCTTTTATATTCCAGTAGATTTTTGGGACATGTCTAGAAATCTACTAAAGAGCCCCCGCCTGGAATGTGCGTGCATTCCAGGCGGGGGCTGTCGCTAGCGTATGGCGTTGTAAGTTTTTAGGCCTCGTCGACGACCTTGAGACCGCGGGTCTGGTCGATCTCGTTGAGGAGGTTGACGCGACGCTCGTGGCGGCCGCCCTCGAACTCGGCGTCGAGCCACTCGTCGACGATCATCTTAGCGAGCTCGGAGCCAACGACGCGGGCGCCAAAGGCCAGCACGTTGGTGTTATTGTGCATACGGGAGAGCTTGGCGCTGAAGGGCTCGGAGCACACGACGGCGCGTACGCCCTCGACCTTGTTGGCAGCCAGGCTGATCCCGACGCCGGTACCGCAGATCAGGATGCCCAGGTCGACGTCGCCGTTGACAACGGCCTTACCCACCTTGTAGCCGGCGATGGGGTAGTCAAAGCTCTCGGAGGTGTCGGTGCCAAAGTTCACGACCTCGCAGCCGCGCTCCTTCAGGTGCTCGGAAATGATGTTCTTGAGCTCGACGGCGGCGTGGTCGTTACCGATACCGATCTTCATAGATGGTTCCTCTCTGGTCTGTGCGGCGCAAATGCTAAAGGTGTTTACCGCGTTCGACTGCATGATAGCGCGACTTTTGTGTAAACGCTCGGGCGTTTTTTGATCAAACGCTTTAGCAGGCAACAAGACCCGCTTTTCATGAATGAATGCCGCCAGTTTGTGCTTGAGCGCCGTCCGCCGGAACCATGGTTGCGGTTTTTGTTGCATTGTTATCAAATAGAAGAGTTAATTATTTTTGAGAGACCAGCCCGTTATGCAAGCAGGAGATACCTATGCCTACCGATTCCCTTCGTGATGCCGCGTTTTGCGATGTTTTGAACCGCGAGCTTGTCTGTGCGCTCGGCTGCACCGAGCCTATTGCCGTTGCCTATGCAGCGGCGTTGGCGAGCCAGACGCTCGGTTGCGAACCCGATCATATGGACGTTGCCTGCTCGGGCAACATCATCAAGAACGTTAAGAGCGTGACCGTGCCCAACTCGGGCGGTATGCACGGTATTGAAGCTGCAGCCGTGCTGGGTGCCGTGGGCGGTGACGCCAAGAGCGCGCTCGAGGTGCTCGAGAGCGTTAACGATAAAGACCGTGCTTGCGTGACCGAGCTCCTCGCTGACGCCGGCTACTGCGATGTGTCGCTTGTCGAGGGTGTGCCCAACCTCTACATCAAGGTGACCGCCACGGCCGGGGGCCATACCGCGGTCGTCGAGATTACCGACCACCACACCAATGTCACGTGCCATACGCTCGACGGTATTCCGGTGTGCGGCAAGTCGGCGGGGGAGTGCGCCGCCTGCGCCGAGCGCGTGGTGGCCGAGCGTGCGGCAGATAACGCCGATACGCCCATGTCCATTGATTCCATCATCGACTTTATCGAGGACGGTGACATTGAGGGCGCCCGCGCTGCCGTTGAGCGTCAGATTGAGCTGAATGGCGCAATCAGTGCCGAGGGCCTTGCGCACGCTTGGGGCGCCGAGGTGGGTCGTACGCTGCTGGGTGCTCGTGCCGATGACGTCGCCTGCCGTGCCCGTGCCCGTGCGGCCGCCGGGTCCGACGCCCGCATGAACGGTTGCGCGCTGCCGGTCGCCATTGTGTGCGGCTCGGGCAATCAAGGCATTACCTGCGCCTTGCCCGTCATGGAGTATGCCGAATACCTGCGCTGCGACCACGAGCGCCTGGTGCGCGCCGTGATGCTGTCCGATCTTATCGCCGTGCATATCAAGAGCTATATTGGTGCGCTCTCGGCGTTTTGCGGTGCTATTTGCGCTGCGTGCGGTGCCGGTGCTGCGATTACCTGGCTGTGCGGTGGCACGCGCGAGCAGATTGGCTCGACGGTTTCGAACACGCTCGGTAACGTTGGCGGCATCGTGTGCGATGGCGCCAAGGCGAGCTGTGCCGCCAAGATTTCGGCTGCCGTCGATGCGGCGATTCTGGGACATGACATGGCCATGCAGGGGCGTGGCTTCCGTGCCGGCGAGGGTTTGATCCAGGATACCGTCGAGCAGACGATTGCCAGCATGGGCTACGTGGGCCGTGTGGGCATGAAGGACACCGACGTCGAGATCCTCAACATCATGATCGGCAAAACCCAAGTGTGCTAGGACAGTTCGTCGGCTACTTGGTGTTCGTAGAAGGCTTCTACTACGGCGTTAAAGTCGCGGGCGAAGTCTTCCATGGTTCCGCGCCAGGTGGCTCGGCCGGGTTTTCCCTGACCAACATAGGCAGTCTGAATGCCGCAGGCGGGGCTGGGGAAGTCACGCTTGGGGTCGTTGCCAACCATAAGGACCTCGTGCGGCTCAAGCCCCATCACCTGAAGCTGCTCTAGATAGTAGGTGGCATCGGGCTTGCAGCGGGTGGTGTTTCCCATGTGCGTGACGAGCTCAAAGGGGGCGTCGGCCAGGTCGCCCCAACCCATGCGGCACTCGATGGCCCCCTGCGGAAAGCTGGGGTTGGTGAAGAGCGCGCAGCGCAGGCCCGCGTCCTGTACGGCCTGAAGCGCGGCGTGCGCACCCGGCATGGCTTTCGCATTTATCATGTCATCGTTCTTGTGCGGCAGGACTTCGCAGTCGTAGTAGGTAAACGCCTCGTAGATAAGTGGGTCCGAGAGGCAAATGCCGCACCGGCGCTCAACCTCTTCTTGGTAGAACTCAAGATTGGTGCGATTGTCCGTGCCGCTCCGGCGATTGGCGTTGAGGTCGACCAGGATGGTGCCGAGGCGTGTCATCGTGCCACCGCGGCTGCGGCGCCCGATATCCGCGAGCATCGACGAGACATCCTTAAAATAGCGAAGGATGAACGCGTTGAGGTTGATGCTAAGAAGCGTTTCGTCCATATCGAAAACGACTGCTTTGAGCACGCGGGCACCTTTCTCGAAAAATCGATCTAGAATCGTTGGCTCCGGATACTTTACCCCAAAGCCGAATGCCTGGCTGGTTATCGTCAAGTTGCGGAGACGTGTGTTCATAAGATTACGAAAAAGTCTCCACACGAGTAAAAAATCGCAGTTCACGCTTGAAATCGAACTCATTTCCCCGTAACCTATACGAACGTGATTGCATAAGCGTCACATTAGTATCTGTCGGCTCCCGAGTGTTCCTAAACGTTGTGTGCTTGTCGCACCCTTCTGTAGGTCCTAGCAATCGGGGCCCCGTAGTTCGAAAGGGGTCCACCTTTGAGTGAGATTCAGAACTCGTCCATTTTCTCTCTTGACGATGTCAACGAGGAGGAGATGAACAACCTCATCGACGGTACGATTACCGACTTTGATGAGGGCGATCTCGTTAACGGCACTGTCGTTAAGATCGAGCATGACGAGGTGCTCGTTGACATCGGATTCAAGTCCGAGGGCGTTATCCCGGTCCGCGAGCTGTCCATCCGCAAGGACGCTAACCCTGCAGACATCGTTGCACTCGGTGATCCCATCGAGGCTCTGGTTCTCCAGAAGGAGGACAAGGACGGTCGTCTGGTCCTGTCCAAGAAGCGTGCCGAGTACGAGCGTGCTTGGAACCGCATCGAGGAGAAGTTCAACTCCGGCGAGAACGTCGAGGGCGAGGTTATCGAGGTTGTCAAGGGCGGCCTGATCCTCGACATCGGCCTGCGTGGCTTCCTGCCCGCTTCCCTCGTCGACCTCCGTCGCGTCAAGGACCTCACCTCTTACATGGGCACCCGCATCGAGGCCCGCGTCATCGAGATGGACCGCAACCGCAACAACGTTGTCCTCTCCCGTCGCGTCGTGCTCGAGGAGTCCCGTAAGGCCGAGCGCTCCGAGATCCTGTCCAAGCTCAAGTCTGGCATGCGTCTCCAGGGCACCGTTTCCTCCATCGTCGACTTCGGCGCCTTCGTCGACCTCGGCGGTATCGACGGCCTCATCCACATCTCCGAGCTCTCCTGGAACCACGTCAACCATCCTTCCGAGGTTGTCAAGGTCGGCCAGGAGGTCGAGGTCGAGGTTCTCGACGTCGACCTCAACCGCGAGCGCATCTCCCTGGGTCTCAAGCAGACCACCGAGGATCCGTGGCGCGCACTGGTCAAGAAGTACCCCGTCGGCGCTATCGTCGAGGGCACTGTGACCAAGCTTGTCCCGTTCGGCGCTTTCGTCGACCTGGGCGAGGGCATCGAGGGCCTGGTGCACATCTCCGAGATGGCCAACAAGCACGTGGACCAGCCTTCTCAGGTCACCCACGTTGGCGACAAGGTTCAGGTCAAGGTCATGGAGATCGACCTCGACCGTCGTCGTATCTCCCTGTCCATGAAGTCTGCTGCTGAGACTCTGGGCGTCGAGATCGAGGTTACCCCGCTGCCTTCCGAGAAGAAGGACGAGGAGACCGACGCCGAGTAAATCGGTTTGACGATCACTTGTTTTAAGGGATCCGTCCGTAATGGACGGGTCCCTTTTTGCATTTGGCACCGAGATGCGCAATGCTGCCGGGCTGTCCACAGGCTATTGGATTGTCGGTGCATGAAAAAAGCCGACATCCCGCCTCGGGGAGGAGGCGGGAACACACCGAGTAGACGGAGGGGTGCGGAGCGCGGTCGCGTCTCGACTGACGACGTTGCCCATCGACAGGATCATTGTAACGCATGGCGGTTCTTGGTTTATCGTGTCGAGCGTTTGCGTTGTGCCATTGCCTGCGGTAACGGTGTGTTACACTTTTGCACTGCTGAGTGGGCCAGACGGTCGCGCGATGTGCTGCTTGCAGTACGCGTGAGGAAAGTCCGGGCTCCAGAGGGCGGGATGCCGGCTAACGGCCGGGCGGAGTGATCCGACGGAAAGCGCCGCAGAAAAGAAGACTCCCACCTGCGCCGCAAGGCGTAAAGGGAAAAGCTGAAACGGTGGTGTAAGAGACCACCAGCGTCGTGGCAACATGGCGGCTTGGCAAGCCCCATCCGGAGCAAGCGCGAATAGGAACGCTATGGGCCGGCCCGGTCCGCGTTCGGGTAGCGTGCGTGGAGCTGCACGGTAACGTGCAGACAAGATAAATGACCGTTCACGACAGAACCCGGCTTATAAGCCCACTCAGCAACTATGTTGACGCTGCGACGGCGTCAGCTGGCCGATTTGGCGCTCATTCGTCGGTCGCCGCCATAAGGCGTGCTCCCTCCTCTTTCGGGCCAAATCGACTCAGCTGACGCCGTCTCGCTGTCTTTGCCTGATCATCGGCAGCCTCATTTTTGTTACGATCCTGTCTTACAAGGCACTTTGCTCGCGCTGACAGGTTCTCGCTTTCGTTGACGGAATCATCGGCGTTGCCGTTCTATTTACTGGGGTTATCGGTACGGGCTTTGCCGTATTATTGAGGCTGTTTGTTGCTTTGCTTGTGTTTGAGGGGCTTTGTTGGACAGCTATTTTACTCTGCAATCGAATATTGAGGCTACGGGTGAGTTCGTCGATCGCAAGAGCCGGTTTATTGCCCAGCTGGTCCATATTGAGTCCGAGGACGAGGCAAACACCTTTATCGAGATGGTTCGCAAGCGTCATTACGACGCCCGGCACAATGTTCCCGCGTGGATTTTGGTCGATGGGCGTGAGCGCCAGAGCGATGATGGTGAGCCGAGCCGCACGAGTGGTATGCCGACGCTCGAGGTGCTGCGCGGTGCGGGACTTAAAAACGTATGCTGTGTTGTGACGCGTTATTTTGGTGGCACGCTGTTGGGGCCCGGTGGCTTGGTACGCGCCTATACCGCGGCGACACAGGCGGCGGTGGCCGCGGCTCAGGAGGCTGGGCAGATCGTTGAGATGACGAGTGTCGTGCCGGTTGACGTGCATGTGGCCTATCCACAGTATGAGCAGGTGCTTCGTTTGGCGCAGGATTCGGGTGCCAAGGTTTCGGATACCGATTACGCGGATGCCGTGACACTTCACTTGGTGTTTAAGGCGGGGGAGCAGGAGCTGTTTTGCGCCAAGATGCGCGAGCTTATGGCGGGGCGCGAGGAGATCGAGGTCGGCGCTCCCGAATTTGCTGAGTTCTAACGGCGACGGCCGGCGTGCTTTTGGATGAATCTCAAGCGCGCCGGCCGTCGTTTTCTGTTGCTATCGTTTACTCGGCGAGCTGCCTTAGCATATCGCAGGCGATTTCGACGGCATCGTCGATGCAGCCGGGACAGCTGCGGAGCGGACCCTTGTCCGATCCGACGCCCTTGAGCGTGCCACAGACGGTCGTCGTGTTCTTCTCGCCAAAGCGCTTGGCAATCTCGCGCGACAGCTTGTAGGTCTGGCCCTTGGTCTTGGGGTTTTCCATACCGTCGCTCATCACAAAGCCCATGATGGCCACGGCGCCCGAGATGGCGCCGCAGGTCTCGGTCATGCCGCCCATGCCGGCGCCAAAGCCCTCGGTGAGGGTAAAGGCGATCTGGGGGTCGAGCCCCACAGCGGGCGCGAGCGTGCAAGCGACAGCCTGGGCGCAGTTAAAGCCGCGGGCGTGGTACTCGGCAGCCTGAGCCTGACAGGCGGTGATGTCGAGCTGGGCTGTATCGATTTGCTTCATCGTTGTCTCCTTGGTCACGGTGTACCCGCCTATGGTACCCGTGACGGGGCATGTAATCATCGAGAGCTTCATGTATGCCTCATTTATATCCATCGATTAAATGCCTAAGGCTGAGACGAATGCCCCTGATTTATTTGTCTCATAACCTATCGGCGGGATGGGTTGAGAGGGGTGCGGGGTAGCGGTATCGTGAACCGAATAAAAACAAAACCCAAGTAAGGGAGTTGGATATGAGCAAGCAGACCATCGGTACCACGTGTGTTCAGGGCGGTTATCGCCCGGGCGATGCAGAGCCGCGTCAGGTGCCCATCTATCAGTCAACCACGTGGAAGTACGACACGTCCGAGCACATGGGCAAGCTGTTTGACCTGGAGGAGTCGGGCTACTTCTATAGCCGTCTGCAGAACCCCACGTGCGATTTGGTCGCCGCCAAGATCTGTGAGATGGAGGGCGGCACCGCTGCGATGCTCACGAGTTCGGGCATGGCTGCGAACTTCCTTGCGATCTTTAACGTGGCCGGTGCCGGTGATCACGTGGTCGCAAGCTCTGCCATCTACGGCGGTACCTACAACCTGCTTGCCCATACCATGGGCCGTATGGGCGTTACCTGCACGTTCGTTGCCCCCGACTGCACCGATGAGGAGCTCGAGGCAGCCTTTGAGCCCAATACCAAGCTCGTCTTTGGCGAGACGATTGCCAACCCTGCCCTTGCCGTGCTCGATATTGAGCGCTTTGCCAAGGCCGCGCATGACCACGGCGTGCCGCTGATGGTCGACAACACCTTCCCGACGCCTGTGATGTGCCGTCCCTTTGAGTGGGGCGCCGACATCGTCACGCACTCCACCACCAAGTACATGGATGGCCATGCAGCCTACCTGGGTGGCGTGATTGTCGACCACGGCCAGTTTGACTGGATGGCCCATGCGGACAAGTTCCCGGGTCTCACCACGCCCGACGAGAGCTACCACGGCGTGACCTATGCCGAGAAGTTCGGTCGCGAGGGCGCCTTCATTACCAAGGCCACCGCGCAGCTCATGCGCGACCTCGGCCCTATGCAGAACCCGCAGGCGGCGTTTTTCCTGAACAGCTCGCTCGAGAGCCTGCATGTGCGCATGCCGCGTCATTGCGAGAACGGCCTGGCCGTTGCCAAGTTCCTGCAGAGCCATCCCAAGGTACGCTTCGTGAGCTATCCGGGCCTGGAGGGCGATAAGTACTATGACCTGGCTCAGAAGTACATGCCTAACGGTACCTGCGGCGTTGTGAGCTTTGGCTTTAACGGTGGTCGCGCGGCGGCCGAGACCTTTATGAAGAGCCTCAAGCTTGCCCAGATCGCCACGCATGTGGCCGACGCCCGCACTTGCTGCCTGCATCCCGCTAACGCTACGCATCGCCAGATGAACGATGAGGAGCTCATCGCCTGTGGCATCTCCGCCGACATGGTGCGCCTGTCGTGCGGCCTCGAGGACACGGCCGACCTGATTGCCGACCTTGAGCAGGCTCTCGAGCAGTGCTAGGCTAGCGTTCGCATAAGTCGCCGATGCCGACAGAGGGCTTCGGCGACCTTTACGTTCCGATTCCGTAGGCGGGACCCCAATCGCGACTTTGCAGGCGATTGGGGCCCCGTTTTTGCGTTGCGCCACTCGAAAGGATGGACATGGAGAAAACCGCAGAGCAGCTGCGCCGCGAGCGCATTGCCCTTGAGGGCGACACTCACGGCAAGAACAAATGGGCGATTCTGTTTACGGTGCTCATTATGACGTTTATGGCGTGTCTGGATTCGACCGTCGTGACCGTGGCGCTGCCCGTGATGCAAAAGGAGCTGGGCGTGGGCCTCGATCGCATTCAGCTGGTGAGCTCGGTGTATCTGCTTGCGACATGCGTGGCTATGTTGCCGTTTGGCCGTCTGGGCGACGTGCGCGGCAAGGTGAATGTTTTCCAGCTGGGCGTCATCGTCTTTACGGTCGGCTCGCTGCTGTGCGGCCTTTCGGCTTCGCTCGAGGTTCTTATCCTGGCACGTATTGTTCAGGGCGTCGGTTGCGCGGCGGCCATGGCTAACAACATGGGTATCATCACCGAGTCGTTTCCGGCGCGCGAGCGCGGTCGTGCCATGGGTATCCTCGCGACCTTCGTGGCCCTCGGCATGATGTGTGGCCCCGTGCTCGGCGGCATGCTGGTGGCAAGTTTTCCCTGGGAGAGCATCTTCCTCATCAACCTGCCCATTGGCGTCATCTCGTTTATCGTGGGGCTCTACACGCTGCCGCATGTTAAGCCGGAGGCCGGCAAGCGTCCCATGTCCATGATCGAGGCCGCTCGTCGCTGCTTTGCAAATTCGGCCTTCACCATCAACCTAGCCTGCATGCTCATCGTGTTCGTTGGCATTGGCGCATCCGAGTTTATTCTGCCGTTCTATTTCCAGGATGCCCATGGCTTTAGCTCCGATATTTCCGGACTACTCTTTTTGGCGCTGCCGATGGTGAATGCCTTTATCGGCCCGCTTTCGGGTACGGTTTCGGACCGTGTAGGCTGCGAGGGCCCCACGGCGGTCGGCCTGGGCGTGTACGTATGCGGTCTCTTTGCGGTAAGTACGCTTGACGAGCACTCTTCCATCCCAGTGATCGTGTGCTGTGTCGCGTTTATGTCGTGCGGCACGTCGATTTTCCAGAGTCCCAACAACTCGCTGTACATGGGTTCGGCTCCGCGCGAAGCGCTCGGCTTTGCGGGCAGCCTGGGCAGCCTGGCGCGCTATGCGGGTATGGCAGTGGGCATTACGGCGGCGTCCCATATCCTGTATGGGCAGATGAGTGTGGCGATGGGCGAGGCCGTGACCAGTTTTGTTGCAGGCCGTCCGGATGTGTTCCTGTTTGGTTTTCGTTCGGTGTTCTACGTGCTCATGGCTGTGGCGGCAGCGGGCTTTGCGCTTGCCATGGTGCGTTTGGTGAAGATGCGCGCCCGCCATTAGCGTGTTGGGAGGCTGTCTGCCACGTATTCGCGCCGTCTCAAAAACTGGTTTGTGGTGCGATGCGGCTTGTGGGGCGGGCGGGGGTCGGTCCGTGGTAGACTATCGAACAACGTTTATTAATCGCGCGGTATCGTTGCCGCGAGAAGGGGTTGCGCCATGCAGGAGCTTGAGGATCGTATTCGCCATGACGGCATCGTAAAGGCCGGTAACGTCCTTAAGGTTGATGCCTTCCTCAACCACCAGTGCGACGTTGAGCTGTTCGACCACATGGGCGCCGAGTGGGCCCGTCTGTTCAAGGGTGTCGAGATCAACAAGATCCTGACGATTGAGGCTTCGGGCATTGGCATGGCCTGCATCGCAGCTCAGCATTTTGGCGGCGTGCCGGTGGTCTTTGCCAAGAAGGCCCAGTCCATTAACCTCGACGGCGAGCAGTATGCTACGACCATCTACTCCTTTACCAAACAGAAGGAGTACCCGGTTATCGTGGGCAAGCGTTTCCTGTCCGAGGGCGATAAGGTCCTGATTATCGACGACTTCCTGGCCAACGGCTGCGCTCTTGAGGGTCTTATCAAGATCTGCGAGGCCGCGGGTGCCGAGGTGTCCGGTATTGGCATTGCCGTGGAGAAGGGCTTCCAGGGCGGTGGCGATAAGCTCCGCGAGCGCGGCTTCCGCGTCGAGAGCCTGGCCCGTATCGCCGATATGGACTGCGAGACCGGCGAGATCACCTTCGCCTAAGCGCGCAACACAAGCGATTGGTATTCGATGTGACAAAGGGACTTTCCCTTTGTCACATTTTTTGTATGAGGGGAGGTGTTGATATGGATGAGAACAAGATGGGATGGCGTGAGTATGCGCGCTATGCCGAGATGTCGGCCGAGGAGTTGGCGCGCGATTGCGAGGTGCAGGTGTTTCGCGCGACGGGTCCGGGCGGACAAGGCGTCAACACGACGGACTCGGCGGTGCGCATGAAGCATGGGCCCACGGGGATTGTCGTGACGGCGCGCGAGAGCCGTAGTCAGTTTCAGAATCGCAGCTGCTGTCTGCGTAAGCTGCGCGCTGAGCTTGAGCGTCGCGGGCGTCCACCGCGCCGTCGCGTCAAGACCAAAGTGCCACAGCGCTCTCGCCAGCGCAGGCTCAACGATAAGCACTTCAACGCGATTAAAAAGGCCAACCGTCGCAAGCCGGGCGGGGAGGAATGATCTTCTCAATAAGTTGCGGTGAAATAGGGACTGTTTTGCGGCTTTGGCTGCATAAACAGTCCCTATTTCACCGCAACTTAGGTGAAGCTAGCGGGTTGGGTGCCAGACCTCGAGGACGGCGGGAAGGATATCCACCTCGATGCGCGAGGCGACAACGGGCTCGCCGTCGGCCTGGATGGGGTAGTCGGGCTCCTCAAAGGTGAGCTCGGCATGGCGGCAGCGGCGCATGCGAATCGGTGGCAGCTTGGAGTGGTGGCCGTCTTTGGCCGAAAGGAACATGGGCAGGGCAACCGCGCGTGGGACGGGACCGCAGGCGTAGCAGACGTCGAGGATGCCATCGCAGGGATCGGCATCGGGGCAGATACGATAACCCGAGCCATACGTGGGCCCCAGCTGAATCGCCATGATGATTGCCCTCACGCGCTCGGTGGGCGCGCCGTCAAAGCTGACTGTCATAGGATAGTTGCGATAGCGTAGGCCAAACTGCTCAAGTCCCGAGAGGGTGTAGAGCGGCGCGCCGGTCAAGCCGGTCTTTTTGCGCAGCTCGGTGGTGCCCAGACCGATGGCGGCATCGATGCCGACCGAAAGCGTCTGGTCATAATACTCGACCGTCGCCTCGCCGCTACCGCTTGCGGGGTTCCATGAGCGAATGCGCCCGATGTCCTGACGTTGCAGCTCGCAGGTGAGTAGCGCGCCAAAATCCTTGCCGGAGAAATCGTCGATACCGAGCGTCTGGGCAAAATCGTTGCCGGACCCCACGGGCAGGACGGCAAGAGCGGGGCGGGCGTCCTCCTTTTGCGTCATTAGCCCGTTGACGACCTCGTGGATCACGCCGTCGCCGCCGAGTGCGATTACGGTGCGATAGCCCGTTGCCTGGGCGGCTAGTTCCTTGGCGTGTCCCATACGCTCGGTCAACACCAGGTCAAACTGGGATGCGCGTGCAGTCATGTCCAAAAAGCGTTGCAGGCGCTCGGCAACTTCGCGTGCCGCACCCGACTGGGCGGCTGGGTTGGCGATGATGAGCGTGCGACCAAAATCAGTTGCGTGCATGGGGCGACTCCCGGCGTGTGACATGACAGTGCGGTCGCGCTCAGGTCGAATTGCCCCCGATTGTGGCTGCACGGCGATTATTACATCTACTCTATCAGGTCGTTGTGGCGCTCGATAGCATCCGCTACCGTACCGCCCTCATCCACAATAAGCGAGCGGCGCTTAGGTGAGATGATGCGCTGGGCGGAGTACACGCCGCGGTGTCCACCGGTTAGGTAGCTGATAAAGGCCACGATGACAAAGAACCCGGCGGCCGTGCCGTGGAACAGGTCGATGGCCATCATGCAGGTGGTGATGGGCACGTTGAGGCCGGCGCAGAACACGCCGAGCATGCCGAGAGCCGCCAGAAAACTGGGGTCAAGCCCGGTAAGGCAGCCGATCCAGCCACCGAGTGCCGCACCGATGCCAAACAGGGGCGTGACCTCGCCGCCTTGGAAGCCCGCGCCCAGGGTAAGCGCTGTGACGACCAACTTGATGACTGCGTCCGCCAGGGTGGTGTTGCCGGCAAATCCGGCGCCGGAAAGCCACGTGGAAAGGCCGGCGTAGTCCCAGGCGTCGAGGAGGGCATAGGCGGCCAAAACCACGAGTGCGCCTATGAGTGCGCGGACGAGGTAATTGGTGATAAAGCGACCGTACAGGCTCTTGACGGTTCGAACCGACCAGGCAAAGAGGCGTGCGGTGAGACCAAAGATGATGGCGCTGATAACAACGATGATAACCGTCTGTGGTGTCATGTTGGGAACGCTGGCGATGACATTCGCCTCGTACTCGGTTCCCAAGGCGAGCGATGTAAAGTAGCCGGTAAATGAGGCGACGAGGCAGTAGATGCCCGCGGTGTAGTCGATCTTTCCGATGAAGCACATCTCCATGCCAAAGAAAGCTCCGGCAAGGGGCGAACCGAATACGGCGCCAAAGGCCGACGAGATGCCGGCGAGCATGAGGTCGTGGTGGTCATGCTTTTTGAGGTGGGCGAGGCTCGAGATGTTGCTGGCGATGGTGCCACCAATCTGCACCGCAGCTCCCTCGCGACCGGCCGACCCGCCCGTTAGGTGCGTGAGCGTGGAACAGACGAAGGTGAGGACGGCCATGCGCATATGGATGAGGCGTGTGCCCAGAGCGGAGTCGATGACCAGGTTGTTACCACGTCTGGCGGCAAGGCCGTGGTTTTTGTACACCCATGCGGTGGCAACGCCCACAACGGGAAGCAGCGCGTAAATCCATGCATGGTGCTCGCGATAGTCGGTCGCGATATTCAGCGAGGCCAAAAACGCCCAAGCGGCAACGCCCATGGCAAGCGAGACGATAACGACGAGTACGAGCAACTTGGCGCTCGCGAGTAGGTTGCGGGCGTTGCGGCGCGTGTCGGCAGCCAAGAGATGCTCGGAGCGGGTGAGCTGTTGCCTGCCTGCCATGATGACGTCATTAAGGGAGAAAAAGCCGCCGTCGTCGAGCGACTGGGAATGATCCTGCGCCTCGTTTGCGCTTTCGGGTTTGTCGGTAAAAGCCATACGTTCCTCTTTTTGGTTGCAACAGGAGCATTATAGAACGTGCCAAACGTGACAAACCGGCAGGTTGATTTTCGGTTCTGTTTCGCCGTCCGTTACCGACAGGTGTATTCGCGGCCGCGGGCCAGGTCTTGAGCAAGCGGCGAGGGATTATACTGAGATAAACATAAAGAATCGGCGCTTTTGTTGCGCGCCGCAGCATGCTAGAGGTGTATATGGCTGAGAAACTCATTCCGTTGGAGGACGCACAGGCGATCGTCTTGTCGCACGTGAATCGCACCGAAGTTGTCGAGATTCCCGTGTGGCAGGCGGCCGGTCTTCCCCTGGCCGAGGACGCCACGGCCGATATCGACATCTCTCCGTTTGCCAACAGCGCCATGGATGGATATGCCGTGCATGCCGTCGACCTCGCCAAAGCGTCCACCAATGCGCCCGTGACGCTTTCCGTCGTGGGGCACGAAGCCGCGGGCCATGTGTTCGATGGCGTAATCGCCCCGGGCGAGACTGTCCGCATCATGACAGGCGCGCCGGTGCCCGAGGGTGCGGATGCTGTGGTGAAATACGAGATCGTCGAGGTGCTTGACGGCGACGGCAACGAGGGCTCGCACGTGAGCTTTTCGGCGCCTGCTAAAGTGGGGGAGAACGTTCGCTCTGCCGCCGAGGAGGCCCATGCCGGCGACGTCGTGATGCGTGCCGGCGAGGTTGTGGCCCCGGCCGGCGCTGGCCTGCTGGCAAGCGCCGGTTACGCGAGCGTGAAGGTCCATGCCGCTCCGTGCGTGGGCATTATCTCGCTGGGCACGGAGCTGGTCGCGCCGAGCGAGCTGCCGGCACGCGGGCAGATTCGCGATTCCAACTCCTCGGCGTTGATGGCCGAAGCGCTCGATGCCGGCGCCGAGCCGGTGTTCTATGGCATTGCGCCCGATGATGAGCAGGCGATTGCCGAGCTGGTGCATCGCGCCGTGCAGGAGTGCGATTTTGTCATTACGAGCGGCGGCGCCTCTGCGGGCGATTACGACTACGTGACGGCGCTGGTCAAGCGCGAGGGCGGGGTGCTCTTCGACCGCATCTCGATGCGTCCTGGCAAAGCCATCACGTTTGGCCTGCTTGGGGGCAAGCCGTATTTGGGGCTTTCGGGCAATCCCGCGGCGGCGTATGTGGGCTTTGAGATGCTCGCCCGCCCCGCGATCCGCAAGATGCGCGGCTTTGCCGAGGGTACGCGTCCCGTGCAGCAGGCGATATTGACGCACGGCGTGAAGAAGCGCCAGGACCGACGCTTCTTCGATCGCGCCACGGTTTTGCGCGACCCCGAGACCGGTGAGCTGTTGGTTACTGAGGCTAAGACGCAGAATTCGGCGCTGCTTGGAACTATGCAGCGTTCGAACTGCCTGTTGCGTGTTGACGAAGGACCGTGCGACCTCAAGGTGGGCGATGTCGTGGACGTTGTTCGCGTCGATCTGCCCGAGGGCGCCGTGTTGTAGGAGGAATGCTATGGAGCTGAAGATATCGATCGTGACGTGCTCGGATACGCGCGATCTTGCCCAGGACGAGGCTGGAGCCGCACTCGAGGAACTTATCGAGGCGCAGGGCTGGACGGTCGCCTCACATGTGGTCGTGCGCGACGACGCCAGCGAGATCGGTGATGCCATTGTGGAAGCCGCCGATGAGTGCCACGCCAATGTCGTGCTCACCTGCGGCGGCACGGGGCTTTCGATGCGCGATGTGACGCCCGAGGCGACGCGTGCCGTCTGCGAGCGCGATGTGCCGGGTATTGCAGAGGCAATCCGTGCGTACTCCATGACCAAGACGCGCCGCGCCATGCTCTCGCGCGCCGTGTGCATGCAGCGTGGGCATACGCTTGTCATCAACTTTCCGGGATCCACGAAAGCGGCCCGCGAAAGCTGGGAGGCCGTGAGCGATCAGCTGGAGCATGCGGCCCAAATGACGGCGGGCGGCGGGCACGCCAAATAAGCGCACTACCTGCGGCGGAGTAACCTTACGGGCTGCTCCGCCTTTTTTTATGCAGCGACAGTGCGGGCCGTCTCGTGGTTATTGGTAAAAGATAATTATCAGGCGAGAGATATTTATCATAAACATTATTCGCGCGAAAGTATAATCTAGTAACAGAATAAAGCCCGCGGCGGGGTGCCCGGGTGTACCGTTCGAAAGGGTTGAACATGTTCGATATGGTTTCTCGCCGCGGATTCGTCTCGCTCTCTGCTGTCGCCGCTGCCGGCCTTGGCCTTGCCGGTTGCTCGGGCAGCAAGGCGTCTGAGTCGACTGGCTCCGATGCCGGTTCTGCTAAGGCCTCGTCCAAGAAAGCTGTCGAGCTGCAGGTCTTTGCCGCCAACTCGCTCGAGAAGGCTCTGCCCGAGGTTCAGGAGCTTTACACCGACCAGACCGGCACCGCCTTTGCCGACACGCAGTTTAAGGCCTCCGGCGACCTCGTCGAGCAGATGCGCGCCGGTGCCGCCGTCGACGTGCTCATCACAGCCTCCAAGGGCACCATGGACGACGCCGAAGCCGCCGAGCTCGTCGACGCCAACACCCGTGAGGATATGTTCGTCAACGACCTCGTGATCATTCGCGCCGAGGGCTCCGACACCAAGATCGAGGCCATCGCCGACGTCGCGAATCTGGACGGCAAGATCGCCATTGGCGACGCCAAGACCGTTCCTGCCGGCAAGTACGCCAACCAGGCCCTGGCCTCCGTGGGCCTCTACACCGGCACCGAGGGCGACGACGGCGAGTACGCCCCCGAGATCGCCGACAAGGTGGCCCTGGCCGACAAGGTCGGCACTGCTGCGTCTTACGTCTCTACGGGCGACTGCGTGGCTGGCTTTGTCTATAGCTCCGACATCTTCCGCTACGACGGCATCGAGGAGGCCTTTGTGTGTCCCGAGGACTCGCATAAGCCCATCGTGTATCCGGGCGCTGTCGCCGATGGCTCCGAACATGCCGACGAGGCCAAGGCGTTTATCGACTTTTGCCTGTCCAACAAGAAGGCCCAGAAGATTTGGGCCAAATACGGTTTTGAGCTTTCCGCGTAGTGCGGCTTGGCGCGATAATTCCATCGTTTTGTGTTTAACTCCGTCCTTGTATTCTCTTGGAGCTTTTCGTGCTTAATAGATTCCGCATGCTTGTCGCCTGTGCTTTGACCTTCGCGCTTTGCTGGGTGCCGGGATTTGCGTTTGCTGGGGACGCTGAGGACGGGGGCCAGGTTGCTGCGACCGCTCATGGGCTTTCTTATGGGATCGAGGGTTTTGAGCGGTTGGCCAAGGGGACCGCTCGTGCCATGGAGGGCCAGCCTGAGGGCTACCGGTTTCCCGTTGACGAGGACGTGGACCTTGTAGTGGCGCCTGCTGCCGATCGCGTTGTGGTGTGGATATCGCCCAAGGCGGTCGAGAAGTTTGGATTGGATCCGCAGGACAACGAGTGCGTATCGGGTCTCAAGGCCCTCGTCTGCGAGCTCGACAGCGCAAACTCCATGGGAGGTGCGCAGCTAGGGGACGTTGATCTTCCTTGGTATGTTACGGCGGAAACAACGTTTGATGCCGGCGGTTATACCTATGGCTTTGACGAGCGCGGTGCGGATGGGGACCGCTATGTGGTGATTGCATCGGCCTCGGGTGATGCCAAGGGCGGCGCGCGTTGGCTTGATAGCGCTCAAATGGTAGAGGCATCGTCTGTCGTGTTGCGGGATGAGCAGGGGCCCTTGACCTCTCTGGCCTCCTTTTTAGGCGGCATCGACTACCGCCCGTTTTGGGTGTCTATCAAAACGAGCGGCCTTGCCCTGGTGATTGCCTTTGCACTGGGCCTGTTTGCCGCGTGGAAGACTATGGGTACCTCGAGTCGCATCAAGGGCCTGCTCGATTCGGTCTTTACGATTCCTATGGTGCTGCCGCCCACGGTCTGCGGCTTTCTGCTCCTCATGCTGTTTGGCCGCTCGATCGGGGTGGGCCAATGGCTCATCGCGCACGGCATCTCTATCGTCTTTACCTGGCCCGCGGCGGTCATTTCGGCTGTCGTTGTGTCGTTTCCGCTGGTCTACCGCACGGCGCTCGGAGCCTTCGATAGCCTCGACACGCAGATGCTCGACGCCGCGCGAACCTTGGGGTGGTCCGAACGTCGCATCTTTGCCAAGCTCATGATGCCGCTCGGCTGGCCCTCAATCGCGGCGGGCACGGTGCTCGCCTTCGCTCGCGCGATGGGCGAGTTTGGCTGCACGCTGTTCTTTGCGGGCAACTACGCCGGCATTACGCAGACCATTCCCATTGCGATTTACTTTGAGTGGATGGGCGGCAATACGTCGGTGGCTCTCTTTTGGGTCGTGGTCGTAATAGCGTTCAGCTTCCTGGTCATCCTATTCATCAACATGTACACGGCGCATTCTCAAAAGTATCGCGAGCGCGGTCTCTCCCGTGCGGAGCGCAAGCAGGCCAAAGAGCTCGCCGGACAGGGCGATTCGCTTGACCCGGTGGGCGGTGATGCCTTGCGTATCGATCGCGAGGCGCTGGCCGAGCTTATGCGCGATGGCGCGGTCGCAAAGGGAGGTCGATAAGCCATGTCGCTCGTTCTGGATATCAAAAAGCGCTATCCGGGCTTTACCCTCGACATTCAGCTCGATGCCGGCGAGGAGCGTGTGGCGCTGCTGGGCGCCTCGGGTTGCGGCAAGAGCTGCACGTTGCGCTGCATTGCCGGCGTGGAGACACCCGACGAGGGCAAGATCGTCGTCAACGGCGTGACCTTTTTTGACTCGGCGGCGGGTATCAACCTGTCGCCCCAGGAGCGAAAATGCGCCCTGCTGTTCCAAAACTATCAGCTGTTTCCCAACATGACGGTGGCCGATAACGTTTGCGCCGGTGTTAAGGATGCGGGTGACGCCGCCGCGCGCAAAAAGCTCGCCGAGCGCTATCTGGGCATTTTCGGTCTGGCCGATTTTGCCGACCGCTACCCCGCGCGCCTCTCGGGCGGTCAGCAGCAACGCGTGGCGCTTGCGCGCATGGTGGCGGCGCATCCGGGCATTTTTATGTTCGACGAGCCCATGAGCGCGCTCGATTCCTATCTTAAGAGCGCGCTCGAACAGAACATGCTCGATCTGTTCGATGTATGCAACCGTACCGTGCTCTACGTGAGCCACGACATCGACGAAGCGTGCCGCCTGTGCCGGCGCATTTGTGTGATGCACGACGGGCATATGGAGGAGATCGGCTCCGTCGAGGACGTGGTCCGTCATCCGCAGACGTTAGCCGCGCTGCGCTTGACGGGCTGCAAGAATACGAGCCGCGCGCGCAAGATCGGCGACGAAGAAGTTGAGGCCCTCGACTGGGGCATGACCTTCAACGTGGGCCGCGAGGTTCCCGATAATGTGGCGTACCTGGGCATTCGCGCAAGCTACTTCCATGTTGACAATCGCGCGGAGCGGGGTCGCAACAGCTATGATTTGCACGTGGCCCGAGTGAGCGATTCACGCTTTGAGCGCCTGGTGCTGTTGGACGTGCCGCGTACTGATGCGCCCACGCGTCTGCAGTGGAAGGTCAACAAAGTGAACGTAGCTGCCGACGGGCTGCCGCAAGCCGACGAGACCCTGCGCATGCATTTCGATGCGAGTAAGATCCACTTGGTTTGTCGATAGCGCCGGGTAATGCCGTCGGGGATATAAGCCTCGGCGGCTTTGTCTTGCCGTTCGCCGAATGAAGGATGACAAACTCTTATCAATCAAGATAGTTATTTATTAAACGACGGCACACGAGGCTGTCGTACGAATGTCAACGGTGTTCGCATGGTCGATGACCGTTGATATAGTTGACCTTATCTTGTAAAGGAGGTGCGCACATGCCGCAGACGACATACATTCGCCGCGTTGCCGCGCGCGCCCTGTATATGGCTCGGAGCCGCATATGAGCAGGTATGTTCACGGCTCCGGGAGAGACGACGCACAACTAAATAACCGTCCGCAAGGCAGGTTCCCTAAAATTCCGGGTTTGAGCACGGCCGGGCAATCGCCGTCCGTCGTGCATCGATACCGTCGTTATCCGTTTTTGGTTCGAGAGGGGAACCGTCATGGCTGAAGAATTCGATTTCCATCCGATGTGGGAGAGCCTCGGCATGAATCTTGCCGACCACGACATGCTGCTGGGCGCCGTGGGCCAGATGTACGGGGACATGTTCCTGTCGCAGAACAACCGCCCCAAGTCCACGTCCTACTTGGACTTTGTGGCCACCAACATCCATAGCGGCCGCATTAAGGAGATGCTCGACAAGAAAGAGGCTGGCGAGGCCACCAAGATCGTGGGCTCGTTCTGCGTGTACGTGCCCGAGGAGATCGTGCTTGCCTGTGACGGCATTCCCGTTGGTCTGTGCTCGGGTGCCGATTGGGCAACGGACAAGGTCGAGGAGCACTTGCCGCGCAACACTTGTCCGCTTATCAAGAGCTTTGCCGGCTTTAAGCTGGGTGAGGTCTGCCCCTACATTGAGTCGAGTGACTTGGTGGTAGGCGAGAACACCTGCGATGGCAAGAAGAAGGCCTACGAGTTTTTTGCCACGCAAAAGAACATGTACGTCATGGATATTCCCAACGTGCACGACGAGTCGACGCTCGTGACCTGGAAGGCCGAGGTTAAAAAGCTCGCCGCCAAGATTGAGGAAGAGTGCGGCGTCACGATTACGCCTGAGCGTCTGAAGGCCGCCATCCGCGCCGTCAATGAGAAGCGTCGCGCCCTGCAGCGCCTCGCTGCCACGCGCGCTGCCGACCCAGCGCCCATTAGCGGTCTCGACAGCCTGCTGACCGTTCAGGCCGCCTTTATGGACGACACGCCGCGTCTGACCGGAGCCATCAACGATATGGCGGCCGAGTGTGAGCAGCGTGTCGAGGCCGGAGAGGGCGTGGCGCCCAAGGGAACCAAGCGCATCCTGTACACCGGCACGCCCATGGCCGTGCCCAACTGGAAGCTGTTCAACCTCATCGAGAAGGCCGGCGGCGTTGTGGTGGGCGAGGAGTCCTGCACGGGTTCGCGCTATTACAAGGACTTGGTCGATGAGTCCGGTGAGACGGTTGACGAGATGCTCGATGCTATCGCCGAGCGCTACTTTAAGATCAACTGCGCCGTCTTTACGCCCAACGACCAGCGTATGAAGGACATTGTCCAGATGGCCAAGGACCTGCATGCCGACGGCATTGTCGACGTGGCCCTGCAGTTCTGCACGCTCTACGAGATGGAGTCGTTTGCCGTGGAGAAGGCTGCCGAGGAGGCCGGCATTCCGCTTATGCACATCACGACCGACTACGCCGGCGAGGACGCAGGCCAACTGCAAACCAGGATGGAGGCTTTCTTGGAAACCATTTAGGGCTATCCGTCCCGGCGGCTTTCCCAGGCACCCGATCTTGCCGTTCAAACCGTCGCCTGCGAATCAAAGTACGCGACGCTCCTCTTTCACGGCAACCTCGGGCACCTGGGAAAGCCGTTTCCTTGGTTGGTTAAAAGGTTTGTTAAGGAGTTATATGTCGGAAAATATTGAGCAGCCGTTGCCGTCCACGTTTGAGGAGTTCAACGAGCAGCGCAAGGCGGCGTTTATTCGCGTCAAGGATTACAAACAGGCCGGCAATCGCCTGGTCGGCTATTTGTGCAGCTATACGCCGCTCGAGATTATCGATGCCGCGGGCGCTGCAAGTGTGGCCTTGTGCGGCACATCCGACGAGGTGATTCCCGAGGCCGAGAAGGTGCTGCCGGCAAATCTGTGTCCGCTCATCAAATCGACGTACGGCTTTGCCTACTCGCAAAAGTGCCCGTTTACGTACTTTAGCGACATGATCATCGGCGAGACCACCTGCGACGGCAAGAAGAAGATGTACGAACTGCTCAACGAGCTCAAGCGCACGCACATTCTGCATCTTCCGCAGGGTCGCGATCGCGCCTACGAGCGTAAAGGCTGGTACGAGGAGTGCCGCCTGCTCAAGGAGGAGCTCGAGGGCTTCTACGGCATCACGATTACCGACGATGACCTGCGCGCTGCCGTCCGTCGTCGCAACCGTCTGCGTGCGGCCCAGCTCGAGGTGTTTGCGCTGCAGGCCAACCAGCCGGCTGCCATGAGCGGCGTTGACCTGATGAGCACCATGTTCGCCGGTACGTTCAGCTTTGATATCGAGGCCTATACGCAGCAGCTGGAGCAAAAGGTTGCCAAGCTGCGCGAGACCTACGACGCGGGCGAGCGCCCGGTTGCGGCGGATGCCAAGCGCATTCTGATCACTGGCTGCCCGGTGGGCGGCGTGATCAACAAGATCGGCCGTACTATCGAGTCCAACGGCGGTGTGGTCGTGTGCATGGACGACTGCTCGGGCGAGCGCACGGCGGCCATGATGATCGACCCGGAGGCTCCCGATATCCTGCGCGCCATCGCCGACCGCTACCTGGATATCAACTGCTCGGTCATGACGCCCAACGACGGTCGTATGGAAAACACGCTGGCCATGTGCGAGAAGTATCACGTCGATGGCGTAGTGGAGAGCGTGCTCCAGGCGTGCCATACCTTTAACGTGGAGAGCGCACACATGCAGGAAGCTGTCGAGGGTGCGGGCATTCCGTACATGAAGATTGAGACCGACTACAGCAACGGCGACATGGGCCAGATCGAGACGCGCATCGCTGCCTTTATCGAGACCCTGTAGGACAAATGCGGCAAAGGGATAGCTGCTTTGCCGCATAGAAGGAGGATGCCGTGGTTGGCATTGGTATCGACATAGGCTCGACGGCCGCGAAGGCTGCGGTGGTGGAGACGGACAACGCCATTGCGTGGACCTGCGTCATGCCGACGGGGTATTCGTCGGTCGATGCGGCCGAGCGCCTACGCGGTGAACTCGCCGCAGCCGGCTATGACGTGACGGGCGACGATGTTCGCGTGGTCGCGACTGGCTACGGCCGTGTCGCGGTGCCCTATGCCAACAAGGTAGTGACCGAGATCACCTGCCATGGTGCCGGTGCGGTCCGCTTGTTTGGCGAGCAGGGCACGGTGATCGACGTGGGCGGCCAAGATACCAAGGTCATCCAACTCGAGGGCGGCCGCGTGGCAAAGTTCGCCATGAACGACAAGTGCGCCGCCGGCACGGGGCGCTTTTTGGAGATCATGGCCGACCGCTTGGGCATTACCCAGCAGCAGATGGCAGACCTCGCCCGCACCGGCGAGCCTACCAAGATTTCCAGCATGTGCACCGTGTTTGCCGAAAGCGAGGTTATCAGCCTGATCGGTCGCGGTGAGCCGCGCGAGAACATTGCGCGTGGCGTGATCGACAGCGTGGTCTCGCGCGTGGCGACCATGGCCGGACAGGCCGCGGGCGCCCCGTACTACCTGACCGGTGGCCTGTGCGAGAACGCCTTCGTGGTGGAGCGGTTGGGCGAGCTACTGGGGTCGCCGGTGACCACCTCGCCCCAGGCTCGCTTTGCCGGAGCGATCGGCGCGGCTGTCCGCGCCGCCGCCTTGGCCTAGGGGTGTACCGCGACATGCGCATCCTCAATATCTCGGCACAAAAACCAGATAGCACTGGCAGCGGCACCTACCTTGCCGCGCTCGTACGCGAGCAGATCGAGACGGGGCATCGCGCCGCCGTGCTTTGCGGCGCGGCACCGGGTGATACCCAAGGCGAGCTGGACCGGCGTGCTGCCGTGTTTGCCGTACCGTTCGAGTCGCCCGAGCTGCCGTTTCCCATCTGTGGCATGTCCGATGTCATGCCCTATCCCTCCACACGCTATCGTGATCTGACGCCTTCGATGCTCAAGGCATTTGAGCGGGCATTTGCTGCTGCAATCGATCGAGCGGTGGCTGAGTTTCGGCCCGATCTGGTGCTCTGCCATCACCTGTATCTGGTGACCGCATTGGCGCGCGAGTGCGTCCGAGGCGTGCCGGCTGTTGCCGTGTGTCATTCGACCGACCTGCGCCAGCTGCGTTCGCATACGCTCGAACGCGATCGCATCGTAAGTGCGGTTCGTCGGCTCGATGCCGTCTTTGCACTCCATGCTGAGCAGGCTGAGCAGATTGGCCTGGTGTGCGGCGTCGATGCCGATCGTATCCACGTGATTGGGACGGGCTACGACCATCGCGTCTTCTGCCGCGATGCAAGCGTGGCGAGGCAGCCGGGATCGCTTGTGTACGTGGGCAAGATTTGCTTTAAAAAGGGCGTCGAGTCGCTGGTTCGAGCTGTGTCATTGCCGATTGACGATGGCGTCCGCCCATCTGGCTTGGTACTTGTGGGCGGCCGCGGGGACGATGCCGAGTACGCGCGTATCGAGCGCTTGACCGCGGCCTCGGATGTGCCGGTGACGCTGGCGGGGCGCCTGGATAGCGATGGGCTCGTGCGTGCCTACCGCAGTTCCGACGTCTTTGTGCTGCCTTCGTTTTACGAGGGTCTGCCGCTCGTGACGATCGAGGCCCTCGCGTGCGGCTGCAAAGTTGTGGCGACCGATTTGCCCGGCGTTCGTCCCTGGATGGAGGCGATGCTTCCCGGTGCTCCCGTGACGTGGGTGGCGTCGCCGCGTATGACGGATGTCGACACGCCCGTGGCGGCCGACCTTCCGTTGTTTGAGCGCGCACTGGCAGATGCTATCGCGCAGGCGCTTGCGGCGCCGCTTTCGACGTTCGAGCCGTCGGCGGTCTCTTGGGAAGCGTGCCTGGCGCGTATACTTAAAGTCGTTGATTTGTTGGAAGGGGGTTCGTATGGCTAAGGACACCATGAGGCTCACGTCCATGACGGCCGCGAGCGGTTGAGCCGCTAAGTTGGCTCCCGGAGCCCTCGCCCAGGTCCTGGGCGACTTACCCAATGTGCATAACGACAACTTGCTCGTGGGGTTCGATACCTCCGACGATGCGAGCGTCTTCCGCGTAGGGGAGAACCTGGGGCTCGTGCAGTCCATCGACTTCTTCCCACCGATGGTCGATGACCCGTTCCTGTTTGGCCAGATCGCTGCGGCCAACTCGCTGTCGGACATCTACGCCATGGGCGGGCGGCCGAGCCATGCCATGAACCTGCTTTGCATACCCAGTTGCCTGGGCGTTGAAGTTGCCGGTCAGATTCTGGCGGGCGGCGCCGATAAGTGCGTCGAGGCGGGTTGCTCCATTGCGGGCGGCCACACCATCAACGACGACGAGCCCAAGTACGGTCTGTCCGTGAGCGGTTTTGTGCCACTCGACCACATGCTCGCCAACAGCGGCGCACGCGTGGGCGATGTTCTGCTGCTGACCAAGGCGATCGGCTCGGGCATCATCACCACGGCCATTAAGGGCGAGCTCATCGAGCAGGACGAGGCCGCAGCCATGTTTGACTCGATGCGTACCCTCAACGAGGCCCCGATTCGCCTGGCCGAGGGACTCGAGCTTCACGGCTGCACCGACATCACGGGCTTTGGCCTGATCGGGCATGCGTGCGAGATGGCCGAGGGCTCGGGCGTGCAGATTGAACTTACGTCGGGGGCGGTGCCGCTCTTTGACCAGGTGCTCGATATGGCGCGTCTGGGCATTATTCCTGCCGGTGCCTACCGCAACCAGGACTTCTTTGGCCCGCGCGTGGCTGCCGACGAGGACCTGGAGCCGGGCATGTTGGATGCGCTGTACGATCCGCAGACCTCGGGCGGTTTGCTCATCGCGGCGCCTGCTGCCGATGTGGATGGGCTTGCGCGTCGCCTGCATGCCGAGGGGCGCATCGCGGCCGTTGTCGGGCGCGTGTGCGAGGCGGAGCCGGGCGGTCCTGCCGTCCGCGTTGTTCGCTAGCCCGCACGTTTATGTAACTGTTTGCCGTTCTCTAGAACGGCTCTTTCGAAAGGAATTTGCTATGTCTACCAAGATTGAAGTCAATGCCATGGGCGATGCCTGCCCGCTGCCCGTCGTCAAGACGCTCAAAGCTCTGAAGCAGCTCGATGGCGAGGGCGCCGTCGTGACCTCGGTCGACAACGAGACCGCCGTCAAGAACATCTCCAAGATGGCGCAGGAGAAAGGCTGCACGGCCTCGGTCGAGAAGGTTTCTGACGCCGAGTGGCACGTGACCGTGGCGACCTCTGGCGCCGTTGCCATGGCCGATCCCGAGCAGGATGGCGCTGCCTTCTGTGATGCCAGCGCCGGCAAGGGCAGGCTCGTCATTTCCGTCTACACCGACTGCATGGGCCGTGGCGACGACGAGCTGGGCCACAAGCTCATGAAGGCCTTCATCTTTGCCGTGACGCAGCAGGAGGAGCTGCCCGCGACCATGCTGTTCTACAACGGCGGCGCCAAGCTCACCGTCGAGGGCTCGCCGGTGCTCGACGACCTGAAGGGCCTGGCCGAGCAGGGTGTCGAGATTCTCACCTGTGGTACCTGCCTCGACCACTATGGCATTAAAGACCAGCTTGCGGTGGGCGAGGTCACCAACATGTACGTGATCGTGGAGAAGATGGAGCAGGCCGTGCGCGTCGTGCGCCCGTAGCGTATTGGTTGGAGTTGCCATGAGGGAGAAGCGCCCGGCGCTTGTCATCACGTTTCCCACCACGGCGGCCGCCATGGGCTGCGAGTCCCTGTGCATCGAGCGCGGCCTTCCCGGGCGAACGATTCCCGTGCCCGGGGAGGTCGCTGCCGGCTGTGGTCTGGCGTGGAAAGCGTTGCCTGCCGATGAGGAGCTGCTGCGCGGCGAACTCGCCGCGGCGGGCGTTCCCACCGAGGGCTATACCGTGATTGATATGTGGGAGGTCGTGCGATGATCTACCTGGATAACGCGGCGACGACCATGCACAAGCCGCAGACGGTCATCGATGCCGTGACGCAGGCGATGTGCTCGCTCGGCAATGCCGGGCGCGGCGCCACGTCGGGTGCCCTCGATGCCGCTCGTACGATTCACGGTTGCCGTGCCAAGCTCGCGCGCCTTTTAGGTTGCCCGAGGGCGGACCATGTGTGCTTTACGCCCAACTCTACGGCGGCGCTCAACACCGCCATCTGTGGCGTGGTGCGCCCCGGCGACCGCGTGGTCACGACGGTGCTCGAGCACAACTCCGTGCTGCGTCCGCTCAACCGCCTGGCAGTGGAGCGGGGTGTGACCGTTGAGCATGCGGGCTGTGACGCGAACGGCGTGCTCGACTATGACGAGCTCGAGCGGCTGGTCACGCCCGGTACGCGTACCGTGGTGGTGACGCATGCCTCTAATGTGACCGGCAACGCGGTCGACATTGCGCGCGTGGCGGCCTTGGCACATGCCGCGGGTGCGCTTGTGATCGTCGATGCCTCGCAGTCTGCCGGTACGGCGCATATCGATATGCAGGCCATGGGGCTCGACGTGGTGTGCTTTACCGGCCACAAGGGGCTCATGGGCCCGCAGGGCACCGGCGGCCTGGCCGTGGCGGAGGGCGTCGACGTGGCGCCCTGGGCCATGGGCGGCACGGGCGTGCACAGCTTCGATGCGTTACAGCCCATGGAGTGGCCCACGCGGCTCGAGGCGGGCACGCTCAACGGTCACGGCATAGCGGGCCTTTCCGCAGGCCTTGATTTTATCGAGGCACAAGGCGGGGTGGAGACGATTGCAGCTCACGAACGCGCACTCGCCGAACGTTTCCTCTCCGGCGCTCGCGAAATCCCCAGCATTGTACTTTACGGTGCGTTTGACCAACCTGCGCGCTCGGCGATCGTGTCGCTCAACGTGGGCGATATCGACTCTGCCGAGATCTCGGACGCGCTCATGCAAGGGTGGGGGATTGCGACGCGCCCCGGTGCCCATTGCGCTCCGCTCATGCACCGCGCGTTAGGTACCGAGCGCCAGGGTGTCGTCCGCTTCTCGTTTGGGTATTTCAACACGACCGAAGAAGTCGACACGGCTATCGATGCTCTGCGCAATTTAGTCTGCTAAAGCTGCTGGACCGTTTATACTTGCGGGACGGGTATTTTGCCCGTCCCGTTTTTGTTTCGACCCGAAAGGTGTGCCTATGCCCTCATCTGCACCGCGCGGTCTGCGCTCCGACCATGTCGTCACCGTCGGCATCGCCCTGTTTTCGATGCTCTTTGGCGCCGGCAACCTCATCATTCCACCGTTGCTGGCGCTCCAGGCCGGCACGGCCACACCGCTTGCCATGGTTGGCTTTTTGATTGCCGCCATCGGCCTGCCCGTCATGGGCTTTATCGCCGTGGCGCTTGCCGGCACGGCGCGTGAGCTTGCCAGCCGCGTGCACCCCAAGTTTGGCGAGTTCTTTGTTGCGGCAGTGTATCTGGCCATCGGCCCGTGCCTGGCCATTCCGCGTACGAGTTCCACGGCCTTCGAGATGCTGGTGCCGCTGTTGCCCGAGGGCGTCTCGCTCGGCACGGCGCGTCTGGTGTTTGCCATTTGCTTCTTTGTCGTCGCGTTTGCGCTCACGCTGCGCCCGGGCGTCATCACGCGTGTGCTCGGCCGCATTACGGGCCCCGCGCTCATTGCGCTCATCGTGCTGGTCGTGGGTGCCGCCGTGGTCTCGCCGTTGGGTCCCGCTGTCGCGCCGCAGGCTCCCTATGATGCCGGAGCTGCGGTCCAGGGCTTTCTGACCGGCTACCAGACCATGGACCTGCTTGCGTCGCTCGCCTTCGGCATCATCATCGCCGAGACCATTCACGAGTTGGGCGTGACCGACGACAAGCGCGTCGCTTTTGAAATTTCACGCTCCGGTGTGATCGCCGGCTTGCTCATGGCCATCATCTATTGCGGCTTGGCCCTTGCCGGTATGCAGCTCGGCACCGTGATGCCCGATGCCACCAACGGCGCTGCCATCCTCGCCCGTTCGGCCTCCATGCACTTTGGTCTTGCCGGCACGGTCGTGGTCTTTGCGATCTTTTTCCTCGCCTGCATGAACGTGTGCATCGGCCTCATCAGCTGCTGCTCGCGTTACTTCTGCGAGACGTATGTGGTCGAAGGGGGAGCGGAGGCGTCCGAGGAGGCCATGCGCCGTCCCTTTGCGGTTCTCGCCTTTGTGTTCGCGGCGTTTTCGTGCGTGCTTTCCAACGTGGGTCTCGACATGATCCTTATGTTCTCGGTGCCCATGCTCAACGCCTTGTACCCCGTTGCCATTGTGCTGGTGCTTATGGGCCTGGTGCACGGCTTTTGCGACGCTCATCCGCAGGTGTGGGTCTGGGTCGGCGGCGTCGTTGCTGTGCAGAGCGTGATCACCTCGGTCCGCGATGCGTTCTTTGCGGGCTCATGGCTGCCGTTTGATGCGCTACCCCTGGCAGACATCGGTGCCGCGTGGGCGCCGGTCGCCGTAGTTGCCTTTGTGATCGGTCTGCTCCACAGCAAGTTTGTTGCACATTCGAGGAGCTAAGACATCAATGCTTGCACAGGCGGGGAGTCTCCCCTATAATTTCCTTCGCTTTGGGACACGCAAGGTTTAGACCTTAGCTGCTCAACACCTTCGGGACGTGGCGCAGTTTGGTAGCGCGCCTGCTTTGGGAGCAGGATGTCGCAGGTTCAAATCCTGTCGTCCCGACCATATCTTGCGGGCGTAGTTCAATGGTAGAACCCCAGCCTTCCAAGCTGATGACGCGGGTTCGATTCCCGTCGCCCGCTCCATAAGAATTGTTTTAACGGCTTTGGTTTCCTTTGGGGATCAGAGCTGTTTTTGTTTACGCGCCGGGCGACGGGAATCGAACCCGCTCCGCGCCCACCTAAGTTGCGGTTAAATACGGACTGTCTTTTGGCTTTTGCGAACCCATTGAAGTCCGGGGTAGCTAATTTGGAGCGGGTTTTTGACTGCTCTAGCGATCGGCTGGCAAATGTGGCCAAAAAAGCCCTGCCCCAAAATGACTGGTCTGGTGTTGAGCCACGAAAGCGGCCCATCTACTACGTTTGGCCCGCAGGGGTCGACCATAGCAGCAGTTTCGGAAAATCGGCAAGCCGTCTACCAGCTGTTTTGATATTTCGGATTTCTGTATGGTCGAGGGTAATCGGTTAAACGTAGTAGATGGGCCCATTTCGTGGCGAACAGTAGGATTCGCGGTCCGGGGCTGCCGGTTTCGGGCTGCCAACCTGGAAGTTGCGGTGACGTAGTTTCAGAAAAGCCCGAATAAGCCTAAATCCAGGAACTGTTTTCCAGCAACTTATTAGTGGGGATGAGGGCTAGTGGCGGGATTGGTGGCGGAGCTTGTCGATGGTGGAGTCGATGCTGCGGCTGCGGGCTTCGGCTGCGGTTTGGCGCTTGCGGCGGTAATCGATCATGCCTTGGATGATGGGCTTGCCAAAGCTCACGACATCATCGTTGTAGATGGCGGTTCGGGCTGCGAGGAGGCAGTCGGTAAAGTCCATATGGGTCTTGCCAAAGAGTTTGACGGCAAGGGCGACAACGGTGGGCTCGTCGACCATGACGTCATCGATCAGCCTTTTCATGGCCGCAGCAATCTCAACGCGTGGAACCTTATAGACGTCGCGCAGCGTGACCACGACGCGCGTGATGATCTCGGGGTAGACGCGAGCGGTGCGCGTGGCGATGACCTTGGCGGCGCGCGGCGACAGGACCTCGTCGTCGTCGAGCAGATAGCGCAGGATGACGGTCTCGTCGATGATGGTGCTACTCATGGATATCTACTTCCTCGGGACCCAAAATCGAATCGTCGCTTTCTGTAGCAAGGTATTCAATCCAGGCATTGCGCTCCTTGGAGCGGCGATTGGGGTCCCCATATGCTTTGAGCGATCCATAGGCGGCGGTGCCGTCCTTTGAGCGCACGGCGACCGGCTGAAAGGGGAGCTTGCGCATCAAAATGCTCTGCGCGACAAATAGACGGACAGCCTCGGCGAGCGATGTGCCCATGGCGTCGTAGAGACGCTCGGCATGCTGCTTGTCTTCCTCGCGAATGCGCACCTGCAGGATGGCTCGTTTTTGAGTCGATGACATCACTGGCCTCCCTTAATGAGCGTGCAATATGAATAGTCAAATACAGCTTCGGCTAGTAATTGCCAATCTTATAACAACTACTTTATTGCACTCGAGTAATTGAGTGTGAACATTATTACAAACGTACTACATCCTTCAGAAGCGAGCGTGAAATCTTTGTTGGGCGTACGCGTGTAATACACTCGCTTTTATATCCTATTGAGAATAATCCTAACCAGCCCAAACCCCTGCAATACACCCGTAATGCAGGGCCTATGCTCAAGTTTACCCCCTGCAACTGCGTATATTTAACCTGTATACCGTTGGAGATATTCTACCGAGTGCCTGTTTCGCCGCATGCTCTCGATACGCCGATGCCGGACCACGGGCGGTCCGGGGCAACGTCGACAGGGTCTCTCCGGCATGGGATTCAGGAGGGAGTGAACAACATGGGCAATAAACGAGTCGTAGCCGATTCATCGCGCTGCATTGGGTGCCAAACTTGCATGGCAGCGTGTATCGAGGCACACGACATCCCCGGCAACATTGCCGCGCCGCGTCTGCGCGTGACGCGCACCTACGAGATCTCCGCACCGGTGGCTTGCCATCACTGCGAGGATGCCCCGTGCGCTAAGGCCTGCCCCACGGGCGCCTTGTTCTTTGATCCAAAGAACCATCGCATCGGCGTCAACGAGGACAACTGCATCGGCTGCAAGAGCTGCGTCATGGCCTGCCCCTTTGGCGCCGTGAGCGTGGCGACCACGCAGGTCCCCGTCTTGATGGGCGACGTGCGCGTGGGTTCGCAGACTAAGAGCTTCGTGCTCAAGTGCGACCTGTGCGTGGACCGTCCCGGCGGTCCGGCGTGTGCCGAGGCGTGCCCGACTAAGGGCCTCACCCTGGTAGACGAGGAGCGCCTGGCGGAACTGACCGCCGAGCGTGCCCGCGCCACCATCGAAAACGAGGCGTAGGCGGGCGGCCATACAGGCCCGACGATTGTCAAATACGTACCGATTAATCGGTAGCAGAGAAAGGAAGGAGGGTGTCATGGAGAAGCATAAAGTGATCTGCCCGTATTGCGGCGCCGGTTGCCAGTTTAACCTCCTGGTCCAAAACGGCCAGGTCGTGGGTACCGAACCGCTCAACGGCATCACCAATCAGGGCGAGCTGTGCCTTAAGGGCATGAGCGGCTACGACTTCATCAACGACACCAAGATCTTGACTCCTCGCGTACTGCACCCGATGATCCGCCGCACCAAGGGCGCGGATCTAGAGCGCGTAAGCTGGGACGAGGCACTGGATTTCACCGCATCTAAGATGCAGGCCATAATTGACGAATATGGTCCTAACGCTGTCATGACCACCGGCTCCTCGCGAGGCGGCGGCAATGAGGCGAACTACGTCATGCAGAAGTTTACGCGTGCGTGCATCGGCACCCACAGCGTGGACAACTGCGCTCGTACTTGACACGGCCCTACTGTCCTCGGTCTGATGGACACGGTTGGTTCAGGTTGCATGTCATGCTCCATCCCCGGTATGGAGGATGCGGGCTGCATTTTCCTCTTCGGCTATAACCCTGCCGATTCGCACCCCATCGTCGCAAGGCGTATCGTGCGAGCCAAAGAAAAGGGTTGCAAGATCATCGTCGCCGACCCGCGCCATATCGAAACTGCGCGTATCGCCGATATCTACCTTCCGATCAAGAACGGTTGCAATGTCGCGTTCCTCAACGCCTTTGCCAACTGTCTGGTCAACGATGGCCTCTACGACAAGGAATTCGTCGCCGAGCACACGAACGGCTTTGACGAGTGGTGGGAGACCATCAAGAACTACACTCCCGAATCCGTACAGGACATCACGGGTGTCGATCCCGCGCTGATCCACCAAGCTGCCGAGATGTACGCCACGGCGAAGCCTTCTGCCATCATTGGCTGGGGCATGGGCGTATGCCAGCAGAAGCAGAACCTGAAGACGGTGCACACCATCGCCTCCATCGCCTGCGTTGCCGGCCAGATCGGCAAACCCAATTCCGGCCTCGCGCCCGTGCGCGGTCAGAACAACGTCCAGGGCTCCTGCGATATGGGCATGCTGCCCAACCTGTACCCTGGCTACCAGAAAGTCACCGACCCGGCAGCGCGTGCCAAGTTTGCCAAGGCTTGGGGCGTGCCCGAGGAAAAGCTCCCGCTCGAGGAGGGCTACAAGCTCACCGACCTGGGCCACCTGGTCGACGAGGGCAAGGTGCACTGCTTCTACAACTACGGCGAAGACCCGGTGCAGACCGAGCCCGATTCGGCCGGAATGCGCAAGACGCTCTCCGAGCTGGACCTGTTCATCTGCCAGGACATCTTTATGACGCAGACGACCATGCTCGCCGACGTCATCCTGCCTGCCACCTCTTGGGGCGAGCACGAGGGTGTCTTTACCGCATCCGACCGTAGCTTCCAGCACTTTGACGCGGCCGTTCCGCCCAAGGGCGAGTGCCGTCACGACTGGGAGATCTTCGCGGACCTGTCCACGCGCATGGGCTACCCCATGCACTATGACAACACCGAGCAGATCTGGAACGAGTGCATTAGCCTGTGCCCCAACTTTGTGGGCGCAACCTACGAGAAGATGGCTCCCGAGGGCGGCTACGCCCAGTGGCCGGTCAAGAGCACCGATGTGAACGACCACGGCACGGCCGACATGTTCGCTGGTGGCAAGTTCACCACCAAGGACGGCCGCGCGAACCTGATGGCGCACGACTGGGAGGCGCCCTCCGAGCTTCCCGACGATGAGTACCCGCTCATCCTGTGCACCGTCCGCGAGGTCGGCCACTACAGCTGCCGTTCGATGACCGGCAACTGCAAGACGCTGGCGCTGCTTGCCGACGAGCCCGGCTTTGTCCGCATGAATCCCGCGGACGCCCAGGCGCGCGGCATCAAGAACGGCGACATCGTCTCGATTCACAGCCGCCGCGGCCAGGTATACAGCCGCGCCGACGTGAGCGACCGTATCAACAAGGGCACGGTCTATATGACCTACCAGTGGTGGATCGGCAAGTGCAACGAGCTGACCATGCACAAGGTCGACCCGGTCTCGCATACGCCCGAGGACAAGTTCTCCGCCTGCCAGGTCGACGCCATTGCCGACCAGGTCTGGGCCGAGGGCGAAGTCGAGCGTCAGTACACCGAGCTTAAGCAGGCTCTGGTGGACGCCGCCGCTCCCCAGGACGTTGAGCCCGGCGCCGCCAAGTTCGACGACGAGACGCACGTGAATCAAATCGTGTAGTCCCGTTCTCGTTGGCTTTTTGGGCCGGGCGTCCCGTACGTTCGGGAGCCCGGCCCGTTATTTTGAAAGGAAGTGGGGATGAACCGCTTCATCGACATCAACCCGGAGAGGTGCATCGGCTGCGGAACATGCCAGTCCGCCTGTGCCGACGCCCACCGGATGCAGGGTCTTCAGGATACGCCGCGCCTGGCGCTCGTGAAGACCGGCGGTATTTCGGCCGCCCTTGCCTGCCACCATTGCGAGGGTGCCCCCTGCGCCGAGGTCTGCCCGGTGAATGCCATCGAGCACGATGGCGACCGCATCCACGTCAAGGAGCAGGAGTGCATCGGGTGCAGGCTGTGCGCCATCGCGTGCCCCTTCGGAGCCATCCATCCCGATGGCACGTCTATCGCCGGTGTCGCAGGCATGTGCGACCCGACGCCTTCGTATCCTAAGTCCCTGAGCAGCCTGCTTACGTGGGCTCCCGGCCAGTACACCTGCGCTGTCAAGTGCGACTTGTGCGCCTTTGATCCGGACGGCCCGCATTGTGTGGCGGCGTGCCCCACCAAGGCGCTGACCGTCATGGGCGGCGCGGCCGATCGCGAGCTCGACGAGGCCAAGCGCCTGCGCTCGATCGAAAACGGTCCGGCCGTCGACGTTGCCGCTGTGGCCCAGGGCCTGTCCGAGAAAGCAGAAGGGAGCGTAAACAATGGATAGCATGACGCTGTTTATCGCATCGCTTGCCGTCTCGTGCATCGGTGCGCTCGCCTCGGTTCTGCTGATCAAGGCCGATAATGCCGCCAAGACCGCCGGCTGCCTTATCGGCGCCGTCGCCGCGGTGCTTTCGTTTGTGGCCGGTATCCAGGCCGTGCTGGGCGATGTCACGTCGGTCGACACCATCGTGTTCTTCCCGTTTGCCCATTTCCAGCTGCTGCTCAATCAGCTGTCCGGCCTGTTCGTGGCGCTCATCTCGGTGCTCGCGTTTGCCGGTTCGATCTACGGTCTCAACTACTTTGATGAGTACCCGGGCAAAAAGGGCCGCGCCGGCTTCTTCTTTAACACCTTCGTGGCGTCCATGATGCTCGTCATCACCGCCGACAACGTGTTTTGGTTCCTGGTCGCCTTTGAGCTCATGTCGCTGACCTCTTACTTCTTGGTTGTGATCGAGGAGAACGAGAACTCCATCCATGGCGGTTGGCTCTACTTTGTGATCGCGCACGTGGGCTTTGTGCTCATCATGGCGAGCTTCCTCACCATGACCAACTTCGCCGGCGGCTCGTTTGCCTTTGCGGATTTCCGCGCCACGCAGTTTAGCCCCGCGGTCGCATCCGTGTGCTTCGTGCTCGCCTTCTTTGGCTTTGGCGCCAAGGCCGGTATCATCCCGCTGCACGGCTGGCTGCCCAAGGCACATCCCGAGGCGCCGTCTAACGTGTCGGCTCTTATGTCCGGCGGCATGATCAAGATCGGTATCTTCGGCATCCTCAAGGTGGGCCTCGACCTGCTCTCCGCCTCGGGCGTTCAGGTCTGGTGGGGCCTTATGGTCATGGTCTTCGGTGCGATCTCGTCGGTCCTCGGCGTGGCCTTCGCCCTGCAGGAGCATGACATCAAGCGCCTGCTGGCCTATCACTCCGTCGAGAACATCGGCATCATTCTGCTCGGCGTCGGCGCCTCCATGGCCGCCATGGCGCTCAATTCGGTCGGCATCGCCGTCCTGGCTCTGATGGCCGCCCTCTACCACACGTTTAACCACGCGATGTTTAAGGGCGAGCTGTTCTTGGGCGCCGGTGCGCTGCTGTTCTCCACGGGTACGCGCAATATGGAGAAGATGGGCGGCCTGTTCCGTCGTATGCCGGCAACGGCCATCTGCTTCCTTATTGGCGCGCTTGCCATCTCGGCCATCCCGCCCTTCAACGGCTTTGTGTCCGAGTGGTTTACCTATCAGTCGCTGTTTAATGCCGCCATGCAGGGTGACAAGGCCGTCATGATCGTGGCCGTGTTCGCTGCCGTCGCGCTTGCCATTACCGGCGCGCTGGCCGTCACGTGCTTCGTCAAGGCCTATGGCGTCTCCTTTGCCTCCGCGCCCCGCTCCGAGGCCGCGGCCAATGCCAAGGAGGTTCCCGCCCCCATGGTGTTTGCGCAGGGCCTGCTCGCGGCTATCTGCGTCGTGCTGGGCATTGGCGCTCCCGTGATCGCGCCCGTGCTGGTCGATGTCGCCGCGTCCGTGCTGCATCCGTACGGTGGCGTGTTTGCCGCCGAGGGCATGGAGCTCATGAACCAGTACTCCGGCGCTGCCACCTCCACGCCCGCGATCGCCATTGCGCTCGTGGTGCTCGTCGGCCTTGCCTGCGGTTATCGCAAGCTCAAGACCGTCGGCAAGGTGCAGAAGTCCCAGCCGTGGGCGTGCGGCTATGCTCCCAACGAGCATATGCCCGTCGTGGCCACGACCTTTGCCTCCGAGGTGTCCTGGTTTATGCAGCCGCTCTACACGCTGCGCGACCGCTGCACGGCCGTCTGCTGGTCCATCGCGCACTTCTTCCAGAAGCTCACCGGTGTGGCCGAGGCTGTTGAGCCCGTACCCGACAAGGTTCTCGTCGATGCCCCGCATAAGGGTGTCGAGAAGCTCGCCGACCTCGCGACTAAGCTCGAGGGCGGCAACTACAGCATCTATATCTGCTACATCGTCGCGGCACTCGTGGTGTTCCTCGTGCTCGCCGTGCAAATGGGTTAAGGAGGGGAGAGCATGAACAACATCGTACTTGCCGTTCTGCAGGGCGTGGTCGTCATGGCCGTCGCGCCGTTCTTCTCCGGTCTCGGTCGCGTGATCCGCGCCAAGATGCACAACCGTCGCGGCCCCAGCATCATGCAGGACTACCGCGATCTGGCCAAGCTCTTTGCGCGCCCCGAGTCCCAGAGCGAGGACGCGAGCTTTGCGCTTCGCATTATGCCGCCGCTGTTCTTCGCCGTCGCCTTTATGCTCGCGATGGGCCTGCCGCTCTTTACGGCACAAAGCCCCATCCCGGTCTTTGGTGACGCCATCACCATCATGTACAGCCTGGCGCTCGCCCGCTTCTTCTTCGCCCTCTGCGGTGTGGATTCGTCCAACGCTTACGCCGGTATCGGCGGCGTTCGCGAGCTGCTCATGAGCGTGCTCATCGAGCCGTCCATGCTGCTGGCGCTGTTTGCCGCCGCCTTGGTGTGCGGCTCCACCGACATCGCCACCATGGGTCAACACATCATGGCGGGCGCCATCGACGCGCCGGTCGCCGTGATCCTCGCCGGCATCGCCTTTGCGATCGCCTGCTACATGGAACTCGGCAAGCTGCCGTTTGACCAGGCCGAGGCCGAGCAGGAGCTCCAGGAAGGTCCGCTCGCTGAGCTTTCCGGCCCGTCGCTCGCCATGGCCAAGCTCGCCATGTCCATGAAGCAGGTCCTGGTCCTCGCTTGGTTCTGCGCGATCTTCGTCCCCTGGGGCGAGCCCGCGACCGTGGGCGCCGCCGCCGTTCTGGGCGCGGTCATCTTCCTGGTGAAGTGCCTTATCGACTTTGTCGTATGCGGCGTGATCGAGAACTCTTGCTCGCGTTCGCGCTTTAAGGTGCTCGGCAATCAGACCTGGGCCGTCGTGGGCATCGCCGTGCTGGCGTTTGTCTTCGTGGTCGTCGGCGTGTAGGAGAAGGGAGAAACAATGTCATTTGCAGTCAGTCTGTCCCTTCTCGGCTTGGTCGCGATCGCGGCCCCGATGGTGGCCTCGGTGCTCGTCGCTCTGTTCCCCCGTCCGTGCGCCAAGTGGTTCAGCGTTTTGGGTGCCGCCGTCTCGACGGTCTGCACCATCGCCCTCGCCGCGAATTTCGCCGGCGCCGGCATGCCCGACACGCAGGTCCCCCTGATCTCGTTTGGGCAGACCCTCGTCATGGGATTCACTTTCGATCGCATGAGCACGCTGCTCGCGCCCGCCTTTGTGGGTATCGGCCTGCTTGTCGTGATCTATTCGATTCCCTATATGAGCGAGAATAACCGTGAGCATCCCGATGCGCCGCGTCGTCGCTTCTACGCGTATCTCGCGACCTTCATCGGTGCCATGGCCGGCCTCGTGTACAGCTCGACCCTTTTGGGTCAGCTCGTATTCTTTGAGATCACGGGTGCGTGCTCTTGGGGCCTCATTAGCTACTACATGTCGCCTACGGCCAAGAAGGCCGGCATGAAGGCCCTGATCATCACGCATATCGGTGCGCTCGGCCTGTATCTGGGCGCCGCCGTCGTGTTTGCCCACACCGGCACCTTCGCCATTACCGCGATTGCCGGCCTCGACGCCAAGCTCAAGGCTATCGTCCTTTTGCTCGTGCTGTTTGCGGCCTGGGCCAAGTCCGCACAGGTTCCCATGTACATGTGGCTGCCTTCGGCCATGGAGGCGCCGACGCCTGTTTCGGCCTACCTGCATGGCGCCTCGATGGTCAAGGTCGGCGTGTGCGTGTTCGCGCGTGCGCTCGTCTCTGCCGGCGAGGTTCCCGAGATCGTGGGCTGGGTCGCCATTATCGACGCCATGGTCACGATGCTCTTTGGTTTCCTTATGTACCTGCCGCAAAAGGACATGAAGCGTCTGCTGGCTTTCTCCACGATCGCCCAGCTCTCCTATGTGTTCTTTGGTCTGGGCCTTTCGGTCTTTGGCAGCCAGCTGGCCTTTGATGGCGCCGTGTGCCACATCTTTAACCACGCCTTCGCCAAGACCCTGTTCTTCCTGATCGCCGGTTCGTTCTCCTTTACGCTCGGCACGCGTATGCTGCCCAAGCTTCGCGGCATCGTGAAGAAGTACCCGATCTCGGGCGTGGGCTTTGGTGTCGCGGCACTCGCCATTGCCGGCGTGCCGCCCATGAACACGTTCTTCTCGAAGTTCCAGATCATCGCCGGCGGCTTTTCTGTGGGTGCCGGCAACGTCGCGATTCTGGTACTCGTGTGCATCATGGTTGCCGAGACCGTCGCCACCTTTGCCTGGTTCCTTAAGTGGATGGGCTATTGCCTGCCCGGCGAGCCGAGCGAAGAGGTCGCTGCGGGAGCCCCGCTTCCCCGCGCGATGGCGTTCGTGTTCATCGTGCTCATCATCATGGTCATCGTCAGCGGCCCGCTTTCGGCCAGCTGGATCGGTTAGGAGGTAGAACGACATGGGTTATTCGATCGTCAACATCCTTGGCGGCCTTCTGATCGTCACGTCCACCATGGTGGTCGTCTCCAAGAACATCAAACATGCTATCCGCTGGTATGCGGTGCAGTCGCTGGTGCTCGTGGGGCTTCTCGCCACGCTCGGTGTCACCACTGGTGCGCAGGAGCTGCTTATGTGGGCTGGATCTGCCTTTATCACTAAGGTCGTCCTGGTCCCTTACATCCTCAACCGCGCATACAAGAAGATGGGCGAGCCGAGCGACGCATCGCTCAAGGCCGGCCTTAAGCCTGCGTGGGCCATTTGCATCATCGCCGTGGAGGTCGCGATTTGCTTTGCCGTCGTGACGCAGATCAGCCTGCCCACGGCCGAGGTCGCAACGCCTGCGCTCGCTATTAGCTTCGCTCACTTCTTTGTGGGCCTCACCTGCATCATCTCGCAGCGCAACATCATGAAGCAGATCTTTGGATACTGCCTTATGGAAAACGGCAGCCATGTGACGCTCGCGCTTTTGGCCCCCACCGCCCCCGAGATCATCGAGATCGGTATCGCCACCGACGCCATCTTTGCCGTCATCATCATGTCCATCGTCGTGCGTCGCATTTGGGACGACTCCCACTCGCTCGATGCGCGCGACCTGTCCGAGCTGAGGGGGTAGTCCATGGAAACGTTGATTCTCGCCCTGCTCGCGACTCCCTTGGTGTTCTCGCTGGTCATGGCGTTTTTGCCCAAGAATACGTCCTATAACGTGTTTGCCGGTCTCAACCTGGTCTCCGTCGCAGCCGTACTGGTGCTGTCGATTATGACGGCCGGTGACGTCCTTACGAGCGGCGAAACCGCGAGCGCTCTTGGCCTGTGGTTCCACCTCGATTCGCTGGGCGCCATCTTTGTGCTGCTCATCGGCTTTATCGGTTTTCTTACGGGGCTGTTCTCGCTGCCCTATGTAAAGGCCGATATCGAGGAGGGCTCCATGCCCGCCGAGCGCGCCAAGCAGTATTTTGCGCTGTTTAGCCTGTTCGTGTTCACCATGCTGCTCGCGTGCCTGTCCAACAACATGATCCTCACGTGGGCCGCCGTGGAAGCAACCACGCTTTCCACCGTGTTCCTCGTGGGTATCTACAAGAACAAGACGGCCCTCGAGGCTTCTTGGAAGTATGCGATGGTCTGCACCGCCGGCGTGGCCTTTGGCCTGTTCGGTACGCTGCTGATCTACGCCAACGCCGCCGACGTGATTCCCAATGCCCACGAGGCCGCATTCCTGTCGTGCGTGCTGCCGTATGCCGATCAGTTCGACCCGACGCTCATGCGCCTCGCCTTTGCGTTTATCGTGATCGGTTTTGGCACCAAGGCCGGCCTGTTCCCCATGCACACTTGGCTGCCCGATGCCCACTCCCAGGCCCCGAGCCCTGTCTCGGCCCTGCTCTCGGGCGTGCTGCTTAAGTGCGCCATGCTTGTGATCATGCGCTTCTACGGCTTTACTATCCAAGCCGTGGGCGCCGAGTATCCGCAACTTTTGCTGCTGATCGTCGGCACGCTGTCCATTTTGGTGGCGGCACTTTCGATGTTTCGCCAGGACGACCTCAAGCGCCGCTTTGCGTACTCGTCTGTGGAGAACGTGGGCGTTATCGCCCTGTGCCTGGGTATCGGTGGCCCGCTGGGTATCGCCGCGGCCCTGCTGCACTGCGTGTTCCACGGCTTTACCAAGACGCTTGCCTTCTGCGTGTCCGGCAACATCCAGCACGCCTTTGGCACGCGTAGCCTGGCCAAGATCCAGGGCGTCGTCGAGGTTGCACCCGCAACCGCCGCGCTCGCCGTCCTGGCACTGCTCGGTCTTGGTGCCTTCCCGCCCTTTGGCATGTTTATTTCCGAGTTCCTGACTTTTGTCGCCGGTGTTACCGCCGGTCCCATGTGGCTGGTCGTCGTGGTCGCCCTCGGTCTTACCGTGGCCATCTCCGCGCTCACCCGCATCGCACTCAAGTCGGTATTCGGCCATGCGCCCCAGGGCATGGGCAAGCATGAGGCCCCGGCGCTCATGCTTATCCCCGAAATCATCCTGGCTGTCATGATCTTGTGGTTTGGCATCGCCACCCCGCTGCCTCTCGTGCACGGTGTGGAGACCGCGACCGGCATCGTGCTCGAGCAGAGCACCGAGGAACTTCACGCGACGCCGATGTACCGCGCTGTGTTCGGTACCGAGACCGCTCAGAGCGAGGTGGAGTAACGAATGATTGAAACTGAGAACAAGGTGTATGCCCGTCGCTGCGAGAGCCATGTCGAGGCCCTGCGCCGCGCCGTTCCGGGCTGCATCGAGAAGGTCGAGTGGCAGTGCGAGGACCAGCTGACGATCACCGTCAAGCAGGATAAGCTGCCCGAGGCCGTCCACTACCTGTACTACGAGCGCTACGGCTGGATTCCCGTGATCATCGGTAACGATGAGCGCAGTCTGTGTGGCCGTTACGCCGTGTACTACGTCATCTCCATGGAGGGGGAGGATCCCGGCTGGGTGACCGTGCGTACCGAGGTCGATCCCGCCAAGATGACGTTCCCGTCCGTGACGCCGTTCGTCCCCGCCTGCGTGTGGGGCGAGCGCGAGCTTCGCGACATGTTCGGCCTGATTCCCGAGGGCCTGCCCGACCGTCGCCGCCTGGTGCTGCCCGATGATTGGCCCAGCGGCCTGTACCCGCTGCGCAAGGACTCCATGGACTACCGCTTCCGTCCCGCTCCCGCGAGCGACATGGAAAACTACGAGTTCTTGGCCGATACCAAGGGCAAGGAGACCACACTCGTCCCCATGGGCCCGTTGCACATTACCTCTGACGAGCCCGGCCACTTCCGCCTGTTCGTTGAGGGCGAGACGATCGTCGATGCCGACTACCGTCTGTTCTACGTGCACCGCGGCATGGAGAAGGTCGCCGAGACGCGCCTGAACTATGACGCGGTGACGTTCCTCGCCGACCGTATCTGCGGCATCTGCGGCTGCGCCCACTCGGTGGCCTATGCCGAGGCCGTCGAGCGCGCCCAGGGCATTCATGTCCCGCCGCGCGCCCAGTACATCCGCGCCATCATGCTTGAGGTCGAGCGTCTGCACTCGCACCTGCTCAATATTGGCCTCGCATCGCACTACACCGGCTTCGACTCCGGCTTCCAGCAGTTCTTCCGCGTCCGCGAGAAGTCCATGGACCTGGCCGAGAAGCTCTCCGGTCACCGCAAGACCTACGGCCTCAACGTGATCGGCGGCGTGCGTCGCGACATTTTGGCCGAGCAGAAGCTCTCCACGCTCACGACCATCCACCAGCTGCGCTCCGAGGTTCAGGAGCTCGTCGACGTCTTGCTCTCCACGCCCAACTTTATTGAGCGTACGAGTGGCATCGGCATTCTGGACCGCAAGATCGCACGCGACTTCTCGCCGGTCGGCCCGCTCATGCGTGGCTCGGGCTATGCCCGCGACGTGCGCTTTGACCATCCCTTCGACGGCTACGCCGATCCGGACGTCCAAAAGATGCACGCCGCTACGGCCGACACCTGCGATGCCTTCGGCCGTACCGCCGTTCGCATCCAGGAGGTCTACGATTCGATCGACATGATCGAGACCATGCTCGAGAACTGCCCGTCGGGCCCCATCCTCACCACGGATTGGGAGTACACCCCGCACAAGTACGCCATCGGCGCCACCGAGGCGCCGCGCGGCGAGGATGTGCACTGGGCGATGCTCGGCAACAACCAGAAGTGCTACCGCTGGCGCGCCAAGGCCGCCACGTACAGCAACTGGCCGGTCCTGCGCTACATGTTCCGCGGCAACACCGTGGGCGACGCGGCGCTGATCGTCGGCTCGCTCGACCCGTGCTACTCCTGCACCGACCGCGTGACGGTGACCGATGTCGCCGCCAAGCGCGATCACGTGCTCGACAAGGAGCAGTTCGAGAACGTCTGGCGCGACAAGTCGCCGCTTGCGGGCGAGGGCACCATGGCCGCTCCGCTCGATGAGGAGGCGCTCTAATATGCTGAAGCTTTGGAAGGTCAACGCCAAGGCCGGCGACGCGACGGTCAAGTACCCGTTTGCGCCGTTTCCCACCAACAAGGACATGCGCGGCAAGCCCGAGCACAACGCGGAGCTCTGCATCGCCTGCGGTGCCTGCGGCGTGGCGTGCCCGGCCGATGCCATTCGCATGGACACCGACCTTGCGGCCGATACCATCACCTGGTCGATCGACTACGGTCGCTGCATCTTCTGCGGCCGCTGCGAGGAAGCCTGCCCCATGGAGGCCATCAAGCTCACCGAGGAGTTTGAGCTGGCTGTTATGAGCAAGGACGATCTCACCAGTAAGAGCGTCTATACGCTCGAGCACTGCTCGCGTTGCGGCAAGCCGTTTGCCCCGCACAAGGAGATCGACTACGCCAAGCGCCTGCTGCAAAAGGCCGGCGGCATGGAGGCCGAGCAGGCCGCCCGTACCGTCGGCATGTGCCAGGAGTGCAAGCGCGAGCTCGACGCCCTGCGCGCCGCCTCGGCCGTCAAGACCGGTAACGCGCGCGGCATGGCTGCCAACGAGACGCTTGCGTCCGGCGAGCCCCAGGGCCCCGGCATGGAGTATCTGGGCGGCCACGGCGTGAACCCGGAGTATATCGACCGCGAGCTCAACCCCGATGCGCCCGAGATTCCCGCCGGTCCGGCGCCGGTCGAGGGCATCATCATGGATTTTGAAACGAAGGAGGAGTAACCATGGCCGAACCCACGCTTTTGCCCGAGCGGCTTCAGTACCGCCCGACCAAGATCGAGCTCGATGAGAGCATCGAGAAGGCCAAGGCGACCCTTCTTAAGAAGATCAAGCGCTCGGTGTACGTCTACCGTGTCGACTGCGGCGGCTGCAACGGCTGCGAGATCGAGATCTTCGGTTCCATCACACCCGTCTTCGACGTCGAGCGTTTTGGCATCAAGGTCGTGCCCTCACCCCGTCACGCCGATGTGCTGCTGTACACCGGCGCCGTGACGCGTGCCATGCGCATGCCGGCCCTGCGCGCCTTTGAGGCCGCACCCGATCCCAAGATTGTGGTGTCCTATGGTGCGTGCGGCTGCACCGGCGGCATCTTCTACGACAACTACTGCGTCTGGGGCGGCACGGACAAGATTCTGCCGGTCGATGTCTACATCCCCGGCTGCCCGCCCAGTCCCGCGCAGACCGTCTACGGCTTTGCCATGGCACTCGGTCTGCTGGACCAAAAGCTCCATGCCGAGACCACGGTGGAGGCCGCCGGCGAGCAGGCCGATATCCTGCACCCCGGCGTGCCGTACAAGCTGCGTGTTGCCATCGAACGCGAAGCTCGCGCCATGAGCGGTTACCGTTACGGCCGCGACCTGGCCAACGAGTTTATGGATATGCTCGAGGGTGCGCCCAAGGGCGATATCCGCGGTGCCATGGCGCTGCTCATCGACAAGCAGGACGATCCGCGCCGCGTTGAGGTGTACTCGGCGCTGCAGGATCTGGTGCTGGCCGGAGGTCGCTAGATGGAACTCACGGACCGCTCTGGTTACTTTGCGGGCCCCGGTATGCTCGGCGGCTCCTTTGGCGATGCCTCGCGCGCAAGCGACGAGGCCGCCGAGGGCGTCGTCGACCCCTGCCTGGGCCATGCGCCCGACCAGGTGGTCTTTTACGAGCTCACGCGTAAGTTTGTGGAGACCGAGGAAGACGTTCCCCAGGAGGCCTGCGACGTGCTGTACTACACGCTCGCCGTGGGCCACCACACCGGCGTGCTCGACTGCTTTGAGCCGCGCCTGTCGGTGCCGGTGGATGTGTTCTATTCGCTCTTCGACGCGCTGCCGGAGGGGGAGGCCAAAACCAAGTTCGAGGCCATCCGCTCCTTTGGTGAGTGCCAGCTCGACAAGGCGGCGGTACCGTCGCTGCTCGAGGCCTGCGACGCGTTGCTCGACGAGCGCGGTTTTCGCGGGTCGGCTAAGGCCGGCATCTCGGTGTTCGACGATGACTTTGGCCTGCATGCCCAGCAGGTCGCGTTCTTAATGAAGTTTCGCGATCTGGTTGAGCGCGCGCGGGATGTGTCGGGCGTGTATCTGACGGGGAGGTTGCAGTAATGGGTCGCGTTGTGGCTGGACGTGTGAACGGCGCCTCGTTTGCGGGCATCGTGCTCACGGCGGGAAGCGTACTGCGCGCCGACGATGCCGCCGGCCCCGTGCTCTCCAAAAAGATGGAGGACGCACCCATCGCCGGCTGGTACACCATCGACGGCGGCCAGACGCCCGAGGATGACATCATCGAGGTCAAGCGCGAGCGTCCGCCGCGCCTGGTCTTGGTCGATGCCGCCGACATGGCGCTGCCCGTCGGGTCCATCCGTTTGCTCGACAAGCGCGATGTGGCCCGCAAGTCGATGTTCACCACGCATTCGCTCCCTTTGTCGATTCTGATCGAAGAGATTGAGCAATCGTGCGATGATATCGTCTTCGTCGGGATTCAGCCGGGCGACACGGAGTTCTACAACCCCATGTCCCCGGAAGTCTTTGACGCCGTCGACGCCGTGTACGACGCCGTGGCCGCCAACGACTTTTCCCACTTTGTCCGCTTGGGGCAAGAGCAGTAGGAGCACTTGTTCCATTTTGTTAGGAAAGAAGTGATTGACATGGCAGATTCCAAGGTGGAGTACCCCGCTCCCGATTGCCTGGCGCCCGCTGCGATCGAGGCCAAGACCGAGGCCGCCGGCGTGACCAAGGCCAACCTGCCGGTCGCAAAGGCCTTTCTGTTGGCAATGTTCGCCGGCGCGTTCATCGCCTTCGGCGGCCTGTTCTTTACGGTGTTCTTGAGCGATAGCACGCTCGGCTGGGGCGCTCAGCGCGTCGTGGGCGGCCTGTGCTTTTGCCTGGGCCTGGTGCTGGTGCTGGTGTGCGGCGCCGAGCTGTTTACCGGTAATTCGCTTATGGTCTGCGCGCTCAAGAGCAAAAAGATCACCTTGGCTCAGATGCTCAAGGCCTGGATCGTCGTGTGGGTCGGCAATTTTGTCGGCGCTCTGTTCATCGTCTTTTTGGTGTACATGGCCGGCATTTACAAGCTCAATGGCGAGGCGGTCGCCAACTCCATGGTGAGCGTCGCCGCCGGCAAGGTGACGATCGACTGGGTGACGATCTTCTTCCGCGGTATCCTGTGCAATATCTTTGTGTGCCTGGCCGTGTGGATCGGTACCGCCGGCAAGACCGTGGTCGATAAGGTCGTGGGTATTTTGCTGCCGATCGCTGCCTTTGTGGCCTGCGGTTTTGAGCACTGCGTTGCCAACATGTACTTTTTGCCCATGGGTGCCGTGATGCACGCGTGCGGCTATGGTGCTGACGTCGCCGGCGCCGATGCGCTCAACACTGCGGGCATTGCGTTTAACCTGTCCGCCGCCACGCTGGGCAACATCGTGGGCGGCGCGGTTCTGGTCGCGCTCGGCTACTGGTTTATCTACGCCAAGAAGTCCGAGGCGTAAGGTACCGTCTGTTTGACGTTGGGCCTCCCGCGGGGCGTTGCCGTGCGGGAGGCTTTTTTGGCCTGGGACTCGTTGCCGGGCTTTTGGCCTGTTGTGTTTGGCTGATGAAAGGGGTAATCGAGATGGCATCTGCTGTGAAGCGTGACGGTCGCGCCGTGGTGACTACATGCGGGGGATGCTATGCCGATTGCGCCTTTGCGGCACGCGTTGAGGACGGTCGCGTGGTGGCCGAGCTGCCGGTTGTGGGGCATCCGTGCGCGGCGCGTGCCCTGTGCGCCCGCGGTCGGCATCGCCTGTCTATGCCGTTTGACGAGCGCGATCGCATTGTGCGCCCCATGCGCCGACGAGCTGATGGCTCGGGGTTCGATGCGATTTCGTGGGACGAAGCGTTTGCCCAGATTGCCGAGCGTCTTTTGGGGATTGTTGACGAACGTGGCCCCCGTGCGCTGGGTATGACGCTCGGCGTGCCCTCGTTCGACCGCTACTGGGCATATCGCCTTATGCATGCGCTGGGCTCGCCCAACGTGTATGGTGCCGACGGTGCCTGCGAGGTAAGCCGACTTACCGGTTGGGAGCACAGCCTAGGCTACAGCCCCGCCTCCGACCTGGCACATACCGATTGCATCATGTATCTGGGGCGTTCCATTGTCGATTCGTCGACGATGGGGTCCGTTGATGCGCTCAACAATGCACGCCGGCGCGGGGCGAAGATTATCGTGGTCGACCCCCGGCGCAGCGGCTCGGCTGCGCTTGCCGACCGCTGGCTGCGCGTGCGCCCGGGCTGCGACCTGGCCTTGCTGCTGGGCATTGCCCATGTCTTGATTGCCGAGGGCCTGTACGATCACGAGTTTGTTGCCCGCTATACCACAGGCTTTGACGAGCTGGCGCAGGCGGCCCGTGCTTGGACGCCCGAGTGGGCCGAGTCGATGTGCGACGTGCCGGCCGCAGAGATTGTCGCCACGGCGCGCGATCTCGCTGCCGCCGCGCCTGCCGCTGTGGTGGATGCGGGCTTTCATGGTGGCATCGGTATCGCGTATGCCAATAGCACCCAGACCGCGCGCGCTATCTGCTTGGTCGATGTGCTGCTGGGCTGCATCGGGCATGTAGGCGGCGCGCTCAATCCGCCCACGCCGCTTGTGTTGGGCGACCTCGATCCCGCGCGCTTTGCGACGCCGCCGGTGCCTCGCGGGCCCAAGCTGGGGTCCGAGCGCTATCCACTGGTCGATCCGGTGCGCGGCCTGTGCACGACCATCGGTCAGTCGATACTGGCCGGCGATTTGCGTGGGCTCATCGTCTATGCTAGCAATCCCGGGGCAGGCTATGGCAACGCCGGAGCGTGGTTGGGTATTTTGCAGCAGCTCGACTTGCTCGTGACGATTGATATCCGCTGGTCCGAGACAGCGCGCGCTTCTGACTTCGTGCTGCCCGATGTGACGTATCTGGAGGCCGACCGCGGTGTGGGCACAGTCGTGGGTGCCAACGATTCGCGGGTGTTCTACCGCAACGCCGTGCTGCCTGTGCAGCATGACGGCACACGTCCCGGTCGGGAGATTTTTGCCGGTCTGGCGCAGGCGTGTGGGGCTGGCGAGTACTTCCGGTTTACGTCTGACGACCTGGCGGCTGCCCAGGTGGCGCCTTTTGGGATCGATCTGGACGAGCTCAAGGAGCGCGGCTGGGCCGACACGGGTGTTGCGTTGCCGTCGTGTACGGGCGAGCCGGCGATTCCCTTGGATGGCGGCAAAATTGCGCTGGCAAGCGACGTATGGAAACGAGCTGGCCTGGGTCGTGTACCCAACTGGATCGCCCCCATGGTGGAGCCGGGCCCGGGGATGTTTCGCCTCATTAGCGGCAACCGTCCCTTTGAGTCGCATACCTCGCGAAGGCTTGCAGCCCAAGGTGCCGCCGAGGCTGGGTCGGACCTGGATGCCGTGCAGATGAATGCCGATGCTGCCGCGCACATGGGCATCGCCGACGGCGAGATCGTCGAACTCGTGAGTGATATGGGCCGCGACCGCGTGCGCGTGGAGACGACGCCGTATCTGCATCCGGCGTGCATCTTCACCTCGGCCGCCCCCGGTGGGCGTTCGTTTGGTGCCGATGCCGGTGGCGCTCAAGCCTTGGGCGTGGGCCCGCTCGACCATACGCCGTTACGTTGGGACCCGTTGACGGGTGCTGCGCTCACCCAGGAAAACGCCGTTCGCGTGGAAAAGATCGCGGCGCGCGAGGATAATGACGAGTAATTGACTCAGCTGATGTATTTGACTGATCCACGTTTCTTTTGAAAGGCCGCACATGAGCGATAGCCAGAATATGTCCGATGAGGTGCGCGCCCGCCTGCGCGCCATTCCTTCCGTCAACGAGCTGCTTGCCGAGTGGCCGGTGGTGAAGGCTGCGGGGGAGACCTGCGACGCGGTGGTCCATGCTGCCGTGACGGCCGAGCTCGACGAGGAGCGCGCCGCGATTCGCGCCGGTGCCGCCCCGCGTTCCAAGCGCGAACTGGCCTCGGCCATCGAGTGGCGTGCGCATCGCTCCGCGCTGCCGAGCCTGCGTCCCGCCGTCAACGCCACGGGTGTGGTCATCCATACCAATCTGGGCCGTGCCCCGCTTGCGGAGTCGGCGGCAAAGGCCGTGGCCGAGGTTGCGCGCGGGTATAGCACGCTCGAGTACAGCGTCGACACCTGTTCGCGCGGGTCGCGCAAGGAGCACGCCGCGCAACTGATCCGCTCGCTCACCGGTGCCGAGGACGCGCTCGTGGTCAACAACAACGCCGCTGCGGTGCTGCTGGTGCTGGCAACCCATGCCGCGGGCAAAGAGGTCATAGTCAGCCGTGGCGAGCTTGTTGAGATCGGCGGCAGCTTCCGTATCCCCGACGTCATGGAGGCCTCGGGTGCCAAGCTCGTCGAGGTCGGGGCCACCAACCGCACGCATCTGGTCGACTACGAGCGTGTCATCACGCCCGATACGGCGATGATCCTTAAGGTCCATCCTTCTAACTATCGCATCGAGGGTTTCCACGAGGAGGTGGGTTCTCGGGAGCTTGCGGCGCTTGCTCACAAGCATGGCCTGCTGTTCTACGAGGACCAGGGTTCGGGCGCGCTGCTGCCCGATGACATCTTGGTGCGCGGCGGCGAGGAACCCACGCCGGCTTCGGTTTCGGCGGGGCTCGATGTGGTGTCGTGCTCGGGCGATAAGCTGCTCGGTGCCGCACAGGCGGGCATTATCATGGGCCGTCGCGATCTGGTCCAGGCCTGCGGCGCACATCCGCTCATGCGCGCTCTGCGTCCGGGCAAGTTGGCGCTCACGGCGCTCGAGGCCACACTTCGCATCTACATGGACGGCGCCGACGTGGCCCATCGCGATATTCCGGTGCTCAGCATGCTCACGCTGCCGCAGGCCCATTTGGAACGACGCGCCCGCAAGCTGCGCGATCGTATGGTCGCCGGGCTCGATAAGGCTGGCTGCCCGTGTGCCGTGCAGGTGGAAATCGTCGAGGAATCGTCGACCCCCGGTGGCGGCTCGCTGCCTACCGTGGAGTTGCCCACGATGTGCGTTGCCGTGCGTCTTGTTGACGAGCGCCTGTCCGTCGACGCGCTCAAACGCTCGCTCGTTCAAGACTTCGATACGCCGGTCGTCACGCGCGCCTCGCACGACCGCATTCTGTTTGATGTGCGCACGCTCGTGGGCGACCGCGATATCGAGACGGCGGCATCGACGCTCGTCGCGTGCGTTGAGAAGGCGATTGCTCGATGAGTGAGGTTCAAGCACTGGTGGAGTGTCCCGTTATCGTAGGTACGGCGGGACATGTTGACCACGGTAAGTCGGCGCTCATCGAGGCGCTGACGGGTAAAAACCCCGACCGCCTGGAAGTTGAACGTCGTCGCGGCATGACCGTTGAGCTTGGCTTTGGTGAGCTGGCGCTGCCGAGTGGCAAGATCGTTGGCCTGGTCGACGTGCCGGGCCATGCGCATTACTTGCGTGCCATGGTGCAGGGCGCCACGGGTATCGACGTGGCCGTGCTGGTGGTTTCGGCCGTCGAGGGCGTGATGCCGCAGACCCGCGAGCACGTGCATGTGCTGGAGCTGCTGGGCGTCACACACATGGTGGTCGCGCTGACGATGTGCGACCTGGCCGACGCCGAGATGACTGAGCTTGCCGAGCTCGATGTCGATGATTTTTTGTCGGACACCGTGTTTGCGGGCGTGCCGATCGTGCCCGTGTCGTCCAAGACCGGTGCGGGAATCGATGACCTGCTGGCTGCGCTCGACGAGCAGGTTGCCGCTTGCTGTGGTGCCTGCCGTGCCCGTGCCGAGCCCACCGATGCCGCACCGCGTCTGCCCATCGACCGCTGCTTTACGATCAAGGGCGCCGGTACCGTGGTGACGGGAACGTTGCACGATGCGCCGGTTGCGGTGGGCGATGAGCTCGTCGCGCTGCCGTCGCGTACGGTCTGTCGCGTGCGCGGGATTCAGGTGCATGGCGATACGCCGCGGGCATTGCCCGGTCAGCGTGTGGCGCTCAACTTGGTGGGCGATGCCGTCGCCGCGCTCGATCGCGGAGAGATGCTCGGCGTGCAGGGTCGCTTTGGCCAGACGATGCGCTTTATGATGGTGTTCACTTACCTGGGCCGCGAGGGTGCCAAGCCGCGCGTGCTCGAGTCGGGCGCGCGCGTGCATGTGATGGCGGGTACGGCCGAGGTTGTCGGTCGCATCATGTTCATGGAGGGCGAGGCCCCCATGGCGGTGGGCGAGACCCGTATTGTTCAGGTGCGCTTGGAAAACTCGCTGCCGCTACGTGCCGGGGACCATGCCGTGGTGCTGTCCTATTCGCCCGTGATGCTTATTGGCGGCGGGCGCGTGCTGCTTTCGCGCTGCCGTCGCTCGCGCGAGCTTGCCGAAGGGGAGCGTACGCTGTATGCGGCGCTCGAGCCCGGCGATATTGCGGGCGGTGTGGGCGCTTGGCTGGCGCTGCAGACGCTGCCGGTTATGGCTGTTGATGTTGCCGAGGCTTTGGATCTTGCTGTCGGCGAGGTCGATGCCGCACTGCGCGGGTTGGTGGCGCAGGGCTCCGTTCGCAAACTTGCCGCGGGTGATTCGGACTACTTGGCGGACGCCGTGGTGCTCGACGCCGCGATGGATGCACTGGCAGCGACCTTGTCGGCCATGCATGCCGCGGCTCCCAAGGAGACGGGCTTTACGCCCGGCGCCGTTGCCCATGCTGCGTGGCCTTCCGCTGATGAATGCGTTGCCGCGGCTCTGATTGCCGAGGGCTGCTCGCGTGGCGCGTGCGCCGCCGAGGGTGCCGAGGTGTTCGACCCGCATTCGGCCGCCGCTGCGGCGCGCGTGGTGCACGAGGCTTGCGAGCGCATCGTTTCCTTGCTGGACGAAGCTGGCCTCGACGCACCGACGTTGCCCGAGGTGGGCGAGCGACTGCAGCTCGATCGCGACACCATGACGCGAGCTCTGCGCGAGCTTTCGCTTAATCGTTCCATCGTGAAGGTCGAGCGTGACGTTGCCCTGTCTGCTGCCGTCGAGGCCCATGCGCGCGAGCTTGTTGCCGCCGCCATTGAGGCAGCCGGTGGCGCTGCCACCACGAGCGTGCTGCGCGAGGCCCTTGGCGTGTCGCGTAAACGCGCCATCAGCATCTTGGAGCACCTGGATGCCGTGCGCTTCACGGTGCTCGACAAGGAGGCCGGTGGCCTGCGCTCCCTGCGCTAGATTGACTGTTCGGTTTGGTAAAATACCGCCGCACTTGGGAACGGATGGGCTCCGGTGGGCTCCGCGGTCCTCAAAACCGTTGCGAGGCGTGCAAAACGTCTTGGATGTGTTCGATTCACATACGTTCCCGCCATACGCTACCAGCGCTTTTGTGCTCGCGGTCTTGCTGCGTGCCGCAAAGGCGCTGTTTTGTTTTTGCACGAGCTTTTCGTAGCGCCGTTATTTCGGCGGCTGTATTTAGCTTCGTGCACCGGGTTTCGAGCATGCCGATGGAGGTGTTTTGCCGTATGATTACCGTAAGACGGGCCGATCTTTCTTGTGTCGTTCAAGCGGGCGGGTTGTCGTCGCGCATGGGCTGCGATAAGGCTCGCATGGCGTTTTGCGGCGAGCCGCTCATCGAGCGCGTGCTGGGTCGGCTGGCGCCAATTGCCGGCGAGTTGGTTGTGACGACTTCGCGTCCCAGCGAGCTTGCCTATCTTGAGGAGCTTATGTTTGATGGCCTGCGCCCCCGCGTGGTGATGGACGTCGACGGTCCCGCCGGTGCCATGCGCGGCATCGCGAGCTCGTTGGCCGCGGCCCGATTGCCGCTCGTGGCGATCGTCGCCTGCGACATGCCGTTTGTCTCGCCGGAACTGATCGGCGCGCTTGCCGATCGTGTTGAGGCCGAGGCGCTCGATGTGTGCGTGCCGCGCGAGGAGCGGGGGATTGAGCCGCTTTGCGCCGTCTGGCGCTGTGACGTGTGTGCGCCGGTTGCCCACGAGCTGCTTGCCTGCGACCGCCAGCGCATTCGCTGCCTGATCAATCGCGTTCAGGCCGGCTATATGGATGAGCCGCAGATTGTTAAGGTCGCCGGCTCCACGCTCTGCTTCGAAAACGTCAATACACCCGATGAGTTTGCGGCAGCCGAGCTGCTCGCCTAGACGATGGGAGTTGCCATGTCTCACGATATTTGTCCCGACACGGGAGAGCCCTGCACTTGCGATGGGTCCGAACCCTGTACCTGCGGATGTGGTGGCTGTGGACATACCGCGGAAGAGGAAGCGGCTGCCGCGGCGTATCGTGAGGCACACCGCGAAGGCCCGTCCGGTGATGCCCTCGACCACGAACGCAAGATCATCGTGTCGTTCGACAGCACCTTCGATGTGATGGAATGCGAGCAGCTTTGCCTTGCCGCCGGTGTGCCCGGGCGCATCATGCCGCTGCCGGGCTCCATTAACGCCGGCTGCGGGCTGTGCTGGGTCATGCCGTTCTCGGGCGATGCGCTCGCCGCCTTCCGCGCCGCCACCGAGGGCCGCATAACCCCAGCCGACTACCATCAGCTCGTCCTCTAGCCGTCAACACCACCACAAAGGTGCCTGTCCCCTTTGTGGTGGTTTCGAAGCGTGCAGGAAACAGCTTCGAAACACGCGATTTGCTCGTCAGGCGGTCAAAAAGCTATCTACCTGCATCGTAATCAAAATGAAACATCCGCTCGTTGCCTTATTCGTAACTTTGTAGCAACAGTGCGATATTATCCATACTCGATAAAGCTCACGGCGCATGGGGCGCCGCGAACGACACCTTTCTTTTCCATCAATTGGAGGAAGCATGAGCTACACGCAGAAAGTTCTCGACGAGCTCAAGGCCCGCTATCCCGAGCAGCCTGAGTTCATCCAGGCCGCGACCGAGATCCTCGGCACCATCCAGCCGGCGCTCGACGCCCACCCCGAGTACGAGGAGGCCGCCCTGCTGGAGCGCCTCGTCGAGCCCGAGCGCATCGTCATGTTCCGTGTTCCCTGGGTCGACGACCAGGGCAAGGTCCAGGTCAACCGCGGTTACCGCGTCGAGTTCAACTCTGCCATTGGACCCTACAAGGGCGGTCTGCGCTTTAACCCGACGGTCACTCTGGGCATGCTCAAGTTCCTGGGTCTGGAGCAGATCCTCAAGAACAGCCTGACCACCCTTCCCATGGGTGGCGGCAAGGGCGGCTCTGACTTTGACCCCAAGGGCAAGTCCAACAACGAGATCATGCACTTCTGCCAGTCTTTCATGACCGAGCTCTATCGCCACATCGGCCCCAACACCGACGTCCCCGCCGGCGACCTTGGCGTTGGCGGCCGCGAGGTTGCCTACATGTTCGGTCAGTACAAGCGTCTGACCAACGAGTGGACCGGCGTCCTCACCGGCAAGGGCCTCTCCTTTGGCGGCTCGCTCGCCCGTACCGAGGCCACTGGCTACGGCCTGGTCTACTTTGTGGACGAGTACCTCAAGAGCCGCGGCGACTCCTTCGAGGGCAAGAACGTCGTCGTTCACGGCTCCGGCAACGTCGCTATCTACGCCGTCCAGAAGGTTTCCCAGCTTGGCGGCAAGGTGCTGGCCTGCTCCGATACCCACGGCTGGGTCGAGGATCCCGACGGCATCGACTACTCCGTGCTCGAGCACGTCTACAACCAGAAGCGTTCCGGCCATGATAAGGGCGTCACGCTCGCCATGTACGTTGACGAGAAGCCCGGTGCCGTGTGGCACGAGGGCGACGGCCGCGGCGTGTGGCAGCTGCCCTGCGACATCGCGCTGCCCTGCGCTCGCGAGAACACGCTGCTGCTCGAGGACGCCCAGGCGCTCGTCGCCAACGGCTGCAAGGTGGTCGGCGAGGGCGCGAACATGCCCACGACCATCGAGGCCACGACTTACTTCCAGGAGAACGGCGTCGCCTTTATGCCCGGCAAGGCTGCCAACGCCGGCGGCGTGCTCGTGTCCGGCCTGGAGATGAGCCAGAACGCCGAGCACCTGTCTTGGACCTTCGAGGAGGTCGATGGCAAGCTCGAGCAGCTCATGCGCGGCATGTTCCACAACGTGGACGACACCGCCAAGGAGTACGGCGAGGAGGGCAACTTCGTCATGGGCGCCAACATCGCCGGCTTCCTGAAGGTAGCCGACGCCATGCTCGCCCAGGGCGTCTGCTAAACCCTGCCTGACATAGCATGTAATGAGGCTCTCGGCTCAACGCCGGGAGCCTTTTTTGATCCGCATGCGACGGAGGAAAACGGTTCATTTTGTCCCGACACGAGCTATGCCCCCTCGTTTGGTACACTTAAAGGTACTGGACAAGTGAAGAGATGGGGGAGAACGTGCTCAAGTTCGGTACCTACGTCCGTGTTGGAAACGCGGCCGAAGCCTATGAGCTCTTACAGAAGAACCGCAACAACAAGATTGTGGGCGGCGGCATCTGGATGCGCCTGGGATCGCGTCGCGTGGCGACGGCGATTGACCTTTCGGCCTGCGGACTCGATCAGATCGAGGAGACCGAGACCGAGTTTCGCATCGGTGCCATGTGCACCCTGCGCCAGCTCGAGCGTCATGCCGGGCTCAACGTGCTTGTCAACAATGTTTTTGAGTTCGCCGTCCACGACATCGTGGGCGTGCAGCTGCGCAATACCGCCACGGTGGGCGGTAGCATCTACGGCCGCTTTGGCTTCTCGGACGTGCTTTCGGCCTTTTTGGCGCTCGACTCGTACGTTGAGCTGACGGGCGCCGGCCGCGTACCGCTTGCCGAGTTCGTGGATATGGGCTACGTGCGCGACGTGATTGAGCGCGTCGTGGTCGTTAAACACGATTACCGTGCGAGCTACGAGGCCGTGCGCAAGGCCGCGACCGACTTCCCCTCGTTGAACTTCACCGCCGCCTGGTGGAACAACACTTGGCACGTCACCGTGGGCGCCCGCCCGCTGCGCGCGACCCTGCTGCAGGGCGTGGCGTGCGGCCTTACCAACGAGCAGCCTTCCGAGGACGAGCTTCGCGCCCTTGCTGCATCCGTGCGTGCCCTGAGTTACGGAACCAACCTGTGGGGCTCGGCCGACTACCGCCGCCGCATCTCGGCCCCGCTCGCCATCCAGGCCGTGCGCCGTGCCGCCGGCATCGAGCTTTCTGCCGCGCTTGCCCGCGAGCTCGAGACCGTGCAGATCCCCAAGTTCGCCACGGACGAGTATTCCTGCCGCCGCGTGCCCGGCGTCGATTCTAGCGAGGTGCGCTAATGGCTGCCAAACTCATCGATCTTTCCTTTACGCTCAACGGCCGCAAGGTCAAGGTTCAGATTGCCCCCGATACCATGCTCTTTTCGCTTTTGCGCGAGCAGGGTTGCGCGTCGGTGCGCTGCGCCTGCGAGACCACCAACTGCGGCCTGTGCACGGTGTGGCTCGACGGCGACCCGGTGCTGAGCTGCTCGGTTCCCGCCGCGCGCGTCGAGGGCCATACCATCACCACGCTCGAGGGTCTCAAGGCCGAGTCCGAGGCGCTTGCCCGCGCGATGGCTGCCGAAGGCGCCGAGCAGTGCGGTTTTTGCGCCCCCGGCCTTATCATGAACGTGCTGGCGCTTGCCCGCGCCGCCAAGGAGGACCCGAGCCTCGTCGCCACGCGCGAGGAGCTGTCGCGCCAGCTCGCCGGCAACCTCTGCCGTTGCAGCGGCTACGAGAGCCAGCTGCGCGCCATTGTCCGCTTCCTCAACGAGTCCGGCGTGCAGGTGGGCTTTGAGATGCCCGAGCTGCCGGTCAACGACACCAGCTGCGACGGTGTCTCGTACAAGCAGATCACCCATAAGCAGCCCAAGAAGGACTCGAAGGCGCTGCTCGAGGGCCGTCCCGTCTACACGGGCGATATGGTGCCCGCCGGCGCCCTGATCGTCAAACTCAAGCGCAGCCCCTATGCCCGCGCCAAGATCCGCTCCATCGATACGTCGCGCGCCCTGAAGGTTCCCGGCGTGGTGGGCGTCTACACCTACGAGGACGTGCCCAAGCGCCGCTTTACCATCGCTGGCCAGAGCTATCCGCAGCCGAGTCCCTACGACCGCCTAATTCTCGAGAACCTCGTGCGTTACCAAAACGAGGAGGTGGCGATCGTTGCCGCCGAAACCGAGGAGGCCGCCGACAAGGCACTCAAGCTCATCAAGGTCGACTACGAGGTGCTCGAGCCGCTGCTCGACTTTACCAAGGCACTCGATAACGACATCGTGGTCCACCCCGAGGGCGACGTGACCTTTATGTTCCCGCAGGGCGGCGATGTCCCGCGCAACCTGGTGTGCAGCGGTACCAGCGATTTTGGCGACCTTGACGAGGCCTTCGCCCAGAGCGACATCGTCTTTGAGCGCACCTACACCAGCCAGGCCACGCAGACTGCGCCCATGGAGACCTTCCGCGCCTTCGCGACGACAGATGCGTTCGGCCGCATCTCGGTGACCACCTCTACGCAGGTGCCCTTCCACGTGCGCCGCATGGTCGCGCAGTCGCTCGACATTCCGCAGTCGCAGGTGCAGGTCATTAAGCCGCGCATCGGCGGCGGCTTTGGCTCCAAGCAGACGGGCTGCTGCGAGATCTTCGTTGCGTTTGTGACGCAGCAGACCGGCCGTCCGAGCTACTGCTGCTACACCCGCGAGGAGACCATCACCGCGGGCAACTCGCGCCACCAGATGCAGATGACCGTCAAGTTGGGCGCCATGAACGACGGCACCATCACGGCCATCGATCTGCATACGCTGTCCAACGCCGGTGCGTACGGCGAGCACGCTACCACGACGATCGGCCTGTCGGGCCACAAGAGCCTGCCCATCTACAACCACGTGAAGGCGAGCCGCTTTAGCTGGGACGCCGTCTACACCAATACCAACCGCGGCGGCGCGTATCGCGGCTACGGTGCCACCCAGGGCCAGTTTGCCGTGGAGAGCGCCGTCAACGAGCTTGCCGACATGCTGCACATGGACCCCGCCGACCTGCGCCTTAAGAACATCGTGCGCGAGGGCGAGATCATGCCGCAGTACTACAACGAGAAGCTCAACGCCTGCGCGCTCGACCGCTGCCTGCTGCGCGCGATGGACATGATCGGCTGGCGCGACAAGCCGCTGGCTGTGGACCTGGGCGACCGCGTGCGTGCTCTGGGCTGTGCGCTCACCATGCAGGGCTCGGGCATTTCCAACGTTGATATCGCCGGCATCGACATGCGCCTGGAAGAGGACGGCTTCATTACCATCGGCACCGGCGCCACCGATAACGGCATGGGCGTCGACACGATCCTGGCGCAGATTGCCGCCGAGGAGCTGGGCGTGGAGAGCTCGCTGATCGTGGTGCGCGGCGTGGACACCGACGTGTCGCCGTTCGACGCCGGTTCGTACGCGAGCTCCGGTACCTACGTGACGGGCCTTGCCGCCAAGAACGCCGCGACCGAGCTGCGTGAGAAGATTTGTGCCAAGGCCGCCCAGATGTGGGATGTGGACGCCGCCGACGTGGTCTTCGATGGCCAGTACGTGCGTCTGTCCGACGAGCGCGCCGCGCGCGAGCAGAACCGCTACCTCACGCTGCGCGACTTTGCCAACCTGTGCGTCAAGAACATCGCGGGCGGCGACGCGCTCACCTCGCATGCTTCTGCCTGCCTGCCCGTTTCGCCTCCGCCGTTTATGGCCGGCATTGCCGAGGTCGAGGTCGACAAGGCCACCGGCAAGGTGACTGTGGTGGACTACGCGGCGGCTGTGGACTGCGGCACCGTGATCAACGAGGCACTCGCGCGCGTCCAGGCCGAGGGCGGCATTGCCCAGGGCATCGGCCACGCGCTCTACGAGATCGTCGAGCACGACGACCGCGGCCGCCTGCGCACCGACAACTTTATGAGCTACAAGCTGCCCACGCGCCTGGACATCGGCAGTATTCGCGTGGCCTTTGAGCCGAGCTACGAGCCGACGGGCCCGTTTGGCGCCAAGTCGATCGGCGAGGTCGTCATTAACACGCCGCTCGCCGCCGTGGCCTCGGCAGTGGCACACGCCACCGGCCACCAGGTGCGCTCGCTGCCGATCACGCCCGAGAAGGCCCTGCTGGGGGAGTAGCGGGTCGGCGAACAAGTCGTAATGGGCGGGGCGGGGCAACTCGCCCCGCCTTTCGCACTCGTGGTGAGGTCGTGAGCCTGTAAAACGTGTGCGTGCGCTTGTCGTTCGTATCTGCTATCATTCCTAGTCTGTGCGCTCATGCGGGCGTGGCGGAATTGGTAGACGCGCCAGATTTAGGTTCTGGTGGGATTCCCGTGAAGGTTCGAGTCCTTTCGCCCGCACCAACGCATCTGCGTCGGCTTCGGCCGTCGCGACTCTTTGTTGCATAAAGGTACCAGCACCTCAGATAAGCTGGGCAGTATGAGGAGGAACGTGTTGAACATCACCGCTTCTGACGTCAAGGACGCCAAGCTCACCGCTACGGTCACCATCCCGGCCGCCGACGTCGACGCCGCGATCAAGAAGGCCTACAAGGACACCGCTAAGAAGTACCGCTTCCCGGGCTTCCGTGCCGGCAAGGCTCCCCGTCCGGTCATCGATTCCGCTCTTGGCGCCGAGGCTACCCTCGCTCAGGCCACCAACGATCTGATCGCAGCCAACGAGCCCGCCGTCCTCAACGAGCTGGACATCGTCCCCACCAAGAGCGGTGACTACAAGGAGCTCGACCTCGCCAAGGATCACGAGGACTACACCTACACCGTCGAGTTCTCCGTGCGTCCCGCCGCTGAGCTCTCCTCCTTCGACGCTGTCGAGATCGAGATGCCCCCTGCGGAGGTCACCGAGTCCGAGATCAACAACCAGGTCGAGATGCTTCTCAACTACCGTGCCACCTTCGAGGACGTCGAGGGTCGCGCCGTCGAGGCCGAGGACTACGTCACCGTCGACCTCAAGGCCGTCGAGAACGCCGATAACTTCGCCGCCGAGGGCCGTATGCTCATCGCCGGTAGCGACAGCAACCCCGCCGAGTTCAACGAGGCTCTGATCGGCGCCAACGTTGACGACGTCAAGTCCGTCACCTGGACCGACGAGGCCGAGGAGGGCGAGGAGGCCGAGACCCACACCGTCGAGGTCACCGTCAAGGGCATCAAGGTCCGCAACACCCCCGAGCTCACCGACGAGCTCGTCAAGTCCGACTTTGGCTTTGACAGCATCGACGCTATGCGCGACGCCATCAAGATCGAGATCGAGCAGGACAAGGCTTCCCGCCTCCCGGCCGAGAAGGAGAACCGTTGCGTCTCCGCTCTCGCCGAGCGCCTGCAGCTCGACGAGATGGATGCCGACTACGAGCAGTCCGTCTTTGAGGAGCTTGGCCAGAACTTCCTGTCCAACCTCGCTGCCCGCGGCATGACGCTGGACACCTGGCTGCCCGCTTCCGGCCTGACCATGGAGCAGTTCATCGGCGACCTGCACAAGCAGGCCAACGACGTTGCCCGTGAGTCCCTGGCGCTCGACGCCCTCGCCCGCGAGCTCAAGATTGAGGTCACCGAGGACGACATCAACGCCGAGTTCGAGAAGGCCGGCGTCAAGGACGTCGAGGCTTCCAAGGCCGAGTTCATCGCCGATGGCCGCATGCCTGCCGTCCGTGAGTCTATCCGTCGCTCCAAGGCCGTCGACCACCTGGTCGAGAACGCCAAGGTGACCGAGGTCGACGAGACCGCCAAGGACGCCGAGTAATTCTCGCCACCTTGCCCGCGAGCGCATGCGTGCGCCTGTGATGGGGTAAAGTTATACACCGGTTATCCGGTTGCTTCGTACGGTGCCAGCCAATGCATAGCATGCGGGCACCGTACGTTTATCTAGAACCAATTTGGTCCGCAAGAGAGAAATGGAGATGCGTATGATCGCTAAGTTCGATTCCGCCCTCGTGCCATACGTTATCGAGCAGACGCCGCGCGGCGAGCGCAGCTACGATATCTATTCGCGCCTGCTCAACGACCGCATCATCTTTTTGGGCGAGGAGATCAACTCCGTCAGCGCCAACCTGGTCGTTGCCCAGTTGCTGCATCTTGAGAGCCAGGATGCCGAGAAGGATATCTCGCTCTACATCAATTCGCCCGGTGGCGAGGTTTACTCTGGCCTGGCGATTCTTGACACCATGAACTTCATCAAGCCGCAGGTCTCCACCATCTGCGTCGGTATGGCCGCGTCCATGGCCGCCGTGCTGCTTTCGGCCGGCGCTAAGGGCAAGCGCTTCTGCCTGCCGCACTCCAAAGTCATGATTCACCAGCCCAGCGGCGGTGCCCAGGGCCAGCAGACCGAGATCGAGATCGTTGCCGAGGAGATCAAGAAGACCCGCCGCGAGCTCAACCAGATCCTGTCCGACGCGTCGGGCCAGCCCATCGAGAAGGTCCAGGCCGATACCGAGCGCGACAACTACCTGACCGCTGCCGAGGCCCTCGACTACGGCCTGATCGACCGTATCGTTACCTCGCGCGACCTCGCCGCGAAGGACGCCTAGGATGGCAGGAAACATGCAGGACAACTTTGACGAGAACGGCAACCCCATCCGCTGCTCCTTCTGCGGAAAAGAGCAGGGCCAGGTCCGACGCCTCGTAAAGGGCCCGACCAACATCTTTATCTGTGACGAGTGCGTTGCCGCCTGCTCTGAGATCTTGGAGGAGTCGCTGGCTTCGGACTTTATGGACGCTGCCCGCAATGGCAAGCTGCCGGGCTTCCTCAACGACCACGGCCAGGCTGCCGGGCAGCCCGCTGTGGACCCCGAGACCGAGGGCTTTGAGCTCGAGGACGACCGCCAGGTCATCACGCACGTGCCGACGCCGCACGAGATCTATGACGAGCTTTCGGCCTATGTCATGGGTCAGGAGGACGCCAAGCGCGCCATGTCGGTTGCCGTGTACAACCATTACCGCCGTGTGATCGAGGGCGGTGCTGCGCTTTCGGCCTTTGACGACGGTTTGGACTCGCAGCTCGACGACGATATGGACGAGGTGGAGCTCGCCAAGTCCAACATCCTGCTGCTCGGTCCCACCGGCACCGGCAAGACCCTGCTCGCCCAGACGCTCGCGCGCATCCTCGAGGTGCCGTTTGCCATCGCCGACGCCACCGCGCTCACCGAGGCCGGTTACGTGGGCGAGGATGTGGAGAACATCCTGCTCAAGCTCATCAACGCCGCCGATGGCGATATTGAGCGCGCGCAGGTGGGCATCATCTACGTGGACGAGATCGACAAGATCGCCCGCAAGGCCGAGAACCTGTCCATCACTCGCGATGTCTCGGGCGAGGGCGTTCAGCAGGCGCTGCTTAAGATTCTTGAGGGCACGGTGGCAAGTGTTCCGCCCACCGGCGGCCGCAAGCATCCTCAGCAGGAGCTGCTGCAGATCGATACGACCAACATCCTGTTCATCTGCGGCGGTGCCTTTGTGGGCCTGGATAAGATCATCGCCGACCGCGTGGGCAACAAGGGCGTGGGCTTTAACTCCGAGATCGCCGGTCCCACCTCGGTCGACGAGAACGACCTGCTGCGTCAGGTGCTCCCGCAGGACCTCAACGCCTTTGGCATGATCCCCGAGTTCGTGGGTCGTACGCCCGTCGTCACCCAGACGCAGGCGCTCGACGAGGACGACCTGGTGTCGATCCTGACCGAGCCCAAGAACGCCGTCGTGCGCCAGTACCGCAAGATGTTCCAGCTCGAGGACGTCGAGCTTGAGTTTGAGGACGCCGCCCTGCACGAGATCGCCCGCATGGCGCTCGCCCGCAAGACCGGAGCCCGCGGCCTGCGCTCCATCTGCGAGGACGTACTGCAGCAGACGATGTTCGACCTTCCCAGTGAGGAGGGCGTCACCAAGGTCATCGTGACCGAAGCCTCCGTAAAGGGCGAAGAACAACCCCAACGCATCTACGGCTAGACCTGCCTAAAACGTGCTTGCAAATAGCCTCCGACCATCCGCGGTCGGAGGCTATTTTATATATACGCAATAACCCCAACTACCTGTGTTATTCTGTGTGTTTGTTTAAGCCAAAGCGAAGTCAATTCAGACTGAAGTAATCGATACCTAAGGGGAGGAATGTAGGCCCGATTTTCGTAGATTCCGCACGAGCCGAAGACCACTTAATGTGGTCTTCGAGCGAGCCCAGGACCTGACCGAGTGAAAATCGGGCCTACATTCCTCCCCGGCGGGACAGGGAGAGATATATGGAAGAGATGCCCAAGAACTACGATCCGTCGACCAACGAGCCGGCGATCCTGCAGAAGTGGCTCGACGGCGGTTACTATAAGCGCCGTGAGGGCGTGGGCGACTGCACCGTCACCATTCCGCCTCCCAACGTGACCGGCAAGCTCCACATGGGCCACGCTACCGACGACTCCATCCAGGACGCCATCGTCCGTATGGCCCGCATGCGCGGCAAGTCCACGCGCTGGGTGCTCGGTACCGATCACGCCGGTATCGCCACGCAGACTAAGGTCGACAAGAAGCTCAAGAGTGAGGGCATCAGCCGCCTGGAGATTGGTCGCGACAAGTTTGTCGACGCTTGCTGGGACTGGACCCACGAGTACGGCGGCATCATCGTCGAGCAAATCAAGCGCATGGGCTGCTCCGTCGACTTTGACAACGAGCGCTTCACCATGGACGAGGACTACGCCCAGGCCGTGCGTAAGGTGTTCTGCGACTGGTACCACGACGGCTTGATCTATCGCGGCAAGCGCATCGTCAACTGGTGCCCCAACTGCACCACCGCTATCTCGGACGACGAGGCCGAGTACAAGGATGAGAAGGGCCATCTGTGGCACCTGCGCTACCCGCTGACCGAGCCGGTTAACGGCCAGGACTACATCGTCGTCGCCACCACGCGCCCCGAGACCATGCTCGGCGACACGGGCGTCGCCGTTTCCCCGAAGGACCACGAGAAGGCCGCCTTTGTGGGTAAGACCGTCAAGCTCCCCATCGTCGACCGCGAGATCCCCATCTTTGAGGATTGGCACGTCGATGCCAACTTTGGCTCCGGCTTCGTCAAGGTCACCCCGGCCCACGACCCCAACGACTACGCCATGGGTCAGGCCCACGACCTGCCGCAGATCAATATCTTCGACGAGCACGCGGTGGTCGTCGAGGGCTACGGCGAGTTCACCGGCATGAACCGCGACGAGTGCCGCGAGGCCGTCATCAAGTGGTTCGACGAGCACGGTCTGCTCGACCACGTCGAGGAGCATGATCACTCCGTCATGCACTGCTACCGTTGCGACTCCGCCCTGGAGCCGTGGCTGTCGGAGCAGTGGTTCGTCGCCGTCGACAAGCTCAAGGGGCCGGCGCTCGACGCCGTCAACTCCGGCAAGGTCACCTTCCACCCCGCGCGCTGGACGCAGACCTACACCACCTGGATGGAGAACCTCAAGGATTGGTGCATCTCGCGCCAGCTGTGGTGGGGCCATCGCATCCCCGTGTTCTACTGCGAGGACTGCGGCTGGGAGGACGCCCTGACCGAGGACACCGACGTGTGCCCTAAGTGCGGAGGCCATCACGTGCATCAGGACGAGAACGTGCTGGACACCTGGTTCAGCTCGCAGCTGTGGACCTTCGCCACGCAGGGCTGGCCGCAAAAGCCGGAGCTGCTCGAGGGCCATCATCCCACGACGGCGCTCGTCACCGCGCGCGACATCATCGCGCTGTGGGTCGCCCGCATGGTCATGAGCTCGCTGTACTTCCTGGACGAGGTGCCGTTTAAGGACGTCGTCATCTACCCGACGATCCTTGCCAAGGACGGCAGCCGCATGTCCAAGTCCAAGGGCAACGGCGTTGACCCCATGGACCTCATTGGCATGTACGGTGCCGACGCTATGCGCTACAACCTGCTGACGCTCTGCACCAACAACCAGGATGTTAAGTTCGACGCGAACATCGACAAGAAGACCAAGAAGCTCATCGACAGCCCGCGTACCGACCAGGCCAAGTCGTTTGTGACCAAGATCTGGAACGCCAGCCGCTTTTTGCTTATGAACATGGAGGGCTACACGCCCGGCGAGCCCGTCGTGGAGACGCCGGCCGACGCCTGGATGTTCAGCCGCCTGGCCAAGGCCGTCAAGATGGTCACCGAGGGTATTGAGAACTACACCTTTGGCGATATGGCCCGCGGCGTGCAGCAGTTCTTCTGGAACGAGGTCTGCGACTGGTACGTCGAGGTCACCAAGGCCCGTCTGAAGGGCGAGGGCCGTCTGCAGGCGCAGCGCAACCTGATCTTTGTGCTCGACACCTCCATTCGCCTGATGCACCCGCTTATGCCGTTTGTCACCGAGGAGATCTGGGACAACATGCCGGCGAGCGTGCTCGACCTGGACGCCGAGGGCAACGTGAACCGCGCCGAGGCGCTCATGATCGCCAAGTGGCCCGAGCCCGCCGACTACGACAAGTATGTTGACGAGGACGCCGAGCGCGCGTTTGAGCTGTGCCGTACCGTCGTGTCTGCCGCTCGCGCCACGCGTTCGCGTTATCGCTTGAGCCCCAAGGCCGAGCTCGACGTGGTCGTGCGCGCCGGCGCCGAGGACATCGAGAAGCTCGAGAGCCTGCGTTCGACCATCGAGCCGCTGACGAACACCGCTTCGCTGGTCATGGGTACCGACGTCGAGAAGCCGGCTGCGAGCATCGCCGTGGTCGATAGCGGTGTCGAGGTCTTTGTGGTGCTCGAGGGCAAGGTTGATCTTTCGGCCGAGAAGGCGCGCCTGGAGAAGGAGATCGCCGCTGCGCAGAAGGAGCTCGCCGGCTGCGAGAAGACCCTTGCTAACGAGGGCTTTGTGGCTAAGGCCGCGCCTGCGGTGGTCCAGAAGAAGAGGGACCGTGCAGCTGAGCTCAAGGAGATCCTGGCGGCGCTGACTGCCCAGGTTGCAGACTTCTCGTAAGGTTTACTCGGGGGCGCGTCCCGATGCTTTGCTCTCCGCTGCGGACACCTATTCCGCCGTTCTAACGAACGGCGGCTGACTCGACGCTGCAAACGCCTCTGATGGCCAATCTGCCGTTCAACTTCGGGCGCATGGGCATAAGCCCTATGCGCCCTTGTTTCACGGCACCTTGGCTCATCAGAGGCGTTTTCGCTGACTATCCTCAACCTATACTGTTTTATTTTTCTATGAATGGCGGTTCTAAAAATGCCTAAGCGTTCCGGCTTGTATACCGTTCCTTTTGAGTTTGATTTGCTTTCGTTTGATGAGGCTGTTGGGCTGGCTGCTGATACGGGGCGGATTTCCGGGGATGCTGGTCCTTTGCTCGAGACGGTTGTCGATATGCTCGATGAGCTCGGGCGTCCAGATGAGTATTTCGATTGCATTCAGGTTGCCGGTACTAATGGCAAGACTTCGACCACGCGTTTTTCGGCTGCCATCCTTCGTGGTGAGGGGTTAAAGACCGCACTGTATACGTCGCCGCAGCTGGTGCGTTATCCCGAGCGCATGGAGGTTGACGGTTGCGTTGTGAGCGATGAGGCGTTTGCCCGTGGCGTTTCTGCCGCTGTTGAGGCGGGACATCGAGTGAATGCCCGTCGTGTGGCGGCGGGGGAGCGCGCCTATTCCATCACGCCGTTTGACCTGCTGACGGCTGCTGCACTTGCAGTGTTTGCCGAGGCCGCGGTGGATGTCGCCGTGCTCGAGGTTGGCATGGGCGGACGCTGGGATGCTACGAGCGCGACCGATCCCGTCGCCGTTGCCATCACCGGCATCGGGCTCGACCACACACGAATTTTGGGCGATACGCTCGAGGCCATTGCGGGGGAGAAGGCTGCGGTTATTAAGCCTGGGCGCCTGGTTGTTTTGGGCGAGGGCACGCATGAGGCGAGTGTTCAGCGCGTGATGGATGCGCGTTGTCGCGAGTGCGGCATTGTGCCGCTGGTGGTGAACCATGCCACGACCAAGGTGCCGGAGCACGTGGGAGATACCGTGGAGTTTAGCTGTACTACGCCGCGTGCCATCTATACGTCGAGCATGGTTAAGCCGGCGTATCAGCCGCAGAATGCTGCGTGCGCGATTATGCTGTGCGAGGGGTATCTGGGTCGCGAGCTCGATCATGACAAGCTCGATGCGTCGCTTATGGGCTGTCCCACGCCGGGTCGCTTTGATGTGCTGGGAACCGATCCGCTCAAGCTGATCGACGCCTGCCATAACCCTCAGAGCTGCGAGAACTTTGTGAGCGCGCTGGACGAGATCGATCCGTGCGTGGAGAATCGCCCCACGCTGCTGTGCGCTGCGCTGGCCGACAAGGACGTGGCAGGCATCGTTGACGTACTGATCCCGGCCTTCCCGCGCGTGGTTGTGACCCAGACCGATTCCGACCGCGCCTTGTCGGCAGAGGAGCTTGCCGCACTTGTGGACGCCGACAAGCTCGCGGGCGTGTATCCGAGCGTGTCCGAGGCCCTCGCTGCCTTCGATGCCGCGGGCGAGCCCTTCGTAGCAGCCGGTACCATCACCCTAGCCGGCGAAGTAGCGGGGCTGCTCCGTTAACCCATCCCCTCATCAGTTGCGGTGAAATAGTTCCTGTTTTTGGGTTCTAGCAGCCCATCCAGGAACTATTCCACCGCAACTTAGTTTGGGGGCTTGGGGACCAGGCTAGTCTAGGCTGACTGGGTCGTGGGGGTAGGCGTTGAGGATCTCGACGCCGGACTCGGTAACCAGGCACAGGTCCTCGATGCGGACGCCGGTGCGGCCGGGGAGGTAGATGCCCGGCTCGATAGAGAACGTCATGCCCGGCTCTACGACCTGCTCGTTGACAAGGGAAACGTCGCCCGGCTCGTGGTCCTGCAGGCCGATCGAGTGGCCCAGGCGATGCGTGAAGTACTTGCCGTAGCCAGCGTCCTCAATCACGTCGCGCGCGGCACGGTCCAGATCGCACATGCGCACGCCCGGCGCGATGAGCGCCTCGGCGGCCTCGTTGGCGCGGCGCACGATATCGTAGATGCGCTCCGTCTCCTCGTCCGGCTCGCCCCAAAAGAATGAACGCGTCATGTCCGAGCAGTAGTTGCAGCGGCGTCCGCCAATGTCGAACAGCACCACGTCGCCACGCTTGAGTACGGTGTCGTCGGGCTCGTGATGCGGATCGCCGGCGTTGGCGCCAAAGCTCACGATGGGCGGAAAGCTAAAGCCCTCGCAGTCGTGCTTGCGGTACAGGCCGAGCATCTGGTCGGCAATTTCGCGCTCCGTTACGCCCTCGTGAACGAGCTTGATGGCGTCGACCATCACGGCGTCGTTGGCGGCCGAGGACATGCGCATGAGCTCCTGCTCGGCGGCATCCTTGTGGGTGCGTGAAGCGGTGACGGCAAAATCGCCTAGGAAAAACTCGCTCGCGGTATGGCGCTCCATAAGGGGCATCAAAAAGCCGGAACGCATGACGGTGTCGATGCCAAGCGGCTTGGTCGGATCGACCTCGCGAGCGATAGCGTCTGTCACGACTTCGGTGTCGGTGTGATAGGCGACGCGGGCATTGTCATACTCGGGCAGCTGATGCAGCGCGTTGACCAAGATCACGGGCTCGTCATCGCGCGCGAGCAGCACGCCGCAAAAACGCTCGAACATATCGGCATAAAAGCCGGTCAGGTAATAAATCGACCACGGGTCGTTTACGAGCAGCTGCGCGCCGGGGTGCTGAGCCTCGAGCGCATCGAGCACGCGCGCCACACGCTGGTCATCGACATGTGCCATGAAACATCCTTTCGCTAGGGTGCCACCATGGTATCCCAAGCCCGGCAGATAGGGACGTTCCTTTTATGCCGGCACTTCGGGACACTCCTTGGCATAGTCGGCCCGGCAAGCATGCAGACAAAAGGAGTCATAAGAGGCCCGTCCCAAATGGGCTGGTTTCAAAAGTATGGCGGATTACGGGGCTGGACCTGTATTACTTGAACATGGGAAAAATTGCGAAATTAAAACCGCAGGTAGACGGCGTATCACAAATCGAAAAATGCCGGTATGGATGGGGGTCTCCGAATCAGCCCCGTAATCCGGCATAGTTTTGAAATGGCACTAAAGTAGGCATAATCTAAATATCGATCCCAAGGCAAGTTGCAGTGGAATAGTTCCTGGATGCCGGGGTTTTGGCGGAAATCAGGAACTATTTCACCGCAATTGAGGAGGGGCGGGGTGGATGGCGGGGTAGCTAAAAGAGCCCCGTCCCAAATTAGCTACTCTACGTCCATGCTGGCGATGAGGTCGATGCCCGTGTTCAGGAGGTTGGGGAGGACTACATCGCTCATGCGGATGGGGGCCTCGACGACGAGGCCGCGGATGAGGTCCATGGCCTGGGCGTGGAGTGCCAGCGGGATGGCTTCGGCCGTGCGCACAGGCAGCAGCGCCACGTCGCCGCCGGATACGGTCACGGTGGTGGTGAGCACGCGCATGGGGCAGGTGAGCTCCTGATGTGCGAACTTATCGCCGCGCGGGCAGTTGTTGCCGGTTACGGAGCGCGCTTCTACCACGGCGCCATTGGCGTCGCGCTCCACCTCTACGGTTAGGAGGCACTCGGATGGGCAGGTTGTGCAGTTGAACTGCAGCGTTTCGATCACGGTGTCGCTCATAGTTTATGCCTCCTCGACGGGGTCGACGGATAGGACAATCTCGCTGGCACCCAGGTCGAGCGCCTGCTTGATGACCTTTGCCGGCAGTGGGAAGCTTTCCATAACGCTCGGCTTAAACGCGCGGACCTTGCCGGCAAACAGTTCCTCGTCGCCTGCCAGAATGCGCACGCGGGCGGCGTCGACGGGTCGGCTTACGCGGAAGTTGAGCTTGGTGAGCGCCACGGCCGTAATGCGTCCCGGCAGCGCGTAGCCCGCGATGCCGGCAGGGGAGACCGTGAGCTCGCAGCTCGTGCCCGCAGCGCTCGCCCCGGCGTCGCCGCCCAACGCCCACGCCGCCGCAGCCGCACCGGCGCGCTCGGACTCGGTCGTCACGTTGTCGGCCAGGTCGTGCACGTGCAGCACGTTGCCACAGGCAAAGATGCCCGGCACGCCCGTCTGCAAGCTCTGGTCCACCACGGCGCCGCGCGTGCGCGGGTCAAGCTCCACGCCTGCGGCAACCGAAAGCTCGTTCTCGGGAATCAATCCCACCGAAAGCAGCAGCGTGTCGCACGGAACAATGCGCTCGGTCCCCGGAATGGGTGCCAGGTGCTCGTCGACCTGGCTTACCTCGACGGCCTCCACACGGTCGTGCCCGATCACGCGCGTGACGGTGGTGGACAGGTGCAGCGGAATGCCAAAGTCGTCTAGGCAGTTCTTGACGTTGCGGCGCAGTCCGTTGGCGTACGGCATGAGCTCGTACACGCCCTCGACCGAAATCCCCTCGAGCGTGCAGCGGCGCGCCATGATAAGCCCGATGTCGCCCGAGCCCAAAATGACGGCGCGCGAGCCGGGTTTAAGGTTTTCGATATTGATGTATCGCTGCGCCAGGCCCGCCGTAAACACACCGGCGGGACGACTGCCGGGGATCTTGATCTCGCTGCGGGTGCGCTCACGGCAACCCATGGCAAGGACGACCGCGCGCCCGGTGAGCTGCAACATGCCGGCAGGGTTCATGAGCGTGACGGTATGGACCTCGGTGTCTTCCGCAGGCTCGCCTGAATCAATCCCAAGCACCATGCTGTTGAGGAACAGCGCAATGTCGGTTGCGTGCACCTGGTCGATAAAGCGCTGCGCGTACTCGGGACCGGTGAGCTCCTGTTTAAAGTGCGACAGGCCAAAGCCGGGGTGGATGCACTGGCGGAGGATTCCGCCCAGGTGCTGCTCGCGCTCCACGATGGCCACGCGCGCTCCGGCCTTATGCGCGGCCAGCGCGGCCGCCATGCCGGCGGGGCCGCCGCCGATAACGACCACGTCGAAGGCTTGCGTTTGTACGGCTTCTACGACGCCGCAATCAATCGCGCTCGATTTGAATTTCGCCATCCTAGCGCACCCCCTTCAAAGGTCCCTCGACCAGCCAGGAGCCGGCGTCCTCCAGTAATACCTCGCTGGGGTCGCAGTCCAGCTCTCGGGCAAGAATCGCCACCACACGGCTCTGGCAAAAACCGCTCTGGCACCGACCCATGCCGGCACGACAGCGGCGCTTGACGCCCTCGACCGAAACCGCGCCCGGGCGGCGCCGAATCGCGGCCACAATCTCGGCCTCGGGCACCGTCTCGCAGCGGCAGACAATCTGTCCCCACGCGGGATCGGACTCGATCAGCTCCTCCTTACGCGCCAGCGGTGCGCGGTCAAAGTCGTCCGGCTCGCGGCGAATTGGGTTCCAGTCCGTCCGCTCGTGCAGCTCCACGCCCGCCTCACGCATCACAAGCTCCATGCGCTCGGCAATGGCCGGCGCGCTCGCCACGCCCGGCGACTGAATGCCCGCCGCCTGGAAAAGCCTTGGCACCACGGCCGACTGCCCAATAAAGAAGTCGTTCGTCCCCTGAATGACCGGACGCCCGCCGGCAAACGCGCGCACCACGCGGCGCGTGTCCAGGTCGGGCACCAGCTTGCGCGCGCCGGTCAGCAGCGCGTTCACATCGCTCGCATAGGTCTGCGTGTCGCCCGGCTCGCGCACAGCAGCCGTGGCGGTGATCACGGTGTTGCCATGCACGGTGCCTGTCACGATAACGCCCTTCGACACCGGCGTCGGCACGGGGTAGAGCGGCATGAGCGTGCGCGGTTCCTTGTCCAGCACCACGATGTTGCCCTGGCGCCAGACCATCTGGAACTCCTCGGCGCCCGCCATATGCGAGATGTCGGCGGCGCCGTTGCCCGCGGCGTTGATCAGGTAACGGCAGCGCACGTTGCCAGCGGGGGTCGCCAGCGTAAAGCGCGCGTCGTCGACCGAGCCCGCGACTTCAATCGCCTCCACGGGTGCGGAGCGCATAAACGTCACCCCGTTGGCCACGGCGTTCTCCAGTGCGGCGATGGCAACCTCAAACGGGTCGACAAACCCAGTCGAGGGACACCACAACGCGCACGTTGCATCGGCACTGGCGCGTGGCTCTAATTCGTGGATGCGGTCGGGTCCGACGATCGACAGCTCGGGCACACCGTTGACATGGCCGTTGCTGCGCAGCTGCTCCAGATGCGCACGGTCCTCGTCGTTAAAGCCCAGCACCATCGAACCGGTGCGGCAGAACAGAAAGCCCAGCTCCTGCGCCCACGTACCGTACAACTCGCAGCCGCGGGCGTTGACCTGCGCCTTAACCGTGCCCGGCGCCGGATCGTAACCGGCGTGCACCAGGCCGCCGTTGGCCTTCGACGCCCCAAACGCGATGTCGTTGGCCGCCTCGACTACGCAAATGGACAGGTCATATCGCGCGAGCTGCCGCGCGATGGCGCATCCGGTGATGCCCGCGCCGACAATCGCGATATCAAACGTTTCGCTCACGGTGCCTCCCAGACGAGTTGACAGGCTGTCAATAATACTATCCTACGGTCTATACATCCCCAGCGCGGCGGCAATGCGGCGAACAGCCCCGCAACACCCGCCAACGGCAGGAGAGGGGAGACTCAGTAACGTCGATAACCTCGTCTGCTACCTTCGATGCCGGAGATTTGTCTCGATCTGTAACATCTGGGACTGTTTTTGCTGAGCAACTGTTACAGATTGAGACATTCGGTCTGGAGTTTTTTCTTTGTCTCGATCTGTAACAGTTAGCTGATGATTTGGGTTCTAGATGTTACAGATCGAGACAAACCTTCCGGCGGATTTTGAATGTCTCGATCTGTAACAGTAAGAGGGGTTTTGGGGCCCAAGATGTTACAGATCGAGATTGAAGTCGGGGAGGGGCCCTGTGTCTCAATCTGTAACACCTAGACCCGGATTTCGCCTCCACCTGTTACAGATTGAGATGTTTGTGTCCGCGCCAGCCCCGCCCCTAGCCGTGGTCCCATATAAACAAACCCCGTGGTAAACTTGACCGGACTGTTAATATTCCGAAAGGTACCCGTAATGTCCAAGTACATCTCCGAGCTCATGTCGCCGCAGCTTATGGGCGTCGTCTATGCCTTCGTTGGCTTTATCATCGCCCTGTATGTGCTGTCGGTCGTCTATGTGTTCATCGACGCTCGCCGCCGCGGCGCCAGCGCCTACGTGGCATGGGGCATCATCGCCCTCATCCCGTTTGTGGGTCTCATCGCCTACCTGGTCCTGCGTCCGCACTCCTATGCGTCTGACCGCGAGGAGCAGGAGCTGGACATGGCCTTGCGCGAGCGCCAGCTTGCCCAGTACGGCACCTGCCCGCAGTGCGGCGCGCCCATCGAGAAGGACTTCGTCGTCTGCCCGGTGTGCGATACCCAGGTTCGTAACGTCTGCCCCAGCTGCCATCGCCCGCTCGATGCGCACTGGAAAGTCTGCCCCTACTGCCGAACTCGCATCCAGTAACGCATCCATCGCCGGGCCGGACGCAAGCCACGGGCACGCCGCAAGCCACGCGCGCCCCACACCCCGCGCCCACACGATGAAGCATGCGTAGAAAATCGCCCGCCGTGCCATTTAGGTGCGGCGGGCGCTTGTATACCAAGGCAACCTGCCTATAATGATGCAAGTCAAAAACGCCGAGCGCATCGCACGCACTTGCATCAGGCATCCGAGAGGAGAAAACATACCCATGAAGGCACTCTACAATGACGGTTCGGTGGCCGAGCTCCCGCAGGACGAGGTCACGCACGTCATCCGCCACTCTGCCGCGCACATCATGGCGCAGGCCATCAAGCGTCTGTACCCCCAGGCCGACTTTGCCTACGGCCCCGCGACCGACAACGGCTTCTACTACGACGTCGACCTGCCCGAGGGCGTCAAGATCAGCGAGGACGACTTCCCCGCGATTGAGGCCGAAATGAAGAAGATTGTCAAGGAGAACCTCAGGTTCACCGTCTTTGAGAAGCCCCGCGCCGAGGCCATCGCCCTTATGGAGGAGCGCGGCGAGAAGTACAAGGTCGAGCACATCGGCGACCTGGACGACGACGCCCGTATCACCTTCTACCAGCAGGGCGACTACATCGACATGTGCGTCGGCCCCCACATCTGCTACACCAAGGCGCTCAAGGCCTTTAAGCTCACCGGCGTCTCGGGCGCTTACTGGAAGGGCGACAAGGACAACAAGATGCTCACCCGCATCAACGGCGTCGCCTTTGCCACCAAGGAGGAGCTCGACGAGCACATGCACATGCTGGAGGAGGCCAAGAAGCGCGACCACCGTAAGATTGGCCGCGAGATGGACCTCTTTATGATGCGCGACGAGGCTCCCGGCTTCCCGTTCTTCCTGCCCAACGGCATGATCCTTAAGAACACGCTGCTGGACTACTGGCGCGAGATCCACCACAAGGCCGGCTACGTGGAGATCTCCACGCCGCTCATCATGAACAAGCAGCTGTGGAAGACCTCGGGCCACTGGGACCACTACAAGGACAACATGTACTCCACCGTCATCGACGACGAAGAGTACTGCATTAAGCCCATGAACTGCCCGGGCGGCGTGCTGGTGTACGCCTCCAAGCCGCACTCCTATCGCGAGCTGCCCATCCGCGCCGGCGAGATTGGCCTGGTACACCGCCACGAGCTGCGCGGCGCCCTGCACGGCCTGTTCCGCGTGCGCTGCTTTAACCAGGACGACGCTCACCTGTTTGTGCGTCCCGACCAGCTGACCGACGAGATCGTGGGTGTGGTCAATCTGATCGACTCCGTGTATCAGAAGTTTGGCTTTAAGTACCACGTTGAGCTTTCCACCCGCCCCGAGGACTCCATGGGTTCGGATGAGGACTGGGCTCGCGCCGAGGAGGGCCTGCGCACCGCTCTGGAGAAGCTGGGCATGGACTACGAGGTCAACGAGGGCGACGGCGCCTTCTACGGCCCCAAGATCGACTTCCATCTGGAGGACTCGCTCGGCCGCACCTGGCAGTGCGGTACCGTCCAGCTCGACTTCCAGATGCCGCTCAACTTTGATCTGGAGTACGTGGACGCCGACGGCACCAAGAAGCGCCCCATCATGCTGCACCGCGTATGCTTTGGCTCCATCGAGCGCTTCATTGGTATTCTGATTGAGCACTTTGCGGGCAAGTTCCCCACCTGGCTGGCCCCCGTGCAGGTCAAGGCGCTTCCCGTCTCTGAGAAGAGCCGCGACTATGCCCACGAGGTGTGCGCCAAGCTGGAGGAGGCCGGCATTCGCGTGGTCTGCGACGACCGCGACGAGAAGATCGGCTACAAGATCCGCGAGGCCCGCAGCATCGACCGCGTGCCCTACATGCTCATCTTGGGCGAGAAGGAGGTCGAGGCCGGCAACATCTCCGTCCGCGATCGCTCCAACGAGACCGTTCAGATGAGCGTCGACGAGTTTGTTGCGAAGGTGACCGAGGAGATCAAGACCCGCGCCTAAGGCAAGCTGCACAACAATTAACATAGGCGACCGTCCACAAAGGGCGGTCGCCTTTTTTTCATGCCGAATTAAGAAAAGCCGCTGGTTGAGCGGCTTTTTTTGTTGCACAAAAAGGTACAGGTTTTTATAGAGGGGTATGGAGATGTACCTACTAGCAGTACATTTTGCGTAATCTGGGCAAACGCTGATTAATTGCTCGTATAATGTCGTCTGTCGAAAGATACAAAAACCTGTACTTTTGCGACTGCGCCTAGCTGCGAGCGAGAAGCCTGTTCTAAACGCCCCTGCATTTGCGTGCATCGCAAAGCCAAGAGGAGGGGGGCGAGAACATGGAGCAGACGGCACGGCGCCAAGGGCAGCTGCCGGGCGCATTTAACGGCGCCACCACCATCAGCCAGCATGACCGCGTCCGCTGGTATCTGGTTTACACCCCCAACGGCAAAGAGCGCGAGACCTGCGAAAAGGTCCGCCGCATTATCCCGCACGAGCTGATGCAGAACGCTTTTGTGATGCAAAAGGAGTTCTGGTTTAAGCGGGACGGTGCATGGTCGCTCCAAACCAAACCCATGTACAAGGAATATTTCTTCGTCGCCACGCACGATGCCGCCTCGCTCGATAGGGCTTTGGCCCAGTTGAGCTTTGGCTGTCGCATCGCCGGCAGTAGGGAGCGGGCGTACATGCCCATGCCGGACGATGCGCAGGATTGGTATTGCAGCGTGCTCGACGACGACGGCGTGGTACGCAACAGCGTTGCGCGCATAGAAGACGGCGTGTTGCACATAGAACAGGGGCCCTTGGTGGGGCAAGAGGCCCGCGTAAAGAAGATCGACCGTCATAAGCGCTGGTGCCTGGTAGACGTGGGCGAGGGTGACTCCACATTTAGGGAGCTGCTGCCGCTCGACGTTCCCAGCAAAACGTAAGGGAGACGTTGCGCCAGCTATTCGTTCGCATTTTGGATTCATAGACGGGGGGGGTCCCGGGGACAGGGACGTAAGTTTTATTGTGGCTGCTAAAGAAGTAACAGAGAGCTGTGTATCTGTGGGGGATGCACTGGCTATTAAAGAGATTAAACCGAGCGGTACGCTTGGCTACCGCTTTATTAAGAGACTGTTTGACCTTGTATTCAGTCTTTTGATGAGCGTGCTGCTGCTTATCCCTATCGCCATCGTGTGTGCGCTCATTAGCCTTGAATCGCCTGGCAGTCCTATGTATACGCAAGAGCGCGTTGGTAAGGGCGGAAAGACAATCAGGATTTTTAAGCTTCGCAGTATGGTCGCCGATGCGGGTGATGTGCAGAAGTATTTGAGTCCTGAGCAGCTGCATCAGTGGGAAGTCGAGCGCAAGGTTGACGACGACCCCCGCATTACCAAGATTGGTCAATTCATTCGTAAATGCTCCATCGATGAGATGCCTCAGTTTCTCAATGTGCTGAACGGCGATCTTTCAGTCATTGGCCCCCGTCCCATTACAAGGGATGAGCTTGAGCAGCATTTTTCGGATGAAGAAAAGGCTGAGCTGCTCTCAGTTCAGCCTGGAATTACTGGACTTTGGCAAGCGACTGATCGCAATGAAGCGACCTTTGAGAGTGGTCTGAGGCAAAAGATAGAACTTCGCTACGTTCAGAATCGCTGCTTCCGTATGGACTGGAAATGCTTAGCTGGCACTTTTGGTGCCATGTTTGGAAAACGTAAAAGTGGAAGGTAGACAATTGTCTTCACAGAAGGATATTACGGTTGCTGTTGCAGCTCATAAGCCGTATTGCATGCCGAATGATAAGTGTTATCTCCCCCTTCACGTTGGGGCAGATTTACATCCGGAAGTTTGTTTGGACATGCAGCAGGATAACCTGGGGGATAATATCTCTCAAAAAAACGCTTCTTATTCTGAGCTTACTGGGATGTACTGGCTTTGGAAGAATTGCAGTTCCTTTTATAAGGGCTTGGTACACTACAGACGGCATTTTAAAACCATTGATTCGTCAAAGGCAAAATCCAAAAATCCTTTTGATCTAATTGCGGGTAGCGAGGATTTTAAGGAAGTATTTGACTCAACAAATTCACAGGTAATCGTTCCCAAGGCTCGCAACTATTATATCGATACCGTTGAGGCGCACTATCGTCATACTCTTCCGGGTGAACAGCTAGATGCAACGCGAGCGGCACTTAATTATTATTGCCCCAAATATATTCCCGCCTTCGAACGTGAAATGTCTGGCACCAAAGCTCATATGTTTAATATGTTCGTTGCTGAAGGTGTTGTGTTTAACGCTTATTGCGAGTGGCTCTTCTTTGTGCTCGAGAAAATAGAAAGATCTTTGGATTCAACAGAATACGATGCGTTTAATGCTCGATGGCCTGGTCGCATCAGCGAGATGTTACTAGATACCTGGTTGTCGACAAATGACATCAAGTTGGCAGAAATGCCTACCATCAGCCCGGAACCAGTTGACTGGATTGCTAAGGGTAGCGGTTTTTTGGCAGCCAAGTTTTTTGGCAAAAAATATAAACGTAGTTTTTAGGTCGGATAATTAACAATGGGTTTATCAACTTTTGAATTGTTTAAACATATAAAGAACAAAAGCTCAACAATCGAGTTGACGGGAGATTCACTCTGCTCGCTTCAAAATGTTCTTAAAATGATGCTTCAAGATTTTCAGGTTGCTGCAAATAAAGCTGAAGCTCGATGGACCTTAAGTGGCGGCACCTGCCTTGGGTCTCTTCGCCATCATGGATTTATTCCATGGGACGATGATATTGACATTAATTTGATTCATGATGATTTGACAAAGTTTGTTGATGCCATCAATTCTTTATTCCCAGGTAAATACACCATTCAAATTCCTGGTTTGACCGATGGTTATGATTTGGGCTTTGCGAGAATGCGTCTTAACGGAACCATTGTCCGAAACAGAGATGATATCGGTCTTCCTAGTTCGAGTTGTGGTGCTTATATCGATATTTTTCTACTCGAAAGTGTTCCAGATAATTTTATTTGCCGCGGAATTCATGGCTTTATATCTATGGCTCTGGGGTTCTGCTATTCGTGTCGTCGCTTTGAGGCGCATGCAGATTTATATAACTCTTTGGTTGCCGGCAACGAATCTGCCTTAAAAGTCTTTAAGCGTAAGGAAATGATCGGGAAGTTGTTTTCTTTCTACACCCCTGAAAAATGGGTGGCGCTTTGGAATCGATGGAATTCCAAGTATCGCAATAGTAGCAGTAAGTACATTTCAATACCGACTGGACGCAAACACTATTTTGGTGAGCTATATAGTCGCGATGCATTTTTTCCAACAGAGCCGGGTGAGTTTGAAGGACTTCTGCTTCCAGTGCCCAATGATTTCAAGGTTTATATGGAAGCGCTTTATGGGCCCGATTACATGACGCCACCGCCATTAGAGGACCGAGAAGTACATGTTGTCTATGAGTTTGATTTAGGAAAGTACTCAAATATCGAGAGTGAGGATTTGTAAAAATGAACGTTGCAATTGTAATCGCCGGCGGCGTCGGTTCTCGTATGGGCCAGCAAATCCCCAAACAGTTTATTAATGTGCGCGATAAGCCTGTTTTAATATATACACTTGAGGCATTCCAGGCGCATCCGCAGGTCGAGGCTATTGAAGTTGTTTGTATCGATGGCTGGGAAGACATTCTCAAAGCATATGCAAAGCAGTTTGGTATTTCTAAATTAAAATGGGTTGTTAAAGGTGGAAAGACTGGTCAAGAGTCTATTCGCAATGGCGTATATGGGCTCGAGGGAATTCTGTCTAATGATGACATTGCTATTATTCACGATGGCGTGAGACCGATGTTGGATTCGGACGTGATTACCGACGTGATTCGTGTTTGCCAAAAATATGGTAATGCTGTTACAAGCTTGCCTTATAACGAACAAATATTTGTTGTTAATCAAGACGATGAATCAACTACCGACAAATTTATTCCGAGAGAGACTCTTCGTCGTGTTTCTACTCCGCAGGCATATCGCTACGGGAATTTATTGAAATCCTATAAGAAGGCTTTTGCTGAGGGTATTGGTATTTACGGTTCGCATTACACCAATACGATGATGGTTGAGCTTGGCGAAACTCTACATTTTGCTGCTGGATCGGATAAGAATATTAAGCTAACTACCCCTGAGAACCTTGACACTTTCCGCGCTTATTTAGCCACTTCAGGATGTAGGGATTAAAAGCAGGGTATTTCTAATGAATAGACTCGAATCTAACATATACATCTCAGAGCTGGATTCTATTTGTAGCCAAGATCTCCCATGGGAAAAACTAGCAGGGAAGACCCTTTCTCTTTCTGGCGCTACTGGAATGATAGGCTCATTTCTCATTGACGTTATTATGAGAAAAAATAGAATAAATCACCTTGGTTGTCGCATCCTTGCTATCGGTAGAAGTGAGGAGAAAGCTCGTGTCAGGTTGCCTTATTTTGATAATGCTTTATTTCAATTTGAGGAGGTGGATATTACCGAAAGAGGGGTAATGCCGTCAGCTCCTTCAGATTTTGTTATCCACCTTGCTAGCTCTACGCATCCGCGTCAATATGCGAGTAACCCTATCGGCACTATTTGCTCAAATGTTGACGGACTTCATAATTTGCTTGAGTATTCCTCAGAATACGGCTCAAGATTGCTCTTCGCTTCTTCTGTTGAGGTGTATGGAGAAAACCGTGGAGATGTTGAACGATTTGACGAGGAGTATTGTGGATATATTGACTGCAATACTCTTCGTGCCTGTTATACAGAGTCCAAACGTCTTGGCGAGACTATGTGCCAGGCTTACCGTTCGCAGAAATCTGTTGAAACTGTTATTGCTCGCATAGCCCGAGTATACGGACCAACTCTACTCCCCGATGATTCTAAGGCGCTCTCTCAGTTTATGCATAAGGCGCTTTGTCACCAAAATGTAGTGCTTAAGAGTAGCGGAACTCAACACTATTCATATTTACATGTTGCAGATGCTGTTTCCGGATTGCTTTACGCGCTGCTACTTGGTGTAGATGGCGAAGCATATAACCTTGCTGACCCTTCATCGGATGTCACCTTACGTGATCTGGCAATGATGGTTGCTTCAGCTGGAAACGTTGAAGTTGTTTTTGATTTGCCAGATGCTGAGGAAGCAGCAGGGTACTCAAAAGCTTCGATTGCGCTCATGGACGGTAGCAAAATGAGAGAACTTGGATGGATTCCATTTAAGGGAATAAAAGATGGTGTGGCTGAGACGCTTTCCGTTCTTCAAAACTTGGAGGCGGAATGAGGAGCGCAAAGCCCGATATACAATCTAATCTAAATGGAGATGACAAAGATCCTCTTGTTTCGATTGTTGTTCCCGTCTTTAACGCCCCGGTTAAAGCGCTTGAGAGATGCCTCTTGTCGTTATTTAATCAAAGTTACTCTAATGTTGAATTCATTATCGTTGATGATGGAAGCGATGATGAGTGTTTAACCGTTGAGCAGAGACTTGTATCGGGGGAGGCTCGTGCGCGAATTGTTAAGGGAGGCCATAAAGGCGTATCACACGCTAGAAATATCGGAATCCACGAAGCTCAGGGTGAATGGGTTGCTTTTTCTGATTCTGACGATGAATTGAATCCTTTGTTTATTAATCAGGCTCTCCAGATTGCATTGGGAGAGAATGTCGATCTTGTCTGTGGTGGTGTTGCCCATCTATTTCTCGGTGATTCTCCGAACGACGGCTGCGATGCAGGCGACTATTGGATTCTTGATGAGTCTCGTGAATTGATGGCGGCAAAATTTCAAATGCTTGGACATGCTAAGTATTGCTTCGACTCTTTGCCTGATTTTAATGGTCGTGGACCTGTTGCAAAACTCTATCGTGCTGATCTTCTTGAAGCCCTGCGTTTTGAAGAGGATATTCCTATCGGTGAAGATACGCTCTTTAATTACCGGTTTATTGAAAAATGTAAAACGATGGCAATCGCTTCTAATGTCTGGTATTGGTATTACCAATACCAGGGGTCTGCTGTTCATTCGATTGAGGTTGATCCATGGGAGCGCTCCATTACGGGAATCATGTCAACATGTTCATTAGAAGATGAACAGGTGCCATTTATTTCACGATGTGCTTTTTTAACCACCCAAGGTATTGAGAATTTTGTTCGAAACTCAGGTCTGATTGGGGCAAAAAAATCGAGTGTGCGGCTTCTTTCCTTTGCTTCCGATCAGGGGTGTTTTTCTGAGCATTGTTTCGAAGGTTACTGTCTTTCTCTCTGGCTTCAAGTATTCACGATTCTTTGTAAAAAAGGTTTCTTTACCTTTGCCTATCTATTTTGGGGATTAAGAACTGTAGTCAAAGACCACCTAGCGGGGAAAGTTCTAATTGATAAGGACACGCATTAATGAGTGACATTGGAATAAATGGAAAAACAGGCAATGCTGCCTCCGTTATTGGATGCATGAGCATAGGGGAGTTTGTATTCTACCTTGCTTACGCCTTGTATTTTTTCAGCTGCATTCTCGATCGAACGACATTCGTTGAATTTCTCTTTATTCCGGTTTCACTTTTGTCAAATATTCTCAGCCTGGCAATTCTTTGCCTTTTGATTTTTAAATTTATTCTTCAAAAGGCTTCTGTAAATGGCTGGCTAATGGCAGCGCTTGTCGTTCTTGTTGGCTTTGTTTCATGGAGGAATTCGCAGGAAGGATGGTTATTTTGGCTTGCTCTCTTTATTGTCTGCTCTGAGGGCGTCAAATTGAATAAACTTGCGTTTATTTCACTTGTCCTGTCGATCATGATTCTAGTCATTGCGCCATTGTTTGCTGTCTCGGGTATTATTGAAAATCTAATTCTAATTCGCTCAGGTATTGCTCGTCAGTCGTTGGGCTTTACTCACCCTAATATTTTCGGCATGTATGTTATTCTCGCGTGCACATCAATTTCTGTTCTGCGATTTGGAAAAACCCCTTTGTTCCAATCAATGCTGCTTATATCTGCTGCCATTCTAATTTTGGTTGTGTCGGATTCAAGATCAACAGCAATTCTTGCTGTTTTCCAAGTTTTACTATTGTTTGTTTTCTACAAAGTGGAAAACAAACGTTTAAGAAGAATCATTTCGATAAGTTTTGTTATCGCCGTTGTTTTGATTGTTTTCATTAGCTTTTATTTTATGGTTAACTATAACCCAGCTCGCTCAATAGATTCAGTTTTGAATAACCTTTTATCGGGAAGATTGAGATTGGCTCATGGCTATTATCAGATGAAGGGTCTCTCGCTATTTGGTACAAATTATATTGATAGTCCTGTAATCTATTGGGAAAATGGAAAACCGTACCATTTCGTCGTTGATAATGCGTACTGCCATTTGATTTTGCGTTACGGTATTATTCCGTCTGCCTTATTTATAATTGGACTATTTTCACTTTTAATTAAAATGGTTCGCCAAAATCAATGGGACTCACTCTTGTTCGGTATTGTTTTAATGTCGGTATACGGTCTTACCGAAACTTTGGGTGTTCGCATCGAATGTAATTATTTTCTTTTTGCAATCGGACCCGAGCTTCTCTTTTCTCTATCCAAAGTCGATAAGAGGGAAGTCGGTTTTCAAAAATATGCTGGAGTGCCGCATGAGTAGTATCGTGACGCGAAAAACCGATGTGATATGGAATTACATTGGGACAATAGTTTCGATGGCAAGTGGTTTCATCCTTCTTCCGTTGCTTATGCGCTTTCTCTCTGATGAGGAATTGGGACTTTGGTATGTCTACATTGCTCTCTCTAATTTCGCCATGCTCTTTGAGTTTGGTTTTAATCCAACGTTTGCGCGAAATATCGTATATGTAGTGAGTGGTGCCCGCCGTCTTTCCGTTAAGGGGTGTGATAAGGAATCAGTTGAAGATGGCATCGATTGGCATCTTTTGAACACGGTAATTAAGGCTTCCAAAGTTATATACGCGATTCTTGCGGTCGTTGTGTTGCTTCTGCTTTCTACGGCTGGCTCAGCTTATATTTTCTTTGTTGCTTCGAATATGAATCCTGCTGACGTTTGGCTTTCATGGGCACTCTTCTGTGTTTCAATTTTCCTTAATCTCTATTTTCTTTGGTCGATCACGGTATTAAGAGGATACGGAGATATTGCTGGAGAAAATAAGGCGGTCGTAATTGGTAGAGTAGGACAGCTCTTTATCAGTGGCGTTTTGCTCGTTGCGGGCTTTGGGCTTGTTGGCGCATCTATTGGGTTTCTTATGAATGCTGTGCTTCTTAGGGTTTCTGCCTTAATTATGCTTAGGAAACATCGAGAGATCGAAGATGGACGACGTTCGGATAAGTTGTCGGTAAACTTCTCTTCAATTCAGGATATTTTTTCGACCATTTTCCATGTCGCATGGCGTGATGGCTTGGTTCAGCTTTCTCTTTATGCTTCCACTCAAGCCATGAGTATTTTGAGTTCCATATTTCTTGGCCTATCCGAGACGGGCACCTATTCTATTCTGCTGCAGTTTGCAAATGCAATTTATAATTTTGCATCTACGTATCCAAAGTCTTTTTATCCTGCGATGCAGTCAGCTTATGCGGAGGGTGAATCTGGTAAACAGAGGAAATTTGTATCGACTGGGATTGTAGGTTACTGGATGCTGTTTATGCTTGGAACCGCTGGAGTCTGTGTTGTTATTTTTCCTCTCTTGCCATTATTCAAGCCTGGCATCGATATTGACTATGCTTTGTTTCTTGTAATGTGTTTGTATGTGGGGCTTCTTCAGCAGCATTCTATTTTTTGCAATTACATTATCAGCATGAACGAGATTCCTTATATGTGGGGATATATTATTGCATCCATTATTGGCTGTGTCCTTGTTTGTCTGTTTTCTGGTTCTTTTGGTTTGGGGGCCTGGGGTATTATATTAGGACAGGCAATTTCCCAGTTAGCCTATAATAATTGGAAATGGCCCGTGTACCTATGTAAGAAACTGGGAAGCTCTTATCGAGAGATTGTTGTAGAGGGCGTTCAATTGTGGATTGCTAGATTTGTTAGCCGTTTTGCTCGATTGCGGGCATAACGAAACTCTATTAGACTCAGTTCGGCTTCCGCCATCTTCATATTTTATTTCACTCCATTTGCATGAATGGGTTGGGCATCGGCGAAGGTCGGTGCCCAACTTTTTTCGAACAGAAACGTTGACGTAACTGTTTTAATTAATGGGGATGCAGATCTGTTCTAGCATCCCCATTAATTAATTTATATTGATTGACGCATTGACTCTCAAATGGTTAACTACGCCTCCGTGGGCTCCACGCCCAGCTCGTTGCGGACGAGCTCGAAGGCCGCGGCGATGGCCTTGTCCATGTCGTAGTACTTGTAGCCGCCCAGGCGACCGGCGAAGATTATGTCGCCCTCCTGCGCCGCCAGCTCCTCGTACCGCTTGTAGAGGGCCTCGTTCCTGGCGTCGTTGATGGGGTAGTAGGGCTCGTCGCCGGGCTTCCAGTCCGCCGGGTACTCGCGCGTGATGACGGTCCTGTCCTGCGTGCCGAACTCGAAGTGCTTGTGCTCGATGATGCGTGTGTAGGGGACCTCGCGCTCGGTGTAGTTGACCACGGCCACGCCCTGGTGGTCGGCCTCGTCGAGCGTCTCGGTCTCGAAGCGCAGGCTGCGGTACTCGAGCGTGCCCAGCTTGAAGTCGTAGAACGCGTTGATGGGGCCGCAGTAGATAGTCTTGGCGGCGATATTGGGTTCGGCGGCGGCCAGCTCCTTGGACAGATGGGGGCTGGAGGTGGGCTTTGGGTTGGATGGTGGTGTTGGCCACAGGTTATTCTCGGTTATTCTGCAGGGTAATATAATTTTGTAATGACCGAGTAAATTTGACCTTGGCGCGCGTGATTGTCTGGTTTTGTTTGAAGGACGTTTTATCTTGCATCGTTCTATGTTTATTTCTGCTGGAGAGCTTGGTCAGCCCCTTGATAGCTCAGTTATTGCGAGGATGTTTAATTGTATTCAAGGTGACTTGGATGGTTTTATTGCTGCATTGGAAAAGGCGGAATTTGAATGTAGGCTGCCAGCTCTAAGTTCTCTCTGGGCTGATGTCCGCCATGAAAATGCTCAAGAAATATTGCATAATCAGCTTCGTGTTGATGGCATGTACTTACAGTTTCCTGAATACATTAGTTTACCTAAGGGGGCGACTGTTTTTCGTGCGCGAAGTGTCTCTTCTTCTCTCGATTATGGAGCTCAGTTTATTGACCAGGGTCAACTGTGGGAGCCACCGAATAACTGCGTGACCAATTTTGGGCGATTAAATAAACCCGGTGAGAGCTATTTATATGTCAATTGCGGTGACCCAGTCACGACGCTTGACGAAGCCAGGGTGAACGTTGATGACCAATTTGCTTTGATAGCGTATGAGGTCGCTAGACCTATTAAAGCTATTGGTATTGGTGTTTATATTCCTTCCGAAGTGCGTAGGCTGTTTGGGCAAAGCCCGACTGCATTCGGACAATACTGCCTGCTGCATGATTATTTGCATCAAGAGTTTTCTCGCCCCTTTGAAGTTCTCGGTGAGACTACCTATCAATTGAGCAATGCAATTGTTGATGAGTTTTATTCATACGAACCCTGTGTTGCTTATAGTCCTGTGGGCGGTGGCAGAGGGCTTAATGTAAGAATGACTCCGGATGTCGCACATGGAAATTTGTCAATTCGAGGGATATATTTTGGAAGGCGCTCCGCCAACGCACTTAAATCAATGATTGTCGACTTTGGGCGCTGGCATTATTCCAGTAAAGCTGGACGTTACCTGTGTCTTGAACATTCCAAGAACCCTGTTTGTCTTAATCATCTGTTTTTTGAAGATGAGCTTGTCTGTCCAGGAACTGAGTGCGAATCGGAGCTGTACTCGTTTTGCGGCTATCGTCCTAACAAACACGGCCATGAACTATTAGCTTTGCGATAGGGGGCACAGCGCGATTTAAATAGGCCAGGTTGAAATTATAACTGGCTGTTGTCGCTAGTGATGTCATTGCTGCATCTGCTCCAGGGTGATCTCACAAAGCTAACTGTTGCTTTAGCGTGAGGGGTTTCTTCTTGAACATAAAACTCGGCCGAGGTTTTGTGTGCAGTTAGTTGAGGGCTAGTGTATCAGGGGATCCTGATGGGGCGCACCCTGGGAGCCATGGACGCCTAGAACGGATTGCCCTGTTCGCCAGGCAGGCCATGTTAGTTGTCGGCAGCATTGATGTAGAAATGCCCGTTTATTAGGTCGTCGATGTATGCCTCTCTGGGTTCGAACTTGAGTGGACATGCGATGTTGCCGTTTTGATGCTAGGCGTCCTTTCATGGGCGGTGTTGCTTCGGGCCGATACATATATCTGGGATTCAAGGGGGAATTACTTTGGCAGATTTAGTTCATGTTTTGCCGCTTCAATCGGTGAGCGACGAAGCCCAGGAAGCGCTTTCAAAGATTGAATATCTCGAGGGCGATTCTGCAACCAAAGTGAAAGAGTATGACGGTGTTGTGCGGTCATTTTGGGAGGTTAACCAACTGTATGAACAGTTTCGATGGAACTACGGTGAACTGCGGCGCCTGGTTCCGTGCGATCGGTCTGACTTCTTGCCCGACGGCTTTACCAGCGGTGGTTTTGGCGAAAGGACTGTTGTTAACGCCGCCTTTGGTAATTATGTATCCGCAGCCCGTGGTCTTGTCGATAGAATGCAAGCGGTCATGCGGGTTTATGATCGAGGTTCTGAAAAAGAACTATATAAAAAATATTGGAAGTTGCCTTCTGCTTGGTATGACCGAGGTGGCCTCTATGTTTTTATGTATGAGATTCGAAATCCCGTTCAGCATGGTCAAACCGTTGTTTCGCGTGTTAGGGAAAACGGTTTGATTAGGGTCCGATTTGATCTTGACCAAATTGCCGATTTGCGCGACTACAATACCTCGCCAAAGCTGCGCGCTTTTTTAAGCAAGTCAATTTCGATAATGAAAGAACGTGATTCGTCCGGCTGCTCGTACCTTTGCTTCAGGTATACAAACATGAAGTACCAGGAGCTTGTGCTTAAATTATTCTGCCATTTTCTGGATTGTGCTGAGCCTAGAATACGTGCCGTTCGCAGAGATATGAAGAAATTGCTATCGCAGCACGGCAAAGCTGTCGGCAAGTTAGGCGGCATTTCCTTTGTTGCATATCGTGACGGTGATATAACCCATGTTTTTAATGAGGTTGACGTTGATCCAGTTAAGGATTTAAAAGATATACGCCGAAAGGCGCAGAAGCATCTAAAGGATGTTCAAAATGCAGTTACGGCTGAGCGTAGATCAATTCGCTAGAGAAGATCACACTCATGTTTCGAAGTCTTTCTTTCTTAGTCGACCGAGATGTCGATCGAGTTCGTACAAGGCGTCAATGTAGACTTGGGCTGAGTTGCGGATATCGCACATATCCAGGCAACATCTTTCAAAATGTAGCTTGCCATTTTCTGTTTTATTTCGGCGACAGGTCATTAGTGCAATTTCGTTGTCCTCGACACTGTCGGTTTCTTTGAATCCTTTTGGTGTAATGCGATAGATCACTCTGCCCGGATATGAATCGAGAAGGCTTTTCCGTCGCATATCAATACAAATTCGTCCTTCTGGACCAAAGCCGTATTCTTCATGCCTCGTCGAATTTAGGGGGTGTGCAATTACGATTGAGCGAACCGCTTCAAGATAATTACGCGCCTCTGTGAGTTCATTCTGTCTTGAGAACTCGAATTTGGTTCTAATTACTTCTTTCAAGCAGGCGTAATTAATCTGCCAGTATGCATCTTAAATCCAGGTGGCAAGTGCTACCAGAAATACAGTGTCCTTAATGCTGGGAGAAAAACCGTCTTTGATGACAGCATTGAAGTCCTGAATGCTGTAGTTAGCCTTAAGAATAAGATCAGACATTAATTCATAGTGATCTAGGTCTTTCCAAGGCCACTTCTTCCAAATGCCGCCTTTGCCTTCGCCCAGACCGTCCGTGGTTTTTAGAGGTTCGATTGATTGCACGTTGTTCCCGTCTACTTGAGTTCCGCCTGGGCTCCTCATCGTTTTACGTTGTTAATTATCATAATGACTCGACGGCAGAGTGAGGGGTTGGGTCACATTTTCGGGTACCGTCATGATTCTTTCGCAAATTGATTTAGCCGTCCTCGGCCCCATCCTCTTCTGGCCCTTCGCCTCTCCCTTCAGCTCGTCCATCTCGTCCAGCTTCGATATATCCAGGCATCTCCTCTTGCCGCATTTTGCTTCACTATGAACTTCAGTCTCGTCGCCACCAGCATGAAAGTCGAGTTGCCGTCCGGGAAGGTTCCGACGACCTTCGTCCTCCTCCTGATCTCGCGGTTGATGCGCTCGACCCCGTCGTTCTACCTGATCCGGCGCCAGCGCTCCGGCGGGAATTCCGTGTAGGCAAGCGTCTCGGCGAACCCGTCGCGCACCGTCCTCACGGTGGACACCGGCGCCCCCCCAGGGGAGCTCGGAGACGTCCTCGATCCTCCTGGTTGAGACGCCCGCCAGGTACATCTCGACGATGGCCTCCTCGACCGAGGTCTCGCGCCTGCGGTAGCGCTCGATGACAGCCGTCCGGAAGGTCGCGCCGCGGAGTTTCGGCACGCCGAGCTCGACTTCCCCTGCCCCGGTGACGAGCTTCCTCGCGTAGTGGCCGCTGCGGTTGACCTCCCGGCCCGCCGCCCTCTCGTAGCGTTCGGCCCCGACGGGCTCGGACGACTCGGCGTCGACTGATACGATGTTCGCAAATACTGCCGTGCCCCTTTCCTCGATGGTTTATTGTCTAGTCGCCAGAAATCATATGACGGCGCGTGGATTGTGTCCCTCAATGTGTTTGTCAATTTGTGAAAGAAATTATGCGTCACCTCCTTATGCGCAATTATTTCCCCTATGGGTTTATTAAGACTGCCCAAGACGGATTGTTGGTCGCCGGAGATTGGTTTGCCCAACTGCGCTTGAGGCCCTTGGTAAGGATTTCCCAGTCGCCCTACAACGCTCTTGCAATGAGTGTTGTAGTGGTCATTGCCCAAACGTTTCTGGCAATCTATGCGCTGCTTAGGAACATGAACTACTACGACATGAACGTACCGTTTCTTGAGAACTTCTTCAACGCCGTTAAGGGTGCGGCGATGAAACTGTCCACGGCGATCTTCGGCGAACACGCGATGCATGTGTTGCGTAAGAAGAAGGGGGAGTGACAACGGGATGAAATCCTCCGCGAAGAGCAGCCAGGAATAGGCCGAGAATGGGCGACTCGCTGCTCAATAGAGTACATTTTGCAGTATAAACTTGATGCGGGACTAGCATGCTTTCTATTTATAGCCGGCTAATATCAAGCCTTAGACACTAATGTGATGGTAAAGTTACTTGAGACAAGGCCGCAGCTAGTCATTGATTGCCCCGATTGGAGCGAGTCCTCTGTTAAAGATGGACTGAGACGTTTTTACCAATTTTGGTCCGTGCATATGGTCATTCCATAGCCACGGACCCGAATCCGTGTCTACGGAATGACCATATGCACGGACTGTGCGGCCTTGTCCTTATTGGAATCGAGGTGCAATGCTCTGCGACTGTATCAGTAAAACTGATTTGAATATCCTGAGAAATCATCTGAGAGTTAAGCGTGACGTTAATAATCTGCCCTTGTTTATCTTTCCCTGCGGCGGTGATCAGAGCCTGCATTCCTCTCGACGATTCTTTAGAGCTTATGTGTCCAGCAATCACACCGAGGCGTTAAATAACGTTTTTTGTCTTACTGCCGAAGACGTGGCGGCGGAAATGGACGGTTCGAGACTTAATTTACTTCAGCAAGAGGCCATGCTTGCCGATATATCGGACTGGATATTGATTTTTGCAGAGAGCTGTGGATCTTTTTGCGAGTTGGGTGCTTTCTCCGCTTTGCCTCATGCCGCTTGGATTACCTCTGTTGCTGTTGGAAAGCAATATAAGGGCTCTCGGAGCTTCTTGATTGATGGGCCAGTGAGAGAAATAGCCACGGGTGACTCTTCGCTTAACAAGGTCTTTTACTTAGACTTAAATAACCCGATGTCTTCGCCTGACTTGTGCCGCTTTGTTTCTGAACTAAGACCCCTTTTTGGTGCTAATGCTACTAAGCGGGGCAAGGCTGGCTTAAAGGCCGCTAGAAAGATGATCAATCGAGACGAGTCCGAGATTAACGTGGGCTCCCTCGTCCACGAGTTACTTGATTTGCTTCAAATATTGGGCCCCATGTCAGAGACCGATTTACGAACGATATACTGTGCGGCCAAAGGCTTCCGTGCTAGTAAGCTCAAAATATACTCGCCCATTTTAAATGCGGATATGAAAAACGCTGGTGTTCCGATATCTTGGTCGGATGTTTGCTGCATTATGAGAGCTACCGGTCTTGTTTCTAAAGTGGGATACAAAAAGGATCATGACTATCTGATTAAAAGCACGATACATCTCGATTCCTATTTCATGTTTAAGCGAGACGAAGACCGAGATTTCTTAAATATGAGGGCGCGGGTAATCCTTCGTAAGAGATCAATGGGATATGGAGGCGTTGCCGGTGTCTATTGCGGATAGAATTTGCTTCGACCTTGGAATGACAAATCGTCAGCTATTGGGCCTTGTAAGCTCAACGGCAGATAGGTATCACTGTTTTTCTGCCGGTGGGAGAAAGATTGTTGCGCCTCGGCCAGATTTGAAGCTCGTCCAATGTTGGATTTCGGACTATATAAATACGGAGTTTGATATAGATCTTCCTTACGCTACAGCTTACGAAAAGGGCTCAAGCGTCTGCCGTAATGCCGGGCTCCATGCTAAGAGCAGTCATTTTCTTCTGCTTGATATTTGCCATTTCTTTGAGTCCTGCACTCAGCAAATGGTTAGGAATTTGTTTTCAGGGGGAACCTATCGGCCGACAAACGCTGAATTTCGCTCGCGTCTTACTGCAGACGATGTCGATCTTCTCGTAGCTTTATCATGTTATCGGGGTTCTCTTGCAACGGGTTCTCCGTGTTCGCCTTTCGTTGCCAATCGCATAATGGCTTCGTTTGACCATGAGATTGCAGCTAGACTAGGCGAAAGATTCGTCTACTCGCGATACTCTGACGACATCTGCATTTCATCAACTGAATGGATAGACTCTGCGGAGATTTCAACTTTTGTTGGTAGTCGCCTACGGCAAAAGGGTTTTGATTTGAATAGTGACAAAACTCGTTGTTTTGGGCGAGGGCACCTTCGTAAAATCACGGGCATCTATCTTGACTGTGATGGCGTCCTGCGATTGGGACCTCAAAGAAAGGCAGAGTTAAAGCGCTCGTTATACCAGGTGCTTATGCGCGAGTGCGATCGTGAATGCGCCCTTCGCGTTTTAGGCCACTTGAGCTTTTGTAAACAGGTCGAACCGGATTTTTGCAACGCACTTTTAGCCAAGTACGCGAGCTATGGTAAGGCTGTGTCTAGTGGAGGCGTTATGCCAGCGTTGGTAGAGCTCGCCTATGGGTGAGGGACGGCAGCGTCGCGAAAGACATTTCTATGGTTGTCAATCCGCGCTATCTTCTCTCTCGACTCCATCGAGAAGGGCTTCATGGGCATAGTCTCTCCTTGCGCTTGCATTTCCCCTTCGGGAACTCGTCTCGCTATGAATTCGGACGTTCTTCTGTTGATGCATATCCTGATTATGACGATGCTGCCGCCAGGCAGGCCGTAGCAGTAGCCGGCTGCGTTCATATAGAGACGACCGTTCGTCAGGTCATCGATGTATGCCGATAGCGCATGGTTTCTTTCGTAAATTGATAATCGCATACCGGAACAAGGTCCGCACCTCGTTATGTGATTTCCAGCGGATAAACAATAAATCACAGACGAAGGGGGCACGGACCGTGTCTGCGAACATCGCAACGGTCGACGGGGGTCTCTGTGCATGAACTTAAATGACTGAGCTTTTCTCAGAAATCTTGTTTTTCAAATTATAAACAGGAAAACTGTTTATAATTGAATTGTCTAAGAGGAGGTCGCTGTGAAACTTCTTAAATTAAGAATCGATGGGGTCACACTATTTAAGGACAAACGTTTAGAACTTGATTTTATTGCTGCCGATCGAGTTTTGAGCGATGAAGAAGGTAATTATGCTGACGTGTTTCCGCTGCCAGTTGGGTCCTCGCTCTATTCTCAAAATGTAATGGGCGTTGTTGGCGTTAACGCATCCGGCAAGACAACGACTCTCAACCTCGTGCGCTTTGTACTTGGTTATATGTCTGGCAGCTTTGTTATGCGCCGCTTTGCAACTGGCTCCGATGTTCTCGGAAACTTGGAGCGCCAAGTCAATGTTGCCTGTGTTTTTTTCGAAAAAGGTTCGGTCTATCTTATTGAGTCTCGGCTTCGCAAAGTAGATGGCGTAGCTGCGGAGGATACTTCTTTTGCGGAATCGCTTGCATTTGAGAACGAATGGCTTTGGAGATGCCCCGTATCGCGCGTCTCTAGAAAGGTCGTTTTGAATATCGAGCATCTGAAGGATGTTTCTGAGCCTATTCTGGTTCGTGAGGGGCCTGATGATGGTGACCTTGTTCTTAACGATGCCCAACGAACTTTTCTGGATGACAACATGTCAATCGTGTCTGTCATCACGGGTAAAAAGGTGGTCTCGGTGGAGTCCCCCGAGCGCACGCTGCCTTTGACGAGCTTGCCAACCCCTGTTGTTCAGGCTTTTGATCCGAGTGTTGAATATCTTGTCTGGAACAAGGAAAACCAAGTGTTCCATCTTAAGTTTAAGGGTGAGCGAGCGGAGCGAGTGATGAATGTCGCGATCGCGACTTCTGTTCTGTCAAATGGAACGATCTTGGGCGCTGAGCTGGTCAATCAAGCGATAACCGCTCTCAGAAATGGGGGCTATCTGATTGTGGACGAGATTGAAACGGGTCTTAATAGATCACTTGTTGGCACAGTGATTGAGCTTTTTGCTTCTCCCGTTACGAACCCCCATGGGGCAACTTTGCTCTTTTCGACTCATTACTCGGAGCTCCTTGATGTGCTGAGACGTAAAGACAATGTCTTTGTTCTTGTGCGCGACGATTCGTTTAAGACAGAGCTCATCAAGTATTCCGAGCGTATCAATCGGATTGAGAACAAAAAGAGCGATGTGATCATCAACAATGTGATTAAGGGGTCTATGCCTAAGTACCCCGACGTTCAAGCGATGCGCGAATATGTTTGCGAGCACATCAATGGGTAATCAGGCAAAAGACATTCTATCAAGTCGTTTTGTCTTGTTTAGCTGTGAAGGAACTGCAGAGGGTGTCGTTATTCAGGAGCTGTATGACAACGATTTGTTGATCGTCCCAAGAGAACGAGTGGTCAAAGATGCCCTCATTGTTGATCGTCCTTACACACGAAAACGCAAGGCTTCCGAAATTGCAAACGACTATTTCTCGATGAACTACGAGACTGCTGGGGCTGAAGGACTTGCGGTCGCACGGATTGTGGACAGCAGCGCTCCCAAGTTTGAGTTTCCAAAGCGCAGACAGAACGGCACTAAAGTGCTGAGTTTTGTTACGCGGCCGGAGGTCGAGATGCTTGTGATTCACGCCGAGGGTGCCTATCGGGATTGGGAGAACGCGACCAGAAGGGATAGACGGCTTAAGCCTAATGAATTCTGCAAGCAGCGTCTTGGACTAGGCAAAATTAAAGAGAAGGACTTTCTTGAGGAATATTGGGGCAACGGCGAAAAACTTGTAAAGGCAATTAAAGCTCATGCGGAGACGAGTAAGCGAAAGAGCGGAGAGTTTTTGCTGGTTGACTTGTTGAAATAGCAGCTGAGTGCCCGCCGGAAGTATGCTGCAAATTCCGGAGCCCTCGAGCACGCCGTTGTTTTTGGGTAAAGAAACCGCAGGTAGAAACGTTGTCGCTATCCAGTGTGGTCGGCATGTCAAGAATTTGCCGCGTACTTCCGGATTGGGCGCTCATTTTGCACTCTCGAAGTCCCCACATCCTCCAAAAAAGTTCTTAAAACAGCCTTAAAGGCGCTCCAGCTCGCGTTGACAGCGTAAAATACGCATGTTTGACTATGACTAAAGTGGATTTTAGGGGAGGAGTACGCCATGGAGGTGCTGGTTGTTGGCAACACCGCATATGTTGACGATGACTTTTGCGCCAAGGCATTCCCCGGGGACCACGTTAAGGTTGTAGCCGCCAAGGATGCGCGTCGTGATGAGTTGTCGCCCCATGCCTCGTGGAAAGAGCTGCTCCAGCACTTGGAGCAGGCCTACGAGTTCGACCGCGTGGTCTACCTTTCTACCTACCTTACCCCGTATACCGAGACTTTTGGCGGCATCGAACTGCTGCGCTCGGTGTTTCGTGCCTGTATGGGACGCAATGTGCAGCTGCTGTTTATTGCGGGGCCCGCGGGTGCGGAGGGCACCACTGGCGGATGTGACGACGACGCCACGGCCGCCAGTGGCGCCCAGACGGGCAAGGGCATTATCGCCCGCGCTGCCAACGACCTGTGCCGTTACTATGCATCGCGCGACGGCATCCAAGCCAAAGTCCTGCGCGTGCCGTATCTGTATACCGCATCGCCGGCATTAACCGACCCATTTTTGGTGCCGTTGTTCGAGGCATGCTCGGGCGGGTCGGTCGCACTTCAGGGTGCGGCAGATGCGCCGTTTCCCCTGCTGTGTGCCGAGGAACTCGCGGTGTTGGTGCATCGTATCTTTGACAGCTGGGATGCCAACTTTGAGATGCTCGACGTTGCAGACGCTTTTGGCCACCCGAGGCCTATGGCGTGACCGTTGACGCTCCGGGTGCGAGCGTGACCTATCACACGCTCAGCATCTAGGCGCTTCGTCGCCCATCGGCGCTATACTGCAGCCGTTGCCCACGATGCGGGGAACACCCGCATCGTGGGTTTTTGCTTATGAAGGGACGGTGCCGTGTGGATGTACAGCAGCTAGAAGAGGCCTGGGCTGCAAGGGCCGGCGCGCGTGAGGCGCGTCTTGCTGCAGCGCCGCATGTGCCGGCGGCTCTGTCGCTACTGCGTATTGTGCGTCCCGGTGACCGCCTGGTGGCCTTTGCGGACGATTTTGCCGATGCGTTTGCCTGCGGCTTTGATGGCTGCGATGTTGCGCTGGTGGGGGAGCCCGCGGCTGCGGCGTTTGCTGCTGCGTCTGAGGGCTTTGACGCTTCGTTTGATGCCGAGGGGCCGCACCTGTGGTGGTTCGTCAACTCCATCGGCGGGTTTGGTCTGCGTGTGCCCGATCTTCGTGCTCTGGGGCGCGCGGCTCGCGAGGCGCATGCGCTGCTCGTGGTTGATAACACTGTGTCAGGCGTCTTTGGGTGCAACCCGCTGCGTCTGGGCGCCGTGCTTTCGCTCGAGGCGCTCGACCGTGTGTGTGCCGGCGTTGCGCCGCGCAAACTCGTCGCCGCTTCGGTGGCGCGCTCGCAACTCAAGCGCCATCGCGTGGATGCCGCTGCCGAGTGCTCGCACGCGCTGCTTGTGGACTGCGGTGCGCCTGCTCTTGACCTGTCTGCCGAGGAGGCCGGCGTGCTGGAGCGCGGGTTGTCCTCGCTTGATGCTCGCATGCAGGCGCACTTCGATCGCGCCCGTGCGCTGGCCGAGTATCTGGCCGCCAACGAGATGGTATGCAACGTGCGCTATCCCGGGCTGACCTCGCATCCCGACCATGCCATCGCGACCGGCATCCTGGAGCACGGTTTTGGCCCGGCAGTAGAGTTTGACCTGATGGACTGCATCGCGGGTGAATTATTCAGCATACTGCCGGACGAATTCCGCACATCGCCCGCCGGCGGCGCAACGACGCGCCTTTCGGCTCCACGCGGCAAGCAGGGGAGCACCATCCGCCTCTTCGCCGGTACCGACGATCCCCTGCAGGTGGCTGCCACTCTCGATAACGCCCTTCGCAAGTAGCTAATCGGGGTCTGTGTCACGAAAACGGCCTATTTACTACGTTTAAGCAATAGGGTTCGACCACACCCGCCTATTTTGAAAATTACCAAGCGGTTTACCAGCGGTTTTATTTTCATAATGTCCGGTATAGTCGTGGGTATTCAACTAAACGTAGTAGATGGGCCCGTTTTGTGGCGCGAGCCTCAACCCGAGGGCGCTGTGGGCTAAAAACCGTCTAAAAGGACTACCCTGCATTGATGCTGGCGATGAGGTCGTCGGCTTTTGAGGCGATGACGTTGTTGATGTCGGCCTGCAGCTCCTCGTAGACCGCTATGGCTCGCTCGCCGGCGGGGGTGAGCGATGATCCGCGGGCGCCGTCGCGCTCGATGAGTTTGCATCCTAGCTGACCTTCGGCCTCGTTTACGATGCGCCAGGCCTTGGAATACGCCATGCCCATGCTCTTGGCGGCGCGGTTGAGCGAGTGCTCGCGGGCGATGCCCTGCAGCAGCAAGACACAGCCATGGCCGAACACGCCTGGCAGGTCTTTGTCGCACGCTTGAATGACCAGCTTTGCCGTCGTCTTGTACTCCATGTGCTCCACGTCTCCCCGCTAAAGTGTTTGCTGGGTAAACGCAAAGCCTGCGTCAAACCCTCGTGTGCTCTTCTTAAATCATGCATTGTAGCAGTCAAAGTGCGTTAAGATACTTCCCCAGTATTGGGCGCCCAAGGTTGGGCTGGGTCCTACGAGGCCTGCAGCCGACCGGTCGCATGGAAAAAGGAGAAACATGGCTACGTTCTTTCCCGGTGAGTCCCACACGTTTTCGGAGTATCTGCTGGTCCCTGGCTACTCGTCCTCGCAGTGCATCCCCAACAACGTCTCTCTTAAGACGCCGCTAACCCGCTTCAAGCGCGGTGAGAAGCCGGCAATCACCCTGAACATCCCCATGGTTTCCGCCATCATGCAGTCCGTCTCGGGCGTCGACATGGGTGTCGCGCTCGCTACCGAGGGTGGCCTGTCCTTCATTTACGGTTCCCAGACCCCCGAGTCCGAGGCCGCTATGGTCAAGGCCGTCAAGGATCACAAGGCTGGCTTCGTTCAGTCCGATTCCACGCTGACCCCCGACATGACCATGGAGCAGGTCATCGAGCTCAAGGAGAAGACCGGTCACTCCACCATGCCGGTCACCGACGACGGTACTCCCAAGGGTAAGCTCCTGGGCATCGTCACCAGCCGTGACTATCGCCCCAGTCGCGATGATCACCAGAAGAAGGTCTCCGAGTTCATGACCCCGCGTGAGCAGCTCATCGTGGGCGACAAGAACATCAGCCTCAAGGTTGCGAACGACGTCATCTGGGACAACAAGCTCAACGCCCTGCCTATCGTCGACGACAACGATCACCTTATGGGCATCGTCTTCCGCAAGGACTACGACAGCCACAAGACCAACCCCAACGAGCTGCTCGATAACGACAAGCGCTATATGGTCGGCGCCGGTATCAATACCCGCGACTATGCCGAGCGCGTGCCGCTGCTCATCGAGGCCGGTGCCGATGTCCTGTGCATCGATTCTTCCGAGGGCTTCAGCGAGTGGCAGAAGCGCACCATCGAGTGGATCCGCGCCAACTACGGCGAGGACGTCAAGGTCGGTGCCGGTAACGTCGTCGACGCCGAGGGCTTCCGCTTCTTGGCCGACTGCGGGGCCGACTTCATCAAGGTCGGTATCGGCGGCGGTTCCATTTGCATCACCCGCGAGACCAAGGGCATCGGCCGTGGCCAGGCCACCGCGCTGATCGACGTCTGCCGCGCTCGCGACGAGTACTACGAGGAGACCGGCGTCTACGTGCCCGTGTGCTCCGACGGCGGTATCGTCTACGACTACCACATGACGCTCGCCCTTGCCATGGGCGCCGACTTTATGATGCTGGGCCGCTACTTCGCCCGCTTTGACGAGAGCCCGACCGAGCGCGTCAACGTCAACGGCCAGTACATGAAGGAGTACTGGGGCGAGGGTTCTGCGCGTGCCCGCAACTGGCAGCGCTACGACCTGGGCGGCGCCGCGAAGCTCAGCTTCGTCGAGGGCGTCGACTCCTACGTTCCCTACGCCGGCTCCCTCAAGGACGGCGTGGGCGGCACGCTCTACAAGGTCAAGTCCACGATGTGCAACTGCGGCGCCCTCTCGATCCCCGAGCTCCAGGAAAAGGCACGTCTGACCTTGGTCTCCTCGACCTCGATCGTCGAAGGCGGAGCCCACGACGTCGTAGTCAAGGACTCCCAACAGAGCGTAACGTATCGATAAGATAAGACCTGCACATAAAGGTTGAGCCTCAACCACGTTATTTAGATAAAGCGAGATGCCTGCAAGTCGCAGGCATCTCGCTTGTTGTATTTGCTATCATCAGTCGAGTTAACGATGTGGCGGGGCGTTCTTATCTTTGCTCGCTGCAAGTTCCGCACGAGCCGAAGAGCACTTAATGTGCTCTTCGTGCGAGCAGGACTGTCCGCAGCAGCGAGTAAAGGTAAGAACGCCCCGCCCCAACCCAGCTAACAAAGGAGCTGATATGTGCGATTGCACAGATCATAAGGATGAGATCCCTGCCTACGACGCGCAGGCCATTGAGTCCCGGTGGATGAAGGCCTGGGACGACGAGAACCTCTTTGCCGTCGACACCGACGCCACCAAGCCCAAGAAGTACGTGCTCGAAATGTTCCCGTATCCGTCGGGCGACCTGCACATGGGCCACGCGCGCAACTATACCATCGGCGATGCCATGGCCCGTCAGGCCCGCATGCGCGGCTTTGACGTGCTGCACCCCATCGGCTTTGACGCCTTTGGCCTGCCCGCCGAGAACGCCGCCATCAAGCACAACACGCAGGCTGCCGCCTGGACGTATAAGAACATGGACCAGGCGCTCGCCACGATGAGGCGCATGGGCTTCTCCTACGACCTGGATCGCACCGTTAAGACCTGCAGCCCCGACTACTATCGCTGGGGCCAGTGGATCTTTGAGAAGATGTGGGAAAAGGGCCTGGTCTATCGTAAGAAGAATCCGGTTAACTGGTGCCCCACCTGCAAGACCGTTTTGGCTAACGAGCAGGTGACCGAGGGCAAGTGCTGGCGTTGCGGCACCGAGCCCGAGAAGCGCGACCTTGAGCAGTGGTACTACAAGATCACCGAGTACTCCCAGGAGCTGCTCGACGACCTGGAGAAGCTCCCCGGCTGGCCCGAGCGCGTCAAGCAGATGCAGGCCAACTGGATCGGTCGCTCTGAGGGCGCCGAGGTCGACTTTACCCTGTGCGATGCCGATGGCGAGCCCATCGAGGGCGATGAGGGCAAGATCACCGTCTTCACCACGCGTGCCGATACCCTTTTTGGCGTCTCCTTCTTTGTCCTGGCTCCCGAGTACGCCCGTCTGCACGAGCTCGTCGAGGGCACGGAGTACGAGGCGGCCGTCACCAAGATCGTTGAGGACTCCAAGCACATTTCTGCCGTCGAGCGTGCCCAGGGCACTCTCGAGAAGCACGGTGCCTTTACCGGCCGCTACGTGGTGAACCCCGTTAACGGCGAAAAGGTCCCCGTGTGGGTTGCCGACTACGTCGTGGCCGACTACGGCACCGGCGCCGTCATGGCCGTTCCCTGCGGCGACCAGCGCGACTTTGAGTTTGCCCGCAAGTATGATCTGCCGATCGTGCCGATTATCCTGGACGACGATGATCGCGCTGCCGTCGAGGCCAGCGGCGAGACCATCGATACCTTCCATGCCGAGACTGTCGACTGGGAATGCGCCCACGCTGCCGAGGGCACGCTGGTCCAGTCCGGCAAGTACACCGGTATGCGCGGCGGCAAGCACTCCGAGGGCGAGGCTGCGATCGTGGCCGACCTCGAGGCCATGGGCTGCGGTCGTCGTAAGGTCGAGTTCCGTCTGCGCGACTGGCTCATTTCCCGCCAGCGCTATTGGGGCAACCCCATCCCGGCCATCCACTGCGAGCACTGCGGCATCGTGCCCGTGCCCGAGGACCAGCTGCCGGTGACGCTGCCCGAGAACCTTGACCTGGGCGCCGGCGAGACCCTTGCCGAGTGCAAGGAGTTCTACGAGACCACCTGCCCGGTCTGCGGCCGCCCGGCCAAGCGCGAGACCGATACCATGGACACCTTTACCTGCTCCAGTTGGTATTACCTGCGCTATACCGACCCGCACAACACCGAGCAGCCCTTCTCCCGCGAGGCCGCCGACCGTTGGATGCCCGTCGATAACTACATCGGCGGCATCGAGCACGCCATTCTGCACCTGCTCTACAGCCGCTTCTTTACCAAGGCACTGCGCGACCTGGGCCTGCTGAGTGTGGACGAGCCCTTCACCAACCTGCTGTGCCAGGGCATGGTCAAGGACGAGAACGGCGACACCATGTCCAAGTCCAAGGGCAACGTCGTGCCCCCGAGCTCGGTCATCGAGCCCTACGGCGCCGACACCATGCGTCTGGCGATCCTGTTTATCGCCCCGCCCGAGAAGGACTTCGACTGGGATCCCAAGGCCGTTGAGGGCGCCAACCGCTTCATCAAGCGCGCCTGGCGTATCGTTTGGCAGCTCGTCCAGTCCGGCGACGCCAACGTGGCCTTCGACAAGTCCGCGCTCGACGAGGTTGCGATGAAGCTCTATCGCGAGCGTCACCGCACCATCGCCAAGTGCACCGAGGACTTCGATCGCGGCCAGTTCAACACCGCCATCTCGGCCGTCATGGAACTCGTCAATGCCGCGAGTGCCTACCTCAATGCTACTGAGGGCGCTTCCCGTGACAAGGCGCTGTGCTACGGCGTGGCTAAGGATATCGTGAGCGTCCTTGCCCCCATCTGCCCGTTCTGGGCCGACGAGCTGTGGCACGAGGCGCTCGGCTGCGAGGGCAACGCCTACACCGCCGCCTGGCCCGAGTTCGACCTGGCCGAGTCCGTTGAGGACACGGTGCAGATCGTGGTCCAGGTGCTTGGTAAGGTCCGCGGCCGCGTCGAGGTGGCCCGCAATGCCTCCAATGAGGATATGCAGGCCGTCGCCGAGGCCGCCGTCGCCAAGTGGACCGAGGGCAAGACCGTCGTCAAGGCCATCTGCGTGCCCGGCAAGCTTGTCAACCTTGTGGTCAAGTAAACGTCGCACGCATAGCTGATGCTTCTAAGACGAGGGGCGATCCGGCTGGGTCGTCCCTCGTTTTGTTTTACCTGCCCAAAGCGCCCGCGGTCAATTGTTCTATTCTTGTGGAGAACCTGTGCGCACGCTGACCTGCAGATTCGTACTGTGCTTGCGCGTTTCCGCAGCTATTGGTATAGTTTGCTTGCAAATGAAGTTGTAATTGAAAGAAGTGGGGTTTCGGCCCCGCTTCTTTTTTGTATGGATGGAGGTGCCGCAATGGTCAAGACCAAGACCGAGCAGGCGATCATCGACGCGCTCGAGGCCGTCGCTCCCCAGCACGATGTCGACATCGTCGACGTCGAGCTCGTGGGTGCCACCAAGGCCCCCTGCGTGCGCGTGCGTATCGAGGGTGCCGAGGGTCAGAGCCTGTCGCTCAACGACGTCACGGCCAACACCAAGTGGGTCGGCGACGTGATCGAGGAGCTCGACCCCATTTCTTCGAGCTACACGCTCGAGGTGTCGAGCCCGGGCATGGCGCGCCCGCTGCGCCGCCCGCGCGACTTTGCCCGCTTTGTGGGCGAGAACTGCGAGCTCACCTCCACCGCCACCGAGGGCCGTCGCAAGTACGCCGGCAAGATTGCCGCCGCCACCGAGACGAACGTGACCCTCGAGCTCGAGGACGGCGACTCCGTCACCCTCGATTTCTCTGATGTTATAAAGTGCAAGTTGAAGCCCACCTATGACTTCAAGCCCGCGAAGGAAGGAAAGTAAGATGGCAGCATCCGACATGATGTCCGCCCTGATGGAGCTTTGCCAGGAGAGGCACATCGACCAGCTCTACCTGATCGACCGCCTGGAGCAGTCACTCGCCAAGAGCTATGCCGAGATCCTGCATCTTGAGTGGGGCGCCAAGGTGACCATCGACCGCACCACCGGCAAGATCTACGTCTACCGCCTGGAGCCGATCGACGATTCCATGGACGAGGAGGGCAACTTCACCGAGTTCGAGGAGATCGACGTCACCCCCAAGAACACGAGCCGCATCGCCGCTCAGCATGCCAAGGCCGAGATCAACGCCATCGTGCGCAACTCCGCCCGCGAGCAGATCTACGAGGAGTTCTCCGGCCGTATCGGTGACCTCATCAGCGGTACCGTGCTGCAGTCCACCCCCGACTTCACGATCGTCAAGATTCGCGAGGGCGTCGAGGCCGAGCTTCCGCACTTCGATCAGCGCCGTTACGAGAACGAGCGCAACGAGCGTCCGATGGGCGAGCGCTACCTGCACAATCAGCACATCAAGGCCGTGATCATCGATGTTCGCGACCCCAACTCCAACCTGCAGCCGGTTCGCGGCGAGCACAGCCGTCCGCCGATTGTCATCTCCCGTACCCACCCCGAGCTCATGCGTCGTCTGTTTGAGCAGGAGGTGCCCGAGATCTATGAAGGCACCGTCCAGATCAAGTCGATCGCCCGCGAGCCTGGCCAGCGCTCCAAGGTCGCCGTCCACTCGCTCGACGATCGCCTGGATCCCGTTGGCGCCTGCGTCGGCCCCAAGGGCAGCCGTGTTCGCGCCGTCGTGGGCGAGCTCCGTGGCGAGCGCGTCGACGTTATCTTGTGGGATGCCGATCCGGCCGTCTACGTCGCCAACGCCCTGTCGCCTGCTAAGGTCACCCGCGTCCTCATCGACGAGGAGAAGGCCTACGCCGGCGTTATCGTGCCCGATGACCAGCTGTCCCTCGCCATCGGCAAGGAGGGCCAGAACGCCCGCCTCGCCGCGCGCCTGACCGGCTGGCACATCGACATCAAGTCCGAGACCCTTGCCGCCGACATCCTCAAGAACGTTCCCGTTCACGAGGAGCCCGCCGCCGACCTGATCGGTGACGAGGAGGACGAGGACGTCCGTCGCTGCGAGTTCGTGTCCGAGGACGGCATCCAGTGCCGCAACCAGGCCCGTCCCGGCTCCCGTTTCTGCGGTGTCCACGACACCGACGCCTTCGATGATGCGGAGGACCTGATCTAGCGCGCGGTCGCGCCGGGCAGGTCCCGGCGCATCTCCCACGCTCGTTCAGTCTCTAGGCACCCAAGGTGCCAGAAAGGGTAGGTGAAGTCATATGGCAAAAGTCCGTGTGTCCACCCTGGCCAAAGAGTTCGGCATGACCTCCAAGGAACTGATGGGTCATCTCGCCGAAATGAAGATTCCCGCTAAGTCCGCCTCCTCCGCCCTGGAGGACGCCTATGTCGCCATGGTCCGCAAGCAGCTCGCCTCGGTGATCGAGGCCCGCGCCCAGGAAGTCGAGGCCGCCAAGCAGGCCGAGGAGCAGGCTGCCGCCGCCGAGGAGGCAGCACGCGCTGCCGAGGCCGAGCGCGAGCGCATCGCCGCCGAGAAGGCACGCGAGGAGGAGCGCCGCCAGTTCGCCGCCGCCCAGGCTGCCGAGGAGGCCGCCCGCGCCGAGGCCGAGGCCAAGAAGAAGGCCGAGCAGGAGCGTCTTGCTCGCGAGAAGGAGGAGGCTGCCCGCGAGGCCCAGCGTCGCGCCGTTCCCGCTTCCGACTCCGGTTCGCGCTTCCGTTCGCTGCTCGACCAGATCGCCGCACAGGAGACCGTGCTCAAGGAGAAGAAGGACGCCGAGCAGAAGGCCAAGGCCGAGCGCGCTGCCGAGCGCGGCAACCGTCGTGGCGGCAACAACGACCGTCGCGGTGGCCGTCGTAACGATCGCAACGCCTCCGACAACAACTCCGAGCGCAACGCCTCCGAGAGCCGTCCCCACAGCCATCGCACCAATGCCAGCAACAACGTCGCTGCCGGCATGGACTTCCCCAACCCCGACAAGCAGGGCAAGGGCAAGAAGCGCAAGGGCGGTCACAACAACGAAGAGGACCACTACAGCCGCATGGCTCGCGAGGCCGAGGAGTACAGCCGCGAGAAGGTGCTCGAGGAGGCTCGTGCCGCCGTCGAGGAGGCCTCTCGCGAGTCCACTGGTCGCCGCAAAAAGCGCAAGGAGAAGCGCGAGCGCGAGGCCGCAAAGGCTCAGGAAGAGCGCAAGATTGAGGAGGCGCTGGCCCAGGGCGTAAACCCCGAGGACCTCGACGCCATCAAGGTCTCCCAGGGCGTTACCGTCCAGGAGCTCGCCGAGGCGCTCGACGTTCCGGCCAACGACATCATCAAGCGCCTGTTCCTGCTGGGCACGCCGCTTACCATGACGCAGTCCATGTCCGACGACCTCGTCGAGCTCGTTGCCGACGACCTGGGCCGCCAGATCAAGATCATCACCCCCGAGGAGGAGAACACCTTCTCGTTCTACGACGATCCCGCCGACCTTAAGCCGCGTGCCCCGGTCGTCACCGTCATGGGCCACGTCGACCACGGCAAGACTTCGCTGCTCGACGCCATCCGTCACACCGGCGTCGCTGCCGGCGAGGCGGGCGGCATTACTCAGGCCATCGGCGCTTCGCAGGTCATGATCAATGACCGCAAGATTACCTTCATCGATACCCCCGGTCACGCCACCTTTACGGCCATGCGTGCCCGCGGCGCCAAGGTGACCGACATCGTCATTCTGATCGTGGCTGCCGACGACGGCGTCATGCCCCAGACCATCGAGTCGATCAACCACGCCAAGGCCGCCGGCGTCCCCATCGTCGTCGCCGTCAACAAGATCGATAAGCCGGGTGCCAACCCCGACCGCGTGCGCCAGGAGCTCACCGAGTACGGCATCATCCCCGAGGAGTGGGGCGGACAGAACATGTTCGTCAACATCTCCGCCAAGCAGAAGATCGGTATCGACGACCTGCTCGAGACCGTCCTGCTCCAGGCCGACGTGCTCGAACTCAAGGCCAACCCCGATACGTTCGCTTCGGGCAACGTCCTCGAGGCTAAGCTCGACAAGGGCCGCGGCTCGGTTGCCACGGTGCTCGTGACCCGCGGTACCCTGCACGTGGGCGATACGCTGGTCGCCGGCCTTACCTACGGCCGCGTCCGCGCCATGCTCGACCCCAAGGGCAACGCCGTCACCGAGGCCGGTCCCTCCGACGCCGTCGAGATCCTGGGCCTGCAGTCCGTCCCCAACGCCGGCGATGAGTTCCGCGTGTTCGAGGACGAGCGCGAGGCTCGCGCCCTGGCCGACGAGCGTTCGCTCAAGGCCCGCATCGAGGAGCAGAGCCGCGTGAAGCATGTGACGCTCGAGAACCTCTTCGAGACCATCGCCGACGCCGAGGTCAAGGAGCTCAACCTGATCATCAAGGCCGACGTCCAGGGTTCTATCGAGGCCCTTCAGGACTCCCTCGACAAGATGGACCAGTCCGAAGTGCGCATCAACACGATCCACTCCGCCGTTGGCGCCATCAACGAGACCGACGTCGTTCTGGCCGACGCCTCCAACGCCATCATCATCGGCTTTGGCGTCCGTCCCGACGGCAAGGCCCGCTCCGCCGCCGAGCGCGAGGGCGTCGAGATCCGTTGCTACGACGTCATCTACAAGTGCCTCGAGGACCTCGACGCAGCCCGTATCGGCATGCTCAAGCCCACCGAGGTCGAGGTTTCCACGGGTACCGCGACCGTTCTGGACACCTTCAAGGTGCCCAAGGTCGGTATCGCCGCCGGTGTCCGCGTCGAAGAGGGCGAGATCGCCGCGACCGATTCCGTGCGCCTGGTGCGCGACGGCATCGTGGTCTTCAACGGCAAGATCGCCTCGATGCGCCACTACAAGGATGAGGCCAAGAGCCTCAAGAGCGGCTCCGAGGGCGGTATTGGCCTGGAGAACTTCCAGGACATTAAGCCTGGCGACACCATTGAGGGCTACCGCATCGACCAGGTTGCCCGTACCGAGTAGGGGGTAGCGCTATGAAGCAAACGCAGGCAACCCGCCGTTTGGGCGAGCAGCTTCGCGAGAAGCTCGGTTATATCCTGCTCTTTGAGGTTTCCGATCCGCGTCTCGACCTGGTCACCCTGACCGCGGTCGAGGTCGCGGTGGACCGTTCGTTCGCGCGTGTGTACGTGTCGTGCGACGCGAGCCGCTACGACGAGGTCATGGAGGCGCTCGCCAGCGCCAAGGGCCGCATCCGTAGCCTGCTGGCCCGCTCGCTCGATTGGCGCGTCACGCCCGAGCTCGATTTTCGCATCGATCGCTCGACCGATGAGGCCGAGCGCATCACGCGTGCGCTGGAAAACGTTCCCGCCACGCTTGCGATCGAAAAGGACGAGGACGGCTATCCGATAGCGGATGCCGCCCAGGAGGCAGCTTTAGATGAGTAATTCCGCCGACCTCGCATCGTGCGAGTCTGCAGATATTCAGCGACGCATCCTTGAGCTCATCGAGGGTGCGTCCTCCATTGCGATTTCGGGACATACGTCTCCCGATGGCGACGCCCTGGGCTCCGTGCTAGGCCTGGGCCTCTCGCTTAGGAAGTTCTTTCCCAACAAGGACATTGCCCTGCTGCTGGCAGACGATGACCCGGTTCCGCGCATCTACCGTTTTATGGAGGGCGCCGACCGTCTGGTGCCGGCATCTGCGTATACCGGCAATCCGGACCTGTTCATCTCGGTGGACGTGCCGGTCGTCGAGCGTCTGAACAACTCCGCCGAGGTGCTTCGTCGCTCGTCGCATGTGGTGTGCTTCGATCACCATCCGGCGCGCGAGGAATTTGCCGAGCTGAGCCTGAGGTGCGTCGACGCCGCGGCCTGCGCCATGATCATCGACCGCTTTTTGGACAATTGTGGCATTGTGGCTCGCGATGGTGTTGCGACCTGCTTGTTGTGCGGCCTGGTGACCGATACCGGTCGTTTTCAGTATCAAAACGCCGATGCCGCCGCGTTCCATGCAGCCTCGCGTCTGGTTGCCCACGGTGCCGATCCGGCGCGTGTGGCACTCGAGGTCTACCAGAGCATGCGCGTTGAGTTTTTGCACCTCAAGTCCATCGTTATGGGCCGCATTAAGACGGTGGCCCACGGGCGCGTCGCGTATAGCTACGCGTACCAGAGTGACCTTGAGGCGTGCGGTGTCACCTCGGATGAGTGCGACGGTCTGGTTGACGTGGTGCGCTCGGTGATGGGCGTCGAGGTCTGCCTGTTCCTGAAGGGCATTGAGGGCGATACCAAGGTGCGCGGCAACCTGCGCTCCAAGGGCGACCTCAACGTGTCCGAGATCGCTGCTGCCTTTGGCGGAGGCGGACATCCTGCTGCCGCCGGTTTCTCCAACAACGGAACGATTCTCGAGACGCTCACCGTGGCACTTCCCATGCTGGCCGAACTGGTAGGGGAGGATCCCGCTTCGGTGACCGTCGAGCTTTAACTTTTTGGATGGTACATGGCTCGTCGTACGCCTTCTCAACTGAATATGCTGCTCGCCGTCGATAAGCCGGTGGGCTGCACGTCCCACGATGTGGTTTCGCAATGCCGGCGCGCCCTCCATGAGCGACGCGTCGGCCATGCCGGCACGCTCGACCCCATGGCATCGGGTGTCATGGTGGTGGGTGTGGGCCAGGCCACCCGTCTGCTGGGCATGCTCACGCTCGATACCAAAAGCTATGTCGCCGACATCTCGTTTGGCGCCGAGACCAATACCGATGATGCGGAGGGCGAGGCGGTCCGCACGGTGGCTGTTGCCAACGAGCTCCGCGATCCTGCCTATGCCCGTGAGCGCCTGGCCGCTATGCTGGGTCCGCAGATGCAGGTGCCGCCGGCGTTTTCGGCTATCTCGGTCAATGGCGTTCGCGCCTACAAGTCTGCTCGTGAGGGCAATGCGGTGGACCTACCTCCGCGCCCCGTCGAGGTCTATGCCGCCGACCTGATCGCCGTGGGCGGCGAAGGTGATACGTGTGTGTGGACCGTGGCGTTCTCGGTGAGCAAGGGCACCTATATCCGTGCGCTCGCTCGCGACTTGGGCCGCGCCTGCGAGAGCGCCGCGCACATTTCCGCGCTGCGCCGCACGGCCTCCGGTGTTGTTTCCATTGGCGCCTGTCATGCGGTCGAGGAGCTTTCTCCCGAGTCCGCGCCCGGCTTTGCCCTGGATCCCATTGCGGCCCTGGGCGCCACGCGTGTTGACTTGCCGGACAATCTTGCCGAAGACCTGCTCTGCGGCCGACGCATTCCCGTTGAGCGTGCGCTTGCCGATTTCGATGCTTCGAAAGCGCCGTTTGCGCTGGTGCTCGATGGGGGACTCAAGGCGCTCGCCCGCATCGAAAGTGGCCGTTTTGTCATGGAGCACGTGTTTCCGCAGGCAATCGGCGGTGTTCGATGATGTTGTCCGCTCGCGAGCTCGCGCGTATCTTTTTTGAAGGCGAGTCGGACGAGGCTCGCATCGACACTGCCGATGCGTTTGATGAGTGCGAGCACTTGGGTGCTGCCTCGATCGTCATTGGCGTGTTCGATGGCGTTCACCGTGGACACCGGGAACTCATCGAAGCGCTTGTCCGTGATGCCTGTGCCCATGGCTGCAAGGCGGTCGTGGTCACTTTCGATCCCGATCCGGACGTTGTGGTGAGTCCTTCGCCCGCTCAAAAATTGATGACGACGGCCGACCGTCTACATGCCTTGGCTCAGACCGGGGTCGATGCAGTGGTGGCCGTTCCCTTTACGCCTGAGGTTGCGGCACTCGACCATGTCGGTTTTCTCACACTGTTGTCACGCGTGGTCGACATTCGTTCGATTCGCGTTGGCAGCGATTTTAGGCTGGGTCGTGGCGGTGCTTCTGGTGTTGCCGAGATGCGCGTCTGGGGTTCCGAGCACGGCGTTGACGTGTATGGTCACGATCTGCTTTGCGAGGGCGGTGAGGCCATTTGCGCCACCCGCATCCGTCATGAGCTGGGACAGGGCCGTGTGGAGCTGGCTGCTGAGTTGCTCGGCCGCCCGTATATGCTGCGCGGCGGTGTTATTCGCGGCCGTCACGAGGGCTCTGGCATGGGCTTTCCCACGGCAAACCTGCAGGTTCCCGACGGCATTCAGGTGCCTGCCGATGGCGTGTATGAGGGCCTGGTGCTCGTCGATGACACCGTATGGCCTGCTGCCGTTAACGTCGGCCTGCCGCCGACGTATGCCGACGATGCCGCTTCATCGCATCTCGAGGCTAACTTAATTGGTTATACGGGCGACCTGTACGGCGCTTCCGTTTCGCTGGCGTTTACGCGCTGGCTGCGTCCCTCGCGTGTGTTCGAATCGCTGGATGAGTTGATCTCGACCGTCGAGGGTAATATCGAGGATATTCGTCACAACTTGGGCGAGCAGGGGGTGGGCATCCGTGATTAGCGATGAGGAAAAAGACCAGGTACGCGCTGCGTCCGACTTAGTTGCCATCGTGCAGGAAACGGTTGAGCTCAAGCCCCGCGGCCATGAGTTTTGGGGTTGCTGCCCCTTCCATGGCGAAAAGACGCCTTCTTTCCACATTATCCCCGCTACGCAGGTCTGGCACTGCTTTGGCTGCGGCGAAGGCGGCGACGTCTTCACCTATATCATGAAGCGCGAAAACCTGAGCTTTCCCGAGTCAATCCGCTATTTGGCCGATCGTGCGGGTATTGAGCTGCATGACACCGGAGATCGTCGCGAGCGCGGTACCAAGCGTGCCCGCATCTACGATCTGTGTGCCGAGACCGCCCAGTTCTACCACACCATGCTTATGCGCGGTAAGGACGGCCGTCCACGCGAGTACTTTGCCAGCCGTGGTATGGGTGGCGACGTCTGCCGCCGCTACTGCCTGGGCTTTGCACCGGGCCGCAACGCGCTGGTGTCGCACCTGTCCCAGGCGGGTTTTACCCCGCAGGAGATGATCGACGCCAACGTTGCCGTGAGCCGCGGGCGCGGGCAGCTTGCCGACCGCTTCTACGACCGCGTGATGTTTCCCATCTTTGACGAGCAGGGTCACAACATTGCCTTTGGCGGGCGCATCATGGGTGACGGCCAACCCAAGTACCTCAACACCGCCGAGACGAGCGTGTTCCATAAAAAGCGAAACCTCTATGGCTTTAACTGGGCCAAGGAGTTTATCGTCGCGCAGGATACGGCCATCGTGGTGGAGGGCTATACCGATTGCATCGCCTGCTGGGAGGCGGGGATCAAAAACGTTGTCGCCACGCTGGGCACCGCGCTCACGGAGCATCACGTCAAGACGCTCACCCGCTTTGCCAAGCGTATCGTGTATATGTTCGATGGCGATGCCGCGGGCCAGAAGGCCGCCCGTCGCGCGATTCAATTTATCGAGCAGGATTCGATGGACCTGCGCTGCGTGGTACTGCCCGACGGCAACGATCCCATGGAGTTCATCACGGCGCACGGCGGAGAGGAGCTGCAGAAACGCATTGACGCCGCCGAGCCGCTCATGGACTTTGTTTACCGTTCGCTGCAGGAGTCGAGCGACATCACCACGCCGGGCGGTCGTGCCAAGGCGCTCGAGGATGCGCTGACGCTCATCTATCCGCTGCGCGATAGCTACATGATCGATACGTACTTTATCCAGATTGCCGACCTGCTTGGCTTGGATTTGGAGACGGTGCGCTCGAGCTCGGGCCGTGTGTTTCGCGATGTCGCTAAACGCGAGGATGCGGAGCGTCGCCGTGAGCAGAACTATGAACGCCAGCGGGCGCAAGCCGAGCGATCTGGTAGCGCGGGCGGTCGGTCATCTGGTTCGCAGGGGGCATCTCGTGGTACTTGGGCATCGGGCGCGACGCCGCCGGTGTCCGCGCCGGTCGAAGAAGAGCCGTACGACTATGTCCCGCTCGATGCATACGGTGTCGCGCCTGTAGAGGTCGTCGACGACCTGCCACCGATTGATGTGCCTGATGGTATGGGCTCTGCGCCCGCCGGTTCCCCGACAGACGCCTCGGCCACTATGGTTTTGACCGATCTGGAACGCAAGTCCTTGGCAGGGGAGCGCGAGCTGCTGACCATGCTCACGAGCTACCCCGACCTGTTCCGCACGTATGCCGATCGCATCTGCTCCATCGAGTGGGTCGACCCGCGTCACGAGTCCATCGCATGGGCCGTACTGGCGACGCCCCCGGGCACCGATCCTGCGACCTGCATGGATGCGGCGCGCTCGGTGTGTCCCGAGGCGGCAACGCTTGTGAGTGCCGGGCGCATCTCGGCGACGAGCAAACACCCCACCGAGACGAACATCGTGTTCATGCTCGATACGCTCGAGCTCTACACCATCAAGCGCCGCATGCGTGCTGCACAGGCCAAGCTGCGCCAGGACCGTTCACTCGATGACGAGGCCCGTCGCGCGCTGACCGTGCAGGCCGCGCAGGATTCGCAACGTCAACGCGAACTGCAAAAGTCGATCGGCGGCGTGGCTGACCCGTTCCGTTTGATCGGTCTGGAGGCCGCAGGCACCGAACAGGCCTAGATGTTGTGGTCAACCAGCGTATTCTCGCCTATATCCAGTCTGGATTTTGGGTATAGACGTTGCTGTGTGCTAAAGTATTGAGTCCTGTGGACTATGAAGGGAGAATCTGTGCCAAAAAAGACTGAGAGCACGGGTACTGGGCTGGAATCCTACGTTGCAAAGCTCATGGGCAACGGCTCAAACAGGACTTCGGTAACCGAGGACGAGATTCAGGTCGCCCTGAAGGATATCGATGTATCTGACGAGCAGCTCAACGCGGTGTATTCCGCGTTGCGCAACAGCGGCATCCAGATTATCTCCGCGAGCGGTAACGACGACGCCCCCATGGACGTCGACGATGACGATAACGATACCGATGATTTCGATGACGACGAGCACGATTCCGGCTCGCTCGATGATCACGAGCTTAAGATGGCCCGTCAGGCCGACGCCGAGATGGGTTCTTCCAAGAGCAAGAAGAAGCGCACCGTGCGCACGTCCCGCTCGCGTTCGCGCGTGCGTGGCATCGATGCCTCCACGGTGATGCTGACCGGTGACCCGGTTCGTATGTACCTTAAGGAGATCGGTAAGGTCGACCTGCTGACCGCCTCCGAAGAGGTCGATCTGGCCATGAAGATCGAGGCCGGTCTTGACGCCACCGAGAAGCTCGAGGCCGCCGAGGCGGGCGAGATCGAGCTCACCCGCGCCGAGATGCGTCGCCTGACCCGTATTGAGAACGTCGGTCTCGAGGCCAAGCAGGCGCTCATCAGCGCCAACCTGCGCCTAGTCGTTTCCATCGCCAAGCGCTATGTCGGTCGCGGCATGCTGTTCCTGGACCTGATCCAGGAGGGCAACCTCGGTCTGATCCGCGCCGTCGAGAAGTTCGACTACCAGAAGGGCTTTAAGTTCTCCACGTACGCCACGTGGTGGATCCGTCAGGCCATCACGCGTGCAATCGCCGACCAGGCCCGTACCATTCGTATTCCCGTGCACATGGTCGAGACCATCAACAAGCTCGTTCGCGTGCAGCGCCAGCTTCTCCAGGACCTGGGTCGCGACCCGACCCCCGAGGAGATCGGTGCCGAGATGGACATGAGTGCCGACCGCGTCCGCGAGATCCAGAAGATTTCGCAGGAGCCCGTGTCACTCGAGACCCCCATCGGCGAGGAAGAGGATTCCCAGCTGGGCGACTTCATCGAGGACTCCCAGGCTATCGTTCCGCCCGATGCCGCCAGCTTCTCCATGCTGCAGGAGCAGCTCACGCAGGTGCTTGACTCGCTTGCCGATCGTGAGCGCAAGGTTATTGAGCTGCGCTTTGGCCTTGTCGACGGACATCCCCGTACGCTCGAGGAAGTCGGCCGCGAGTTTGGCGTCACGCGCGAGCGCATCCGCCAGATCGAGTCCAAGACCCTGGCTAAGCTCCGTCACCCCAGCCGCTCTAGCAAGCTGAAGGACTACATCGAGTCTTAGTAGTTACGGCGTTTTACCAAACGCCGTAACTGGCCGACGCTGCGCGGACACCAGAGCGACAACTTGTCATTCAAAGAGGACGGCATGACCAGAAGGTCTATGCCGTCCTCTTTTCATGACAATTTGTTCGCTCTGGTGCCCGCTCGCTGGCATTGTCAAAACATCGGCGTTTCCGTTGCCGGTGCCGGTAGTTAGGCCGTCCCCAAGGGATCAAGGCGAGAAAATTTCTTAAAAAAGTTCTTGCCCTTCGCCCAATCGTCCGTATAATAAACTTCGTTGCTTGAGAGCACGCACCTATTCCTCGGTAGCTCAATGGTAGAGCACGCGGCTGTTAACCGCGCTGTTGTAGGTTCGAGTCCTACCCGGGGAGCCAGAATTTTCCAGCCCTTTCAGTTGGGCTTTAAATTCCTCGGTAGCTCAATGGTAGAGCACGCGGCTGTTAACCGCGCTGTTGTAGGTTCGAGTCCTACCCGGGGAGCCAGGTTGTAAAACCCGTCGCTATGCGGCGGGTTTTTTCATGCCGCGATCGCCTAGCGCGAACGTTGCCATATCAACATTTCGTGTCGAGGATGTAATCCCTCGACCCACCACCTCAACATGGCGCGCTCGTTGTAGAATAATGCAATGATTGCTCCCACGAGATGGTGCCGCGAGCACCAGATAAGGAGATTCTTGTGTCTGAGACCATTAACGGCAGCCTGAGCGTCTCGAACGACGTTATTGCCGATATTGCCGGTTATGCCGCGATGACGTGCTATGGCGTTGTCGGTATGGCCGAGCAGCTCCAAGGCGCAGAGAGCGTGCGCCTGCTTGCCGGTCAGCGCCTCCGCAAGGGCGTGCTTGTCTCCGCCGACGAGAACGGCCTTACGGTCGATCTTCACGTCGTGCTCGAGAACGGCGTCAACATGAAGTCCGTCTGCCACAATCTTTCGAGCTCCGTTGCCTTTACCCTGCAGGAGATCGCCCAGATCGATCCCGCCAGCCTTAAGATCGGCATCCATATCGACGCGCTCAAGAGCCGTCTGAACTAGCATCCGAAAACGGAGATTCAAATACCCATGATTGCAAAGACCATTCGCACCTGTTTTCCGATCGCTGCGGCTGCCGTTTCCGACAAGGCCGAGGAGATCAACAAGCTCAACGTCTTCCCCGTACCCGACGGCGACACCGGTACCAACATGTCGCTCACGCTCGCCTCGGTGACCAAGGAGCTCTCCGCCCTTCCCGCCGATGCCGATATGGAAGCCATCGCCGGCGCCATCACCCACGGCTCTCTGATGGGTGCCCGCGGCAACTCCGGCGTCATCACCTCGCAGATCCTGCGCGGCGTGGCCGAGGGTCTCGTCTCTGCCGATGAGCCCATCACGTCTGCCAACATCGCCTTCGCCTTCCGTCGCGCTGTCAAGGTCGCCTTCCAAGCCGTCCGCAAGCCCATCGAGGGCACGATCCTCACGGTCCTGCGCGATGTCTCGACCAAGGCCGACGAGTGCGAGAAGAAGAAGTTCTCGGCCGAGGACGCGCTCGATGCCATCGTCGTCGAGGCCTACCAGTCCGTCGCCCGCACGCCCGACCTGCTGCCCGTTCTGAAGGAGAACGGCGTGGTCGACTCCGGTGCCTTTGGTTTTGCCATTTTCCTGGAGAACTTTGTCGCCGCCGCTCTTGGCCGCAGCACCGTTGTCGAGGATTTCTCCGCCACGTTTGATTCTGCCGGCTCTGCCCGCGACGCGGCCCTCGGTCGCGTTGAGATCGAGGCCAACGACGACTGGGAGGGCTCGGAGTTCCGCTATTGCAACGAGTTCCTCTTTAAGGCCGACGCCCCGTTTGACGAGGACGAATGCCTTAAGTTCCTGGGCTCCATGGGCGACTGCGAGCTGCTCGTGGGTGCCTATCCCGACTACAAGATCCACGTGCACTCCAACACCCCGAACCTGGTGCTCGAGCACATGCTTCAGCTTGGTCAGATCTACGAGGTCTTTATCCACAACATGGAGATGGAGGCGCACGACCGTACCGCTAAGATTCATGAGGACCAGGAGAAGGCCGCCGAGCCCGCCAAGGCGTTGGGCTTTGTCGCCGTTGCCGCCGGTTCGGGCGAGGCCGACATCCTCAAGTCCCTTGGCGTTGACGTGATCGTCTCGGGTGGCCAGACCATGAACCCCTCGACCGCCGACCTGCTGGGCGCGGTGGACCAGGTCAACGCGACCTCGGTCATCATCCTGCCCAATAACGGCAACATCCGCATGGCTGCCGAGGCTGCCGCTTCTGCCTGCACCGACAAGAAGGTTGCCGTCGTTCCCACCAAGACCGTCCCGCAGGCGTTCTCCGCGCTGTTTGCGGTCCTGCCCGATTCCGAGCTCGAGGACGCCGTCGCCGCCATGGTCGACGCCATCAGCGAGGTCCGCGATGGCGAGGTCACCCGTGCCGTGCGCGATTCCAGCGCCTCCGACGGCTCTCCGATTCACTCCGGTGACGTTATGGGTATCATTGCCGGCTCCATCGACGTGGTCGGCTCCGACGTGAAGCAGGTCACGCTCGACTGCATCAACCGCATGCAGGAGGAAGAGGAAGGCGACGCGCTTACGATTCTGGCCGGTGAGGAGCTGTCCGACGAGGCCTTCCAGGAGATCGTCGACGCCATCGAGGAGGCTCAGCCCGACCTGGAGATTGATGCCCATCGTGGCGAGCAGCCGCTCTATCCCGTGATCTTCTCGATCGAGTAGGCATCTGCCCATGTCCGAGCTGTGCTTCGTGCCGCGCGTCTCGGAGCGCTTTGCCCAGAGCAATGCGCTCGACGAGGATATCGCGCGACTCAAATATGTTTCGGGTAAACGTGAGGAGGCCCTTCGCCGTCTGGGAATTCGGACGGTGGGGGACCTCCTTCTCCATATCCCTCATCGATATCTCGACTTTACGCGCTCCTGGTCCATCGAGATGGCTCCCATCGGTACCGTGTGCACGATTGTCGCCACGGTCGATCGCATCGTCCAAAAGCAGCCCCGTCCGCGTATGCAGGTGACTGAGGTTTCGCTGGTGGACGAGACGGGCGTGCTGCAAGTCGCCTTTTTCCGTCAGCCTTGGATTGCCCAGCAGTTGAAGCAGGGCGACCGCCTGGCCGTGATGGGTAAGGTCGAGTTTGCCTACGGCTTTAAGCAGATGGCCTCGCCGCATTTCGAAAAGCTCGAGGACGGGCGTGCCGCTGGGACTATCCTGCCGGTCCATTACGTGAGCGATGGCGTGAGCCAGGCGTGGATGCGCCGCATCGTAAGCGGCGCGCTCGAGGTTGTCAGCAATCCCTTCGATCCGATTCCTGCACGCCTGCGCGTTAAGCGCCGCCTGATGAGCAATGCCCGCGCGCTGCGCTCAATTCATTTTCCATCGAGTATGGCCGAGCGCGATATTGCGCGCGCACGGCTTGCCTATGAGGAGTGCCTCTGCCTTCAACTGGCGCTGCGCCTGCGCAACGACGGCGGGTTGGTCGAAGTCGTTCCCTACGCCCATGTCGCGGGCGAGCACTTGGCGGCGCTCAAGGAAGCCCTGCCGTTTTCGCTGAGTGACGAGCAGGAGGCCGCATTCCAAGACATCCTGCACGACATGTGTGATGGCGATCGCGTGATGAACCGCCTGCTGCTGGGCGACGTCGGTACCGGCAAGACGGCCGTCGCCGCCTGCGCGCTGGCCGTCGCGGCCGATTCGGGTACTCAGTCCTGCGTTATGGCGCCTACGGGCGTGCTGGCGCGCCAATATGCCGATAAGACCGGCCCCTTGCTCTCGCAGGCCGGTATGTCCTGGGCGCTCCTGACGGGTGCCACGCCGGCGGCCGAGCGCGAGCGGATCCATGCGCAGCTGGAATCGGGCGAGCTCGACGTGCTCTTTGGTACCCACGCGGTCCTTTCGGATGACGTGGCGTTTAAGCATCTGTCGCTTGTCGTCATCGACGAGCAGCACCGCTTTGGTGTGGGCCAGCGCAATGCCCTGCGTGCCAAGGGCCCGGGCGCCGACCTGCTCGTTATGACGGCCACGCCTATCCCGCGCACGTTGGCGCTCTCGGTCTATGGCGACCTGGACACGAGCATCATTCGCCATCGACCTGTTCCGGGTGCGGGTGTTACGACGCGCGTGCTCACCGAGTCGAGCCGCGACCTGGCCTACGGCGCCATCCGCGAGGCACACGAAAAGGGCCACCAGGCCTATGTGATCTGCCCACTTGTGGAGCCGGGTGACTCGGCCGATGAGCTGGAAGACGTGCCCGGTATCGCTCGTGACGACGAGGGCCGCGTGACTGTCCCTGTGCCGCTGCACGATACGGCAACCGAGCTCGATCGCCTGCGTCTGGCGTTGCCGGGTCTTGCCATCGAGCGCCTTCACGGCCGCATGCCAGCGGGGGAGAAGGACCAGGTTATCGATGCCTTCAAGCGTGGCGAGATCGACGTGCTCGTCTCGACTACGGTGGTCGAGGTGGGCGTCGATGTGCCCAACGCCACCGTCATGGTCATCGAGAACGGCGAGCGCTTTGGTTTGGCTGCCCTGCACCAGCTGCGCGGTCGTGTGGGCCGTGGCAGCGTGTCGGGCACGTGCCTGGTCATGACGCACTCCAAGGGCAACGGCGGCGCTTCGGCAGCACAAGATCGCCTGCAATCGCTCGAGAAGACCTCGGATGGCTTTACGCTCGCCCAGATGGACCTGCGTCTGCGCCACGAGGGCGAAATCCTGGGGTACCGCCAGCATGGCGGAGTGACCCTGCGCTTTGTCGACTTGGATGCCGACGAGGAGCTGATCGAGTGGGCCCATTTGGACGCGGTCGAGCTCTTGCGGTATGCTTGCAACCTTGACTCCGTGGCGACGCGCCCCCTGCGCGATGCGGTCGCCATGCGATATCGACACATTTTTAAGGAGGTCAGCGGAGGATGAGAATCATCGGCGGCGAATGGCGCGGTCGTAAGATCGAGGAGCCCCGTGGTCGCGATGTCACCCGCCCCACGACCGATCGTGTGCGCGAGGCATGCGCATCTATGGTCATGTCGGCATTTGACTTCGATCTGGACGAGGTCCGCGTGCTGGACGCCTTTGGCGGTTCCGGCGCCTTAGGGTTAGAGATGCTCTCACGTGGTGCCCGCTCGCTCACGACGTTCGAGATCGAACGGAATGCCGCGCGGCTCATTACCAAGAATATCGAGTCGCTCTGCCGTGACCGTGCGCGTTGGCGCGTGGTAACGGGCGACATGCTGGCGAGCGCCTCGCGCGGTCGTGTGCCGGGCGGCCCCTTTGATCTGGTCCTGCTCGACCCGCCCTATGCTTTTGGTGCCGAGCCGGTCGAGATACTGCTGCAGAACCTGGCTCAGCAGGGTCTGCTTGCACCTGGCGCTTATGCCCTGTTTGAGCATGCCGCCGCCGATGCGGGCGCGCATCCGGCAGGCTTTGAGATCGTGCGCGAGAAGCGCTACGGCATTACCTCGGTCGACCTGCTTCGTTGGGTCGGCGATGACGATGGTGAGGAAGATTGCACCGGCACCGATGCTCACAACAACGATGCCATGACGGTTCAGGAGAACGCCCATGAATGACACCATCTACCGCGTGATCGTCCCGGGCACCTTCGATCCCATCACGTTTGGCCATATCGATGTGATCCGCCGCGCCCGTCGCATCTTTCCCAGCGTGATCGTCGCTGTTGCCGAGTCGCAGGGTAAAAACGGCGTGGGCACCACGTTTATGCTCGATGAGCGCGTGGCGCTGGCTCGCGAGGCGCTCGGTGATATCGACGGCGTCGAGGTCCTGCCCTTTACCGGCCTCTTGGTCGACTTCGCTCGCGAGCAGGGGGCGGGGGCCGTGGTCAAGGGTCTGCGCGCCATGACCGACTTTGAGTATGAGCTGCAGCAGGCCGACCTCAACTATCGCTTGGATAACGAGCTGGAGTCCATCTTTGTCATGAGTGCTCCGCAGTACGGTTACATCTCGAGCTCGGTGGTACGCCAGATTGCGTCGCTTGGGAGCGACGTATCGACGTTTGTTCCGCCCAACGTGGTCGAAGCGCTCAGACATCGCTTTTCGTGACGTTTTTTATTGCCTGGTGGCATGTGGTAAACTAGCACGATGATATGTTACCTATGAAAGGAGACCGGATGCCGGGCGAGAATTTTCCTGGCGATAGGATCGTCAGCTTGGTCGATGAGCTCGAAGGGCTGATCGAGGAAGCCAAGCCGCCTTTCGGCAAGAACGCTCAGTTCAAGGTCATCGACGCCGACGTGTTCTTCAACATCCTCGACGAGATCCGCATGAGCTATCCCGAGGAGTGGCAGAAGTCCCGCCGTATCCTTAAGGAGCGCGAGGAGCTTATGGCTTCCGCCGCCGCTCAGGCCGATTCCATCATCGCCGACGCTCAGCAGCAGGCCCTCACCATTGCCGGTGAGCAGGAGATCGTCCGCTTAGCGCAGCAGCAGGCCGACGACATCCGTGATCGTGCCCAGCAGTACGAGCGCGAGACGCGTTATGCTGCCGAGGACTACGCAGAGCAGGTCTTTACGCACCTGGAGGAGAACCTCAAGAGCCTGACCGGCACCGTTACCCGTTGCCGTCAGCAGCTCAACGAGGGTGCCGCCCAACAGAATGGTCAGTGGTAATGGCTGAGTTCCCGAGCGTTACCGTCGATCTTTCCGAGCAGCTCGAGTTTCCTGGTGATTCGTATCCGCTGACCGGTAAGGTCGACGTCGCCACCTACATGGTGGGCGAGAAGGAGTACCAGCTACAGGACGGCATCGACTACGACGTTGTCTTTACCAATGCCGGTACCGGTGTCTTGCTCACGGGCATGGTCCGCGCGCACGCCACCGGCGAGTGCGACCGTTGCTTGGAGCCCGCCTCGTTTGATATCGCCGGCGAGATCGAGGAGTTCTACCTCTTTGAGGAGCCTGAGGATCCCGAGGCCTACGAGGACGGCTACGAGCTCCTGGGTGAGGACCGCATAGTCGATCTGGGTGAGCCCATCAATGACGCGGTCGTTATGGACACGCCGTTTGTGGTGCTCTGCAAGCCCGATTGCCGCGGTCTGTGTCCCACTTGCGGTTGCAATCTCAACGTCGAGCAATGCGATTGCGCCGCCCAGGCAGAGGCAGAATGGGCCGCTGCCACGGAAAATCCATTTGCAGCATTGAAGAATCTCAAGCTCGATGAGTAAAACTGTGGTAGTATCGCTACTTGCGCGTAATCGCCACACTGGATAGTTCATAAGGAAGGTCACTATGCCCGTACCTAAACAAAAGCAGGGTCGTATCCGCACTCACACCCGTCGTTCCGCCAACATGAAGATCTCGGCTGCGGCTCAGTCCACGTGCCCCCGTTGCGGCGCTGTCAAGCTTCCGCACCACGTGTGCCCCAGCTGCGGTTTCTACAAGGACCGCGAGGTTATCGTTACCGAGTAACGGTATACTCTGGATGCGATGCCGTTCCAAATGGAACCACAATGGCCGGCTCAATGAGTCGGCCATTTTTGTATAAGGAGTATGTATATGAGTAACGTTCGCGTTTGTGTAGACGTTGTGGGCGGAGACGAGAAACCTCAGGTTGTTCTCGATGGTATCGAGGCTGCGCTTGCCGCCGATCCCGATATCGAGGTCCTGGCAGTCGGTCCCGCCGAAATCGTCAATCCCTTTGCCGCGGCCCATGCACGTGTGGAGGCTCTGGAAGCCCCTGACATTATCGCCATGGATGACGATCCCATTCGCGCCGTGATGACCAAGCGCAAGTCCTCGATCGTGCTTGCCTGCCGCGCCATCAAAAAGGGCAACGCGGACGCGTTTTTCTCCGCCGGCTCCACCGGCGCCATGACCGCTGCCGCGACCGCCTACGTCACACCGTTTAGATATATGGCCGAAGGCAAGAAGCAGCCGGTGCGCCCCTGTTTGACCAATGCGCTGCCCAATCGTGCCGGCGGCCTGACGGTGCTGTGCGACATGGGCGCCAACCCCGATGTCGAGGTGGACGACATGGTGCGTTTTGCCCAGATGGGCAGCGCCTATGCCCGCGTTGTCCTGGGCATCGAGCATCCTCGCGTGGGCTTGCTTGCCAATGGCACCGAGGACGAGAAGGGCTCCAACTTTACCAAGGCCTGCTTCCCGGCCATGAAAGCCGCCGTTCCCGGCTTTGTGGGTAACTGCGAGGGAACGGACATCACCTCCGGTAACTTCGATGTCGTCGTTGCCGATGGCATGTCGGGCAATATTGCGCTCAAGGCCACCGAGGGTGCTGCCAAGTTCTTGCTGCAGGAACTCAAGGGCGCCTTTATGGCCTCGCTCGGCACCAAGATCGCCGCGCTGCTCATTAAAAAGCAGATGCGCGGGATTAAGGCCAAGCTCTCTGGTGATGCCAAGGGCGGCGCGATTCTTTTGGGCCTGCGTGGCGTGGTCCTGATCGGCCATGGCGCCACCTCGGTCGAGGCTGTTAAAAACGGTACGCTCGCGGCGGCCGAAGCCGTGCGCGCAGGGCTGGTCGAGAACGTCGCCAACTCCATGGACGGCATCGTTTTGTAAGAGCGAGTTAGAGCGCTGTTATGTGCCTCGCGGCCTGCTTCGTGGGGTAGAATCAGAACCGTGTCTTGGTACCGCCCGGGCGGTACCATTCTTTTGGTATTCATGCACTATGAGAGGAAGCGCTATGGACCGCTCCGAAATCTTCGACAAGATCGCCGAGGTCGCTGCTGACGTTCTGGGCGTCGATGTTGCCGAAATTAGCGATGAGACCACCTTTGACGACCTCGATGCCAACTCGCTCGAGCGCCTGCAACTGGTTACGGCTATCGAGGACGAGTTCAATCTCGAGATCGATGACGAGACCCTGCTCTCGCTCAACTCTGTCGCCGACGCCGTCGACGCGATCGAAAACGCCAGGGAGGCTTAGGTCTTGGCTTTATCCGAACGACTTACGCGCGCCCAGGAGATTCTGGGCCACGAGTTCAATGACAAGGTGCTGCTGCGCGCGGCCCTTACGCATCCTTCGGCCGTCGAAGGCCAGCCAGTCTCGGCAAGCTACGAGCGCCTTGAGTTCTTGGGTGATTCCATTTTGGGCGCCGTGGTCGCACGCTCCCTGTTTGTGTCCTATCCGGAGTTTGACGAGGGCAAGCTCACACGCCTGAAGGTGTCCCTTGTCTCGGGCGCCACGCTGTCCGAGGTGTCGCACGAGCTGGGTATCGATGACATCATCATCTTTGGTGCCTCCGAGACCGGTACCGGCGCGCGCGGCCTGCACTCGGCGCTCGAGAACGTCTACGAGTCGCTCGTGGGCGCGCTGTATCTGGACGCCGGCTGGGATGCCGCGGCGGAGTTTATCCACCGTACGCTTAAGCCACATTTGGCATCCGAGCGTGCCGAGCACCCTGCGAACCCCAAGTCGTATTTGCAGGAGTGCGTGCAGGCCGACGGCCACGAGCCTCCCGCGTACAAGCTGGTCGGCTCCGAGGGCCCTGCGCATGCGCCCACCTTTACCGCCGTGGTGTTGATCGATGGTATTCGCCAGGGTCGCGGCTCCGGCTCCTCAAAGAAGGAAGCCGAGGGGGCCGCGGCGCTCGAGGCACTCGACCGCATGGGCTACACCACCAATGGCGTGATTCTCAACAAGAAGCCTGTTTAAGCGAGGAGCCGTGTATCTCAAGTCCCTCACGCTCAAAGGGTTCAAGTCGTTTGCCGACCGCGCCCATATGACGTTTGAGCCGGGCCTGACCGTCATCGTCGGTCCCAACGGCTCGGGAAAATCGAACATCTCTGACTCGATTCTGTGGGTCCTGGGCGAGCAGAGCGCCAAGCAGCTGCGCGGCCAGGCCATGGAGGATGTCATCTTCTCGGGCTCGTCAGCGCGCAAGCCGGTGGGTGTCGCCGAGGTCACGCTGGTGCTCGATAACTCGGACCATATGCTGCCCGTCGACTTTGACGAGGTCGCCATCACCCGTCGTATGTATCGCTCGGGCGAAAGCGAGTACCTCATCAACTCGAGCCCCTGCCGCCTGATGGACATTCAGGACATCCTGCACGATTCGGGCTTGGGCAAGGATACGCATTCCATCATCAGCCAGGGCAAGCTCGACGCCATTTTGCAGAGCCGCCCCGAGGAGCGCCGTGCCCTCATCGAGGAGGCCGCCGGCATCTCCAAGCACAAACGCCGCAAGGAGCGTGCGCTCAAAAAGATTAAATCGATGGACGAGCACTTGACCCGTGCCCGCGACATCAATAAGGAAATCGTCCGTCAGCTGCGGCCGCTGGAGCGTCAGGTCGATCGCGCGCGCAAGTACAAAGAGCTGTCCTCGCGCGCGAACGAACTTACGCAGATGCTGGCCGTCGACGAGCTTCGTTCGCTGCAGTCGCAGTGGAACGACTTGGAGAGCCGCTCCAAGGAGGGCGCTGCCGAGCTTGAGCTTGCGCAGTACCGCTTGGGCGAAAAGGAACGCGAGCTCGAGAAGCTCCAGGTCATGCTCGAGGAAAAGGGCCTGTTTGTGGGCGATCTGGGCGAGCAGCGCCGCCATATGCAAGACGTGGTCGGTCGCATTAACTCCGATATGCGCCTGCTCGAGGAAAAGGGCCACAATATGGTGTCGCGCCTGTCCGACATGCGCGGTCAGATCTCGAGCTCCGAGCATCAGCGTCGTCGCGTTGTCGAGGAGCTCGAGGATGCACGTGCGCAGCTTGAGGAAGTGACCGGCGCGCACATGCAGGCCCAGGAGGACGTTGACGCCGCTGGTCCTGCCGCCGCTGAGCTCCACGAGCGGCGCGTGGCGCTCGACAATCAGATTTCGCAGCTTACGCGTGAGCAACGCGATGTGCAGCGTGTGGCCGATAACGCGGCGCTCGAACTCGCCAAGGTGAAGGACTCGCTGAGCAACGCCGAGGTCGAGGACAACATGTACGCCTCACGCCTGGAGCAGATCGACGAGCAGCTCGAGGAGGTCACGGCCTCGCTCGAGAGCCGTCGCGACCGCGCAGAGGAGCTTGAGGGTGCTCTTGAGGAAGCGCGCCAGGCCCAGGCCGATGCGCGTGAGGCCACCGAGGTCGCCCGTGCAGCCCTGAAGGACTTGCGTAATCGTGAGAGTGAGGCGCGCAACAAGCTGTCCGAGGTGCGCTCGGAGCTTGCCAGCCAAAAGAAGCTTGATGCCCGCATGGCAGACAGCTCGCCGCTGGTGAGCCGTCTGATGGGCGCACTGGGCGATGATGTCTCAGGCCGTTTGGGCGACGTGCTCGAGGCCCCGCGTGAGCTTGAGGGCCTGGTTGAGCAATTGCTCGCCGGCGATATCGATGCGCTGCTGTTCGACGATGCGTCCGCGCTTGAGCGTGCCGGTCGTGCCGCTCTGGACCAGAAGAAGGCCTCGGGCGAGGCGCTGCTGGTCGCGCGCGGTGTGAGCGCCTCTGCTGCCGCTAAGGGCGCTGCCGGTTCCCGCCTGGTCGATCGTCTGTCCGTGCGTGCGGGCTACGGTCCCGTCGTCGAGGCGCTGCTCGGCAGTTATTACGTAGTGGACGATCTTGCTGCCGCGCTGTCGGCGCCTGTCGTTGACGGCGTGACTTACGTGACCCCCGATGGCGCCCGCGTCGCCTGCGGCGGCCTGGTGCGTGTGGGGCTCGACGCCGGCGAGGCTTCGGGTGCTTTGGAGCGCAAGCGTCGCATTCGCGAGCTGGAGGGCCTGGAGCCCGATCTGGCTGCTGTGTTTGAGCATGTGTCGGATCAGGTCGTCGAGGCCAATGCGGCCGTCGAAGAGGCGCGTGCCGCCGAGGGCGATGCCGCCGGCGAGATCGCCCGTCTTGAGGGCGAGCGCCGCTCGCTGCTCTCCGAGATCGGGCGCTTGGAGCAAAGCGCCAACAATGCCGAGGTCGAGCGCGCGCGTATTTCCAAGCGCCGTGAGCAGGCCGCCGAGGCCGTTCGCGCTGCGCGCCCGCGCGTGGACGAGCTCACCCGTTCGCGTGACGAGGCCCGTGCTCAGGCAAGCGCCCTGGGCTTGCAGATTGCCGAGGCCAACGACGAGCTCGACCGCGTGCGCCGTGACGATTCCGAGGCTGCCGGCAAGCTCGCCGACGCCAAGGTTCGTCTAGCCCAAACAAGCGAACGTCTGCGTTCTCTGAAGGGCCGTGTACCCGATCTGGAGCATCGCCTGGAGGGCATCGACCGCCGTATACGCGGAACACGCCAGGCCTCGCGCTCACTCGAGCTGCTGCGCCTGCGCGTCGACCCCATGCACGAACGCTATTCGGCCCTGTTGGAACGCGCGTCGGATTGGGCGGCGCGCCTGCGTGACCAGGCCTCTCTGGAGGAGGCGGACTCCGCTTCGCTCAAGAAGACCATTGAGGACGCCAAGGCAGAGGTTGCCCGTGCCAAGGAGCGGGTCGATACCGCCACTGCCACGCAAAACGAGTTTAAGGTCGCGCGTGGCAAGCTCGAGGTGCAGGTAGAGGCCGCCATCAAGGCCATTACCGCCGATGGCACCACGGTGCTCGAGGAAGCGCTCATGCTTCCTGCGCCCACCGACCGCGATGCCGCCGAGCGCGAGCTCAACCAGCTTGTGCGCCAGATCAACAACCTTGGTCCCGTTAACCAAGTTGCCATGGAGGAGTACGAGCAGCTCAAGCGCCGCGCCGACTACATCGAGGAGCAGCTGACCGATCTGGAGAGCGCGCGTAAGGCGCTCACCAAGATCACGGTGGCCATTGATCGCAAGATGCGCAAGGCGTTCCTGGTGACCTTTGAGAAGGTCGATGCGAACTTCCGCGAGATCTTCGCCATGCTGTTCCCGGGTGGTCAGGCGCATCTGGAGATGACCGACCCCGAGCATCCGGCCGAGACGGGCATCGAGGTCGTGGCGCAGCCGCGCGGCAAGCGCATCACCAAGATGATGCTCATGTCGGGCGGCGAGAAGAGTCTGACGGCGCTCGCCCTGCTCTTTGCCGTGTACCGCACGCGCACGGTGCCGTTCTATGTGCTGGACGAGGTCGAGGCGGCGCTTGATGACGCCAACCTGTCCAAGCTCATCGGCGCCCTCGATGTGCTGCGTTCCGATACGCAGCTCTTGGTCATTTCGCATCAGCGCCGTACTATGGAGGACGCTGACGTCCTCTACGGCGTCTCGATGCAAGCCGACGGCGTCAGTCGCGTCGTCTCGCAAAAACTCGATCGCGAAACCGGAAAGGTCGTGAATGCATAATGGGATTCTTCGATGCTCTCTCGCGCGGACTTGAGCGCAGCCGCGAGGCCCTCAACGAGGTCTTTTACTTTGGCGGCGAGGTCGACGAGGATTTTTGGGAGGACCTAGAGGATACCCTCGTCATGGGTGACATGGGTGCCGAGGTCGCCATTCAGGTCTCCGATGACCTGCGCGACGCCGCAGCCAAGAAGAACCTCAAGACCGCCCCGCAGCTTCGCCGCGCCCTGGCCGAGCAGCTCGAGGGCCATTTTGTGCCTGTTGAGCGCGACCCGTTTTCCGACACGCCGAGCTGCGTGCTGTTTGTCGGCATCAACGGTGCCGGTAAGACCACCACGGTCGGCAAGATTGCGAGCGCCATGGCCGCCCGCGGCAAGAACGTGGTGATCGGTTCGGCCGATACCTTCCGCGCCGCCGCCATCGAGCAGCTCGATGTGTGGGGCCAGCGTGCCGGCGTACCGGTTATCAAGCGTGACCGCGGCTCCGATCCGGCGAGCGTGTGCTATGACGTGCTCGACGAGGCCGATAAGCGCGGCAGCGACCTGGTGCTCATCGATACCGCCGGTCGTCTGCACACGAGCCCCGAGCTCATGCGCGAGCTCGCCAAGGTGGTCAACGTGACCCGTAAGCGCGCCGCCAATTTGGCCGCCGGTCCCATGCCGGTCTCGGTCGTGCTCGTGATCGATGCCGCCACTGGTCAGAACGGCCTGAACCAGGCGCTCGAGTTTAACGAGGCGCTGGGTCTGGACGGTATTATCATGACTAAGCTCGACGGCACGGCTAAGGGCGGTATCGCCATGGCCGTGGCCGAGAAGCTCAAGCTCCCGATCCTGCGCATCGGCGTGGGCGAGCAGGTCGATGACCTGCAGGAGTTTAACGCCAAAGATTTCTGCCGCGCCCTGGTGGGCGAGTCCAACTAAGGAGTGACTAGTGTTTGATTCTCTGAGCGATCGCCTCAATGACACATTTGACCGCCTGCGTGGCAAGGGTAAGCTGACCGAGGCCGATATCACCTCGGCCATGCGCGACATTCGCATGGCGTTGCTCGAGGCCGACGTCAACTTTAAGGTTGTCAAGGAGTTCGTCGCCAAGACCAAGGAGCGCTGCATGACCGCCGAGGTCATGGAGTCGCTGTCGCCGGCGCAAAACGTCGTCAAGATCGTGCTCGACGAGCTTACCGAGATGCTCGGCTCCACCGAGAGTAAGCTCGTCTTTAGCAACCGCATCCCCAACGTCATCATGCTCGTGGGCCTGCAGGGCTCCGGCAAGACCACGGCGGCCGTAAAGCTGGCCTACCTGCTCAAGAAGCAGGGCCGCTCGCCGCTGCTCGCCGCGTGCGACGTCTACCGCCCCGCCGCTGCCGACCAGCTGGCCACGCTTGGCGGCGAGATCGGCGTGCCTGTCTTCCGCGGTGACGGCGCGCACCCGGTCGACATTGCCAAGGGCGCCATCCAGGAGGCCGTCGAACACCTGCGCGACGTGGTCATCGTCGATACCGCCGGTCGTCTGCAGATCGACGAGCAGATGATGCAGGAGGCCGTGGACATCAAGAAGGCCGTCAAGCCCGATCAAGTGCTGATGGTCGTCGATGCCATGACCGGCCAGGATATCGTCAACGTGGTCTCGACGTTTGCCGAGCGCACCGACTTTGACGGCGTGATCATCTCCAAGCTCGACGGCGATGCCCGTGGCGGCGGCGCGCTTTCCGTGCGCCAGGTGACCGGCAAGCCCATCAAATTCGTGAGCATGGGCGAGAAGCCCGATTCGCTGGAGCCGTTCTATCCCGATCGCATGGCCAAGCGAATCTTGGGCATGGGCGACGTCGTCGGTATTATCGAGAAGGCCCAGGAGGCAGCCGATGCCGAGCAGCTCGAGGCTGCCGAGCGCATGCTGCGCGAGGGCTTTACCATGAACGACATGCTCGACCAGATGAAAGCTGTTAAGAAGATGGGCGGCATGAAGGGCATTCTGGGCATGCTCCCCGGTGGCCAGCGCGCGCTCAACCAGATGGGCGGCAACCTGGACGAGGGCATCTTTGACAAGAACGAGGCCATCATCATGTCGATGACCAAGGAGGAGCGCCTGCGTCCCTCCATCATCAACGGCCAGCGTCGCGCCCGCATTGCCAAGGGCGCCGGCGTGACCCCCACTGAGGTCAACAGCCTTATGAAGCAGTGGGGCGAGATGAACAAGATGATGGGCCGCATGCGCACGATGGCCAATCAGGCGCAGGCCGGCGGCAAGAAGGGCAAAAAGGGTAAGAAGGGCAAGAAGATGCGCATGCCCAATATTCCCGGTCTGGATGCCATGGGTCTGGGCGGCATGGGCGGCCTGGGTACGGGCGGCCCCAAGTCCGATATGGAGCTGCTGCGCCAGATGGAAGCGCAGATGCGCAATAAGAAATAGGGCTGTAATTCCAGCTTGATATGGCAAAGGCCACTCGGAAGCTACCGGGTGGCCTTTGTTGTTGGCTTTGATAGTTGGGCTGCGTTCAGCGTCGCGCCCCGAGCTCGCGGTGCCGTGCCGTTAGTGGCAGCCGCAGCCCTCGTGGCCCTCGTGACCGTGGTGACTGTGGCACCCGCAGGACTCGCCATGCTCGTGGTTGTGCCCGTGATCATGGTCGTGACAGTCGCAGGTGGCCTCGCCGGTCTGCGCGAGCGTGCCTGCGATGAGGGCCTCGACGCAGGCGTCGCAGCTGCCCTGGGCGCCCGCGTATACCGTGATGCCGGCTTGGGCAAGCGCGTTGATGGCGCCGCCGCCGATGCCGCCGCAGATGAGCGTGTCGACGCCACCGTTGGCAAGCAGGCCCGCCAACGCGCCGTGACCGGTGCCGCCGGTGTCCACGACCTGCTCGCTGAGCACCTTGCCATCCTGGATGTCGTAGATCTTAAACTGCTCGCTGCGGCCAAAGTGCATAAAGATGTTGCCGTTGTCGTACGTCGTTGCCACCCTCATGGTGCCGACCTCCTTTGCTGGCCATGCGGCCGTCGTCGTGGTGATGGGGGAGTACGCGATATTGCCGCCCTCGATAACGAGCGCCCGTCCGTTGACCAGCGCGTTTGCCACCTTGCGATGTGCGCGGCTGCAGATGGCCGCCACGGTGGCGCGGGCGATGCCCATTTGCTGGGCGACGGCCTCCTGATTGAGGCCTTCCAGGTCGCACAGGCGCAGTACTTCGAGCTCATCGACCGTCATCTCGATGGCGTCTCCGCTGGCTAGGCCGTCAGGGGTAAAGCCGCGGTATTCGGGGATGATCCCGACGCGGCGCAGTTTCTCGCGTCTTCCTGCCATACGTGCTCCTTATCTGACATATGTCAACAATAGAATAGCGAACGCGCAGATTTACGCAAGGAATTTCTGGCATATGCCAGAAAATGAAGGCATATGTTTGGGCTGTGGGGCCGCATGTGCCTGGGATACAATGAATCTCGCTTTTAGGCGACTGACAGGAGGGTCAATGAGCAAGGCTGATCAACAGTTTGTAACCATGTGCCGCGATATTCTGGACCATGGCACCACCACCGAGGGCCAAAAGGTCCGCCCGGTGTGGGAGGATGGCACCCCTGCCTATACCATTAAAAACTTTGGTGTCACGGCACGCTATGACCTGCGTGAGGAGTTTCCGGCGCTTACCTTGCGTCGTACGGCCCTCAAATCTGCCATGGATGAGATCCTATGGATCTATCAAAAGAAGTCCAATAACGTGCATGACCTCAACAGCCATATTTGGGACGAGTGGGCCGACGAGACTGGCTCCATCGGTAAGGCCTACGGGTATCAGATTGGGCAGAAGAGCCATTATGCCGAGGGCGACTTTGACCAGATGGATCGCGTGCTGTACGACCTTAAGAACACGCCGTACAGCCGCCGCATTATGACGAACACCTATGTGTTTAGCGACCTGTCCGAGATGCACCTGTATCCGTGCGCCTACAGCGTGACGTATAACGTGACGCAGCGTCCGCAGGACGACAAGCCGACGCTCAACATGATTCTCAACCAGCGTAGCCAGGACATTTTGGCCGCGAACAACTGGAATGTGTGCCAGTATGCCATTTTGCTGATGATGGTCGCGCAGTCGGTCGATATGATTCCCGGCGAGTTGCTGCATGTGATTGCCGATGCCCACATTTACGACCGTCATGTCGATATCGTCCGCGAGCTTATCGAGCGTCCGCAGTTTGCCGCGCCTAAGGTAACGCTTAACCCCGATGTGCATGACTTCTATGCGTTTACGACCGACGACCTGATTGTCGAGGGCTATGAGCACGGCCCGCAGGTCAAGAACATCCCCATTGCGGTGTAGGTGACGTGCATGACGTGTAAGCTTTCTGCCATTGTCGCCGTGTGCGATGACTGGGGTATTGGGTGCGAGGGCGACATGGTGGTGTCCAACCGTGCCGACATGCGTCATTTTGTGGCGTGCACCAAAGGTTGCCCGGTTATTATGGGGCGCAAGACCCTGCTGAGTTTTCCCGGCGCACGGCCGCTCAAGAATCGTCGCAATATCGTGCTCACGCGCGACGAGGATTTTTCGCCCGAAGGTGTCGACGTGGTGCATAGTATCGGCGAGGCGCTCGCCGCGGTTGCCGATGAGCCCGTTGCCTGGGTGATCGGCGGCGGCGATGTCTATCGGCAGTTTTTGCCGTACTGCGTGGAGGCCGAGGTCACGCATAACCACTGCGTCCATCCCGTGGACACGTACTTTCCCGACTTGGACGCCGATCCCGCGTGGGAAGTTGCGCGGCGCGAAGGGGTTGCCACGATTGCCGCGGGCGAGGGTGACGAAGGCCTCGATTATGAGTTCGTGACGTATCGTCGCGTTGAGGCGTAAATCGCCTGGCGTGAACGGTATCATCGGGTTGATTGAATGCATGGGGCGGCGCTTAGCGTCGCCTCGTTTGGTATAGATGTGCTGTAAGGAAGGGTGCGGGCTGGCTGCTATGACTGATGCCGTTGAGGTTCTGCGAATTGATTCGCTCGAGGACGAGCGGCTCGATGCCTACGTGCGACTGACCGAGCGTGAGCTTCGCTGCGTGCTGGAGCCGCAGAAGGGCATTTTTATCGCCGAGAGTGCCAAGGTCATCGAGCGTGCGGTTCGCGCCGGATACGAGCCGGTGAGCTTTCTTTTGGGCGAACGCTGGCTCGACCAGATGATGCCGCTGTTTGAGCGCCTGGTTATGCGCGAGGGCGCGGGTCCGGTTCCTGTGTTCGTTGCCTCCATGGAGCTCATGGAGCAGCTGACGGGTTTTAACGTGACGCGCGGTGCGCTCGCGGCGTTCCGTCGCCCGCGACAGATTCCGGTCGATGAGTTTCTCGACGGCGTCGTAAAAGCTGCGGGGGAGCGTCCGGTGCGCGTGTGCGTTCTCGAGGGCATTGTCGACCACACCAATGTCGGCGCGATTTTCCGCTCGGCGGCTGCGCTCAATGTCGACGGCATTCTGGTGAGCCCTACGTGTTGCGATCCGCTGTATCGTCGCTCTGCCCGCGTGAGTATGGGCACGGTTTTTCAGGTGCCGTGGACGCGTATTGGCAGCGAGGCGCGCGTGTGGCCGCATGACGGCCTGGCCGCGCTGCACGATGCCGGGTTTTCCTGTGCCGCCATGGCGCTGACGGACGACTCCGTTTCGTTGGACGATCCTGCGCTGCAGGAGATTGATCGCCTGGCGATCTTTATGGGCACCGAGGGTGCCGGCCTGGGCGCCAAGACCATCGCGGGCTGTGACCGTGCCGTGCGCATTCCTATGGCGCACGGGGTCGATTCGCTCAACGTGGCCGCGGCGAGTGCCGTCGCCTTTTGGCAGCTGTGCCCGCACGTGAGCAACGAGTATCACTACCAGCCGGGTTTGTATCACTAGCCGAGGGTGATATCCGAGTCGTGCCAGCGGGGGTGTTTCGGCCGACGCCGGTCGGTGCTAAGCTGGTATTGACTTTGGTCTTAAATTGCTGTTTTGTCGGTTGACGTGCGCTTTTGGGGAGGGCGTGTGGCTAAGAAATCTACGGCTATCGATGTAACGCAGGGTGTTATTTGGCAGCAGCTGCTTTCACTATGCGTTCCCATCTTTTTTAGTTCGTTTTTTCAGCAGGCCTACACGCTTATCGGTACTTATATCGTCGGTCAGTTTGGCGGTAAGCTCGCGCTGGGTGGCATTCAGGCCACGATGGTGCTCACCGAGCTCTGCATTGGCTTTTGCGTCGGCGTCGGCGCCGGCTGCGCGGTCATTACCGGTCAGTATTTTGGCCAGCACGATGATGAGCGACTGAGTCGTTCGGTCCATACGGCCATGACGCTCGCGCTGGTGGGCGGTATCGTTTTTTCGATTCTTGGCATAGTGCTCGTTGAGCCCATGCTGGTACTTATGAACACACCGCATGAACTATTGGCCGAAGGCGTGGCCTATGCTCGTTGCTATTTTGCCGCCATGGTTGCGGCGCTGCTGCTCAATATGGGAACGGCGCTGCTGCGCGCCGTGGGCGACACGCGCGGGCCTGCTGTGATCATTGCTTCCGGCTGCCTTGTTAATGCGGTGCTGGATATCATCTTCGTTGCCGTGCTTCATATGGAGGCTCTGGGCTGCGGCATCGCGGTGGCGCTGACCATTTGCTCCAACGCCACGATGATCGTGATTCGTATGATGTACGCACCGGGTGCGTGGCGGCTTTCACTGTCCAAACTCGGCATTGATCCTGGCATTTGTAAGAGCATGATCTCGTGTGGTTTGCCGCTTGGCTTTCAGTCTGCTGCGTATTCGATTTCCAACGTTTTGATTCAGGTGTCGGTCAATTCGTTTGGTGCCGATGTCACCACGGCGTGGGGTCTTTCGGGCCGTTTGGATGGCATTGTCTGGATGGTCACCGAGGCGCTTGGCGTTTCGATCACCACATTCTCGGCACAGAACTTTGGCGCGCGCAACTACGAGCGCATGCGCAAGGGCTACCATACGTCGCTCGTGCTGTCGTTTATGCTCATTGGTGGCCTGTCTGCCGTGCTGCTGGTGTTCTCGGGTCCGTTGTCGCGACTGTTTGTCGACGATGCTTCGATTTCGGCGTACACCACGACGATTCTTCATTTTATCGCGCCGTTCTACGCGATCTTCTCGATTATCGAAAACGCGTCGGGCACTATTCGCGGTGCCGGCGTAAGCTTGCAGCCCATGCTGCTCACGATTTTTGGCACCGTCGTGCTCAGGGTGATCTGGGTGTTTGCGATTATGCCGTTCGATCCGTCGCTTGAGCACCTGCTGCTGGTTTACCCCGTAACCTGGCTCATCACGGCCACGATGTTTACCATCTACCACCACAGCGGCAACTGGCTCGGCCGCGCCACCGCCTAATTATCCGAAGGGGACGGAGGAAAACGGATCATTTCCCTCGTGATGTCGATGATCCGTTTTCCTCCGTCCCCTTCGGATCAATTAGTATTCGATGCCTTGGCGGGCTAGGAGGCCTTCGTCGAAGTAGTGTTTTATGGGGCGCATTTCGGTGACTAGGTCCGCGAGATCGGCGAGGGGCAGCAATCCGCGGCCGGTGAGCACGAGCTCCGTGCTGGCGGGCTTTATTGCGATCAGCGCTTCGACATCCTCGCGCGTCACGAAGCCGCGGCGCATGGCCTCGCCGAGTTCGTCCAGAATGAGCACGTCGACCTTTGAGATCTGTTCGCGTGCAAGTTCCATGATCTGCTCGGCGCAAGCCTCGGGCGTGTCACGGTCGGCCTGTACAATGCGCAGTCCCAGGCGCGGCGCGGCATCGTGTTCGGCGCAGTGTAGCTTCTTGGCAAACTGCAGCATGAGTACGTCGAGTCCATAACCTGTGGCGCGCAAAGCCAGCCCTAAAGCGGCCGTGGTTTTTCCCTTGCCGTCGCCCGTGTAGATCTGAACCTTGCCGACTTCCAGTGATGCCATCTCTGTCCTTTCGTGCCCGGCGTCGGTTTATCGCCATCTGGGTTGGGTATTCTAGATAGCATTATCAACCCCAGTAGATGGAGTTCAAGCAGATGGAGATGGATGACAACAAACGTAGACGGAATATGATCCTCTACGTGCTCATCGCCTTCGTCGTCTACCTCGTGCTCTCGACCGTTCTGTTCCCTAACATCGGTCACACGCAGCAGATTACGAAGACCGATTACTCGACGTTTGTCAAAGCGCTCGATAAGAAGAGCGTCGACAAGGTCGAGTACAACACGGACGATTACACGATTTATTACACCAAGAAGGGCGAGGACGAGAACATCGCCTACAAGACGACCGGCGTGCCGAATGACGCGGGCTTTACCGATCGTGTGCTTGAATCCGGTGCTTCGCTTGAGTCGGTCGTTCCCGATAAAAACTCGGGTCTGATGACCTACTACCTGCTCACCCTCATTCTTCCCATGGCGATTTTCTTCCTGATTGGCTGGTGGCTCAACCGCCGCATGAAGAAGGCCATGGGTGATGACGGTCCGTCGATGAACTTTGGCGGCGGTGGTTTTGGCGGCGGTGGACTGGGCAAGTCCGGTGCTCGCGTGATTGCCTCCAAGGATGTGGGCGTGACCTTTAAGGACGTCGCCGGCCAGGAAGAGGCCAAGGAGTCCCTCAAGGAGGTCGTCGACTTTCTGGAGAAGCCGCAGCGCTACGAGGAGATCGGTGCCAAGCTGCCGCGCGGTGCTCTTCTTGTTGGCCCTCCGGGTACCGGTAAGACCCTGCTTGCCAAGGCTGTTGCCGGCGAGGCGGGCGTGCCGTTCTTTAGCATTTCGGGTTCTGAGTTCGTCGAGATGTTTGTCGGCCGTGGCGCCGCCAAGGTACGCGACCTGTTTAAGCAGGCCAAGGAAAAGGCCCCCTGTATCGTATTTATCGACGAGATCGATACGATTGGTAAGAAGCGTGACGGCGGCGGCTTTAGCGGCAACGACGAGCGCGAGCAGACGCTCAACCAGCTGCTGACCGAGATGGACGGCTTCGATAACCACAAGGGTATCGTCGTCCTCGCAGCCACCAACCGTCCCGACAGCCTCGATCCCGCCCTGCTGCGCCCCGGCCGCTTTGACCGCCGCATCCCCGTTGAGCTGCCCGACCTGACCGGCCGCAAGAACATCCTCGAGTTACATGCCAAGAGCGTGAAGACGCAGCCGCCGATTGACCTGACCGCGATTGCCCGCGCCACGCCCGGTGCCTCGGGCGCCGACCTGGCCAACATCATCAACGAGGGCGCCCTGCGTGCCGTCCGCGAGGGCCGTAAGCGCGCCACGCAAGACGATTTTGAGGAGTCGGTGGAGGTCGTCATCGCCGGCCAGCAGCGTAAGTCCACGGTGCTGTCCGACCACGAGAAGCAGGTCGTTTCCTACCACGAGATCGGCCATGCCATCGTTGCCGCCCGCCAGAAGGGCTCTGCGCCGGTTACCAAGATCACCATCGTGCCGCGCACGAGCGGCGCTCTGGGCTACACCATGCAGGTCGAGGAGGACGAGCGCTTCCTGACCACGCGCCAGGAGGTTCTGGACAAGCTCGCCGTCTACTGCGGCGGACGTGCCGCCGAGGAGCTCATCTTTGGCGAGATGACGACCGGTGCGGCCAACGACATCGAGCAGGCCACCAAGCTCGCCCGTAATATGGTGACGCGCTTTGGTATGTCCGATGAGTTTGGCATGATGGCGCTCGGTACCGTCCAGAACGCGTATCTCAACCAGGACACGTCGCTTACCTGCGCCCCCGGTACGGCCGAGCGTGTGGATGCGATTGTCGCCAAGCTGATTGAGGATGCGCACGATCGTGCCCTGCAGATCCTCAAGGAGAACAAGTTTAAGCTCCACGAGCTGGCTCGTTATCTGTACAAGAAGGAGACGATCACGGGCGAGGAGTTTATGAATCTTCTCACGCGCGAGAATCCGCTGATGCCAAAGCAGCAGTAATACTAGTTGCGCTGTGTCAATCGCCCCATTTGAGTGTCCATCTCAAATGGGGCGTTTTTGCGTGAGGAGAGTTGTTATATGAAGATCGTGGTAAGTGCCTGCTTGATGGGCGAGAGCTGCAAGTATAACGGGCTCGACAACTACCATCGCGAGCTGGTCGAGGCTTGCGAGCGCGCGGGGGCCGAGGTCCTGCTGGTGTGCCCCGAGGTCTTTGGCGGCCTTCCCACGCCGCGCAAGCCATCCGAGATTGTGAACGGCGAGGTCCGTACCTGCGAGGGCGTCTCGGTCGATCGCGAGTTTCGCCTGGGCGCAGAGCGCGCACTCGATAGGTGCGAGCAGGCGGGCGGCCCGTCCGAAATCGCTGCGTGCATCCTTCAAGATCGTAGTCCCTCGTGCGGCGCGGGTCGCATCTACGACGGAACGTTCAGCGGTACGCTCACTGCGGGCAACGGTGTTTTTGTCGACCTACTGTTGCACCACGGGTATCGTGTGATTCCCGCGAGTGAGTTCGACCCCAGCATACTGGAACATTGTCCATAGCACTCGAACCCAACACTTCCTCACGGGTGGCCGTTTTGGCATCATCCGTGAAGTTGATATTGAGTACGACCCGGTTATCAAAGACGTAGACCGAGTTGACAGGCGCCGTACCCAGGCAGCCCCTCCCCGCGGTCCTCGCGCAGGAACGCGCACACGGCCTTCCCGTCTCTTGCGCCCCTCCCGGAACTGTCCACATCAGTGTAGCCAATCCAGTCCGCCAAGGGCTGCAGCCCGGACAACGCGGCGATGGAGGGCTTCTTCGGCCTGCTCAAGAAGGAGTTCTGGCACGGCAGGGACTGGTCGGACTGGACCCCCGCCCGCTTCATCGAGGAGCTCGGGGGCTGGATCGGTTGATACAATACGGAGAGGCGCAGCGATGCGCTCGGTGGCCGCACGCCGGCCGAGTTCCGCTCCGCGCTGGGAAGGGCCGTGTAACGGTCCAAGAAATCGTCCGCAGTCCCCATTCTTGCCCCTTTGGGACAGCTTCTTGTTGGGACGTGCCTGCCCCAAACTCTGCTAGGAACGAGTGCAGCAAACTGGAATTTTCAAATTAGTCTTTGCAAATTACCTTTGAACCTTCACCATTAATTACAATTCCCTGACGGTTGTTAATTGGGCATAGATTCAAATCCGAAAACTCAGTCATTATTTTCTCGGTAACTTTCTTAAATGGTGCTGTGAGATAATGCGGAAGAACATAGAAATCAATCAAATTAAGCCCTGAATCATCTTCTTGTGAGTAGTCCTCCGGCTTTTCATCCATTTGCTCGATATATTGGATGCTTGGAGCGCATGCAATCGCACCTGCCGATTCACCAATCATCAGTTTTCCCTTTGCCAATTCTTTCTTCAACAGCTCATCCGTTCCCGTTTTACGGAGCTGGTCTATAAGGAAAAAAGAATTTCCGCCGGTAAAATAGATCACATCTGCATCTTCAAAAAGAGACTGTATCGTTGAATAAGCCTCCGTTGAAATATCAATTTCAGTTACGATTGCTCCCAACTTTTTGAATAATTTTCGAGCCGAGCCGACATAACCGGTGTAGCCTTCACGCAGCGAAGCTGTTGGAATAAATGCGACTTTTTTATTTTCAATTTCTTCCTTTATCAGACTTCCTACACATGAAAAGTGAGAACATAAAAACAGTTTCATCAATATTCTCCTTTATATATAAATTCTTATTTGTTGAACTAAGCCGTGTATACCATACTCTCCAATGAAAGAACGCCCTGATATAGCGAAATATTGCCGTTTTCCTGCGTACGTGCGTACACACTCCACAGGAATTCTAAGGGGCCTGCCCCCTTAGCACACGGACTTTGGAACAAAGTCTAGTATGTTACGCCTTGCCAGAGGTGTACAGGCTCCCGGTATGCACGTACGAAGCAATTGCCATCAATGCGCCATATAAGTGGCGATCAAGTTCGCATAAAGCGACCTTGATCCCGCAAAACAAAAGGCAGGATACCATCACCACGATGATACCCTGCCTCTGTTCGTTCCTGTTTACCGTTCCGAGTAGTCCTTCCGCAGAATTTTCGATAAACAAAAAACGTACCCGAACCCTTTCTCGTAAAGAATCGGGTTCGAGTACGAACTGAATGCTGGAGCAATAAAAAACCACCAGAAAGGTGCCTGTCCCCCTTGTGGTGGTTTTGGCCTAGAGCTAGAGCGTGTGGCCGTAGGCGTTGGCGGCCTTGATGGCAGCGGCGAATTTTTCGTCCGTGAAGGGCTCGGGGTTTCCCTGCTTCCACTCGTTGGTAGCGTGCGCATACTCGCACAGGGCAGGGATATCGGCCTCGGATAGCCCGACCTGCTCAAGCGTCACGGGCAGGCCCATCTGCTTGTTGAAGGCGGCGTAGCGCTTAAGGTTCTCGGTATCGCCCGTGTAGGCGAACAGCACCAGCACGCCCAGGCCCACGACCTCACCGTGCAGGTAGGAGCTCTCGCGCGGGATGCTGCACGTGGCGTTGTAGAACGCATGCGCCACGCTCGAGTTGTAGTAGTAATCGTTTTGGTTGGTCAGGTTGGAGACGTAGCCCGTGTTGACCACGATATCGAGCGCGATCTGCTTGACGGCCTCGCTCGACAGGTCCTGGCGCACGTCCTCAAGACCCTGGACGCCATAGGTAAACAGCGGCTCGGAGCAGGTGTGAGCAAGTGCCAAGCCAAGGCCGGCGGTATGCTCCAGGTTACCGGCGCTCGTGGCGTATTCGACCTCGGGCTGCTTGGACAGGGCATCGCCCACGCCGGCCCAGAAGTACTCCGCCGGTGCCTCGGCGATGATCTTGGGGTTGATGAAGATGTGCGCGGGGCGATTGGGGTACGAATAGCCCTCGAGCGAGCCGTCGTCGTTGTACACGACGGCAATGGCGGTCGCGGCGGAGCAGTTGGAACAGATCGTCGGTACCGTAAAGACGATCTTCTTGAGCTCGATGGCCGCTGTCTTTACGGTGTCGAGCGCCTTGCCGCCGCCGCATGCGATGAGCACGTCGGCCTCTTGGCAGGCGGGGGAGTTCACAACCTTGGCGATATTGGCGCGCGTGCTGTTGGTGCCGTAGACGCGCGTCTCCAGGATCTCGACGTCGGTGCCTGCCAGCGCGGCTTCGATACCGGGAAACGCCGCGGCCAGTGCTCGTTTGCCGCCGATAATCGCGACCTTGGTCGCTCCGTACTCGGCCAGCGCGCCGGGCAGCTCGTCAAAGCAGTCCTCGCCGACGGTGTAGTCGCTCATTCCAATCGTGCGCATAGTAGCCTTCTTTCGTTAGATAAAGTGCTTTCAGGTATTTTGCTCCTAGAGAAGGTCTGTAATAGCGAGAAATTTCGAACGTATAAAACCAATGTTGAGGGTTTTTCGCCGGCGCGGAACGTGCTAGCATACTCCGCATAAGCGTTGATGGGGACGAGTAGTCGGCCGTCCGCATGCTACAGAGAGCGGGGAGCGCTGAGAACCCGTGCATGCGACCGATGAAAATCACCCCGGAGCTGCGGTCCCAACGGACGTGCCGCGCAGGCACGTCTTAGTAGACATCGCCGAGATGGTCGTCGATACAGGCCAGCCGAGTAACGGATGCGAGCGCGCGGCGACGCGGGCGAGGGCATCTAAGCTGGGTGGTTAAGCGAAGAGCTTTTGCGGGCGAACAGCCCGTTTCGCGGCGCTTCGTCCCAGCTTGTAGGGACGGGCGCTTTTTTGGTGCCCAACGGGCGTGCGCGCCCACGACATGAAAGGGGTACCGTGGCAAACGAGTACAAGCAGACGATGAATCTGCCCAAGACCGGTTTTCCCATGCGTGCCGGTCTTTCCAAGTCCGAGCCCAAGCGACTCAAGGACTGGCAGGACAACAAGGTCTACGAGCAGGTTCTGAAGAAGAACGAGGGCCATAAGAAGTTCGTGCTGCACGACGGTCCTCCGTACGCCAACGGTCCGATCCACATCGGCCATGCTATGAACAAGATCTCCAAGGACATGATCAACCGCTACTGGATGATGCAGGGCTATGAGGTTCCCTACGTCCCCGGTTGGGACTGCCATGGCCAGCCGATCGAGCACAAGGTCGAGGAGAAGCTCGGCACCGAGAAGTTCAACCAGACCTCCACGGCTAAGATCCGCGAGCTCTGCAACGAGTTCGCTGTCGAGAACATCGAGCTGCAGAAGGCCGGCTTCCGTCGCCTGGGCGTGCTTGGCGACTGGGACAACCCGTATCTGACGCTCTATCACCAGCATGACGCCGCCGACATCGAGGTCTTCAAGGCCATGTTTGACAAGGGCATGATCTATCGCGGTCACAAGCCCGTCCACTGGTGCAAGCACTGCCACACCGCACTCGCCGAGGCCGAGATTGAGTACTCCGACGAGACGAGCCCGTCCATCTTCGTGCGCTTCGAGATGACCTCCAAGCCCGCCGGCCTCGAGAACTTCGATGGCCCGGTCGACTTTATCATCTGGACGACCACGCCGTGGACCATCCCCTCCGACCAGGCCGTTTCTCTCAAGCCCGGCGCCGCCTATGTCGCTGTTGAGCACGATGGTCGTGCCGAGGTCATGCTTGAGGACCTGGCTCCCAAGTGCTGCGAAGAGTTTGGCTGGGAGTACACCCCGGTTATGGTCGACGGTAAGCCCTACGTGGTTCCCGCCGAGACCTTCCACCACATCCACTACAAGCAGCCGATCTTTGACGGCGTTGAGGGCGTGGCGCTGCTGGCCGATTACGTCGGTGTCGATGACGGTACCGGTATCGTCCACAACTCGCCCGGTCACGGCGTCGACGACTACTTCGCCTGCCTCAAGGAGGGCATCACCGACATCTGCATGCCGGTCGATGACGACGGTAAGTTCTACACCGGCGAGGAGTTTGGCACCGGCGGTCCCTTCAGCGGCATGGATACTGACGAGGCCAATCCGCACATAATCGAGTTCCTGCGCGAGCGCGGCACCCTGGTCCTCGAGAAGAAGATCACGCACAGCTATCCGCACTGCTGGCGCTGCAAGCACCCGGTGCTCTTCCGTGCTACCGACCAGTGGTTTGTCTCGATGGACAAGACCGGTTTGCGCGAGCAGGCTGGCAAGGAGGTCCGCGAGAACGTCAAGTGGTATCCGGCCCACGCCGCCAACCGCATTGGCGCCATGGTCGAGCAGCGTCCCGACTGGTGCATCAGCCGTCAGCGCAACTGGGGCGTCCCCATCCCCAGCTACACCTGCGCCGACTGCGGCGAGAAGGTCATGAACGACGCCACGCTCGATGCCGTCATCAAGCTCTTCCACGAGAAGGGCTCCGACGCCTGGTTCACCGACGCTCCCGAGAGCTACTTGGGCGAGGCCTGCGTCTGCCCCAAGTGCGGTGGCCATCACCTCAAGGCCGATAAGGACATCCTCGACGTGTGGTGGGACTCCGGCGTGTCTTGGAAGGCCGTCTGCGAGTATCGCCCCGAGCTTGAGTACCCGGCGGACGTGTATCTTGAGGGTTCCGACCAGCACCGCGGTTGGTTCCAGAGCTCGCTGCTCACCTCGGTGGGCGCCAACGGCCATGCTCCGTACAAGGCGGTCGTCTCGCAGGGCTTCACGCTCGATGGCCAGGGCCGCAAGATGTCCAAGTCGCTCGGCAACGTCATCGACCCCAACAAGGTCTGCGACGAGATGGGCGCTGACATCATTCGCCTGTGGGTTGCCTCCGTCGACACCAGCTCCGACGTTTCCATCGACCACGAGATTCTCGCTCGTACGTCCGATGCCTACCGTCGTTTCCGCAACACGCTGCGCTTTCTGCTCTCCGAGCTCGAGGGCCAGTTTGAGCCCGAGACGGATGGCGTCGCGTTTGCCGACCTGTTGCCGCTTGACAAGCTCATGGTTGCCCGCCTGACCCAGGTTCAGGCCGAGGTCGACGACGCCTATGCCTGCTACGAGTTCCCGCGCGCCTACCGTGCGCTCTACGACTTCGTGGTTACCGAGCTTTCCAACGTGTACCTCGACGCCTTGAAGGACCGTCTGTACTGCGAGAAGCCCGGCTCACTCGAGCGCCGCAGTGCCCAGACCGTGCTCGCCGAGCTCTTCTCGATGCTCATGCGCGACCTGCAGCCGATCCTGTCCTACACCGTCGACGAGGCCATGGCCTATGCGCCCGCCGGCTGCGTCGATCACCAGAAGTACGCTGCGCTGCTCGATTGGTACAAGTCGCCTATCACGGTTGACGAGGCCAATGAGTTTGAGGGCGTGCTTGAGGCGTCGCTCGAGCTCCGTGGCGCCGTGACCAATGCTCTTGAGGATGCCCGTTCTGCCGGCACCTTCACCAAGAGCCAGCAGGTTCGCGTCAAGGCGGTCGTTCCCGCCGAGATGTATGCGCTGCTGACCGGCGACAAGGCCGTCGACCTGGCCGAGTTCTACATCGTTTCCGATGTTGAGCTGACCCAGGGCGAGGAGCTTTCCGTCTGTATCGAGGCTGCCGAGGGCGAGTGCTGCGACCGTTGCTGGAACTATCGCACTACCGTCGGCGAGTACAACAGCCACGCTCACATCTGCAAGCGCTGCGCGAATGCCCTTTAAGGCACGGTAACTCGGCATTTTAGTTATAGGGAGAATTTGGGCGCCTTCGGCCCATTTGCTCCGCTGAATAAAAGCGGCATTCTGTTTTTCGGAATGCCGCTTTCGTTTTTAGCTGGTTATTTAGCTTGCGTTGGTGGATATGTCGTGCGTTCTGCGTGTGGCAATATAAGATGGTTAATTGCGTTAAACGTAATTCGATGTTTTTGAGGGTAGGGGCTTGATTTGGGTCGTTCTGCGGATATGATGCCGCCTTTGCGTTGGCGGTTGGGTGTTGCTGGTAGCGTGGCGTTGGCCGTGCTGCTTGTTGACCAGCTGACCAAGCTTGCGGTTCGTGCCGTCGGCGATGCTCTACATGTGACTGTTATCCCCGGTGTGATCGACTTCCTTTTCGTGCGTAACATCGGTGCTGCCTTTAGCATGGGCGAGGGACATGGCCTCGCGTTTGCCGTGCTGGCGTTTGTCGTTATCGTTGCGATCGCGGTGTACTTGCTTCGCGCGCCCCAGCTTGCTCGCTTTGAGGTTGTGGGCATGGCTATGGTCGTGGGCGGCGCCATTGGCAATGCGATCGACCGTCTGGCTTTTGGCTTTGTGACCGATTTTATTGCCACCACCTTCATCGACTTCCCCGTCTTCAATGTGGCCGATGTCGGCATTACGGTCGGTGTGGTGCTTGCCCTCATCGGCTACATGTTCTTGAGTCCTGCGGCCCGTGAGGTCGACGCGACCGCCGAACTCAACGCCCGTGACGAGGCCCGCGCTAAGCGCAAGGCCCAGCAGCGTGGGGAGCGTGCCCGCAAGATTCGCGAAAGGAGCGAGCGCTAATGGCCGACATCCATATCCTTGTTGACGACGATGCCGCTGGTCAGCGTCTTGACGCCTATCTGGGCGCTAATGACGGCTGCCCTACGCGCTCTGCCTGCGCGCATCTGATCGAGGGCGGTGCCGTTGCCGTCAACGGCGAGACATGCCTGTCAAAAAAGTATGCCGTGCGCTCCGGCGACCGTATTTCGGTCGATTTGCCCGAGCCGCACGATCCCACCGATGTGATTCCCGAGGCCATTCCCCTCGATATCCGCTACGAGGACGACTACCTCATCGTGCTCTCCAAGCAGCGCGGTCTGGTGTGCCATCCCGCCCATGGCCACGAGAGCGGCACCCTTGCGAACGCCTTGGTCTATCACTGTGGCATTGACCATCTGGGCACCGTGCAGGGCGAGGACCGCCCCGGCATCGTGCATCGCCTGGATCGTGACACCTCGGGCCTTATGCTCGCGGCAAAAGACGACGACACCCAGCGCGCGCTCCAGAATCTCATCCGCACGCGCACGCTCGACCGCCGCTACATTACGCTCGTCCACGGCCACATTGCCATGGACGAGGGCACCATTAACACCGGCATTGCCCGTTCTACGCGCGACCGTGTCAAGATGGCGGTTTCGGACGATCCTTTCGCGCGCCAGGCCATTACGACCTTTAGGGTCCTCGAGCGCTTCGATTCCACGCGTTTTGACGATGGCTATACGCTCGTCGAGTGCCACCTGTTTACGGGTCGCACGCATCAGATTCGCGTGCACATGCGCCATATCAACCACGCCTGCGTGGGCGATCCGCTCTACGGTAAGTGCGATGCGCGTGCCGACCAGGGTTTGACCAGGCAATTCCTCCATTCCTGGCGTGTGGCGTTCGATCATCCCGTGACGGGGGAGCGCATTGAGTGCCGCGATGAGCTGCCGTGGGATCTCGCCGCCGTTCTGGATGACTTAGCCCCGCGCTCGCTCGGCCGCACTGCCGCCGGCGACGAAATCGTTCCGCAGCTCGGTCTGCTCGAAGCCTAACCAGTATTAGGTGGTTTCTTGAACTCGGTTAGCCTACGGTAAGATATACGGTTGTTTACGTAACGCGTTCTCGGGAGCCTGCATGCTCGCCTTTTTACAAACTAACACGCCCATCGTGATCTTTAACCAGATTGTGGTTACGCTACTCACGGTCTGCTTTCTGTACCAGGTGGTCTTCTTTGTCATTGGCGCTCTTCGTGGCGAGGTCGCGCCTCCCAAGGCCAAAAAACTCCACCGCTATGCCTTCTTTATCGCGGCGCATAACGAGGAGGCCGTGATCGCCAACCTCGTTCGCTCCATCAAGGACCAGGATTATCCTTCAGAGCTTATCGAGGTCTTCGTGGTCGCCGATGCCTGCACCGACAACACGGCTCAGCTCGCGCGCGAGGCGGGCGCCGTCGTGTACGAGCGCAACGACCTGGCCCGTAAAGGCAAGAGTTGGGTCATGGACTTTGGCTTCGACCGTATCCTTAATGAGTATCCCGATACCTTTGAGGGCTACTTCATCTTTGATGCCGATAATGTTATCGCCCGCGATTACGTCTCCAAGATGAACGATGCCTTTGACCAGGGCTTCCATGTGGTCACGAGCTATCGTAACTCCAAGAACTTTGGCAGCTCGTGGATTTCGGCAGCCAATGCCACCTGGTATCTGCGCGAAGCGCGCTTCCTCAATAACGCGCGCAATATCTGTAAGACGTCCTGCGCCGTCTCGGGCTCGGGCTACCTCATCTCCGCCAGTATTATCGAGGGCATGCACGGCTGGCAGTTCCACACGCTTACCGAGGATATACAGTTCACCACGTTCTGTGCCATTCACGGCATTCGCATTGGCTATGCACCGGCTGAGTTCTTTGACGAGCAGCCTGTGACGTTTAAGGCATCCTGGAAGCAACGTATGCGTTGGACCAAGGGATTCTACCAGGTGTTCTTTACCTACGGTAAGCATCTGGTCAAATCGACCTTCCGCTATCATCGCTTTGCTGCCTACGACATGTTTATGACGATCGCCCCGGGTATGCTGCTATCGCTCATCTCGATGCTCGCCAATGCCACGTTCCTCATCGTGGGCGGTCTTTCGCACGGCTTCTTGGCTACCGAAGTCGAGATGCAGGCGTGCGCCGCTTCGCTCATTATGACCTTCGCCATGATGTATCAGACGTTTTTTATCCTGGCACTGCTCACGACTATCTTTGAGTACAAGCACATTCACTGCGCACAAAAGTGGCGTTTGGTGACCAACCTGTTCACCTTCCCAATTTTCATGTTCAGCTATATCCCCATTACGGTGGCCGCGCTGTTCCTAAAGGTCGACTGGGTGCCGACGCAGCATGCCGTAAGCGTCACCCTCGACGAGGTCATGCAAGGCGCCAAATAACCACTGCCAAAACCACCACAAGGGGGACAGGCACCTTTGTGGTGGTTTTGCTTTAGAGCAGCCGTCCCGGGAGGTGCCCTGTGGTCTATATCCCATTTTGGATCTGCGCCTTTGCCGGTGCGGCGATTGATATCCGCGAGCGGCGGTTTCCCAACGCGCTTGCGGCCGCATGCGCGGTGTCAGCGTTTGCAGGCGTCTGGCTGGATAGGGGCTTGAACACGGCACTTGACCACGCATGCTTTGCGGTCATCGTGTGCCTTTCTCTTGTGCTGACTGAATCGCTTTGGCGGCGACATCGCCAGACCCCCGGCATCGGCATGGGAGATGCCAAGGCACTCTTCGCGCTTTGCACGCTCGACCCTCTGGGCGGCATCGTGGCATTTGCCGCCGCGCTCCTGGTCCTTGCCCTCTCCTGCCTCATCACAAAATCGCGCTCCTTGCCATTGCTCCCGTTTTTGGTGCCGATTTTTGCCATAATCGAGGTCGTGGGCTGCACATTGTAACCGATTGCGCATCCTTCTTAAGGAGCATGCCATGGCAACTAATCAAGAAACGGCCGTCATTAAGGCGCGCATGGACCGTATTCCCTCGGCGTTATCGCCCGAACTTGTCGAGCGCATTGCCGCAGATCGTGCTTCGGGCTATGTCAACCCGTACCGTTGTGACGATGACCAGGTCATCCGTCGCCTTGATCGAGCTGCCGACAAAGGCACGCTCATGCGACCGGCATTTATGCGCGACACCGAAAAGATTCTTCATCTTCCGGCATACACCCGCTATGCCGGCAAAACGCAGGTCTTTAGCTTCCGTAGCAATGATGATCTGTCGCGCCGCGGTCTCCATGTGCAGCTTGTCTCGCGCATCGCACGCGATATCGGCCGCGCCCTGGGGCTCAACTGCGACCTGATCGAGGCGATTGGCCTGGGCCACGACTTGGGTCACACGCCCTTTGGCCATGCCGGCGAGCGATTCCTCAACGATATCTATCACGAACGCACGGGTCGTTATTTTTTCCATAACGTGCAGTCTGTCCGCGTGCTCGATGCGTTGTACGGTCGCAACGTGTCGCTCCAGACGCTCGACGGCGTGCTGTGCCATAACGGCGAGTACGAGCAGCGCGTGTTTGAGCTTTCGGATATGGCATTGTTTGATCAGTTCGATCAAACCGTCGAGGACTGCATCGCCATGGGGTATAGCGCGATTGAACACCTTCGTCCCATGACGCTCGAGGGCTGCGTGGTTCGCATCTCGGATATCCTTGCCTACGTTGGACGCGACCGCCAAGACGCCATTGCGGCAGGCCTGCTGTCACCTGACGCTTTTGACGATGGTCGGGGCGGCGCCTATAACAGCTGGATTCTCACGCACGCTTCCATCGATATCGTTGAGCATAGCTATGGCAAGCCGCGCATCGAGATGAGCGAGGACCTGTTTGAGGAAATCCGCCGAGCCAAGCGCGAGAACTACGAAAAGATCTATAGCAAAGGTGGCATCGAAGGCGACTCCGAGGCGGAACTGCGCGAGGCCTTCGAAAAGCTCTACGACCGTTGCCTGCAGGACATCAACGAAGGAGACGAGTCCTCCTACATCTTCAAACATCACATTTCGCGTATTGAGCAGCAGCTTTCCTATTACGACCGTGCCTATGCATGGCAGGACGATAAGCATCAGGCCGTCGTGGATTACATCGCGAGCATGACGGACGGTTATTTCTGCGAGCTGACGAGTAAGTTGTTCCCGGGGCTAGAGTTTCCGCATCGTACCTATATTAACGAACGGTAGTTCGTATATTTTCGCTATACTAGTTAGTGGAAAACGAGTTTGATGGATTCACAGGATGGTTATGGACGACCTTTTTTCTGCTTCGACGCGCGAGCGATCTTTTCAGAATGCACCGCTTGCGGTTCGCATGCGTCCCAATTCGCTCGATGAGTATGTGGGCCAGCAAAAGGCCGTCGGTAAGGGCTCATGGTTGCGTGCCGCGATCGAGCACGACGTGCTTTCGAGCGTGATTCTGTACGGGCCGGCCGGTACGGGTAAGACGACGCTAGCCCACATTATCGCCAACCATACCAAGAGCGAGTTTGTCGAGGTCAGCGCCGTGACGGGCACCGTAAAGGACTTGCGCCGCGTGATTGACGAGGCCAAGACGCGCCTGAATACGTACGACCGCCGCACCATTCTATTCATCGATGAGATTCACCGCTTCTCTAAGTCGCAGCAGGATGCCCTGCTGCATGCAGTTGAGAACCGTACCGTCATTATGATTGGCGCCACGACGGAAAACCCGTACTTTGAGGTCAACTCGGCATTGCTCTCGCGTGGTCGCGTGGTGGAACTCGAACACCTTAAGGACGAGGACATTGCCACGCTGATCGAGCGTGCGCTCGAGGCTCCGCATGGTCTGAACGGTAAGTTCTCGGCCGATGAGGATACGGTCAAGACCATTTGTACGCTGGCTGCGGGTGATGCACGCTCGGCCCTGACGACACTTGAGCTGGCGAGCGAGATTGCCGTCACGCGTCCCGATACCGAAGGGACGCCAGCGCCGGCGGCGGGGGAGCGCTATCCCATCACCGTGGATGACGTAAAGATTGCCAACCCGCGTCGTGGCTTTTCGTACGACAAAAACGGCGACATGCACTACGACATCATCAGTGCGTTTATTAAGTCTATGCGCGGTAGCGACCCCGATGCCACGATCTATTGGCTCGCGCGCATGATTGATGCGGGGGAGGATCCCAAGTTTATCGCTCGCCGTATTATGATTCAGGCTTCTGAGGACGTTGGCAACGCCGATCCGCAGGCGCTTTTGGTGGCGCATGCCGCGTTTAAGTCTGCCGAGGTCATTGGCTATCCCGAGTGCCGTATTAACCTGGCTCAGGCTGCACTCTATGTGTGCTTGGCGCCTAAGTCCAACGCGTGCGAGGCTTCGATCGATGCGGCGCTGGCCGATATCCATAGCAGTGGCTTGCGTGAGGTACCGAGCTATCTGCGCGATCGTCATCGTCCGGGCAGCGACGAATATGGTGTGTATAAGTATCCGCATGACTATCCCGAAGGCTGGGTCGAGCAGCGCTATTTGCCCGAGGGGCTGGAGCGCGGCGCTTTCTGGCATCCTGCCGGCCGTGGTTGGGAAGAGTGGCGCGTAGAGCAAAGCGAACGCGACCGGAGCGGGAATGCTCCGAAGTAACTGCTGATTATTTTGTCCCAGGATCTCACGCTTGGCATGTTCGGTCCCCTTTGGGGTACCATGAACAGCGTCTGTATTTCGATTCCTTTGGGAGGCTTGTATGAGTCCCATTCAAATCGCCCTGCTGGTGCTCGCTGTTGCCGGCGTGTGGGCTGTTGCCGAACTCGCGCTTACCCTGCGCAAGACTCGCACCGTCGTTGACTCGCTCGATAAGACCGTGAACGATCTTAACAACACACTCGCCGAGGCACAGCCCGTGGTTGCCAAGCTTGATGGTGCCGTCGATGAGTTGACGCCCGCCTTGGCGCAGATGGAGCCGCTGCTCAAGTCGAGCAAGACCGCCGTCGACGCCTTGACCTCCAATCTCGTAGAGGTCGAAGCCGTGGTCCGCGACATTTCCGAGGTTACGGGCAGCATGGCCGAGGCCAGCAATGCTGTGTCGAGCGTGACCGACTCTGCCGCCGGCGCCGTGCAGAAGCTGTTCAATAAGGTGAAGGCACCTGCAGCTGACGCCGAGCGTAAGCTCGCCGCTGCCGCTGCGGAGGCCGAGCAGCCCACCGAGCGCGTCCTAATTGGCGAGGACGAGGCCGCCGATGGCGCAGATGTGGCGCAGAAGTCTGCAGCCAGGCCGGCTCAGTATTACACTTATACGCCCGCCGAGACCTCTGAGGAGTCCTGCGATGAGTAGCGAAGCAACCTGCCCCCTCACGCTGACCGTTGCTGGGGATCCGCGTCTGGCGCGCCTCGTGCGCATGACCGCCGCCAATGTTGGCGCGCTGTGCTCCATGTCCGTCGATCGTATTGAGGACATTCGCATGGCTGCCGAGGAGGCCTTCATTTTTGGCTGTACGGCGGTTGATTCCGACGACATCACGATCAAGTTCGATGTGGACGAAACGCATGTGGGCATGATCTTTACCTTTGGCGACCAGGCGACTGTCGATGAGGATGACCAGGCTGCCGTGTATGCCGAGCTTATTCTCGCGAGCGTGTGCGATTCCTACGAAAAGACTGCGGCGCCCCTGACGCTTTCCCTCGATCTCAAGGCGGATATCTAATATGACCGAACGTTCCCGGAGCGGCAAGACCGCTTGGGACAAGGAGAAAACCCGCGAGCTATTTCGTCGTTATAAGGAGACCGGTGATCCGGACGCCCGCGAGCAGCTCGTCATGTCCCATATGAACCTGGTAAGGTTCCTTGCCAACAAATTTAAGAATCGCGGCGAGCCGCTCGACGACCTGATGCAGGTTGGCTATTTGGGCCTGCTCAAGGCAATCGACCGCTTTGACCCTGAGCGCGGACTCGAGTTCACCACGTTTGCCACGCCCACCATCTTGGGCGAGGTCAAGCGTCACTTCCGTGACAAGGGCTGGAGCGTGCGCGTGCCTCGTCGCCTGCAGGAGCTTTCTGCCAAGGTTAACCAGGCTACCGACAAGCTTACCAACGAGTTGCAGCGCTCGCCCAAGGTCGAAGAAATCGCTGAGTACCTGGACGTGACCGTCGACGAGGTCCTGGAGGCCATGGAGTCGTCGTCGGCCTATACGTCGGTGCCCATCGAGGCTCCCGGCGCGTCCGACTCCGACGATGCTCCCTCGATTCTCGATCGCTATGCCGACGACGACAACGAGCTCGACTTTACCGATGACCGCCTGGTAATCGAGGAAGCCATCCGCGATTTCTCGCCGCGCGAGCGTGAGGTGATCGAGCTACGCTTTGTGAAGGGCATGACCCAGATCGAGATCGCCAAGAAGCTGGGCATTTCGCAGGTGCAGGTCTCGCGCCTACTGCGCCGCACCCTCAAGAAGATTCAAGACAAGATTGACCCTGACGGAGTAATGGTTCGTTCATGAGTGAGCACCCCCAACAAACCGACCGCACGCTGCGCGATACCCGCATTCTGACGCTTCGCATTTGGGCTGTCGTCGGTTGCATCGTCATCGCCGCCGTCATCTTTAACCTTATGGGCATCCTGGCACCGGTTATTGAGTTTCTTGCCGTCGGCTCCATCATTGCTTTTGTGATGTCCCCGATCACCAACTGGCTCGAGCACCATGGCGTGAATCGCGGCATCGGTTCGCTTATCGCGCTTATTGTGGTCGTTGCTGTGCTCGTCGGTGTCGTTTGCATCTTGTCGCCGATTCTTTTTGGTCAGATCATGGAAGTCCTGAGCCGCCTGCCCGAGCAGCTTCGTGTTGCGGGTGGCGACCTCAACGAGATGGTCTCGCATGTCAAGACGCTCAACAACACGCCGCTCAAGGAGTATCTGGACGACAATCTTTCTTCGTTGGTTACCGTAGCGTCCAAGTACGTCTCGCAAATCGCTGCTGAGCTCGGCCGCGGTGTGTTTCCGCTCATTACCAACACGGCCTCGCAGCTGTTCGTCATCTTCCTGGGTCTGGTGCTTGCCTACTGGCTTGCCTGCGATTATCCCCGCATGCACCACGAGGTCTGCACCATCATCGGGCAGGAAAAGGAGACCTCTTACCGCTTTATGGTGGCCATCCTTTCGCGTTCGGTCGGCGGCTACATGCGTGGCATGGTCATCACATCGATCTGTGGCGGTTTTCTTGCCTTTATTGGTTTTACGATCATCGGCCATCCGTATGCAGCACTCATGGCTATCTTTACCGGCATTATGCACCTGGTTCCGGTTGTCGGTCCCTGGGTGAGTGCGGCGATCGCCACGGTGCTCGGCTTTATGTTCAGCCCCATGCTGGCGTTGTGGACGCTTGTCGTGACCATGGTGGCTCAAAACGTCACCGATAATGTCATTTCGCCTAAGGTCATGCAGAGCTCGGTGCAGGTGCATCCCGTTATGAGCCTGACGGCCCTCGTTATCGGTTCGGCACTCATGGGTCCCATCGGCATGGTTATCGCCATTCCGCTGTGCGCGGCCCTCAAGGGCATCTTCGTCTACTACTTTGAGAACGAGACCGGCCGTCAGCTCGTGGCATACGACGGCGCCGTGTTTAAGGGCACTCCGTATCGCGATACCGAGGGTAACCCGGTCGCCGCCTACGACGCGCTCGGAGACGATACGTTCATCTATGAGTCCGAGCTTATCGGCAACGAGACCGCGCCCGAGGCCCAGGCAATGCCCAAGCCCGAGCTCGATAATCCCTGGATTAAGCTCTCAGGCCTGCAGCCCGACGCGACAGGCTTTTTCAAGAACCCCTTCGCCAAGGATGACGATTCCAATACGGACGACGACACCAAAACCGGCATCGACGGCTCCATGGACGATTCGGATTCCAAATAGGCCCTGTTAGCGTTTCTTGATGTTGTAAATAACAATAAACGCGATCAAAGCGATTGATAAGGGGCCAGCCACATAGAAAAAGATGGCGTCAATTGCGCTTAGGGTGTAATACGCTTTATCGCCAGATGTTACTGCGTACAATGCGTAGCCAAATCTCGGCTGGTTCACATACCAGCTCGAGTAAGCGAAGATTGCTAAAAGGGCTACTGAGGTCAGTGCATTCACGGCAAACCGTTTGCTATTCATCGATCGCTCCTTCCGGACGATTCTTATATGAAATTTTACCGAAATCATTTTTTTTCAAAGTATTTGACAGACCTAAATAACGTGCACTTTCGCTGGAGGGTCGCTGTTTGGCGGCCCTCTTTTTTGCACAGGCGCGGTGGGATGGTAATATCGTTACGTTTGAACTGTTTCGATGTGAAACCGAGGAGATTCCCTCTATGAGTGCTGACTACCCGTCAATGACTACGGCCGAGATTCGCTCCAAGTTCCTCAACTTCTTTGAGGAGCGCGGTCTTAAGCTCTATCCTTCTTCGTCCCTCGTCCCCGACGATCCTTCGCTGCTGCTTGCCAACGCCGGCATGAACCAGTTTAAGGAGTACTACCAGGGCAAGAAGACCATGAAGGAGATCGGCGCGATCTCCTGCCAGAAGTGCGTCCGCACCAACGACATCGACTGCATCGGCGAGGACGGCCGTCACCTGTCCTTCTTTGAGATGCTCGGCGACTTCTCCTTTGGCGGCGTCTCCAAGCAGCAGGCCTGCGCTTGGGCCTTTGAGCTCATCACCAAGGAGTTCAAGCTTCCGCTCGACCGCCTGTACTTTACCGTCTTTACCGAGGACGACGAGACCCACGACGTGTGGCGCTCTCTGGGCGTTGCCGAGGATCACATCTCCCGCCTGGGCGAGGACGACAACTTCTGGGCCGCTGGCCCCACCGGCCCCTGCGGTCCGTGCTCCGAGATCTACTTTGACATGGGCGAGGAGGTCGGTTGCGGCAGCCCCGACTGCAAGCCTGGCTGCGACTGCGACCGCTTCCTTGAGTTCTGGAACCTCGTGTTTACCCAGTACGACCGCCAGGAGGACGGCTCCATGCCGGAGCTGCCGCACCGCAACCTCGATACGGGCATGGGTCTGGAGCGCATGGCCGCCATCATGCAGCACAAGACCGCTAACTACGACGGCGATCTGATGCAGCACCTCATCAAGCTGGGCGAGAAGATCAGCGGCAAGACCTATGACGCCGACGATTACTCCGGCGCCAGCCGCTCCCTGCGCATCATCGCCGACCACTCCCGTGCCGTCGACTTTATGATCTCCGACGGCATCCTGCCCGGCAACGAGGGTCGCGAGTACGTCCTTCGCCGCCTGCTCCGTCGTGCCGTGTTCCACGGTCGTCTGCTGGGCATCGAGGGCGCCTTCCTGACCAAGTTTATCGACGAGGTCAACGCTCAGATGGGCGAGGCTTATCCCGAGCTGCTCAAGAACGTCGCGCTCGTTAAGGGTATTGTCGCCTCCGAGGAGGAGCGCTTCTCCACGACGCTCGACAACGGCCGCGTCTACCTGGACGAGGCCCTGGCCGCGCTCGCCGACGGCGCTGTCCTTTCGGGCGATGTTGCCTTTAAGCTTCACGACACCTTTGGTTTCCCCATTGATCTGACTGTCGAGATCGCCGGCGCCGCCGGTCACGACGTCGATATGGACGGCTTCACCGCTTGCATGGAGGACCAGAAGGCCCGCGCCCGCGCCAACGCCAAGGGCGATGCCTGGGGCAGCTTCAATGACGTGTGGGTCGAGCTTTCGGACAAGGTCGCTGCGACCGAGTTCGACGGCTATGACAACGACGTCATCGAGGGCGCCAAGGTTGTCGCTATCGTGCGCAACGGTGAGTCCGTTGAGTCCGCTGCCGCTGGCGAGGATGTCGAGGTCGTGCTCGACCACACTCCGTTCTATGCCGAGATGGGCGGCCAGCAGGGTGACGCCGGTGAGCTTTCCGCCGAGGGCGTTGCAGTGACCATTTCCGATACCAAGAACCACAACGGCCTGTATGCTCACGTTGCCCACGTCGCCGAGGGTACGCTGACCGTCGGTGCTACCGTGACCGCCGTGCTCGACGCCGAGCGCCGTGGCTTCCTGCGTCGCAACCACACCGCCACGCACCTGCTCGACGCCGCGCTTAAGCAGGTCCTGGGCGAGCATGTCTCCCAGGCTGGCTCGCTGGTGACGCCCGCGCACCTGCGCTTTGACTTCACGCACTTCGAGGCCCTGTCCTCTGAGCAGCTCAAGGCTGTCGAGGACCTGGTCAACCAGCAGATCTTCGCCTCCAAGCCGGTCGTTACCCGCGTCATGGGCATCGACGAGGCCAAGGCCGCCGGTGCTGTCGCCCTGTTTGGCGAGAAGTATGGTGACGTCGTCCGCGTTGTCTCCGTGGGCGCTGAGGATCAGCCGTTCTCCCGTGAGCTCTGCGGTGGTACCCATGCCGCCAACACCGCCGAGATCGGCCTGTTCAAGATCATTTCCGAGTCCTCCACGGGTTCCAACGTCCGCCGTATCGAGGCCGTGACCTCTAAGGGTGCTCTCGACTACATGGCCGACCGCCTGGCACTCGTCGACGCCGCTGCCGCTGCGCTCAAGTGCCGCGTCGACGAGGTTCCCGCCCGCGTGGAGAACCTGCAGGCCGAGCTGCGCGAGACTTCCAACAAGCTCAAGAAGGCGCTGACCGGTGGCTCCTCCGATGCTATCTCCAGCGCCATCGAGGGCGCCGTCGAGCTCGACGGCTACAAGCTCGTCGTCGCTGAGCTCCAGGGCCTTGAGGCTGCCGACCTGCGAAACGTCTGGGATACCGTGCACCAGAAGGTCGCCGGTCCTGTCGCCTGCGTCGTCGCCAGCGTGACCGAGAAGGGCACCCCGGCCCTGCTCGCCGCCGGCTCTGATGACGCCGTCAAGGCCGGTTTCCACGCCGGTAACGTGATCAAGCAGATCGCGGGCCTGGTCGACGGTTGCGGTGGCGGCCGTCCCAACATGGCCCAGGCCGGTGGCAAGAACGCCGCTGGCATCGCCGATGCCCTCGCGGCCGCTAAGACCGCGCTCGGCGCCTAAGAATCTAGGTAGTCGCTGTGGTCGCGCTCGCGCTGGACATAGGGGAGACCAGGATCGGCATCGCCGTCTCGAGCCGTGATGGCAAGATGGCGATGCCCGTCAAGGTGCTCCCGGCCGCCGAAGTCACCGGTGTGGCCAAGACGTTCCGCTATCTGGTCGAGGACTATGAGCCCGACATTCTGGTAAGCGGACGTCCCCTGACCATGGCCGGTGAGCCCGGCCCCCAGGCCGAGCGCGTTGCCGCCGTGGCGCAAAAGATTGCCCAAGAGCTCGATCTTCCGCTTGAGTTTGAGGACGAGCGTCTGTCCTCGCAAGAGGCAAAGCGTATCCTGCGCGAGCAGGGGCTCAATGAAAAGCAAATGAGGGGCAAGGTCGACATGATCGCCGCCAGCCTGTTTTTGCAGACGTGGCTCGATCGTAAAAACGAGGAGGTTTCGCATGCCTAGTGCTTCCGATCCGCGCCAGCCGAATCGTACACGTCAGCCGGCGTCGCGCCCTGGCCAGCCTGGCCAGCGTCCGGCACAGCCGACGCAGCGCGCAGCTCAGCCTGCCGCGCGCCCGGTGCAGTCCTCCTCTCGCTCGGCCCAGCCTGTTCAACGGGCGGGTCAGCAGCCTTCTGTTCGTTCGGTTCAGCATCCGGCTTCTCACGCGGCTCAGCAGCCCACTGCTCGTACGACCCAGCCTGCAAGCGGTACCCGCTTTAAGCAGCAGGCACCTACCCAGCGAACGCAGGCCCCCCAATCGCATTCGCATCACGCTCGCGGCTCGCATGGCGTTGCTCCGGCGACCCGCTCGAGCTACAACACGCATGCTCGTCGCGGTGTCCAAAAGAAGAGTTCTCCGGTTCCCATGATTATCGGCGTTGTGGTGGCGGTGCTCGCGCTTGCTGCGATCGCTTTCTTTGTCGTGCCTGCCGTCAAGGGCTTCTTTGCCGGTGAGGATACGAAGGTCACGGCTGGTCAGCAGGTTACGGTGACCATTCCCGACGGTGCTTCGGGTGATGCGATCGCCTCGATTCTCTCCGAGAACCACATCGTCGAAAATCCCAAGGATTACTACGCGGCGGTGAAAAAGCTCAACGCCGATATGTCGCTCAAGCCTGGTACTTATTCGTTCACCACACTCATGGATGCGACCAAGGTTGTTCAGCAGCTCATGGAAGGCCCCAACGCGGGCTCCAATGCGCTGACTATCCCTGAGGGTCTGACAGTCGATCAAGTCGCCGACCGCGTGGCCCAGGCCTACGACAGCATCTCTATGGAAGACTTCCTCAACCAGGCCAAGGCCTCCAACTACGTGGACGACTATAGCTTCCTTAAGGGCGCCGCCAACGACTCGCTCGAGGGTTTCTTGTTCCCCAAGACCTATTCGTTGGGTGATTCGCCGACGGCCGATGACGTGATTCGTGCCATGCTCGATCAGTTTAAGACTGAGTACAAGTCGCTTGACTTTGCGAGCTGCGAAGCCAAGATCAAGGAGCGCTACGGTGTGGAGATGTCCGACTACGACATCGTTAACTTGGCCTCGATCGTTGAGCGCGAGGGCCTCAACGCCGATCAACGTGCGCACGTGGCCTCGGTCTTCTACAACCGCCTTGCCGGCAAGCTCGACGGTCTGCGCTATCTCAACAGCGATGCGACCATGATGTATGTCACCGGTGGCGAGGTTACCGCCGACGACCTGCAGAGCGATAGCCCGTATAACACCTATAAGCACGAGGGCCTGCCACCCACGCCCATCTGCTCTCCGTCGCTCGAGGCACTCAAGGCCACGCTTGAGCCGACCGACTCCGATGACCTGTATTTCTACATTACGCAGGACGAGGAGTACTTCTCGCAAACCTACGAAGAGCATCAACAGTCTTGGAATTAGCATGAGGATTTTTAGCCCCAAACGATACGTTGCCTCGGTCGATCGCATCGACCTTGATACCCTGTGGGCCGACGGCAAACGCGCCATTCTGCTCGATCGCGATAACACTCTGGTGCCGCGCGACACCGAGCAGGTTCCCGCTGCGGTTTCCGCTTGGCTCGACGCCGCCCGCGTCATAGGCTTTAAGCTGTGCATGGTGTCCAACAACTGGCATCGCGATCAGGTCATGAGCTCTGCACGCGAGCTGGGACTCGAGGCCATCAGCCACGCCATGAAGCCCGCTCCGTTTGCCTTGAAGGCGGGTCTTAAGCGCCTCGGCGCCACGGCAGACGAGGCGGTGCTGATCGGCGATCAGCTGTACACGGACGTGTGGAGCGGTAACTTTGCCGGCGTTGACACTATTCTGGTCAAGCCGCAGGCAACCCTGGACCTGTGGTACACGCAGATCTTCCGTATCTTTGAGCGCCGGGCCCTGCGCGACCTTCCCTGCGAGGAATAGGTTTCGCCATGTCTCAGCACATCAAACACGGCTGCGACCATATTTTCTTTATCGGCTTTTTGGGCGCGGGCAAGTCGACGCTCGCGCGTAACGTGGGCACTATGTTCAAGCGTCGATTCATCGATACCGATCGCTTGGTTGTGCGTCGATGTGGCAAGTCGGTGACCGAGATATTTGAGACCGAGGGCGAGGATCGTTTTCGCGAGCTCGAGACCTCGGCACTCCGTTCGCTTCAAAGCGAGCGCAGCCTGCTGGTGTCGTGCGGGGGTGGCATCGTCGAGACGCCGGTGAACATTGAACTGATGCACGAGATGGGTACATGCGTGTACCTCGAAGGCGACTTTGAGGACTCGATGCGCCAGATTCGCCGGTCCGATACCCGACCCGATTTTCGTTCGCCCGAGCATGCTGCGCGTCTGTTTGAGCATCGCCGTCCGCTGTATCGCCAGGCCGCCGATATTACCCTTGATATTCGCAACAAGTCCTTCGAGGACGTTTCCTACCTTTGTGCCGAGATGCTTTTGGAGCGTGGACTGCTATGATTCGCCGCCAACTTATCAATTTCCAAAACCGCAGTGTCGATGTCCGCGTCGGATTGGGCGCGTTCGAGGAGCTGTCGCGCATGTTTGCCTCGGCTGTGGGCAAGCCTAAGCGCGCGATGGTGGTTTGGAACGACGCGACATCCGAGCGTTTTGGCGAGGCTGTCGAGCATGCGCTGGTCGACGCCGGTTTTGCCGTGTCGCTGCTCGTCCTCGAGGTTTCTTCTGCCGGTGCTACGCTGGCCGATGCCGATACCGTCTTTGGCGCCCTTTCGGCTAACGGCATTACTTGCGACGATCTCGTTGTCGCTGTCGGCGACACGGCGACCTGCTCTGTCGTTAGCTGGTGTGCTAATCAGTGGTGCGGTCGCACCGAGTACGCCTTGCTGCCGACGACGTTCGACGCCATGCTCACGGTCGCGACGACTATGAAGCCGCTTCTCGCCTCGTCAGCGAATGCGCTTCCCGCTATCGCGTTCCGTCCCGAGCCGGGCTTGGTCGTGTGTGACCTCGACCTTGTTCGCGCGGCGGACCCCGAGGACCTCAAGCTCGGCTATGCGGTACTTGTTGGCACCATGCTTTCGAGCAGCAAATCCCGCTGGAATCAGTTTACTGAGACCGTCCCCGAGATTCTCGCGGGTGAGGAGGTCGCGCTCGTCAATGCCGTTCAGTGGTCTCAGACTGCACGTAAGGACGTACTGATGGCCACGAACCCGAGCGCTCGCCATGCGCTCGATTTTGGCAAGACGGGGGAGCGTGCCCTGCGCGCTTGCTTGGGCGATGCCGCTTCGCAGGTCCCTGCCTACCAGCTGTTGTCCGAGGGCATGCGCTTTGAGGCGCGCCTAGCACATGATGCCTGTGACTTTGATATCGATTACGTCTTTGAGGTCGATGACTGCCTGGAGGACTTTGGTATCGAGGAGCTTGCCTTCGATCTGGAGCCTGCCGCATATATCGAGGAGTTCCGCAGGCAGCAGTTTGTCCGTTCGAACCGCAGCGTGTTGCCGCTGCCCGCGGCGCTCGGCGCCATTCGTCTAACGAGCGTTGAGGACGAGGTTCTCGACCGCCATGCTCACGCATACTTGGCTTCTCGCAACGAACTTCTCTAGGATTTTATTGACATCCATCGTCTTTCGTATCATGTTGAGGGGCGGGTTTCCAATCGGTTGCGAATCGCTCGCGATTCCGTACGTTGATTGAGCCCGTCCCGTCTTTATGAAGACAACAAGAAAGGAATCTGCATGTCTGAGTTTGCTGCCGGTCCTGCCGGTCGTATCGAACGTGTCCGTGCCCTGATGGTTGAGCGCGGCTACGACGCTATCGTGGTGCGCGACGAGGCCAACCTTCGTTGGCTTACGGGCGTCAAGGGCGTCTTCGATTACACCTTCGAGTTCCCGCACGCTGCGTTTATTACGGCTGACCAGTGCCTGTTCCATACCGACTCGCGCTATCTCAACAGCTTTGAGGAGAACACTCCCGCCGGCAGCCCCTGGGTCTACGACATGGACGAGGGCACCATCCCCGGCTGGGTTGCCGGCAAGATCGCGGCCAACAAGTGCCGCGTCTGCGCTGTCGAGGACGACATGCAGATCAATTTCTACCAGGGTATTCAGCGTGGCCTGGAGGACCGCTCCGTTGCCTGCATGCTGCCGCTGATGCATGACGACATCCGTAAGATGCGCGCCATCAAGGACGCCGAGGAGATCGAGCTCATGCGCCACGCGCAGTCGATCACCGACGCCGCCTTCCAGCACATGCTCGGCTATATTAAGCCCGGTATGACTGAGAAACAGGTCCGCAACGAGCTCGAGAACTTTATGTTCGCTAACGGTGCCGATAGCCTAGCCTTTGGTTCCATCGTCGCGAGCGGTCCCAACACCGCCAACCCGCATGCCGTCCCGAGCGACCGCGTGATCGAGAAGGGCGACTTCGTTCTCATGGATTATGGCGCGGGCTACTGCGACTATCGCTCCGATATGACGCGTACCGTCGTGATGGGCGAGCCCACGCAAGAACAGCTCGACCTGTACGCGCTCGTGCGCCGTACGCACGAGGAGTGCGTCGCCGCCATCCATCCGGGCGTCGAGGGCAATGACATTTTCAAGCTTTCCAAGAAGATCATTGGCGATGCCGGCTATGGCGATTACTACAACCATGGTCTGGGCCACGGCGTGGGCATTGACATCCACGAGCTGCCCAACTTCAACCGCAGCAAGAATATCATCGAGGTCGGCTCGGTTATCACCATGGAGCCCGGCGTCTACCTGCCCGGCGTGGGCGGCGTGCGTCTGGAGGACTACGGCGTGGTCACCGAGAACGGCTACGAGCCCTTCACCAAGACGCCGCATGACCTTCACGTCATCGATTGCTAGCTCATTTCGATAGATTTTTGGGGTGGGACGTCCGGATCGATTCGGACGCCCCGCGTTCTCTTTTTATGCGCTCGCTGCAGGCGCCGTCTGCAAGTGTATAATTTCGGTCGTATGTAATTTGGACGCCTGTGCGTTCTGCCCATAAGAAGAAAGGTCGCTATGCCTACCATTTCTACCGCCGACTTCAAGAACGGCCTCGGTCTCCGTATTAAGGACAAGGTTTATACCATCGTCGAGTTCCAGCACGTCAAGCCGGGCAAGGGTGGTGCTTTTGTGCGCTACAAGACTCGCGATATCAAGAGCGGTCGTGTCGTTGAGAACACCTGCAACGCCGGCACCAAGTTCGAGAGCGTCATGCTCACCACCCGTGAGTTCCAGTACCTCTACAACGACGGCACCGACTACATCTTCATGGACAACGAGTCCTACGAGCAGGTTCCCGTTCCCGAGGACATGGTGGGCGAGAACTCCAAGTGGCTGCGTGAGAACGACATCTGCCAGCTGCTCTTCGCCGACGACGAGCTCATGGGCGTGACCCCGCCGATGTTCATCGAGACCACCATCGTCCAGACCGACCCGGGCTTTAAGGGCGACACCGTCCAGGGTTCCACCAAGCCGGCCACGATCGACACCGGCGCTGTCATCCAGGTCCCCATGTACCTCAACGAGGGCGAGGTCATTAAGGTTGACACCCGCGACGGCAAGTTCGTCTCCCGCGTCTAGCAACCAACTCTTCTAGGAGGACTCATGCCCCAGGAAATCAAGATTGACGGCATCGGCATTTCACCCGATGTTCTGACCGCCATCGTCTCGCGCGCCGTGTCGGATGTCGAGGGCATCGCCTCCGTTGGCGTCAAGGACCTTGCCACCAACCTTGTCTCCATGATGTTCTCGTCCAAGGCCCCGGCTTCCGAGCCGGCGGTCGAGGCCGAGGTCGTCGGCGACAAGCTCGCACTCACCGTGCGTGTCGTGGTGTTCTTTGGCTATCCGTTCAAGAAACTCGCCGAGGCCGTTCGCGCCGCCGTGGTCACCGCCATCGATGCCCAGGTGGGCGTTGAGGTCGAGCGCGTTGACGTTTGCATCGACGGCCTCGTTTTCCCCAAGGAGTAACCTTTGAGCCTTAAGGTTTATCGCGGGCGCACGCTTGCCCGCAGTCAAGCGCTGCAGCTGCTGTTCCAGGCCGAGGCCACGGACAGCCCGCTCGAGCGCGTCCTCGAGGGCGATTTCCTGATCTCGAAGGGTCCCCTCGACCCCTATGCGCTGGAGCTGTGCCGCGGTGCTTACGAGCATATCGACCGCATTGACTGCGCTCTGCGCTCCGTTGCCAAGAACTGGGATCTTATGCGCATGCCCGGCGCCGACCGCAACCTGCTGCGTATCGCCGTCTATGAGATGCGTTTCCTCACCGACGAGGAGGTCTCGGACGCCATCGTGATCAACGAGGCCGTCGAGCTTGCCAAGGCCTATGGCACCGACCAGTCCGCGTCGTTCGTCAACGGCGTGCTGGGCAAGATCGCTCGCAGTGAAGAGCTGCCGGGCGAGGATCTGTACCAGGAGCTTCTGGCCGAAGATCGCGCTCGCGAGGAGGCCCAGGCTGCCGAGGCTGCCGCTAAGGTTGCGGTTGCCCAGGCTGAGGCTGGTGTGCTGGCCGAGGATGCGGACGCTGCTGAGGCCGTCGTCGACTCCGTCGAGGAGTAGTCATGCCAGAGGGTTCTGTCCGCAACTTTGACGAGATTTCGGACCGTCTGGACCAGATTATCGCTACCGTTCGCTCCAAGGATACCTCCTTGGAGCGTTCACTCGATCTTTTTGACGAAGCGATTGAGCTGGGCTCCCGCGCGGTCGATATGGTCGACAAGTTTGAGTTGACGCCGCGTGAGGCCGATAAGCTCGAGCAGGAATACGATGAGGATGCGGCAAACGAATCCCAGGATAGCTAGGCCGCATCTCCGGATACGAATGGTTGATGGCATTCATGAAACGCGTGCGTCTCGATGACGAACTGATTTCACAGGGCATCTGCGCTGATCGCGCGGATGCCCTTCGCACTCTTATGGCCGGCTTGGTCTCGAGTGGCGGCGAGCGCTTGACTTCGCCGGGCCTTAAGGTGACCCCTGGCCTGCCGCTGCACGTGAAGGGGCGCATTCCCTATGTTGGCCGCGGCGGGCTTAAGCTCGAAGGCGCGCTCGATGCGTTTGGCATCAATCCGACGGGCCATGCCTGTCTGGATGTGGGCTGCTCTACCGGCGGCTTTACCGATTGCCTGCTCAAGCGCGGAGCTGCGACCGTTGTCTCGGTGGACGTGGGCCGTGCCCAGTTTGATTGGTCGTTGCGTCAGGACGATCGCGTGACGCTGCATGAGCGCACAAACGTGACGCAGCTGCCTGAGCTTGGCTATGCCGGCGCCATCGACCTGACTGTGTGTGATGTCTCGTTTACCAGCATCGCGAATATCATCGACGCCGTGCTGGCGTGCCTGAAGCCTTCGGGTTCGTTCTGCACGCTCGTAAAGCCCCAGTTTGAGGCGCCGGCTGCGCTGGTGGGCGAGGGCGGTATCGTGACCGACCCCGCCGTCCGCCGCGATACGCTCGTGGCGGCGATTGAGCTTTTTGCCGCCAAGGGCCTGTTCCCGCTTGACGTGTGCGTGTCGCCCATCCATGGCGCTAAAGGCAACGTTGAGTTTTTCTTGTACGGCACAAGGTTTGTCCCCGGGGAGCGCGCCGACGATGAGCTGCAATCCCAGGTATCGGCTTTGAGCGAGAAAGCTGCAACGCTATGAAGGTCTTTCTGGTTCCCAATTACTACAAGCAAGAGGCGGTCGAGAGCGGCCTGATGCTCGAGCTTTGGCTTTCGCGCCAGGGCTACGAGGTCGCATGGGCGGCCGATCAGCGATCGAAGATTCAAAGCACGCCTGATATTGACGGCTCAGATCTGGTCATTACACTCGGCGGCGACGGTACGTTGCTGCGCGCTGCCCGCATCCTCAACCATCGCGAGATTCCTATCCTTGGTCTTTCCTATGGTCACCTGGGCTTTTTAACTGCTGCGAGCCCCGAGGAGCGCGACATTCTGCAGGTCGTGAGCGATGCTCTGTCCGGCGAGCTCCACGTGAGCCGCCGCGCCACCATCGCCGCGGATATCGTGTCCGTGCGCGAAGACGGCACGAAGGATGTCGTGCGCACGTTTGCCCTCAACGATATGGCACTTACGCGCGGTCCCCTGTCCGATATGGTTGAGTTTGACATCACGGTGTCTGGCCATCATATTGATCGCCTGCGCGGCGATGGTGTGGTCGTATCGACGGCGACCGGCTCCACCGGCTACGCGCTTTCCGCCGGCGGCCCCATCGTCAGCCCCGATTACACGGGTATGGTCTGTGTGCCCATCGCCCCGCATACCATTCAGGCTCGCGCTTTTTTGACCTCGCCGAGTGATGTCGTCGAGATCTTTATGTCCGATGATCGCCCGAGTGTGCCGGCCATTGCCATCGACGGACAGTTTATTACCTGCGACGGCACGGTTGAGAGCGTGGCTGTGCGCCGTGGTCCCGGCGATGTACTGCTGCTGGATTACGGTCCCGAAAGCTTCTATAACTCGGTGAGCCGCGTGTTCTATGGAGTGCGCCATGATCGATGAGCTGCAGGTTTCCAATATCGCGCTCATTCGCGAGGCGACGTTGGTTCCGAGTTCGGGTCTAACGGTTTTGACTGGCGAGACTGGTGCCGGTAAGACCGCGCTGCTTTCGGCGCTCAAGCTCATCTTGGGCGAGCGCGCGGATTCGTCGACCGTGCGTGAGGGCGAGGCGCTTGCGAGCGTCGAGGCGCGTCTGTTCGATGGCCCGCGCGACGCGGAGGGCTTCACCGTGCAGCGCAGCCTTTCTGCCGAGGGCCGCAGCCGCGTCAAGATTGATGGTCGCATTGCCAGCGTGCGCGAGCTTTCCGAGCGCGTCGGCGTGATGATGGATCTTTGCGGTCAGCACGAGCACCAGCGCCTCCTCGATCCGGCACATCATGTTGCCATGGTCGATGCCTGGGCTGGTCGCTCTGCGTTCGAGGCGCTGGAAAAGTACCGTGCCTGCTTTAAGGCGTCGCGTGCGGCTGCCAAGGAGGTCCGTCGCGTAGAGGAGGCGTCGCGTGCGCAGGGGAGTCGCGTCGAGGAGGCGCGCTTCGCCCTGGAGCGTATCGCCGAGGTCGACCCCAAGCCGGGTGAGTATGAGGAGCTCGAGGAGCTGCTGCCGCGCTCCGAGCATGCCGAAGTGCTGGTGGCGACGGCCAGCGATGCCCATGCATCGCTTACTGCCGAAGGGGGAGCGCTCGATGCCGTGAACGGCGCCGTGGCAGAACTGTCGCGCATGGCGACCGTCGATCGCAAACTGGGTGACATCGCCGACGCACTTTCGGATGCCTGCATCTCACTCGAGGATTGCGCCAACGAGCTGCGTGCTTATCGCGATGGCGTTGCGTTCGATCCTCGCGACCTCGCTCGCATGCGCGAGCGGTATTCCGACCTTAAGGGACTTCTGCGGCAGTGGGGTCCCACCATGGACGATGTATTTGCCATGCGTGACCACTCGCGGGAGTTGTTATCGCTGGTGGACGATGGTGACGAGCAGATTAGGAAGGCACGCGAGGCGCTCGGCGCGGCGGAGCACGAACTGTTCGCCGCTGCCAAGGCGCTTAAGCGCGCACGCAATACGGCAGCCCCGCGTTTTTGTCACGAGGTGGGTCGTCAGATGGCACGCCTGGAAATGGGCGGCGCTGAGCTGGTCTGGGAGTCCCGCGATCTCCCTCGCGCTGAGTGGACACCCGCGGGCCCTTCGAGCTACGAGCTTCTGTATCGCAGCGGTGCCGGATTGACGCCGCGCCCTCTGCGCCGCATTGCCTCGGGCGGCGAGCTCAGTCGCGTTATGCTGGCGAGCAAGGTGGTCTTGGGTAATGCTGACGGCGTCGACACACTGGTATTTGACGAGGTCGATGCCGGTGTCGGTGGTTCCACGGCTCGTGCTCTTGCTGGTGTGCTGGCCGATCTTGCCGCCACGCATCAGGTCATCGTCGTAACCCACCTTGCGCAGGTCGCCGTCATGGCCGACAAGCATTACGTGGTCAGTAAAGAGCCCGGCGACGTTCCTCAGACGCATCTGGACGAGGTGACTGGGGACGCCCGTACCGCAGAGATCGCTCGAATGCTGAGCGGCGATCAATCGGAGGCAAGCGTAGCGCACGCCAGGCAGATGCTTGCGGAGGCGCGTGCCTAGGCCGAGCCGCCACATGCATGTTCAACCCGGCCGCCACGAAACGGGTCCATCTACTACGTTTGGTAGGGCATCGGCAACCACGCCAAGAATTGCAAAAAGAAAACCGCAGGTAGAACGCCTGCGGTTTTCTCTATTTTGGGTGTATGGTTGGCGGTTGCGGTTAAAACGTAGTAGATGGGCGTGTTTCCTGACGAGAGGCGTCTATCGGCTCCCAATTTACCTACTCAACGACCTTATCCGGCTGGATGAGCTCCTCGTAGTAGCTGATATGCTCACGCGCGTTTTCAATCTCGGGCAGCAGGAAGTTGTAGATGACTTCGATGATCATCGTGGCGCTGATCTTGGAGAACGCAAAGTCGCCCGTCGTCAGTAGCGCTTCGTGGTTGACGGTATTAAAAGTGTAGTCTGCCAGACGCGCGAGCGGGGATTTGCTGTCGCTGCTGATGACGACTACGGTTGCGCCGCAGTTGCGAGCCGCTTTTGCCATGCGATTCAGTCGGCGCGATTTGCCGGAGTTTGAGATGAGCACGATGACGTCACCCGGGCGTAACGTGAGCGCAAAGCCAATTGATGTCTCGCTAATGGTGCTCGCCATGCAGCGCAGGCCCAGCTGCGAAAACTTAAACGTCGCATCGAGCGCGACCGCGTTGGTATTGCCCACAGCCGCAAACTCAATAACCCCTGCATGCTTAAGGGCATGCACAACAGCCGCCAGCGTATCGTGGTCGATCCCGTCGATGGTCGCATTAAGCTCGCTCACCTTGGCAGCCAGGATGTTCTTGAGGCTCTGCTCCATATTGTCGAGCGAGACCTCGTCAGTCAGGCCCTCGTTGCGCTGGCTTTCCAAATCCCTCGCCAGGGAAAACTGAAAGCTGCGGAAGCTGCCAAAGCCAAGCTTGCGGCAGAAGCGCGAAACGGTCGCCTCGGACGTGGCGGCGGCGCGTGAGAGCTGAGCGGCCGTGAGGCGCGGCGCCTCGGACTGGTGCTCCAATATATAGTCGACAATGCGCTGCTCTGACTCGCTGTATCCCTGATGGGTACTAATGAGGGAAAGTGCGCTCTTGCTACTATCGGTCATGGATGGCTCCTGGTTGGCATGATAATCGGACTCGTTTTGTAATGTCATAGTATAGGGGGATTTTCAATTACAAGATACACCTTGCCGTTTCAAGTGTTGATGGTAAACTTTCACCTACCGTTTACGGTTATGAAAGAACCTTTCACCGGAGAATTGCGCCTTGTCTCTTCTCACGCGGACGGTAGGTTGGTATCTTTCAGTTGTGGAAAAGCGCGCAAGGACGCGCGTGTAGGGGAGCGCCTGCGGGCGCAAAACTTAAAAAGGAGGGACACATGGCTAAGTTTGACATCATCGCCGCCACCGGTTGCCCGACCGGTATCGCGCACACCTTCATGGCGAAGGAGGCGCTGGAGAAGGCAGCTGCCGAGCGAGGTCTGACCATTAAGGTCGAGACCCATGGCCAGGTCGGTGTCGAGAACGAGCTCACCAAGAGCGAGATCGCCGGTGCCAAGGCCGTCGTCGTCGCAGCCGATAAGGATGTCCAGGCTGAGCGTTTCGCCGGTAAGCCCATGGTTTCCGTTGGTGTTTCCAAGGCCCTGTCCGTTGAGGCCGCCGGTAAGCTGATTGACCGCGCACTCGCCGCTAAGGGCGACAGCACGGTTGCAGCCGCTGCCGATGTCGAGGACGAAGTCGAGGAGAAGGAGTCCATCGGCCACGTCATCTATAAGCACCTCATGAACGGCGTCAGCCACATGCTGGTCTTCGTCGTTGCTGGTGGTGTTCTGACCGCTGTTTCGTTCCTGTGGGGCATTACGTCCTTCGATTCGACGGCGTCTGACTACAACAGCTTTGCTGCGATGCTCAAGATCATCGGCGGTATCGCTATGAACCTCATGGTTCCGGTGCTTTCCGCCTACATCGCCGAATCCATCGGCAAGCGCCCGGCGCTCGTTCCCGGCTTTGTTGCCGGTATGATCGCCATCCAGGGCCTGCCTGTTAACGCCGAGACCGGCATGATCGACGCCGGTGGCGCCGGCGTGGGCTTCGGCTTCCTGGGCGGCATCGTCGGCGGCTTCCTCGCCGGTTATGTCATCCTGCTGCTCGAGAAGGTCTTTGCCGGTCTGCCCAAGAACCTGGACGGCCTCAAGGCTATCTTCCTTTACCCGCTGTTCTCGACGGCTATCGTCGGTCTGGTCATGCTCGGCATCTCCGGCCCCATGGCTGCCATCAACACCGCCATGATGGACTTCCTCAAGGGTCTGTCCGCCTCTGGCGCCATTGTCCTGGGCCTTGCCATCGGCTGCATGTGCGCCGTTGACATGGGCGGCCCGGTCAACAAGGCTGCTTACGTCACCGGTACCGCTATGCTCACCGAGGCCTTGGCTGCTGGCGTTGGCACCGATACCTACAACTTCGGCACCAACTTCATGGCTGCCGTCTCCGCCGCCTGCATCGTTCCGCCGCTGATCACCACCTTCGCCGTCGTCGTTGGCAAGAAGTACTTCAGCCAGGAGGATCATGACGCCGGTATCGTCAACCTCATTCTTGGTTGCACCCACATCACCGAGGGCGCCATTCCGTTCATGACCAAGAACATCTGGCCCGTCATGCCCATCATGATGCTCGGTTCCTCCATCGCCTCGATCCTGACCATCATGTTCAACGTTCACGATCCGGCGCCTCACGGTGGCTTCCTGGTCCTGCCCGTTGTCGAGAACGGTCCGCTGTGGGTCCTCGCGATCCTCATCGGCGCTGTGATCGGTGGCATCCTGTTCGTGGCCTTCAAGAAGTACGACTTCGAGAAGAATCAGAAGGCCGCTCCTGTAGCCAAGCCGGTTGAGGCTTCCAAGGCTGCTGCCGTTGAGGCCCCTAAGGCCGATGCTGCCGACTTCGTGAAGGTCGAGAATGTCTTTGTCGCCGAGGACTTCGCTTCTCGCGACGAGGCTCTGAGCTTCGTTTCCAACCAGGCTGTCAAGGCCGGTATCGCCAGCGACGCCGACGCCGTGATGAACGCCTTCCTGGCCCGCGAGGCCGAGGGCACCACGGGCATGATGGAGGGCTTCGCCATCCCGCATGCCAAGTCCGACGCCATTACCGAGGCTGCCGTCATCGTCGTTAAGGACGAGTCCGGCGTGACCGGTTGGGATACCATGGACGGCGCTCCCGTCAACGTGGCCATCGCTCTGCTCATCCCTGGTGCACAGGCTGGCACCACGCACCTCAAGATCCTGTCCAAGGTCGCCGAGGCGCTCATGGACGAGGACTTCCGTGCCACCGTCAAGGGTTCCACCGACGCCGCCGAGATCGCCAAGACGATCAACGCCCGCCTGGTCTAATTCCGCAGTACGCGAATAACATCGCCCCCTGTAACAAAGGCGAGGACTCCCTACGGGTCCTCGCCTTTTTTCATACCACCCGGCACTCAGGGACGTTCCTTTCCTGCCGGCACCCCGGGACACTCCTTAGTCCCCAACAGGGCATAAATAGCCCTCATCGACTGAATCACCCACGCGAACAATAATTCAGCCAGAATTCCTTTTGCACGATATTTCTTGGACGGAAGCATGTTCCCGCAGCCCCGCCCGGCAGGCGAGCGGACAGCGAACGACATCTGTCCAACAATTCGTGCGAAACACAATGAAAAACCGTTTGATGTGAGTTAATATAAACAACGTCGTGAATCTGACTCCTGCCACATGCATGACAGGGGTTAAACACAAAAAAAGGAGTCAACTATGGTTTCTGAGAAGGCTACCCTCGTTAATCCTCAGGGTCTGCACATGCGTCCGGCTGGTCTGTTCGCCTCCACCATGGGCAAGTACGCCTGTGACGTGACGGTCGTCACCCCCGAGAAGGAGGTCAACGGCAAGTCCCCGATGGCCCTCATGGCTGCTGGTATCCCCTGCGGCACCGAGGTCGAGGTCAAGTGCGACGGCGCCGACGAGGCCGAGGCTCTGGCTGCTGCCATCGAGCTCATCAAGAGCGGTCTTGGCGAGTAGAACTCAAACGGGTCGCATGTTGAACAACTAAGTTCATATTTGGGGGCGCAGTGACCTGTCTTAAGGTAGCTGCGCTCTTTTGTCATGGATATGGCAAAACGCTTTATCACATGACACGGAGAGAGGAATGGGAATGTATCAGGGAGTCAACGCTTCCGAGGGCATCGGTATCGGCACCGTCATGGTCGCCGTCGATCCCGACTTGACGTTTGAGCCGCACGAGGTTGCTGATTCGGCAGCAGAGAAGGAGCGCTATCAGACCGCTCTTTCGGTCTTCTGCGAGAAGACCCAGGCTCAGGCCGACCACATGAAGGAGACGGTGGGCGAGGCCGAGGCCGAGATCATGAGCGGACACATTGTCCTGGCTCAGGATCCGGGCATGACCGACGCCATCAACGCCGCCATTGACGGCGGCACCTGCGCCGAGCAGGCGCTCATGGACACCTCGACCATGTTCGAGAACATGTTCCTGTCCATGGACGATGAGATGTTCCGTCTGCGCGCGGCCGACATCGCCGACATCCGCACCGGTATTCTGGCCGAGCTGCTGGGCAAGGAGGTCGTCGACCTTTCCGTCCTGCCCGAGAACACCGTCGTTGTCGTGCACGACCTCACGCCGTCCATGACCGCCACGATCGATAAGGCCCACGTTGCCGGTATCGTCACCGAGACTGGTGGCCGCACGTCGCACTCCGCAATCATTGCGCGCGCCCTCGAGATCCCGGCTGTCCTTTCGGTTTCCAACAGCTGCACCGCACTGCGCAACGGCATGACCGTTGTCGTCGACGGTGGCAAGGGTATCGTCGAGGCCGATCCCGATGAGGAGACGCTCGCCGCTTACACTGCCAAGGCCGAGGCTTTCGCTGCCGAGAAGGCGGCTCTCGAGGCCTTCCGCGGCAAGCCGTCCGTGACTGCCGACGGCATCAAGAAGATTATTGCCTGCAACATCGGCAACCCCGATGACGTGCCCAACGCGCTCGATCACGATGCCGAGGCTATCGGCCTGTTCCGTTCCGAGTTCCTGTTCATGGATTCTGCTGAGCTTCCTTCCGAGGAGGAGCAGTTCAACGCCTACCGTAAGGTCGCCAGCGCGCTCAAGGGCGCTCCGGTCATCATCCGCACGCTCGATGTGGGTGGCGACAAGGAGATTCCGTACCTGCACATGGTCAAGGAAGAGAACCCCTTCATGGGCTTCCGCGCCGTGCGTTACTGCCTGGCCAACCCCGACCAGTACAAGGTCCAGCTCCGCGCCCTGCTGCGCGCCAGCGCCTTCGGTGACGTCAAGATTATGATCCCGCTCGTCACCTGCGTCGAGGAAGTCTTGGCTGTCAAGGAGCTCGTCGAGCAGTGTAAGACCGAGCTGACCGAAGAGGGTCGCAAGTTCAACGAGAACATCGAGGTCGGCATCATGGTCGAGACGCCTGCAGCCTCGCTGCTCGCTGACCGCCTGGCCGAGGTCGCCGACTTCTTCTCCATCGGCACCAACGACCTGATCGGCTACACCATGTGCGCCGACCGTGGCAACGACACCATCTCCAACCTGTACCAGGTTTACTATCCCGCCGTGCTCCGCTCGCTCAAGAACATCATCGAGAGCGGCGTGAAGGCCGGCATCATGGTCGGTATGTGCGGCGAGGCCGCTGCCGATCCGTTGCTCGAGCCGCTGCTGATCAGCTGGGGCCTGGAGGAGTTCTCGATGAGCGCTCCGTCCATCCTGCGCGCCCGCAAGACCATCAGCCAGTGGACCAAGGCCGAGTGCGACGAGCTCGCCGAGAAGGCGCTCGCCTGCAACACCGCTGCCGAGGTCAAGGCACTGCTCGAGTCCGCAGCTCGCTAATTTGGTATCAGAGGTAACCGCGTGGTTGGAATGGGCCGGCCACGCGGCCCTCACATATACAGGGGGTACTGTAAATGTTCTACACGCTAACCGCTAACCCGGCTGTCGACATGACGGTATCGAGCTCTCCGCTCGAGCCCGACGAGAACGTCCGCACCGGCTCGGCCAGCTACACGGCTAACGGCAAGGGCCTCGACGTGTCCTTCGCCTTTAAGAAGATGGGCGTCGACACCGTCGCTCTCGGCTTCTTCGCCGGCTTCACGGGCAAGTTCATCGTCGAGGAGGTCATGAACCTGGGTTGCCTTTGCCGCCCGGTCTGGACCGACGGTATCACGCGCATTAACACCTACGTCAACGATGGCCAGCACGAGTACGGCATCCTCAACCCCGGTGCTCCGATCACGCCGCAGCACCAGGAGGAGCTCTACAACATCCTGGACACCGCGGGCGACCTTGAGTGCCTGATCGTCTCCGGCTCCGTGCCTCCCAAAGCTACGCCCGACTTCCTGGCTCAGGTCATGGAGCACGCTCAGGCCCGTGGCGCCGACGTCGTCCTGGACCTGTCCTCCGACAAGCTCAAGGAGCTCGCTCACAAGAAGCCGCTGCTCATTAAGCCGAACCATCACGAGATGAAGGCTATCTTCGGCGTGCCGGTCGACACCGACGACGAGGTCCGCGTTGCCATGAAGCTGGCTCACGAGGCCGGCGTCCAGAACGTGCTGCTCACCCGTGGTAGCCGCGGTGACGCTTACTTCTCCAACGGCGAGGACATCTGGTATGCCAAGCGTGAGTTCAACATCAAGCTTGTCTCTTCCGTCTGCGCCGGCGACTGCACCCTCGCTGCGTTCCTGCACAAGTGGTACAGGGATCGCGACAACGTCGAGGAGGCCATGAAGCTCGCTATGGCCACCGGTGCCAACGTTGCTGAGTCCGTCGGCATCGGCGACTTTGGTCACGTCGACGAGTACAGCAAGCGCGTTGCTGTCCGCAAGCTCGATCGCAAGTAAGCGAAACGCGACAAACTCGTGCGCATACGGCGTCCCGGTTTCGACCGGGGCGCCTTTTTTGTTCTGCCATGGGGGAGACATGTTCTGCCGTACTTCATCGCTTCCACACCGTTTACCGAGTTGTCCTAGCCTTTTACCGATGTGTGGAATATACTTTCATTAACACGTTGCTTCGTGAAAGGAACATTCATGATTTATACGCTCACTGCAAATCCCGCTATTGACTACAACATCTCCTGCGATGGCCTGTCCGCCAACACCGTCACCCGCACCCGTAACGCTGTCTACACCCCCAACGGCAAGGGTCTCAACGTCTCTTTTACGCTCGACCACTACGGCGTCGACACCACGATCCTGGGCTTCTTCGCCGGCTTCTCGGGAGAGTTTATCGTTAAGGGCGCCGAGGCCCTTGGCGTGCCCGTCAAGCCCGTGTGGACTGACGGCATCACGCGTGTCAACGTGTTCCTCAACGCCGGTCCCGACACCGAGTACAACATGGTCAATGCCGGTGCCGCCATCAATGCTGCCAACGAGCAGGAGATGTTTGAGCTCATCGATTCACTTGACGACATGACCTGCCTGGTCATTAGCGGCTCGCTGCCCCCCAACACCTCTGAGGGCTTCCTGGCCGAGGTGCTTCGCCGCGTTAAGGCAAAGGGCGCCGAGTTCGTGCTCGATATTTCGAGCCATCAGTTGGCCGACCTCATTGCTATGGAGCCGCTCCTCATTAAGCCTAACGACGACGAGCTGCTCGACATCTTTGGCATTAAGGTGAGCGGTGGCGACGACGAGTCTGTCAAGGGCGCGATGGCCGAACTGCATGCCAAGGGCGCCAAGAACGTGCTGTTGACCCTGGGTGGCGCCGGCGCGTACTTCTCCAACGGCGAGAACATCTGGTTTGCCAACCGTACCTTTGAGGTCAAGCTGCTGTCGACCGTTTGCGCCGGTGACTCTTCGCTGGCCGCCTTCCTGTCCGTGTGGCACGACGCTCCCGAGCGCGTCGAGGACGCCCTGCGCCTCTCGATGGCCACCGGCGCCAACGTGGTCGAGTGCCCGGGTCTGGGCGATTTTGCTAAGGTCGATGAGTATCAGAAGGGCATCGCCATCCGTCAGGTCTGCTAACGCAGCGCACGGACCTTGCATCTTTGCTTTGTAGAGCACCCGTCTCGGATTGCCGAGGCGGGTGCTTTTTCATGTTTGTAGTCGATGCCTTGGGATCCAATCGTGCTTGAAGCGCGTTCGCGTGTGCGCCCGCTCTCATTTCTTGCTAGACTTCATGGAAACCATCAATCGATATGCCCGCAATTGCAGGAGGCCACAGGAATGTGCAATGTTTCGCTCAACGCTACGCAGCCGTCAGCCGCCTCTCTGTGCGTGTTGCGAGCCCTCGAGGATGCCGGTCTTGAGGCCTGGTACGTGGGCGGTTGGGTACGTGACGCCCTGATGGGACGTCCCAGCCACGATGTCGACATGTGCTGTAGCGGCCTGTGGCAGGAGTCCAAGGCGGCACTCGAGGCCGCCGGTATTGCCGTAGTTGAGTCGGGCATTAAATTTGGCGGCATTACGGCTATTTGCGATGGCGAGCGCATTGAGGTCACCACCTATCGCCTGGACGGCTTCTATACCGACGGTCGTCATCCTCAGAGTGTGGAGCGCGCCGCTTCGCTTGAGGACGATCTGGCGCGCCGCGACTTTACCGTCAATGCCATGGCGTGGCATCCCGAGCGCGGCCTTGTCGACCGCTACGATGGCCAGGGCGACCTAGACCGCAAGCTGATTCGCGCCGTCGGTGATCCTAAGCGCCGCTTTAACGAGGATGCCCTGCGCATGTTGCGCGCGGTGCGCTTTGCCTGCCGCCTAGACTTTGTGATTGAGCCCGAGACCAAGTGTGCCCTTGCCGAGTGCGCGCCGCTGCTCGATGCCGTGGCGCGCGAGCGCGTGGGCATTGAGCTCGAGGGTATCCTTTCGACCGGCCATGGGGGAGACGCGATGCTGCGCTACCCCGAGCTTGTTTGCGCCGCCGTGCCCGAGCTCGCGTCCGCTCGCGGGTTTGATCAACGCAGCGTCTATCATGCGTTTAACGTCTACGAGCATATCGCCCGCGTGCTGACGGTGGCAGGGGAGCTGGCGCTGTGCGACGGCGTCGCGCCCTCGTCGAGCCTTATGTGGGCGGCGTTTTTGCACGACGTTTCCAAACCCGAGTGCTTTACGGTCGATCACGACGGCAGCGGCCACTTCTACGGTCATCCCGAGCTCGGCGTCAAGAAGGCGCGTGTCATCATGGATCGCCTGGCGCTCTCGCACGATTTGGTGCGCGATGTGTGCCTGCTGATCAAATACCATGACAAGCCGCTGCGCCCCGAGCGCTCCTGCCTGCTCAATATGATGCGCGCGCTTTCGGGCGAGGGTGTCGATACGCCGCGTCTGATGGACGAGCTCATGGACCTTAAGCGTGCCGACACGCTCGGCAAGGCGCCCTCGTGCTTCTATTACGTCGAGACGATCGAGGAGATGCGTACGCTCGCCCACGATCTGCTGCAGGCGGGGGAGCCCTATACACTCAAGATGCTTGCCATCAATGGTGGCGACCTGATCCGCGCCGGCGTCAAGCCGGGGCCGGAGCTGGGACAGCTTCTCAACGCCGCCCTCGACGCCGTGATCGAGGACAACATCCCCAACAACCGCGAAGCCCTCCTGACTCATCTCCACCTAGGGTAGCTAAAATAGCCCCGTCCCAAATTAGCTACCTTGTTGACCTGCGCGTTCCATAACCTCGCGACAAAATTTCGGCAATTTGGAATTTCTTCTTGCGCTTGCGTTTTTTGTCCCGTAATATATTTCCTCGCAGCACGGCAGTGCAGATGTCATGTGGCCCGTTCGTCTAGCGGTTTAGGACGCCGCCCTCTCAAGGCGGAGATCACCAGTTCGAATCTGGTACGGGCTACCACGCATCTGATACCCGGTCTTTCCACGGAAGACCGGGTTTTTTATTATCAAACAACTGTCTGTCATTCCCGTTTGAACAAGAGCTTTGCGTTCTGCTTATGGCCCTTACGGGTACAATAACCAAGATATTTTGACTGTTAGAAGGAGTCTCATGACGGAGTCCTCTCAGCATACGTCCAAGCCCCAGGTCGAGGTTGAGGCCTCGGGCGGCGATGACAATAAGAGCGCACGCCGCGGCGCAATCTTTATCGGCGTTGTGCTGGTGGGTTATATCGTCTATCTGGTGGTAACCGGGCAGATGGGGCAGTTCTGGGCTGCTATGTCGAGCATCCAGGCGCCCTGGCTCGTTGTCGCGTGTCTTTGCATGTTCATGTATCTGTTCTTTGGCATTGTGGCCTATGCGATCGCCGTCTGGCTCGACCCCAATTCACCCGTCGGCATTCGCGACCTGATCTCGGTCGAGGCGAGTGGCATCTTCTTTGGCAACCTGACGCCCATGATGATGGGCTCTACGCCTGCCCAGATCTACCGCCTGACCAAAGCGGGTCAAAACGTGGGCGAAGCGGGTGCCACGCAGTTCACCCGATTTATTGTGTATCAGTTTGGCCTAGTTGCCTGGGGCGCTATCCTATTGCTTGCTCGCATGCCGTTTTTTGCCGAGCGCTATGGCGACATGACGCTGCTGTGCGTCTTTAGTTTTGGCGGTCACTGCTGCATCCTGCTCGGCATCTTCGCCGTCGCGCTCATGCCTAAGACCGTCACGCGCGTCGCCCATTGCATCATCAATTGGCTCGAGCGCATAGGTGTCTCGGCCACTAAGATCGATGGATGGCGCTCGTTTGTCGATGGCGAGATCTACTCCTTCTCCGAGAAGTTCAAGCTTTCGGCCGGACATTTTTCTTCCATGCTGCTCACCGTGTTTATCACCATGCTGCAGCTCGCGTTTTTCTATCTGGTGCCGTATTTTCTGATGCTCGCCTTTGGCCACCACGAGGTCGACTTTTTCTCGGTCATGGCCGCGAGCGCCTTTGTCCAGCTGCTGAGCTCTGCGGTTCCCTTGCCCGGTGGAACTGGTGGCGCTGAGGGCGGCTTTGCTTTGTTCTTGGGTCATTTCTTTGGGTCGGCTTCGACCGCCGGCTATCTGCTGTGGCGTCTCATTACGTTTATCGCGCCGACCATTTTGGCTGCGCCCCTGCTGGGCCTTAAGAGCGCCCACAACGAGAGTATCCATGCGCGCTGGGATCGCGTGATGCGCAAGCTCGGCCGCGCGCCTCAGACGCCCTCTGCGCCCACTAAGCCGCACCCCACGAATGCTGTTACCGTTGATCCCAGGAAGCACGCTCAGAAGGCTTCTGGGACCGCTAAGCCGGCTCATAAAGCCTATGTGCGACAGACGGGCGACGGTATCCGCGTATCTCCGTCGGCACTCAATAAGAAGAAGCACCCTAAGTCGCAGTAGGACAGTCGTGCGTTCTTCATGATGCGGGGCATATTTGTGCTGTATGGGGGATAATCCTCTTACGTAGATTATCTCTCATCTGTTGATGAATGCCCGCATATCGAAGGGACACGTCTATGGACACCAGCAAACCGCGTCTTGATCGCCGCATCGTTCGCAGCCGCAATGCCATCCTTTCCGCTTTCGAGCGCCTGCTCATGGAAAAGCCGCTGGCAGACATTACGGTGAGTGCCATCGCGCGCGAGGCCAATGTCGACCGCAAGACCTTTTACGTTCACTTTGGTACGGTTGATGGCTTGCTCGATGCCATTGCCGTCGATGTGGTGGAGATGATTGTCGACTCGGTTGAGAAAACGCTTGCCTCCATGGACGGCGACACCAACGAGCGCGCCCTGGGCGCGGCGGCGACCTTCTTTAAAACCGTTAACGAGGCACTATGCAACAACTTGGTGCTCAATCGTCAGCTGATCGAGAACATTCCGCTCGATGATTTTATGGCTCGTCTTCGTGCGCCGCTCGAACACGAGATTGCCGAGCGCGATCTGCTGCCCCAAGGTCTCAAGGACGAGATGTTCGACTACTATCTGGCGTTCTTGCTGTCGGGTATTATCGGTATCTATCGCACGTGGGCCCTGTCTGATGGCTCGGTTCCTATCGAGCGCGTCTCGGAGGTCGCCAACGACCTGACTCTCAATGGCCTATCGAGTCTGGAATCTCGCTTGGATTAGGCGCAGGCTCGAGTTCGTGAGGCGCTTGTCGGGGTGCAGCCCGATCGACCAGGCGACGAGCATCCCGCCGAAGCAGTCGATGACCGGGCTCAGGTAGACCTTCTCGCCGCCCGGGAGTCTGAACTCGGTGATGTCGGTGAGCCACAGCAGGTTGGGCTCGTCGGCGTGGAAATTCCTGTTTACGAGGTTCTCCGGCGCCTTGTAGACCTCGCCGGCGTAGGAGCTGTAGCCTGAGGATCATTAAAAGAAAGTCCAGTTTATCCTTCCCACTCCAATTGGGAATCCTCCGATGCGCCTTCGCACGCTCACATGACCTCGATACCATGCGAGCGTGCGAACTCGACGAGCTCTGCGTTGCGGGCGTTTATGGTGCCGAAGGCGGCGGGGCACACAATAAGGCGCGCGCAGTGGACGAGGAGCTCTTTGGCGCGGGCTATGGTTTTATCCCCGATCGGCTCGAAGGCGCGCTCGGCCACGCATTCCGCTGCCAGGTCGCGCGCGAGCTCGCAGTCGATGTCCCCTTCGTGCAGAACGCCCGCGCAGAACGCCTTGCCCTGCCGGACGAGCTGGCGAAACACAGCCGACCCCGTACCTGCGCCGGCGATGACGAACGTGTTCGCATCGCCGTGCGGGCGCCCAATTTCCACGCTGCCGAAGCGCTCGTTGAAGGTGCCATGCTGAAGGCCGTAGAGCTCGCCAATCGTCTCGCGTGTGAATATGTCCTCGGGTGCGCCGACGCGGAAGACCCGGCCGTCCTTCACGCAAATCACCTTGTCGGCGCTTTTCTGCGCGAGCTCGAGTTCGTGGATGGACATGATGACAGCCACATTCCGCGATTTCGCAAGGTGGCGAAGTATTCGCAGCAGGTCGATCTGGTAGCGGATATCGAGATACGACGTGGGCTCGTCGAGCACGAGCACACGCGGATCCTGCGCGATGGCGCGTGCGAGCATGACGCGCTGGCGTTGCCCGTCGCTTATCTGCATAAAGTCGCGCTCGGCGAGCTCTTCCACATGTGCGGTTTTCATGGCCTCGTCGACCCGACTATGGTCGTCGGGCGAGAGTGTGCCCATTCGCCCGGTGTAGGGGTGCCTTCCTGCCTCTACGACATCGCGGCAGGTGAGGAGCTCGGTCCGGGGGCGATCTGTCAGCATAACGGCAAGGTTCCTTGCAAACTCCGCCGTCTTCCATCGGGAAATCTCCCGCCCGTCGAGCTCGACCGCGCCGGCAAGCGGTGCCAGATGGCGTGTGATGGTTTTCAAGATGGTCGACTTGCCCGAGCCGTTCGGCCCGATGAGCGCCACGACGTCGCCCGCGCGAACCTCCAGATCGACGCCTTCGACTACGACCTTCTTGTCGTAGCCCGCCGACAGGTCGCTTATGTGGAAAAGCGGCGCTCCGTCAGCCTGCGTTTCGACCGTAGTTTCGAGGTTCGGCTCCGCTCGGAGGAGGCGTTCCGCGCGCAGTTCCGCACGAGCCGAAAGTGCCTTCTGGCGCTTTCGTGCGAGCTCAGGACTGTCTAAGCATGGAATGTCCCCTCCGAGCGTTTTGGGCCGCGGCACGAATTCCCCCATCTACCTCACCCGCTTCTTCAACATGAGCGCGATAACCACCGGAGCGCCGAAGATGGCGGTGACGGCGCTGATGGAAAGCTCGACGGGAGAGAACAGCGTGCGCGCGATCAAATCGCAGCCCGCGCAGAAGATGGCGCCTCCCAAGAAGCACGCAGGAATCACGCGGATGGGCTTCGACGACTTTAGCGCCGACTTCACGAGATGCGGAACCGCGATGCCTACGAACGACACCGGACCAGCGAACGCGGTCACGCAGGCGGAGAGCATGCTCGCTAGAAGGACGAGCACCACGCGGAAGCGTGCGACGTTCACGCCGACGCTTTTCGCGTAGGCTTCTCCCAGCTGGAAGGCGGAAAGGGGCTTCGATATCGCGAATACGCATGCGCTCACGGTGATCACCACGACCGCGATGATCGCGATGTCGTCCCAGCTCGAACCCGAGAAGCTACCCAAAGACCAGTTGTGCAGGTTCACGATGGACTGGTCGTCGGCGAAGGCGATGAGGAAGTTCGTCGCCGCCGAGCAGATGTATCCCACCATGACGCCCGCCACGATGAGCATGGCCATGGAACTTATGCGCCGTGCGATGAGGAGCACGAAGCCGATGGTGATAAGCGAGCCCAGAAACGCTGCGGCCACCATGGCCGGCGAGGACATGGCCTGGTTCGCGCCTAGAAGTACGATCATCGTAAGCGCGACGACGAACTTTGCGCCCGAGGAGACGCCCAAGATGAACGGGTCGGCGATGGGGTTGTTGAAAAACGTCTGCAGCAGGAACCCGGAAAGCGAAAGTGCCCCGCCGAGAAGCACGGCTGAAAGCACGCGCGGCAGGCGAATCTCCCAGATGACCTGGCTTTCCATGGAATTGGCCGCGCCGCCCGAAAGGATGCCGGGGATGTGGTCTGCGGGCACGAGCGCGCTCCCGATGCACAGGTTGGCCCCGACGAGCACGATGAGGGCAACAGCGAGCAGCGCCGTCACGACGCGACACCGCGCGGCGCGCCCCGATTCGTCGTATGCCATGGAAAGCCGGCTTCTCATGGCGCTAACCGAGCTTCCTCAGATAATGGAAGTCGCTCGCGTCATCGCCGGTGAACGCCCCGTGCAGCTCGTCGATAATGTCGGCGGTAGAAGTCATCTGCTGGTACATGTCGGCGCTTGTGACCCAGACGTTGCCGTTCTTCACGGCTTTGAACTGCGACAATAGCGCGTTTTTGCCTACGAAGTCGTTCAAGGTGGCAACCGATTCGTCGATGGTGCCGTTGTAGACGATGATGTCGGCATCCTTCGCCGTCGCGTAGAAGCGCTCCATTTCGAGCGTTACTGACGAACCTGACGTCGACGCCGTCTGCGCGTCATCGAGCGCATAGCTGCCGCCTGCAAGCTCGATCATCTGCGCCACGTAGTCGCCCGCCCGCCGCGTGACGGCGGCCCCGTTCGAGTTAATGTAGAAATACGCCACGGTTTTACCTGACGACGCGAGCCCCGACGTTTGCTCGACGCGGGCCTTCTGCTCGTTGAACAGGTGCGCGGCCTCGTCTTCCTTGTCGAACAGAACGCCGAAAAGCTTAATCCACTCGACGCGCCCGAGTGCTTCGGGCTCGCTCGACGACTGTTCGGTGAGCACGACGAGCCCGAGCTTCTGCAGCTTTTCCTTCACATCGGGCGTGTGGTTGATCATGGTGTTCTCGATGGCGAGTGTGCAGCCCGAGGCCGATATTCGCTCGTAGTCGGGCGCGCTGTACTTGCCGCCGTAGGCGATCGCCCCACTTTCGAGCGCGCTTTTGAAGCCCACGACCGAGCAATCGTCGGCCTTCGTGCCCGACATGATGATATTGTCGTTCGCATCGAGCGCGTCGACCAGGCACATCGTCGCCGACGACACGAGGTACACCTTGTCGGCGGGGCGCCTTATGACCGCGATGTCGGAGCTCAACCCATCAGGTACCTTCGCATCTTGCGGCACCACGAGGAAACGTTCCCCATTCGAAACGCAGATAAGCCGCAGACCGCCTTTGAACTCGTCGACAGTGAAGTGCTCGGCGTATTCAAGCTGAAGCGCCCCCGTCGGCTCCCAGCCACAGCCCAAATCGGCGTTGTGGAAGTCGGCCGCGGCGCTTGAAGCCGTTCCCACAGGGGAGCCGCCGCTTGCTTCGTCGCCCGATTTCTCCTTCATGGTGGATGAGTCGAAGTGGATCGTGTAGTCGATGGTGTGCGGCGTCGACATGGCGACGGTCTCGGCCGACACGGCGATGTCCTCGTCGAGCGTGACGGGTATCTCGAACGTGGAGTTGCCGCCGTCGTTTACGGGCGCGTAGTCCACGCCGTCGACGGTCATCTTGTCGTAGTTCGAACTCGACCAGGTGATGGTCGCGGTGTAGGTGTCGCCATCCTTCACAATTGTGGTGGGTGAGGCGATGCTTGCGCGCCCTGACCCGCCGGAAAGCGAGACATTCACAGTGTATTCCTGAGAGCCCGCCGTGCCACCGGTCGCGTTCGGGCTCGCACTGCACCCCGCGAAGGAAAGCGCGAGCAGGGCGACGAGAACGCAGGCGATCGCGCGCGCCGCGATGCTTCGGCGCTTCCTGTTTTCCCCCTTGGGAAGAATCGACCGCATGGCGTTACTTCAGTGCGTCGGCGCGTAGATCGACGCCGGCGGATTCGAACACGAGCGTGCGGTCGTACCACTGCTCTTTTCTAATACTCCACGCGGCACAGGCGGTGTCCTCGTCGAGCGCATCAACGGGCACGTCGTAGGTGTACTTGCCTTCCGCGTTTTCCACATAGGGGATGAAGTCGGCCTCGCTCGCGGCGGCAGCCTCGTCGCCCGTGCCCATGAAGAGCTTGCCGTAGCCCGTGCCGGAAAGCGTCATCACGCAGTGCATGGAGCCGTTTTCCACGATGAGCTGGGCGTCCACAATCCTGAACATGTTCGAGCTGGAATCTACGGTGATCGGATAGGTGCCGTCGGCCACCTTGTCGGCGGTGATGGGGGCAGCGCTTGCGCCCTCGGTCGCATCGGCCGCCTGCTCGGTCTTTTCCTGGGAATCGGTATTGCTTGCCTTTGCGCTGTCGCTTGAATTTCCGGCGCAGCCGGCGAGCGAGAACGCGAGAAGCGCCGCCGACAGGGCGAAGACGAGGGTTTTCTTCAACATGGAGGGGTTCCTTTCAATCGCTTCTACCGCCCGCGCCGTGCGGTGGGCGGGCGGGATGCGAATGCAACGGGCATGCGCCGTCGGTCGGGGAAGGCGCATGCCCGTTGCACGGGGACGCGACCGGCGCTCCCGTGCGCGGCGAGTTTACAGCTTGGCGATGGCGTCGTCCACGTGCGAGAGGTAGATGTCGTCGACCGCGGCGTTCTGTCCCAGACCCTGGAGCAGGCACGTCACTTCGAAGCCGGCGGCCACGAACTTCGCAGCCCAGCTGTCGGGGTCGGTCTCGTCTGCCATGTCGTTGTTCGCGTGGTCGCCCGCGACCACCATGAACGGCGCGAGCACGGCCTTCTTGTACCCTGCGGCGCTCGCAGCGGCGGTAACATCCTCGCAGGTCGGTTCAGCCTCGACGGTGCCGACGAAGAACTGCGTCAAGCCCTCGTTCTTGAACACTTCCTGCATCTTGGCATAGTCGGCGTTGGAATCGGCTTCGGTGCCGTGGCCCATGAGGCACAGCGCCGTCTTGCCGTCGTCGAAGGACGCCATGTTCTCCTTAATGGCTGCGGCCACCTTCTTGTAGTCGTCGTCGGAGGTGAGCAGCGGGTCGCCGAGCGAGATCTTGTCGAACTTGTCGGCGTACTTGTCGAGTTCGTCTTTCACGTCGGCGTATTCCAGGCCAGCCATGAGATGCGTCGGCTGCACGACGATTTCCTTCACGCCGTCTTCCACGCAGCGGTCGAGCGCCTCGGTCATGTTGTCGATCGTGATGCCGTCGCGCTTCTTCAGCTTGTCGATGATGATCTGCGCGGTGAAGGCGCGGCGGATGTCGTAGTCCTGCCAGTACTTCTCGCGGATAGCGTCTTCGATGGCGCCGATGGTGATGTGGCGCGAATCGTTGTAGCTCGTGCCGAAGCTCGTGACGAGAATGACCGGCTTCACGGCCTTCTCCTTTTCGCTCGATTTCTCGGGACTCGCGGAGGTGCTGGAGCAGCCCGCGAGCGCGACTCCGGCGAGCGCGACGGCTCCGGTTGCTGCGGCGCCCATGAAGCCGCGGCGTGACATCTGGTCGGACATGGTTTTCCCTTTCCTCGGTTTGCCGGTCCCCCGGCGACAGTTGCTTATCGGCACAAGCGAAAGAAAAGCGCGCTCGTCCGCAAAGGGATAGCGCGCCTGTTTCTTGCATTCGAAAGGGAAGCGCACTCCTCGGGGTTCACAAGGAGATAACGCCACGGCGATGCCGTGAGGAAAAGGCGAAGCAGTCTGGCTTGGGGCGCGAGGCGGTTCGCCCGCGCGTCCTACACAGTAATGTCCCTTGCCCAGGATTCCCACCTGGTTCCCTCCGCAAGCCAGCGCGGGCTGTGTGGGCGCCGCGCCGGTCATTTCCTTTTATTCGATTGTCATATGCTCGTTGCCGAAACTACCACTATGATAGTGGGCGTTTGTGGGCGTGTCAAAGCCAGGGCGGGCGGCATTGCGCCTCCTGCCTACGTATTTGCGCCGATTGCCGCTGCGGGCGCCGTGTCTTGCCTGCTGCGCGAAGGGCGGCGTAAACGGTTGCGATGAGAAACGGGAAGGGAAGGCTCGGATGATTTATATCGTTGGCGCAGGTTCGGGCGCCGCCGACCTTATCACGCTGCGCGGGGCGCGTCTTCTGCGCGCGGCCGACGTGGTCGTTTGGGCGGGGAGCCTTGTGAACCCCGAACTGCTCGCCGAGTGCAAGGAATCCTGCGTCGTCTACGACAGCGCGCACATGACCTTGGAGGAAGTGCTCGACGTGATGTGCGCGGCGGATGCGCGGGGCGAGGAAGTGGTGCGCCTGCACACGGGCGACCCGTGCTTGTACGGCGCCATCCAGGAGCAGATGGACGCGCTCGACGCGCGCGGCGTGGACTACGAGGTGGTGCCCGGCGTGTCGAGCTTTTGCGGTGCCGCGGCGGCGCTTCGCCAGGAATACACGCTGCCGGGAATCAGCCAGTCGGTCGTGATCACGCGGCTTTCCGGGCGCACCCCCATGCCCGCGGGCGAGGGCATGCGCACCATGGCGGAAAGCGGCTCGACTATGGTCATCTTCCTGAGCTCGGGTATGCTCGCCGAGCTTTCCGCCGAGCTTTTGGCCGCGGGCCGCAGCTCCGACGAGCCGGCGGCGCTCGTGTACAAGGCGACCTGGCCTGAGGAGCGCGTGGTGCGATGCACAGTGGGCACGCTCGCCGATGCGGGCGCGCGAGAGGGCATCGACCGCACGGCGCTCGTGGTGGTGGGCCGCGTGCTCGGAGCTCGCGGCGGGCTTGCGCACAACGGCGCGCAAGCGGAGTCGTACGAGCGCAGCAAGCTTTACGACCCTTCGTTTGCCACAGGGTATCGGAAGGCGAGCAGCTAGCGTGGCCTTCGAGCACTACATATATACCGGGACGACCCGCCTGCGCTGCGGCTACACCACGGGGAGCTGCGCCGCGCTCGCGGCGAAGGCGGCCTGCGAGATGCTCTTGTCACGAAAGCCCGTCGGCCGCGTGTCGATCGTCACCCCCGGCGGGCTGCCCGTCGAGGCGAACGTGGTCGACGCATGTATCGGCGAGGGGTGCGCCCAGTGCGCCGTGCGAAAGGACGCAGGCGACGATGCCGATGTGACCGACGGCGTGCTCGTGTACGCGCGCGTGGAACATGCGGGGTCGGGCACGGGTACTGCGGGCAGCAAGGGCGTGCCCGCGCGCGAATCGGAAGTTTCCGTCGATGGCGGCGTGGGCGTGGGGCGCGTGACGTTGCCCGGGCTCGAGCAGCCGGTGGGGGCGGCCGCCATCAACGCGACGCCGCGCGCGATGATCACTTCGGCGGTGCGCGAGGTGTGCGCCGCGCACGGCTTTTCTGGAAATATCGCTGTGACGATTTCGGTACCCGAGGGTGTTGCCCTTGCCGAAAAGACCTTCAACCCGCACCTGGGGATAGAGGACGGCATCTCCATCCTGGGCACGACGGGCATCGTCGAGCCGCGCAGTCTCGCTGCCTTGCGCGACAGCATCGAGCTCGAGATCCGGCAGCATGCGGCTATGGGGCGGCGCGGAGTCGTGCTCACGCCCGGCAACTACGGTGCACAGTTCATCTCGGGGCATTTCCACCTAAACGGTGCGCCGGTGGTCTTCATCTCCAACTTCGTGGGTGATGCGATTGATTGCTGCGTTCGCGAGGGATTTACCAATGTCCTTCTTGTGGGACACATCGGCAAGCTGGTGAAGGTCGCGGGCGGCATCATGGACACCCATTCGCGTACCGCCGACTGCCGCGCGGAGATTCTGGCCGCCCACGCGGCCTTGGCCGGCGCGGGAACGAAGACCGTGCGCGAGATCATGTCGTCGGTCACGACCACGGCGGCGCTAGAGGTAATCGAGGCCGCCGGCGTGGGGGACGCTGCGCGCGCCTCGCTCGCTGCGGCAATCGATGACAGGTTGCGCCGCCGCGCGGCGGGCGCATGCGACATCGCCGCGGTCGTGTTCGACGCCGAGCGCCGCGAGCTTTTCCGCACGTCGGGCGCCGATGCAGTTATCGGGGAATTGGGGGCTACGTATGAGTAAAGGCGTGCTGTACGGGGTGGGCACGGGGCCTGGCGACCCCGAGCTGCTCACGATCAAGGCCGTCCGCACAATCGAATCGTGTCCGGTCATCGCCGCACCGCAGACGGCTGACGGGGCCATGGTCGCGCTCGACATCGTGCGCGGCGCCGTCGACCTTACAGGCAAGACGGTGATCCCCGTGCGATTCTCGATGACGCGCGACGCCGAGTGCCGCGCGGCCGAGCATGCCTCGCTTGTTCGCGAGCTTGTCGCGCACCTGGATGCGGTCCGCGACGTCGCGCTGCTGAACCTGGGGGACCCGAGCATCTACGCCACCTTCCAGCGCATAGCGCCCGACGTGCGCGCCTGCGGGTTCGAGGCGCGCGCCATTCCCGGCGTGCCGAGCTTCTGCGCGGTCGCCGCAGCGCTCGAGCGCGACCTCACGCCCGAGATGTCGTCGCCTCTGCACATCGTGCCCGGCGGCTACGACGACGTGCGCCGCGCAATCGGCTGGCCGGGGACGAAGGTGGTCATGAAGGCGCGCCGCTCGCTTGCGGACACGAAGCGCATCCTTCGCGAGGAGGGCGCCTTCGACGGTGCCGAGCTCGTAGAGGACTGTGGGCTTCCGGGCGAGCGCGTGTACCGCTCGCTCGACGATGTGCCCGATCGGGGCAGCTACTTCTCGACGATGGTGGTGCGCTAGATGAGGGTTTCCTGCATAGCGTTCACTGAGAGGGGGTATGCGTTGGCGGAGCGCATCGCACACGCGCTTTCCGATTGCGCGCAGACAGGTGAAGATGACCCTGGCTGGGACGTTTCCGTTTCGCGCGGGTTCGGCGAGTGGAAGGCCGACCTGCGCGCATGGACGGCGCTCGCGTGGGAAGCGTCGGACGCGCTTCTGTTCGTGGGCGCGGCGGGCATCGCCGTGCGGGCGATCGCGCCGCATGTCGCCTCGAAGGCAAGCGATTCTGCGGTTGTGGCGATCGACGAGGCGGGGCGCTTTGCCGTCCCGCTTTTGTCGGGGCATTTGGGCGGTGCGAACGAGCTTGCGCAAACTGTGGCACGCGCGGCAGGGGCCATCCCCGTCATCACCACGGCGACCGACGTCCGCGGCGTGTGGGCGGTGGATACGTGGGCTCGCTGTGCGGGGCTCGCCGTTTCGAATCCCGAGGCCATCAAGCGAGTGTCGGCGCGGCTGCTTTCGGGCGGGCGCGTGGCGCTCTATTCCGACATGCCGATTTCGGGACAGCTGCCTGAGGGGGTTGACATTGCGTCCGACCGCGCTCGGGCCGATATTGTCGTGTCGCCGTTCGCTGGCGCGAATGCAGGTGCGTCCGTTCGCGCGGCGGAGACAACGGGCGAGGTCGTGCCCGCCGGTGAGACGGGGAAGCCGGCGGGCGTGCGGGCGCAGACGTCTGCGCCCGAGCCGCTTCGCCTTGTCGTGCCCTGCATCGTTGCGGGCATAGGGTGCCGTCGCGGTGCGTGCGCCGAAGCGATCGGGGAGACGTTTCTTCTCGCGTGCGGGCAGGCGGGTATCTCGCCTTCGGCCGTGCGCGAAGCGGCGACGATCGACGTGAAGGCGCACGAGGAGGGTCTGCTCGCCTTCTGTCGCGCGCGCAATATTCCGCTTGTGACGTATTCCGTAGAGGAGTTGTCGCAGGTCGAAGGCAGCGTTTCAACATCTGATTTCGTGCGCGCGACGGTGGGGGTCGACAACGTGTGCGAGCGCGCGGCGCTCGCGGACGGGGGCAAACTTATCTTCCCGAAGCTCGCTCACGGCGGCGTGACCGTCGCGTTTTCCAAGGTAACTATCGAACTTTCGTTTAAGGAGCTGTGATGGGAAAGCTCTTCGTGGTGGGGATCGGCCCGGGCGGCCCCGACGGCATGACGATTGCGGCTCGGCGCGCGCTCGAGGCGGCCGACATCGTTGTGGGGTACACGAAATACGTGGAGCTCGCGCTCGCCGCCGTGCCCGACGCGGCGCATCTCGCGACGCCGATGATGCACGAGGTCGAACGGTGCCGCCTGGCGCTTTCGCGCGCGCAGAGCGGAGAAGCCGTGGCGCTTGTGTGCAGCGGTGACGCGGGCGTGTACGGCATGGCGAGCCCCGTGCTGGAGCTTGCGGAGGACTACCCCGATGTAGACGTGGAAGTTATCGCCGGGGCCACCGCGGCTCAGAGCGGGTCGGCGGTGCTCGGCGCCCCGCTTGCCCACGACTTCGCGGTCGTGTCGCTCTCCGACCTGCTCACGCCGTGGGAGGTCATCGAGCGCAGGCTCGCCGCCGTGGCGAGCGCCGACTTCTGCATCTGTTTGTACAACCCGCGCAGCAGAAAGCGCGCCGACAGGCTCTCGCGCGCGGCGAAGATTATGCTCGAATGGAAGGCCCCCGACACGCTCTGCGGCTGGGTACGCAACATCGGGCGCGAGGGGCAGCAGTCGGGCATGTGCAAGCTCTCCGAGCTGGGGGAGTTCGACGCCGACATGTTCACCACCGTGTTCGTCGGCAACGCGGACACGAAGCGCGTAGGCGGCCGTATGGTCACGCCGCGCGGGTATCGGGAGATTCCATGCGAAAGGTAACGATCATCGGGGCGGGGCCCGGAAACCCCGACTTGCTCTCGCGCGCGGCGCTCGACGCGATCGACATCGCCGACGTGGTCATCGGCGCTCATCGCGCGCTTGTCAGCATCGACGTGCCGCCCGACGTGGTGAGATGCGAGCTCGTGAAGACGGCGGACATCGTCGCCGCTCTCACCGATGCGGCGTCGTGGCAGCGCGCCGTGGTCGTGATGACGGGCGATGTGGGGCTGTTCAGCGGCGCGCGCCGCCTGGTGGAGGCGCTCTCCGGCGACGCGCGGGTGGACGTGCGCGTCATTCCCGGCATAAGCTCAGCGTCGTATCTCGCCGCGCGCCTCGCGCGTCCATGGCAGGATTGGCGCTTCGCGAGCGCTCACGGCGTGGCGTGCGACATCGTGGCCGAGGCCGAGCGCGCAGGTGAGCTCTTCCTCGCCACGTCGGGCGGGGAAGACCCCTCGCGGCTTTCGGGCGAGCTTGTGCAGGCGGGCTTCGGGGACGCGCGCGTGACGGTGGCCGAGCGCCTGTCGTACCCCGACGAGCGCATCACCTGCGCGACCGCAAGTGAAATCGCAGGTCAGACGTTCGACGACTTGAACGTGATGCTTGTCGAGCCCGCAGGCGGCGCCGGGTCGCCTGCGGGCTCTAGCGCAGCCTCCGAGGCGCCGGCCGGCGCGTCTGAGCCCGCGGCGGCTTCTTTCGCGGCGGACTCTGCGGGCGCATCCCGCGCCGCGAGCTCCCGCTGGCCGTACGCTTCCTCGGGCATTCCCGACGAGCTCTTCATCCGCGGCGACGTTCCCATGACCAAGCAGGAGGTGCGCGCCGTCGCGCTCGCGAAGCTGCGCCTTACCGCGACCGACACCGTGTGGGATGTCGGCGCCGGCACGGGGAGCGTGTCGATCGAGGCGGCGCTCGTCGCGCGAGCGGGGTCGGTATGGGCGGTCGAGCGCAACGCGGCCGGCGTGCGGCTCATCCGAGAGAACGCGGATGCATTCGGGTGCGGCAACGTGCATGCGGTCCCCGATGTCGCCCCCGAAGCGCTCGCGAAACTGCCTGTCCCCGACGCCGTGTTCGTCGGCGGGAGCGCGGGCGAGCTTCCCTCCATCGTGGAGGCGGCGCTCGAGAAGAACTCGCAGGTTCGCCTGTGCGTGCCATGCGTCACCGTTGAGACGCTCACCGAGGCGTGCGCGCTCCTCTCGGGTTCGCGCTTTAAGGGGTTCGAGGCGTGCCAGGTGTCGGCCGCCCGTGCCGAGGCTGTAGGCTCGCACCATCTTATGAAGGCGCAAAACCCCGTGTTCCTCGTCAGCGCGCGTGGTGCGGGCGCGGATGCCGAGGAGCTTGCCGAAGTCGGCGCGCTTGCTGAGTCGCCTGTCGGGGAGGACCTCTCTGTCGAGGGGAACCCATCCGTTGAGGTGGTCTCGCTTGCTAACTGCAGCGCCGCAGGTGGGGAAGGCGGCGCCCGGTGAGCACGTCCATCCCGCGCTTCATGGTCACTGCGCCCTCGAGCGGGAGCGGCAAGACGGTCGTAACGTGCGCGCTCCTGCGCGCGCTCGCGCGCCGCGGCCTTGCATGCGCGGCCTTCAAATGCGGCCCCGACTACATCGACCCGCTCTTTCATCGCCGCGTCGTGGGTGCGCGCTCGGGCAACTTAGACGGCTTCTTCACCGACGCCCCGACGCTGCGCGCCCTGCTCGCACGCGGCGCCGCAGGCGCGGATGTCGCGGTACTCGAGGGGGTTATGGGCTTCTACGACGGCATGGCGCCCGGCGTGGCCGACGCGAGTAGCTACCAGGTTGCGCGCGACACGGAAACGCCGGTCGTTTTAGTGGTGAACGGGCGCGGGGCGTCTTTATCGCTCGCCGCCGTAATCCATGGCATCGCCGAGTTCCTGCCTTGTGCGAACGTGCGCGGCGTCGTGCTGAACAAGACGAGCGCCGCTGCCTGCGCCTACGCGGCGCCTGCGATCGAGAAGCACACGGGCGTCACAGTTTTGGGGAATATCCCCGCCGACGAGGCGTTCTCGCTCGAAAGCCGGCATCTGGGGCTTGTGACCGCCGACGAGGTCGAGCAGCTCTCCGCGCGCATCGACAAGATGGCCGAGCTGGTGGAAAAGAGCGTCGACGTCGATCGCTTGCTCGAAATAGCGGCGACGGCACCCGATATCCGCGAGGAACCTTACCGGTTGGAGCTGATCGCGGGAGCGCGGCCCATCGTCGCCGTCGCACGTGACGAGGCGTTCTCGTTCTACTACGAGGAGAACCTGCGCGCGCTCGAGGACCTTGGTTGCGAGCTGGCCTTTTTCAGCCCCCTGCGTGATAGCGAGTTGCCCCGGGGGACAAGCGCCCTCTATCTGGGGGGCGGCTACCCGGAGCTCCATGCGCGGCAGCTCTCCGAGAACGCGCCGATGCGCGAAGCGGTGCGGCGCGCGGTGGAATCCGGCATGCCGACGGTCGCCGAATGCGGTGGGTTTCTGTACCTGCAGCGCGAAATCGCCGATAGCGAGGGGCGGCGCTGGCCTGTTGCGGGCGCCCTTGAGGGCGCAAGCGAGAACGGGGGAAGGCTGTCCCATTTCGGGTACGTGGAGCTCACTTCCCAACGCGACGGGCTCTACGGGCCGCGCGGCACACGCATCCGCGCGCACGAATTCCATTACTGGCAGTCCACCTGCCCGGGCGGCGACTTCTGGGCGCAGAAGCCCCGGCGCGACAAGGGCTGGCCGTGCATGACGGCCACCCCGTCCCTGGTGGCGGGCTTTCCGCATGTGTACTATCCCGCGAACCCCGACGTTGCGCGCGCGTTCGCATCTGCCGCAGCGTCGTTCGCAGAGAGGAGACGGCATGGCTGAAACAACCGAAACCGCGCTTGCCTGCATTCGCGAGGAAGTCGAGCGCGCGTTCTCGTCGGCGCCGGGCGCCGTGCTCGAAGCCGCGCTCTCCCGGATCGCGCCCGCAGACGAATGCGCCCGCGCCGCCGCGTACGCCGCGTGGGACTCCATCGCGCACCCCTTGGGGGGATTGGGCGACTTTGAAGACGCCGTCGCGTGTATCGCTGCAGCTCAGGGGAGCGCCGAGGTGGCCGAGTTTCCCCGTGCGCTCGCGGTATTCTTCTCCGACAACGGGGTCGTTGCCGAAGGCGTGTCGCAAAGCGGGCAAGACGTGACGCGAGCCGTCGCGCGCAACATGTGCGAGGGGGCCACGAGCGCCTGCCGCATGGCGGCGTTCGCGGATGCCGAGGTCGTGCCCGTCGACGTGGGTATGGCCCGGGGCATAGAAGACGCGCGCATGGTGCGCGCGAACGTGCGGCGGGGGAGTGGCAACATCGCGCACGGCTCCGCTATGTCTCGAGATGGGGCCGTGCGCGCGATCGAGGTCGGAATTGCCGTCGCGTGCGGGCTTGCCCGCGCCGGCGTGCGCCTTCTCGCCGCGGGCGAGATGGGCATCGGCAACACGACCACCTCGGCGGCGGTGGCCGCAGTGCTCATCCGGGCGGACGCGCGGAGCCTCGTCGGGCGCGGCGCGGGGCTCTCGGACGCCTCGCTCGCGCGCAAGCGCGACGTGGTCGAGCGCGCTATCGACGCGAACTCGCCCGATCCCGCCGACCCAATCGACGTGCTCTCGAAGGTGGGCGGCTTCGACATCGCGGCGATGTGCGGCTTCTACCTGGGGGCCGCGGCCTCGAAGGCGCCGGCGCTCCTCGACGGGGTCATATCCTGCACGGCGGCCCTGTGCGCGGCGCGCCTGTGCCCCAACGCCTTGGGTTACCTCGTGGGCACCCACGCATCAAGCGAACCCGCAAGCCAGGAGCTCCTTCGCGAGCTCGACATAAAGGCACCCCTCGACGCAGGCATGCACTTGGGCGAGGGCGCGGGCGCCATGGCGTATCTGCCCCTTCTGGATTCGGCGCTGCGCGTGTACCGGGATGGGAAGACGTTCACGGCGACTGGCATGGCTGCTTACGAGCATTTCGAGGCCGGGAAATGACGGTGACGCTCGTTATCGGCGCCGCCGCGAGCGGCAAGAGCGCCTACGCCGAGTCCCTGTGCCTCGGGCACGACGGCCCCCGCGTGTACCTGGCAACGATGGAGCCCTTCGGGGAAGAGGGCGCCCACCGCATTGCGCGCCATCGGGCGCTGCGCGAGGGCAAGGGGTTTTCCACCCTCGAGCGCACGCGTGACGTGGGCGCCGCAGTGCCCGGGCTTCCGCGCGGCTGCACGCTTCTTTTGGAGGACGTGGGCAACCTGGTTGCGAACGAGCTTTTCGCGGAAGGCGGCTTGTCCCCACGTGACCCCGACGCTGCGGCGCGCGAGGTGCTCGGAGGCATCGAACGGCTTGCTCAGGCCGCTGCGTATACGGTGGTGGTCACCGTCGACGTGTTCGCCGATGGGATGCGCTACGATGAGGGGACCGAGGCATGGAGGCGCGCGCTCGCGCGCGTGAACGCGGGCGTGGCGGCGCTGGCCGACCGCGCAGTCGAAGTGGTATGCGGGATTCCCGTGTGGATGAAAGGCGAAGGACCTACAAGGTGAAGATAGCAGAGGCAATCGGCGCGGCGTTCGGAACGTTCTCGCGCATCCCCGTCCCGAAATCGGCCTGGACCGATTTCGGATCAACCCATGCGCTTGCCGCGTTTCCCCTGGTGGGCCTTGCGGAAGGCTTCCTCATGACGGCGTGGGGGCACGTGGCGAACCTGCTCGGCGTGCCCGCGACCATCGTCGCGGCCGTGCTCGTGGCGCTGCCTGTGGCGGTGACGGGAGGCATCCATCTAGACGGGCTCTGCGACACCTCCGATGCGCTTGCAAGTTGGGCCCCGCGCGAGCGAAAGCTCGAGATCATGCACGACCCGCGGGCGGGCGCCTTCGGGGTCATCGGTGTTGTTGTGTACCTTATTCTGCAGTTTTCCCTGTTCACCGCGCTGCCGCTTACGGCGGGGGCGTTCCTCGCGCTTCTGTGCTCGCTCGTGTTCTCCCGCGCGCTTTCGGGACTCGCCGTTGAATGCTGGCCTGCCGCGCGGGCGGACGGCATGGCCGCGGGGCTCTCGCCTGCGAAGAAGCGCGCGGCGATCGTCGTGCCGCTTTGCGCTTTCGCTGCGGCTTCGGCTGCAGGGATGGTCGCGTGCGCTCAGGCCGTCGGCGCCCTTATGGCGGTGGCGGGGCTTTTGGCGCTCGCGTGGTACCGCCATGTTGCCCTGTCCCGCTTCGGCGGGGTGACGGGGGATTTGGCCGGATGGTTTCTGCAATGGGCCGAGCTCGCGATGCTTGCCATGCTGGTGGCGGGGGGCATGCTCCTATGATGCTCGTGGTAGGTGGCGCGCATTCGGGGAAGAGGACCTTCGTGCGCGAAAAGCTCGGGTTCGCGGCGAACGATTTCGTCGACGCGGCGCAGCTTGCGGAGGGCGGCGTGCCCGCGGCTTTTGGCGGCCGCGTCGCGTACCGTGTTGAGGAACTCGTACGCGCACTCGACTCTGACCGGGCGCTCGAGCGGCTGATCGGCTTCGACGCAGTGATTCTGCCCTTGGTCGGCTCGGGGGTCGTCCCCATGTGTGCGGAAGACGCCCAATGGCGCGAGCGCGCGGGGCGCCTGGGATGCGCGCTCGCTGCGCGCGCCGACGTCGTCGTGCGCATGACGTGCGGGATTCCCCAGGTCATCAAAGGAAACCTTGCCGATGCGCCTCGAGGGACGCAGGGCGCGGGCACGCCTTTGGAAGTCGTCTTCGTGCGCCATGGTGCCACGGCGGGCACGGAAGACCATCGCTACAGCGGGGCGGGCACCGACGAGCCCCTGTCGAGTGCGGGCGAGCGCGCTTTGCGCGACCTCGCGTGCGATCGTGACGTGTTCCGTGTTATCACGAGCGGCATGGTCCGCACCGACCAGACGGCGCGCATCCTCTTCCCGAACGCGGAGCTTATGGCGTGCCCCGGTCTGCGCGAGATGGATTTCGGCGACTTCGAGGGGCGAAGCGCCGCCGAGCTTAAAGAGGATGTGCGCTATCGCGCCTGGGTAGACTCCTGGTGCGAGACGCGCTGCCCGCATGGCGAGGGCAAGAGCGATTTCACCCGCCGCGTCGTCGCGGCGTTTCGGGAGGCGTGCAAATCGGAGCGCGCCTCGGGGAGCGGGCGCGCCGTCTTCGTCGTTCACGCGGGTACCGTGAAAGCGCTGCTCTCCGAGCTAGCTGTCCCGAAAACGGGATACTTCGACGTGCATACCGAGCCGGGCGGCGCATGGGCCGCCACCTGGGATGGGCGCTGCCTTCGCGACGTTCGCCCCGCTTCGGGGGGCGATGCCCGGTGATGACGATTCTTGCCGTCGCCGCCGGGTTCGCGGCCGACCTTGCCTTCGGCGACCCGCGCTGGCTTCCCCATCCCGTCGTCGCCATGGGGCGCGCGATCACGTGGGCCGAAGGCCGCCTGCGGGGCGCATTCCCGCAAACGTCCGCGGGCACACGCGCCGCAGGGCTTGTGCTCGCCGTGGCGCTTCCGCTTGCGTGTGGGCTTTTGACCTGGGGAATCCTGCATCTTTGCGGCATGGTTCACTCCGGCTTGCGCTTCGTGGCCGAGGCATGGGCGAGCTATCAGATTCTCGCGGCATGCGAGCTGCGCCGCCAGAGCCTGGCCGTTGCCCGCGCGTTCTCGAAGGGCGGACTTGTCGCGGCGCGCGAAGCCGTCGGGCTCATCGTGGGACGTGACACGTCTGTTCTCGACGAGCAGGGCGTCGCGCGCGCCGCCGTGGAAACGGTGGCGGAGAACGCGAGCGACGGTGTCATCGCGCCGCTTTTCTACCTTATGATCGGGGGTGCGCCTTTGGGCATGGCGTACAAGGCGGTGAACACGCTCGACAGCATGGTGGGCTACAAAAACGAGCGCTACATCGACTTCGGCTGCGCCTCGGCGCGCCTCGACGATGCGGTGAACTGGATTCCCTCGCGGTTATCGGCCCTGTTCATGATCGCCGTGTGCCCGATCGTCGGGCTCGACGCGCGCGGGGCGGCGCGCATCTGGCGCCGCGACAGGCGTCGCCATGCGAGCCCGAACGCGGCGCAGACCGAGTCGGCGTGCGCGGGTGCGCTCGGGCTGCGCCTGGCAGGACCCGCGGTGTATTTCGGCAAGCTCGTTGAGAAACCGACGATAGGCGACGCGTCCCGCGAAATCGAGTGGGGCGACATCGCCCGGGCGACAAGGCTCATGCTCGCCGCGTCCGTATGCGCGCTCGTCGTCTTCGGCGCCGCGCGCGCGGCGGTCGTGCTCGCCGTGGGGGCGATGGCATGAGGAAAGACCACGCCGCGCCCCGGGCTGCCGGGGGAATCCTGCGCGTCCGCACGCATGGGGGCAGCGCGCAATCGCTCGGCATCGCTTGCGAAGGGGGTGCCTCCGACCTCATTGACTTCTCGGTGAACGTGAATCCGGCAGGCCCCTCGCCGCGCGCCGTCGCCGCAGCTTGCAAGGCGCTTTCTCGAATCGACGCCTACCCCGATAGGGAAAGCCTCGCCCTCGTTCGCGCGCTAGCGCGCGACCAGGGCATTCCCGAAGATACTATCGTCTGCGGCGCGGGCGCGTCCGACATCATCTGGCGGCTCGCCGCGGCGGTGTGCCCGAAACGCATCGTCGTGTGCGCGCCGACGTTCTCTGAATATGCGGAGGCGGCATCGTACTACGGCGCATGCGTGCAGGAGTTCCCGCTCTCCGAAGCGGACGACTTCGACGTGCCCGCCTCCTTCGCCCGCGCGATCGAGGGGCCGGGAGACGTGGCGTACCTCTGCAATCCGAACAACCCGACGGGGCGCCTCGTCGACCCCAGCGTGATCGAGGCCGCGGCTTGCCGCTGCGAGCAGGTGGGCGCGCTGCTCGTCGTGGACGAGTGCTTCCTCGGATTTGCGCCCGACGCCCGCGAAAGGAGCGTGGCCGCACGCGCCGCGTGTTCGCGCCATGTGGCCGTGCTCTCCGCGTTCACCAAGCTCTACGGAATGGCGGGGTTGCGGTTGGGATATCTGATCAGCGGAAACGCCCAACTCATCGAGGGGATTCGCCGGGCGGGGCAGGCGTGGCCCGTCTCTTCGGTCGCCGAGGCCGCGGGTATCGCCGCCCTGGAAGACGTCGAATACGTCTCGCGCACGCGCGATGTATTGGAGGGCGAGCGAGCGTGGCTTTCCCACGAGCTCTCCTCGCTCGGGCTTTCCGTCGTGCCGTCGGATGCGAACTTCCTTTTAGTCCGCACGCCGGCGAAAGACATCCCCGAGCGCCTGTATGATCAGGGGGTTTTGGTCCGCACGTGCGGCTCGTTTTCGGTACTGTCCCGTTTCTGGTGCCGCGTCGCGGTGCGCACGCGCAAGGAGAACGCCCGGCTTGCGATGGCGTTCGGCCGTGCGCTTCGGGCGGAAGACGCATCGGGCGAAGGCGAACCCGACGAACGGGGCGGCGCTTCTTTCAGCGGCGCTATGGCGGGCGCGGATGGCCGAGGCTTGGCGAAGGAGGTCGATACCCGTGGGTAGGGCCAAGCCCATCATGATCCAGGGCACCATGTCGAATGCGGGGAAGAGCCTGCTCGCGGCGGGGCTGTGCCGCGTGCTTTCGCAGGACGGCCTGCGCGTGACTCCCTTCAAGAGCCAGAACATGGCACTCAACAGCGGCGTCACGGCCGACGGGCTCGAGATGGGGCGCGCCCAGATCATGCAGGCCGAGGCGTGCGGCATCGCGCCCGACGTGCGCATGAACCCCATCCTGCTCAAGCCCGAAAGCGGCCACCGAAGCCAGCTCATCGTGGCCGGCAAGGCGCAGGGAGCCTTCGCTGCGAGGGACTACTTCGCGCGAAAGAAGGCGCTCATGCCGCAGATTTTGGAGGCGTTCGATTCGCTCGCGGAGGAAAACGACGTCATCGTCATCGAGGGCGCCGGCAGCCCCGCCGAAATCAACCTTGCCGAAAATGACATCGTCAACATGGGGCTCGCGCGCGCCGTGTCCTCCCCCGTGCTGCTTGCGGGCGACATCGACCCGGGCGGGGTATTTGCCCAGCTCTACGGCACGGTCGCGCTCCTTGCGCCCGAGGACCGCGCGCTTTTGCGGGGGCTTGTGGTGAACAAGTTCCGCGGCGATGTGGAAATCCTGCGCCCGGGTTTGGCCCCGCTCGAGAAGATGTGCGGGGTTCCCGTCGTGGGGGTCGTGCCGTATCTCACGCTTGACCTGGACGACGAGGACTCGCTCGCGCCGCGCCTATCTGCCCGCGAGGCGCGCGGCGTCATCGACGTCGCCGTCGTGCGTCTTCCGCATCTGTCGAACTTCACCGACTTCGACCCGCTTTCGCGCGTGCCCGGCGTGGGCGTGCGCTACGTTTCCTCGACGACCGATCTGGGCCGACCCGACCTGGTGGTGCTTCCCGGCTCGAAGACTACGCTCGACGACGCGCGTTGGCTTGCGGCTAGCGGCATCGGAGCCTGTGTACGCGCGCTTTCGGGCGCGGGCACGCCGGTGCTCGGCATATGCGGAGGCTACCAGCTTTTGGGAGACGAGCTTTCCGACCCGCACGGCAGGGAAGGCGCTGGCACCGCGCGCGGGCTCGGGCTCATCCCTGCAAGTACGGTTTTCAAGGAGGAAAAGCGCCTCGCCCAGTCGGCACTGCGCATCACGGGCGCCCAAGGCGCGTTCTCGGTGTGGAACGGCATGATGGCGCGCGGGTACGAGATTCACGACGGCGAAACGACCGTCTCCTGCGCCCCTGCGGGCACGATTGGCGGCAAACCGGAAGGCGCGGCCTGCGGTAACGTGTTCGGAACCTATCTCCACGGCCTGTTCGACGAACCGGGGGTGGCGCTCGCCCTCGCGCGCTCGCTCGCGCGCATGCGCGGCCTGCCCGAGAGCGTCGTGGGTGACGCGGGCGCGGCGTCCGCGGCCGATCACCGTGCGCGTGAGTTCGACCGCCTGGCCGACGTCGTGCGCGGGGCGCTCGACATGGAGTATGTCTACCGCATTATCGAGGAGGGCGTATGATCCACGTGTATCATGGCGACGGCAAAGGCAAGACCACGGCGGCGATGGGCCTCGCCCTTCGCATGCTCGCTGCAGGCCGCCGCGTCGTCGTCGTGCAGTTCCTGAAAGACGGCGAAAGCGGGGAGGTGCGCCTGCTCGCTGAGCATTTCGGCGTGCCCGTGTTCGCGGGGAAGGCGTCGGACAAGTTTACCTGGTCGATGACGTCGGAAGAACTTGCCGCGACGTGCGAGCTGCACGATGGGAACCTCGCTTCCGCGCTCGCCGAGCTCGAGGGCGCGCAAGAGGGACTGCTCGTGCTCGACGAGGCGCTCGACGCGCTTTCGAAGGGGCTTGTCGACGAGGCGCTCGTGGACCGCGCGCTCGATATGTCCGCGCGCGGCGTCGAAGTAGCGCTCACCGGGCGCGCGCCTTCCCGCAAGATCGTGGAGAAGGCCGACTACATAACCGAGATGCGGTGCGAGAAACACCCCTACTCTCAGGGGATATGTGCAAGGGAAGGAGTGGAGTACTAGATGGATTCCAAGGAGATGGCGCCCGGCGACATCGAGCGGCGCAGCTTCGAGATTATCACCGAAGAGCTTGGCGGCCGCACGTTCCCGCCGCTCGAAGAGCCCGTCGTGAAGCGCGTCATCCACACCACTGCCGACTTCTCGTACGCCGATTCCCTCGTGTTCACCCATGACGCCGCGCACTGTGCGCTCGACGCACTGCGCGCAGGGGCCACGGTGCTCACCGACACGAACATGGCGCTCGCAGGCATAAGCAAGCCCGCGCTCGCGAAGCTTGGCTGCAAGGCCGTGTGCTTCATGGCCGACCCTGATGTCGCCGCGGCTGCGCGCGCCGCGGGCACGACTCGCGCCGTTGCGAGCATGGACAAAGCTTGCGGCATCGAGGGTCCGCTCATCGTGGCCGTCGGCAACGCTCCCACAGCACTTCTGCGCCTCGCCGAGCTCATCGACGCGGGGAAGATCGCGCCCGCGCTCGTCGTTGGGGTGCCGGTCGGGTTTGTGAACGTGGTCGAGGCGAAAGAGGAGCTACTCGCACGACGCGTGCCAGCCATCGTCGCGAGGGGTCGCAAGGGCGGCTCGACCGTGGCGGCTGCCATTATGAACGCGCTGCTCTACCAGATCACGCGCCCAGGCGGCCCGAAGTGACGGCGCCCGCATCCGCGCCGGCGCTGCGCATCTTCGCCGGCACCACCGAGGGCCGCCTTCTGTGCGAATGGGCGAGCAGGGCGGGCATCCCCGCCCGTGCCTACGCGGCAACCGAGTACGGAGGCGAGCTTTTGGGCGAGCTTCCGGGCATCGAGGTGCATGCGGGCAGGCTCGACGATGCCGACATGGAGCGCGAGCTTTCCGGCGCGTGCATCGTCGTCGACGCCACGCACCCCTTCGCTACGCTCGCAAGCGGCAACATCCGGGCCGCTTCGCTCGCCGTGGGTGCACGATGCCTGCGCCTTGCGCGCCCGGTCGAGGCGCTGCCCAAAGGCGTCGTGCCGGTCGCGTCGATCGCCTGCGCGGCGCGCTTTCTCTCCGAGAACCCGGGTCGCGCGCTTCTCACGACGGGGAGCAAGGAGCTTGCTCCCTACACGCGCGTCGCCGATTTCACGGAGCGCTTTTTCGTACGTGTGCTCCCGCTGCCCGGTGCTATAACGAAGTGCATCGACGCGGGGTTTTCGCCGTCGCACGTCATCGGCATGCAGGGTCCCTTCACCCGCGAGCTCAACGAGGCGATGCTTCGGCAGGTGGGCGCCCAGTGGCTTGTGACCAAGGACTCGGGAACCGTAGGCGGCACGGCCGAGAAGCTCGCCGCCGCGCATGACGTGGGAGCGCGCTGCATCGTGGTCACCCGTCCCGCCGAGGGAGGTGGGGCCCTTTCGCTTCGGGAAGTGGAAGACGCGCTCTTACGGGAGTTCGCGCGTTAGGCGCTCGCCACGGCTGCGCGCCCTCTCGCCCGCGAGGAGGAGCGCCCCGAGCAAGCTCGACCCGTACAAGCCCGTCATCCACCAATAGCTCGAGGACGACGCCCGGAACTGGTGCAAACAGCCCTTTAATAAGTTGCGGTGAAATAGTGTCTGTTTTTGCTGCTAGATAGCATATTCAGTCCCTAATTCACCGCAACTTGTTGGTGGTGGCTTACTGGTAGCGTAGGCACTCCACCGGGTTGAGCTTTGCCGCGCGGCGAGCGGGGTAGAAGCCAAAGATTACGCCGATGCCGACGGAGACGGCGAAGGCCAGCAGCACCGTGGCGATTGAAAAACTCGGTGTGATTTGCCCGCTGGCTCCGAGCTCGCCAAGAATCCCGGATCCGGAGGCAAACATCGCGAGGCCCCAGGCCAGCAGATAGCCAATCAGGACACCCAGTAGGCCACCGGTGACGCACAGCGCCGAGGACTCGGCCAAAAACTGCGCGGTGATATCGCGACGACTGGCACCCAGGGCACGGCGAATACCGATCTCGCGGATGCGCTCAGTCACGTTGGTGAGCATCATATTCATAATGCCGATACCGCCGACAAGCAGCGAGATGCTGGCGACAGCACCCATGATGAGCGAGAACGCGCCCATAAAGGAGTTGAGTGCATCGATGGCGCTTTTCATGGATGCCGCCGATACACTGTCGTACTCATCATCCTCCTCCTCGATGCCCTTCATCGCGCGCACCTTGGACTCGATGGCCTTACAAAGCTCATCCATGTCCGTGCCCTCGGCGGCAAGTGCCGTCACGCTGGGGAATGAAGGATTCTCGTCGCCAAACAGCCCGGCGATGGTTTCGCGTGGCATATACAGCGTGAGCGAGCCCATGGAGTCGCTGCCGCCATCAATCACGCCTACAATCTGCACCTCGCCGTTGGACACCTTGATGGTTTTCCCCACCGCGTCCTGTTCGTTGCCGTAAAGCTGATCGGCGCCGCCGCGGCTGATGAGCGCCACGCGCGAGCCTGATTGGGACTCGGCCTGGGAATAGGTTCGCCCCGCAACGAGCTTGCTGGCCCCCACGGCGTCGAGCATGTCGCTGTCGACGCCCTGCGCCATGACGGTATAGCTTTTATCGCCGGTCTTGTATTCGGTATACGCGCTGTCGACAATGCCGATCTGCTCAATCTGCGGCAACAGTTTTTGAAGCTTCTCGATGTCCGACTCGGTGAGTTCTTGCGACGAATAGATTTGCACCATGCGTGCCGCATTGAGGCCCAGGCTGTTGACCAGGCTGTTTTGGATGCCGCCGATGAGCGAGGTCATGGCGATGACCGAGGCAATGCCAATGACGATTCCCAGGATGGTGAGCAGGCTGCGCCCCTTGTTGGCCTCGAGCGAATGAAGGGCTTCCTGGATGAGATCGCGGGCGCTCATGCCATCACTCCTTTCGGCGGGTTGGCGGAGGCGGAAATCATGGGCAGGCTATCTACGGCGCTGCGCAGGGTCCGCGGTGCATGTGGAATATACGCGCCGTCGTGAATGCGACCGTCGCGTATGGTCACGGCACGGTCGGCCTCGGCGGCAATGCCGGGGTCGTGTGTGATAAGCACGATGGTTTTGCCACGCTCCTGGAGCTTATGGAAGGTCTCCATCACAAGCGCTCCGGTTGCGGAGTCCAGGTTTCCCGTTGGCTCATCGGCCAGGATGATGGGCGGGTCATTGACGAGGGCGCGCGCGATGGCGACACGCTGCATCTGGCCGCCCGAGAGCTCGGATATGCGGTGGTCCCAGTGGTCGACCGGTAGCGTGACGGCCTGCAGTGCGTGCACGGCGCGCATCTCGCGCTGGCTACGGGGCACATTGGTGTAGGCCAGCGGCAGCATGACGTTTTCGATAACCGACAGGCGCGGCAGCAGGTTGAAGCTCTGAAAGACAAAGCCAATGCTCAGGGCGCGAACTTCGGTGAGCTCGTCATCATCGAGCTCGGCCACGTTGAGCCCTTGCAGGTAGTAGTCGCCTGCCGTCGGTTTATCCAGGCAGCCTAGGATGTTCATGAGCGTCGACTTGCCCGAGCCCGAGGGGCCGGTGATAGCGACGAACTCGCCGGGATCTACCGCCAGGCTCACGTTGTGCAGGATATGGGCGCAGCCGGCCTCGCTCTCAAAGATACGGTGCACGTTGCGAATGTCGATGACGGGACGCATTACATACCCTCGTCGGCAGACATGTTGCCCGAATCCGCGCTGTGGCCGCCGTCAGCCGTTGCGCCCGCTCCGGTGTCCATGACGAGGGTGTCACCGTCGCGCAGTTTGGTTGTGGGCACGCCAGGATTGATTTCGTTGCCCTGGTCGTCGCGCTTGATCTGTGTCTTGCCGACTACGGCTTCGTTGTCGTTTTGTGTCACGATGGTCACCTTCACGCGACGGGTTTGCTTGCCCTCGTCATTGGTTGCCACGTTGACGTAATAGTGTTCGCCATCTTCGGTCATGAGCGCCATCGTCGGCACCATCACCACGTCGTCGAGCTGCTCGGTCACCACCGAGACCTCGGCTGTCATGCCCGGCTTCAGGCGCGCGTCGGGAGCCTCGATGAGGATGTCGACGTTAAAGGTTACGCTGCCGCCGCCGGAGTTGGAGTCGGAGTTTGCCACCGAGGCGATGGCCGTGACCGTCCCCTGGCTCACAATATCGGGAAACGCGGGATAGGTCACGTTGGCGCTCTGGCCCACGGCGATCTTGGTGATGTCCTTTTCGCCCACCTGAACCGTTACCTTCATCTTGGAGAGGTCGGCGATCTGCATGCACTGCTTGCCGCCGCTCGTATCGCTTTCGCCCATGATCATGCCGCCTGTTACCGTGGCGCCCACCTTGGCGTTAAGCTCCACGATGCTGCCCGAGCTCGGCGCCGTAACCGTGCGCCCGGCGGCCTTGGCGTTCGCCTGATCGAGGTTTGCCTGGGCTGATGCGAGGCTGCGCTGTGCGGCCGATACGGTGTTCGTGTCGGCGGACCCAGCGGAGGCGCCTGCCGCTGCGGCGGAAGCTGCATCGACGTCCGTCGTTGGGGTGGCCTGCGCGGAAGCGAGGGCTTTCTGCGCGTTGGCGAGGTCTTCCTGGGCGGCTGCAACTGCACGCTGCGCCTCGGCAACGTTGCGATCGAGCTCGTCGTTTTTAATGGTCATAAGCACGTCGCCCTCGTTGACGGATTGGCCTGCCTGCACGTTGATCGAATCGACCGTGCCGTCGACAGAAGGGGAGACCACTGAGGACGAAATGGGTTTGAGCTGGCCTTTCGCCTCGACCGTTGTGGTAAACGTGCCCTCGGTCACCATGTCGGTCACAGGCTCGCTAACGCCCTGTGGCTGCGCATTGATAACCAGGGTTGCGACAATGGCAATGAGCGCGATGGCACCTACGACGCCGGCGGCAATACCGCGTCGAATCAGCTTTTTGCGTCGACGTTCGGCACGTTTTGCCTTGAGCTTGGCATATGCCTCTTCATCGGAAATCTCGGCCGTATCGTTCGTGCGTTCGCTCTGCTTGTCGGCATGTACGTTTGTAATCAGAGGAATCGTTTCGGTGGCACCTTTGGGCGTGCGCTCGGTATCATCTGGGCCCGGGGTGATCGTGGGGACATTCGGCATAGCGTCTCCTTTATAGAAAGAACCTCGATAATTATATGCGCCCACCGGTTGGGGCGGGCGCATAGGACGGTTTCTTTCGGAACTGTTAGATTGGTCGCAGCGGTTCCACGTTGTAGGAATGCGCGCGTTGCACTACGAGTGGACAACTACGCACAGGCCGACTTTGATGCAGTCGTGAAGTGCCTTGGCGTCTGCCAGGCGCAGGTTGATGCAACCGTGGCTGCCGCACCACTTGTACGACTCGGCATTATCGAAGCTCTTGTCGTTTTGCCAGGTGGCATCGTGGAAGCCGATCATGTTGCCCTCAAACGGCATCCAGTAGCTCACCGGGCTCTCGTATTTGGGCTTGCCCGTCTCGGGGTCCTTGGCGCCAATCAGCGTGCTCGCGCCGTCGTTGCTGTTGATCTGCCAGACGCCTTCGGGCGTGGCGTCTTCGCCCGGTTTGCCGGAAATAAAGTTGGCCTCCCACACGATATTGCCGCTCTCGTCGTAGTAGCGCGCGTGCTGCTCGGACAGATCGACGTCGATATACGCCTTCCAGTCGGGCTCTCCCTTTGCGGTAAAGGTGTCGGCCTTCTGGGAGTACTTGATCTCGATTTCGCCGGTCTGCTTGTTGTTAATGGCGTCCTCGACCTGCTTGGCGAGCGAGCTGCTGTCAATGGACCAACCAAAGTCACCGCCTTCGACGGCACACTGCTTGCCATCGGCGCGCGTCCACCAGCGAGTGGAGCCCACGGTATTAAAGCCGTTGGCGAGCTCGGCTGCCCAGCTGCTGATCTGCGACGTATCGAGCGTGGGGTTGGCCGGATCGGCAAAGCTGATCCACTGCAATACGGAGCCGCCATCAACCTTGCCGGCATCTTCGCCGTTAAGCTTGAGGGTCACGTTGACGCCCAAGAAGTTATTGGCGGCATCGCATGCGGCCTGAATCTGATCGTCGGTCAGCGTTCCATTGAGCGGCTCATAGGCATCGTTGCCGAGCTTGGAAAGATCTACGGTCTCGGCCAGCGAGGCAAGCTCGAGCTCGGCATACTTAATGACATGCTCGCGGTTGAGTTTTTCGTTGGAGCGCGCCTTCTCGACGGTAAACTTGCCGGCCTGCTCGTCATAGGAGCTATTGGCCTCGAACGCGCCCGAACGCCCCTCGTTAAACTCGTCGATGGCGGCGCCCAGATCCTTCTCAAACTGCTTTTGGTCAAAGGTGTCGGAGAGCATGGACAGGTCGACGTCTTGATCAAGATCGACTTCGTTGGAGCTAGCGGTTGTTTTGGTCTTGCCGCTTAAGGATTCTACAAGGCGAACCGGCCATACAATGGCTTCGTTGCGGCTGATAATCTCTTTTGCGGCAGCTTCGCCGTCGACAATGGGCTCATCGGACTCGGGCTGATAGGTCCAGCTAAAGTCATCGCCTGTCACGGTGAGCTTATAGTGCTTCCAAGCCGAGTTGACCTTGGTGGCGGCAGACGAAGCGTTGGAGAACGAGACATCGACGCCGGCGATAGTGGTGTTGGGATAGGCTACCTGCGAAAACGCTACGACGCCTACGATATAGACAATGACGATAAGACCCAGAACGACAAAGAGCGTCGTCTTTTTGCCCGACTTATTGTTCTCGGCGGGTTTGCGTGCGGGGCCGCGATCGCCTCGAGCGTGCGTGGGGGGCTGCTTGGGCGCATTGCCATTTGCCTGGCGCTGCTGATGCTGCTTGTTCGGACGTTGGGAAACGTTTGCCGCACCTCGCTGCTGACCGCGGCTCGGCGCGATAGGACGCGGCGACTGAACGCCGCCGGTGTGCCTGCTCGGCTGCTGCGGATCGGGAATCAGTTGAGTTCGATCGTTTTGCGACATCGTATGCATATCCTTCGGATTTCGCCTTGCGGCTCATCGTGTTTTTACTGGGCTTGCATTATAGCGATTACCCAGTTGTTTGTGGTATGGAAACGGTGGCATTCAAAAGAGGTGGGACAAATGTCCCACCTTCGAGTCTTTCTTTGTCGCTATCCGCACACACCGCATTTTGCACAGGCCGAAAGTGCGGCCGGAGCCTGCGCGATGCCACCCTTTGCCGTCTCGCGCAGCGTGGCCGGCAACGCGTGGCCCACGGAGAGCATGACGTGCGCCATCTGGTCAAACGGCACCAGGCTCTTGATACCGGCAAGTGCAAGCTGCGCCGAGCTAAAGGCGGCTGCCACGCCGATGGCGTTGCGGTTTTGGCAGGGTACCTCCACGAGGCCACCGACGGGGTCACAAACGAGGCCCAGCAAGTTACTCAGCGCGATGGAACTGGCGTCGAGCGCCTGCCCGGGCGTGCCGCCGAGCATCTGCACCAGCGCGGCGGCTGCCATGGCGGCCGCACTTCCGACCTCGGCCTGACAGCCGCCCTCGGCGCCGGCGACGCAGGCGCTCGTGGTGAGGTTGAGGCCGATGGCGGCTGCGCAGTAGAGCGCGTCCATGACCTGCTCGTCGTCGAGCTGAAGGTGATCGGCGAGCGCCAGCACGCAGCCGGGCACGACACCCGCGGAGCCTGCCGTGGGAGCGGCGACGATCACTCCCATCGTGGCGGAGCGCTCGAGCACGGCCATCGCGCGGGCCACGGCATCGGTTTGAACGGTGCCCATTAGGCTCGTGCTCAAATCGTTGCGGCCGGTGGCATCGACGAGTTTAGCCTCGCCGCCGATAAGCCCGCCGAGCGATCGCTGCGGATTGACGATGGGGGTCGTGGTCTCCTCGCGCATGACGTCGAGCACGCGGCGCATGGCGGCGACGGCGTGGGCCTCGCCGGTCAGGCGCGCCTCGCGAACGGCCATGACGGCGCCGATGTTGAGGCCGAGTTCGGCGCAGGCGTCGAGCAACTGCGCACCATCGTCAAAGATTTCCTTGGCCGAAACGCCGGGGGAGAGCGACGAGGCCGAGCCCGGGAGCTCGATAAAGGTGGCGTAGTTTACATTGTCGAGCTTGCGCAGCATGGGGATGACGGTGTCGTCGGGGGCGCCATCGGTTTCAAAGACGGAGTATGCCTGGCCGCCCACCTCGGTGCGGTAGGTGCGGCAGAAAGCGATGTTTACATGTGCGTAGGCGAGCAGGTTCGTGAGCGCGGCGAGCACACCGGGGACGTCCTGGTGTGCCACGAAGAGCGTGGAATACATGCCCGAGATATCGACGCCGACGCCGTTGATGCGGCTGATGCGCATCTTGCCGCCGCCGAGGCTCTCGCCGCGGACCTGCGCCGTGGCGCCCGTATCGTCGGCCATGTCGATGTCGACGGTGTTGGGATGGATGGAGGCGTCGTCGCCCTTAATTTCAAAGTGGTAGTCGAGGCCCTGCTCGCGTGCGAGGTCGAAGGCCTGCTTGATGTTCTCGTCGTCGGTGTCGAGGCCCAGGATGCCCGCGACGAGCGCACGATCGGTGCCGTGGCCGCGGTAGGTGTGGGCAAAGGAGTTCCACAGGCCAAAGGTGACCTTAGTGATGCGGCCTTCCAGCAGGCTGGCGGCAACTTGGGCGCACCGCAGGGCGCCGGCGGTGTGCGATGAGCTGGGGCCGACCATGACGGGCCCCAAGATCTCGAATGCCGAGGTCGTAGCTAGTGTTTGCGGCTTGCCTGCCATATGCGCTCCTGTTCTATCCCGTCGTTCCGAGGGCTTTGGTATTTGGTCGCCTGCTCTACAGTCCTGACTCGCACGGAGGCCACATTAAGTGGCCTCCGGCTCGTGCGGAATTCGCGATCGACCAAATACCAAAGCCCTCGGAACTTAGGATACATGGTAGGGGCACGCTTGCTGCAAAATTCATCAGCTGGGAACCTATTCTGCGTCCCATGTCGACTCATCTTCGCCACCGGTTAATAAAAAAGAGGTACCGGTTGTTCCGGTACCTCTTTTTGGCGTGTTTCTATTTGGCTGTGGCTTTTCTCGTAAGCCTACAGGCCACAGGCTGCTTTGAGTTCTTCGACTCGGTCGGTCTTCTCCCAGGTAAAGTCGGCGTCTTCTCGGCCGAAGTGGCCGTAGGCTGCCGTCTTTTCGTAGATCGGTCGACGCAGGTCTAGGTCGCGGATGATTGCGCCCGGGCGCAGGTCGAAGGTCTTCTCGACGGCCTCGACGATCTTGTCCTCGGCAACATGCGCGGTACCGAAGGTGTCGACCATGATTGAGAGGGGCTTGGAAACGCCGATGGCGTAGGCAAGCTCGACTTCGCAGCGGTCGGCCAGACCGGCGGCGACCACGTTCTTAGCGACCCAGCGCGCGGCATACGCGGCGGAACGGTCGACCTTGGTGCAGTCCTTGCCGCTAAAGGCGCCGCCGCCGTGACGGCCGTAGCCGCCATAGGTGTCGACGATGATCTTGCGGCCGGTGAGGCCCGTGTCGCCCATGGGGCCGCCTACGACAAAGCGACCGGTGGGGTTCACATAGATGTCCGCGTTGTCCCACGGCATGTTCTCAGCGGCCATGACCGGGGTGATGACGTGTTCGATGAGGTCGGCCTTGATCTTGCCCATCTCCTCGATCTCGGCGGCGTGCTGCGTGGAGATGACGATGGTCGTGACCTCGACTGGCTTGCCTTCCTCGTAGCGCACGGTGACCTGGGTTTTGCCGTCGGGACGCAGATAGGCGAGGGTACCGTCGTGACGCACGGCGGCCAGGCGCTCGGCCAGGCGGCTTGCCAGGTAGTGTGGCATGGGCATGAGGGTCTTGGTCTCGTTGGAGGCATAACCGAACATCATGCCCTGGTCGCCGGCACCGATCAGGTCGATCGGGTCGGTGGTAGCGCCGGTCTGTGTCTCGAAGGACTCGTCGACGCCCTGGGCGATATCGGGCGACTGCTCGTGGATGAGGCTCATAACGCCGCAGGTGTCGCAGTCAAAACCGAACTTGGCACGGTTGTAGCCAATGCGGCGGATGACGCCGCGGGCGATTTCCTGTACGTCGACGTAGGCCTGGGTGCGAATCTCGCCGGCGACGATGACCGTGCCGGTGGTCACGAGGGTCTCGCAGGCGCAGCGGACGTTCTCCACGTTGGCAGGCACGCCGTTGGGGGCGATGTAGCCCTGCTCCTGGAGCTCTATTTCTTTGGCGAGGATTGCGTCGAGGACGGCGTCGCTGATCTGGTCAGCGATCTTATCGGGATGACCTTCGGTCACCGACTCCGACGTAAAAACAAAGGACCCGTGTTGGGGTGGGATGGAACGAAGTTCTTCTGACATGATTGTCCTTTCAAAAACGTGTCCCGGCGACCGTTACCATTCCGCCGGGCTCTCTATGCAAGGGCACATCATAGCGCGTAAATCAAACATTCACACCCTTTCCGCACCTACTCATTGGGGACAGACTTAAATGACCAGCCAATAGGAACACTCTTACGGCACCTGGGGACGTTCCTTATGTGTCGGCACTTGGGGACGGTCCTTTTCTGCCGGCAGTTTAGGAACGTCCCCAAGTGACGGCAGTTTGGGACACTCTTGTTCAGTTAGCTTCGAAGAACGTCCCCAACGAATGGTCATTTAAGTCTGTCCCCAATGAGTGGGTCGGTGCCCTTTGTGCGGAGGTTGCTTTGATGCTTTATACTGGTGCGGTTAGACATCCATCCTGCAATCGAGGAGATTTCCATGGCATCAGACGTTCGCGTCCGCTTTGCACCCTCACCGACGGGCAAGCTGCACATCGGCGGCGCCCGCACCGCTATCTATAACTGGGCTTTCGCCCGCGCAAACGGCGGCACGTTCATTCTGCGCATCGACGACACCGATCCCACCCGTTCCACCGACGAGAACACGCAGATCATCCTGCGCGCCATGCGTTGGCTTGGCCTGGACTGGGACGAGGGTCCCGAGGTGGGCGGCGACTATGGTCCCTATGCCCAGACCGAGCGCCTGGACCTGTACAAGCAGGCCGCCCAGAAGCTTTGGGACGAGGGCAAGGCCTATCCCTGCTTCTGCACCAAGGAGCAGCTCGATGCCGACCGCAAGGCCGCGCAGGAGCGCAAGGACCCCTTCCAGGGCTATCAGCGTCGTTGCCGCGATCTTGATCCCGAGGAGGCACGCCGCCGCATCGAGTCCGGCGAGCCCTACGTCCTGCGCATCAAGGTGCCCGAGGACCGCGGCGACGTCGTCATCCACGATGCCGTCCATGGCGAGGTGACCTTCGACGCCAAGGAGCTCGACGACTTTGTCATCTTCCGCTCCGATGGCACGCCCACGTACAACTTCGCGACCGTCGTCGACGACGCCATGATGAAGATCACCCATGTCATCCGCGGCGACGACCACCTGTCCAACACCCCGCGCCAGGTCATGGTCTACGAGGCCCTTGGCGCGCCCGTGCCCACGTTCGCCCACATCTCCATGATCCTGGGCGCCGACGGTAAGAAGCTCTCCAAGCGCCACGGCGCAACTTCGGTGGAGGAGTACCGCGACGCCGGCTACCTTTCCGACGCCTTCGTCAACTATCTGGCGCTGCTCGGCTGGTCGCTCGACGGCGAGACCACGATCATCCCGCGCGATGTCCTGGCCAGCAAGTTCTCGCTCGACCGTATCTCCAAGAACCCGGCGACCTTCGACCCCAAGAAACTCGACTGGGTCAACGCCGAGTACATCAACGGCATGTCCGATGCCCAGTTTGCCGACGAGATCATGGTCCCCGAGCTGCACGAGGCGGGTCTCATCGAGGGCAACGTCGAGTACGGCGAGGACTGGATCGACGCGCTTGCCGCCATCGTCAAGCCTCGCACCAAGATGCCGGCCGACGCCGTGACCGTCGCCGCTCCCATCTTCGCTACGGCCGAGACGCTCGAGTATGACGAGAAATCCGTTAACAAGGGCCTGGCTAAGGAAGGCATGGGCGCCATTCTGGATGCCGCCAAGGCCGCGCTCGAGGGCGTGGACAAGTGGACCGCCGAGGCTATCGACGCTGCGCTTGAGCCGCTGCCCGAGCAGATGGACCTCAAGAAGCGCGTGGTGTTCCAGGCCGTGCGCGTCGCCGTCTGCGGCAACATGGTGAGCCCTCCGCTGGGCGAGACCATGGCGCTCGTCGGCCGCGACGACTGCCTGGCGCGCATCGACCGCGCCCGCACGATGGCGCTGTAGTAGACGCGCAAACGCATGTATCCGAGCCCCGTTCCCTCGAGCGGGGCTCTTGTTTCTGTACCGATGAGTGGGTTGCTGGGACAAAATAATCAGTAGAGTTTGTCCCATGTTCGAGTGACGCAACGAGCTCGACACTCGTATCGGCCATGGGACAAACTCTACTGATTATTTTGTCCCACCCCTTTCAGGTCCGTTCGTTAGAGGTGGTGTATGGCTCAACAACTGTCGCTGTTTGGTTCGACGGAACCGGAGGAAGCTCCGGTGAAGCCCAAGCCTGCCGCTGCCTCGGCTCAGTCTAAGCCTGCGCCCGAGCCCCCTGCCGCCTACGCGAGCGTGGTCCTCGACATCCCCACCCGTGCGCTGCCGGAACCGTTTGCTTACGGCATCCCCGAGTCCCTTGCCAACGAGGTCCAGATCGGATCCACGGTCCTGGTCCACTTTGGTAACCGTGCCGCCGCGGGCTATGTCGTCGACATTGCGCCTGATCTGGGCGATCTGCCGGGCAACAACGCCCTCGACCCCGTGCGCATCAAGCCCATCGAGGCCATCCTCAGCAAACCGCTCTTTACCGCCGAAGCCGCCCGCATCGCACGTTGGATGAGCCGCGAGTATGTCGCGACGCTTTCCGAGTGCCTGCGCCTGTTCTTGCCTCCGGGTGGCAGCCCGCGTGTGGTCAAGGGTGACGACGGTGTGTGGACGGTTGAACGTCCAGCCGTCAAACCCATCCAAAACCGCTGGGTGATGCTTACGCCCGATAGCTTTGACTACACGCCACCCAAGACCGCGGTCCGCCAGCGCCAACTCATCGAGGCGCTCCAGTGTGGTCCTGTCACGACGCGCGACCTCAACCTTCTCTATAACAGTATGTCGGCGACCATCAAGGCGCTCGAAAAACGCGGCATCGTGGTGGTGGAGGAGCGCCGTGCCTGGCGCGGTTGCAGCGAGCAGACTACGCTGTCCTCTGCAAGCGGCAAACCGCCGGTCGCGCTTACGAACGGTCAGCAGCAAGCGCTCGCGCAGATTGAGCGCGCTCGCCTGGATGCGCACGGCGACGTGGTGCTCGTGGACGGTGTTACGGGCTCCGGCAAAACCGAGGTCTATCTATCCGCCATCGAGCGCGTGCTCGCGGCTGGCCGCTCTGCCTGCGTGCTGGTACCCGAGATTTCGCTGACAGCCCAGACCGTCGGCCGCTTCCGCTCGCGCTTTGGCGAGACGGTCGCCGTGTTCCATTCGCGTCTTTCTGCTGGCGAGCGCCTGGATCAGTGGGATATGGTCGCCAGCGGTGCGGCCCGCGTGGTCGTCGGCGCACGTTCGGCGCTCTTTTGCCCGCTTGGCGACCTGGGCCTCATCATCATTGACGAGGAGCACGAGACCAGCTACAAGCAGGGGTCCAGTCCGCGCTACCATGCGCGCGAGGTGGCAGCCGAGATGGCGCGCCGCTATCGCTGCCCGCTCGTGCTGGGGTCGGCCACGCCTTCTGCCGAGGCCCTCGACCGCTGCCGCCGCGGCATGTATAACGGTGCCACCTGGACGCGTGTCGAGATGCCCGAGCGCCCCGGACACGCCGTGCTGCCTACGGTCCGCATTGCCGACCTGCGTCGCGAGTTCGCACACGGCAGCCGCTCCATGTTCTCAAAACCGCTGATGGAAGGCCTGGAGCGTGTGGTCGAGCGCCGCGAAAAGGCCGTGCTGCTGCACAACCGCCGCGGTTTTGCGCCGTTTTTGATGTGCCGCGAGTGCGGCTGCGTTCCCACCTGCAACCACTGCTCTACAGCGCTTACGTATCACGAGCGCACGCACACGCTGCAATGTCACACATGCGGATCCTCCTGGCGCGTGCAGCCGTATCCCGCGCCCACGAGTCGTTGTCCCAAATGTGGCAGTCGCTACCTGGCAAAAATGGGGCTGGGCACGCAGCAGATCGAGGACGCACTGCACCAGATGCTGCCCGAGGACGTCGCCATCATCCGCATGGATGCCGATTCCACGCGCGGCAAGGATGCGCACAAAAAGCTGCTCGAGCAGTTCGATGCGGCCGATTGCGCCGTGTTGCTGGGCACCCAGATGATCGCCAAAGGCCTCGACTTTCCCGAGGTCACGCTCGTGGGTGTGGTCAATGCTGACTTCGCCCTCAAGCTGCCGGATTTCCGCGCAGGGGAGCGCGCCTACGATTTGCTGGAGCAGGTCGCCGGCCGTGCCGGTCGCGGTGATCGTCCCGGCGAGGTGATCATCCAGACCTACCTGCCCGAGGATCCGGTCATTCGTGCCGTCGCTGAGCACGACCGTTCGATCTTTACCGACTACGATCTGGACCAGCGCCGCGACGCGCTGTACCCGCCGTTTGTTCGCCTGGTCAACATCTTGGTGTGGTCGGCAAACCGAGACGACGCGCAGGACTACATTGGGCGCATTGCAAAGCTTCTTAAGCGCCGCTGGCATGCCGCCGCGCCCGATTTTTTGCGGGCGGGGAGTGCCGTGCCGCAGGTGCTAGGCCCGGCTTCGTGTGTAATCGAGAGAGCCAAGGACCGTTACCGCCTCCATCTGCTTGTGAAGTCGCCCGTGGGGTACCATGTCTCTGATGATATCGACGCCTGCCTCAAAGAGGTGGGCTCTGTGCGCGGCGTGAGCGTGAGCGTTGACGTCGACGCCTATGATTTGATGTAACAACCCGAAAGGATGGCCATGGAAGCCAACGGAATCGTACTGTCGCCCGACCCTCGTCTGCGCCAGGAGTGCGCCGTCATCGAGGAGATCACCCCGGCGATCGAGGCGCTTGCCGAGAAGATGAAGAAGATGATGTTCGAGAACGGCGGCTGCGGCCTCGCTGCTCCGCAGATCGGCGAGCTTATTCAGCTCGTCACCATCGACTGCGACTACAGCGATAAGAACGACTACGACCCCTACGTGCTCATCAACCCTGTTATTGTTGAGCAGAGCGACCATCTGGTGCCGTTTAGCGAGGGCTGCCTGTCCATCCCTGGCATTAGCTGCGAGATCGAGCGTCCCGACCATGTCGTCGTCGAGGCGTATGATCTGGACGCCAACCTGATTCGTTATGAGGCCTCGGGCGATCTGTTCTGCGTGTGCCTGCAGCACGAGATCGATCACCTGCACGGCAACACCATGTTCGAGCGCCTTAAGCCCATGCAGAGGCTCAAGGCCGTCAAGGAGTACCAGGACGCCCTGGCCCGCGGCGCTCGACCGGGCGAGACGAAGTAGGTCCCACCGTCCCCGGTGCTGAGCGCCCACATATCATCCCGTGCTCAAACATTCTCGCTTTGCTGCGAAACTGCGCGCGGGACGATATGTGGGCGCTCAGCACCGGGGACTGCGTTGTTCTGGCTCGGTTCGCCCGGGTGCCGTCGGGCCAGGGATGGGCGTCTTCGCTGATGGGTGCTTTGCTGAAAGAGCTGCTTTTATTGCGGCTCTTTCTTTGGTTTTGGGTATATTTGTTCTTGTTGAAATGTTCTTGCGGATGGGCTGGTGACTTGGCTTTCCGCTGTTCTTTGTAGCCGTCTCGGCTTTGGTTGAGAGGAGACTAACTTTTATGCGTATTGTGTTTATGGGTACGCCTGATTTTGCTGTGCCTTCGCTGACTTCGCTTGTTGCGGCTGGTAATGAGGTTGCGCTCGTTATTACTCGTCCCGATGCTGTTCGTGGGCGAGGTAAGAAGCTGGAGCCGTCTCCTGTTAAGGCTAAGGCGCTTGAGCTGGGGTTGCCGGTTGTTGAGGCTAATCGTATGACGCCTGAGGTTGTTGAGGTGCTCCAGGCTGCTCAGGCTGATATTTTCTGTGTGGCTGCTTATGGTTGCATTTTGCCTGATGAGGTGCTGCATATGGCGCCGCTTGGTATTGTGAATGTTCATGCTTCGCTGCTGCCTCGTTGGCGTGGGGCTGCTCCTATTCAGCGTGCCATTCTTGCTGGTGATGAGATTGCTGGCGTTTCTATTATGCGCATTGGACATGGCGTGGATACCGGCGCCTATTGTGCGCAGGCCTCAACCTCGGTTGCCGGTAAGCATGCCGAGGCGCTGACCATGGAGCTCGCTGAGCTCGGCGGCAAACTGCTTGCCGATACGCTTCCTTCTCTTGCCGATGGCACTGCCGTGTGGATTGAACAGGATGAGGCGCTCGTTACCCATGCTGCCAAGATTTCTAAGCAGGAGATGCGCTTGGATCCGCAAATGGCGGCGCTTGATTGCGTGCGTCATGTGCTGGCCTCGTCCGATACCGCGCCTGCTCGTTGCGTGATTGCCGACAAGACTGTGCGTGTGCTCGATGCTGCGCCGGCTGATGTGTCGCTTGACGAGGGTCAGGTTCTTGTTAAGGCCAAGCGTGTTCACCTTGGCCTTTCCGATGGCTCGGTTGAGTTGCTCGAGGTTAAGCCTGATGGCAAGCGTGCTATGGCCGCTTCTGCTTGGGCTGCTGGCCTGCAGGGTGCCGATCTTTCGTGGGGTGTTTTGTCATGAGCAAGCTGTCTCCCGCGCGCAAGCTTGCGCTCGATGTACTGATGGAGGCCGATCGCCGCGGCATGTATGCGCGCGACGTGCTGTCCTCTCGCGCATCGGCCAAGGCTATTGACCAGCGCGATTCCGCTTTTGCCGCCCGCTTGGCGCTGGGCGTGGCCGCCACGCAGGGTATTTTGGACGAGCTGCTCGATCAGTTTCTCGATAAACCCAAAAAGGTTGCGCCGCGCGTTCGCATGGCGCTTCGTATCTCGGCCTTCGAGATGCTCTACCTGCATACGCCGGGCCGCGTTGCCGTGAGCCAGGGTGTTGAGCTGGTGCGCAGTGGTGCTAAGTCTGCTGCGGGCCTGGCAAACGCGGTGCTGCACAAGGTTGCGGACAACGTTGAGGACTTTGCCACGGCATCCGACGTGGATGAGTCCGAGCGACGCTTGGTTCGTCTGTCGCGCCTGATGGGTCTTCCGCGCTGGCTATGCGCTCGCATTATGGCGTTGTTTGACACTCCAGAGGGTGCGCTCGGCTTCGCCGGCAATCTGGCGCCCGCGCCGCTCGCTTTGCACGAGAACGCCTTTGCAACCAAACCTGATCCGTACCTATCGCAGCTTGTGGCGCCTGTGTTCCCTGGCTGTCATGCTCCGGTCGATGCTCAGGTTACGGTTGCGTCGGGCGTATTTGAGCGTGCTGCTGCCGTGGCCTCAGACCTTAACGCCCAGCTTATCGCCACAGCTGCCACGCGCCCTGGTAGCTGCCTTGAGATTGGTGCCGGCCGTGGCACCAAGACCTATGTGATGATGTGCCAGGCCAAGCGTGCGGGCTATGAGCGTCAGCATACGGCGCTCGATCTGCATGATCGCAAGTGCGATCTGAATCTCGCTCGCCTGCATAAGGCTGGTATTCAGGGCGTTCGTACGGTTTCGGGTGATGCTTGCGAGCTTGATGAGGTGCTCACATCGTTTGATGCCATGCTTGGCGAGCCGGTTAAGTTCGACACGGTCTTTATCGATGCGCCGTGCTCTGGCACCGGCACCATGCGCCGTCATCCCGAGATCCCGTGGCGCCTGACCGAAAAGGATGTGACGGTTGAGCTGCCCAAGCTGCAGCTGACGATGCTCAAAGAGGCTGCTGTGCGCGTGGCTGCCGACGGCGAGCTCATCTATGCGACGTGCTCGGTCTTCGACGAGGAGAATACGCAGGTGGTGGACGCTTTCCTGAACTCTCCCGAGGGCACCGGTTTTAGCCTGGAGCCGCTCTCCGAGGCGCAGATTCTGCAACTCCCCGAGTTCGATCAGGCCAAGAAGCTCGTATCCGTACGTCAGAACGATCGAGGCCTCTTCCAAAGCGTGCCGGTAAACACCGACTCCTACGACGGCCACTTCTGCGCCCGCCTGATCCACAACTAACTACTAATTTGCGGTGAAATAGGGATTGAATAGCGGCTTCTACCTGCCAAACTGTCCTTATTTCACTGCAATTCATAAGGAAACCTGGCCTGATAATTAGCTACCCATAGCGCAAAGAAATAGCCCCGCGATTAGTGTTGGTCGCGGGGCTGATTGGTTTCTAGTGGCTGTGCGGGCAGTTGGCGCAGCAGCCACTCGTGGCGCTGGTGCTTGAGCCACCGCTGCGCTGGTCGGTGTTGTAGAAGCCGCTGCCCTCAAACTTGATGCCGCTGGCCGAGAACGTCTTGGCGGCCGGAGCGCCGCAGTTGGGGCACACGACCTCGGGGGTCTCGGACATGGGATGCTCAACCTCAAACACGTTGCCGCAGCTCGAGCACTTGTAATCGTAGCGCGCCATAATACTCCCTTTTCAGCACAAAGCGGGCAGATCGCTCTGCCCGCAAAAATTCAAACGTCTGTAACTGTACCCTATATCGGGCGTTTTATCACGCTTCGCCCCAGAATCTATGCGTGTTGCGCAGGAGCTGTGCGGTTTTGCCCTCAGCGGCCGCAACGTCGGCCTCGTCAGCCTGCCAGGTCCAGTTGCCCGTGGCCACGCCCGGTACGTTCATGCGCGTGTCGTCGCCAAGCCCCAGCACGTCCTGCAGCGGCATCATCACCAGGGGAGCGTCGCTTGTCAGCGCGTCGCTCATCAGCTTGGCTGCCACCTCAACACCGCTCGGCTCGTCGCCGCCCGCAAAGGAGCGCGTGCACCAACCCGCGAGCGTTGACGTATCGTGCGTCGAGGTGTACAGGATCTTGCCAGGTGTGGGATGCACGCCGCAACGAACGTCGTAGTTGCTAAACTCCAGCACGTCCATGCCGGGGAAGCCGCAGGTCGAGGCCATGGCGCGAACGCCGGGCGTCAGGTAGCCCAGGTCCTCGGCGATAAAGTTGAGCGGCCCCAGCTCGTCATAGGCGGTCTGGAACAGGTCCTTGCCCGGGCCTGCCAGCCAACGCCCGTCGGCGCAGGCCTTACCCGCGGGAATGCTAAAGTAGCTGTGGAAGCCCAGGAAGTGATCCAAGCGAACGCGGTCGTAGAGCGAAAACGCACGACGTAGGCGATCCATCCACCAGCTATAGCCGTTCTGCTTCATGTGGTCCCAGCGGAACGTCGGGTTGCCCCACACCTGGCCCTCGGGCGCAAAGTTGTCGGGCGGCGCGCCAGAAATTTCAATCGCCTTACCGGTATCGGACAGCCAGAAGTTCTCGGGCCCGCTCCATGCATCGGCCGAATCGTCCGAGACATACATCGGGATATCGCCGATGACCTCGATGCCCTTCTTGTGCGCGTAGTTCATGAGCTCGCACCAGGCTAGGTCAAAGCGGTACTGCATGTAAGCCTGCAGCTCTGCCTCGTCGTGGAAACGCTTGTCGTCAATCAGGTGCTCGTTGTAGCGCGCGACATCCGCCGGCCAATCGTGGCGCGACTCGCCCTCAAAGTACTTCTTAACGGCCATGTAGACGCAGTATTTCTCGAGCCAATCGGCGTTGCGATGTTTAAACGCGGTGTAGAGCGGATCGGCATCTTCGCCGCCACGGGCCTTCCAAGTCTCAAAGTCGGCCGCCAGCTCCTCTTGGCTCTCGGGCAGCAGGTCAATATTGCCCGCAAAGGCCGAAGGCCCGGCGTAAGGGGAGCGGAAGAAGTCCGTTGGGTTGACAGGCAGGACCTGCCAGTAGCGCATGCCCATAGCGGACAGATGGTCGATAAAGCGACGCGTGGGTGCGCCGATCGTGCCGGGCTTGCCGTCATCGGTCGGTACCGAGGTGATATGGCACACAACGCCCGCGCCGTGATCGAGCGGCTCCTGCAAGCGCTGCTCGGCATGATGATAGATGATCGACGAGCCCAGCGGATACAAATCGAGCGTGACCGTGCCGTTGTGAATCTCGCACTCGTGGCCACTAATCACATCGCTTGCACATTCGCCGAGCGCCGGAATTGTCACGCGGTGCGAATTGCGCAGACTACGGTTGATGATAACCGTCGCGGACTCGCCATCCTTGCCCGTGCGGTTGTATGCCAGTACCTCGTCGTTGAGCGCGAAGGCCTTGATCTCGCCGTCGATCATAAACGGCAGTGCGCGGCGTACGGCGGAGGCGTTTTTGACAATAGCCAGCGTGTCGAAGTCGTGCAGTTGGTCCTTGGTCGGCAGGGTGCGGCGGTTGCCCGGATCGGTTAGACCCTCCAGGCCGTATTCGTCGCCGTAGTAGATCGAAGGCACGCCGGGGAAGGTCATCTGCATGAGCGTGGCGAGCCAAAAACGGCTCTTGGCCAGGCCCATCGAGTTCTCGTCCAGGCGCCATTTGCTGCGCTCGCACTCGGGCAGCTGCGACTCGTCGGGGCCGCCGCCGAGCACCGAGATGATACGCGGGCGGTCGTGGCTCGACAGCAGGTTGAGCGCGCAGGACAATGCCTCGCTCGGGTAGTTCTCGCGCAGGGTCTCGATATCCTCAGCGGCCTCGTAGGCGTTCTTGTAGCCCATCAAAAAGCCGATGACCATGTCGCGGAAGGGGTAATCCATAGCAGAGTCCAACTCGGAGCCCTGTAGGTAGCGACGCAGATGGCCGTAGCTGATCTTGTTGGAGGCGTCTTCCCAGACTTCGCCGAGCAACAGTGCATCAGGCTTCTCGGCGAGCACGGCCTTTTTGATCTCGGCCAGGAAGTCATCGGAAAGCTCGTCGGCCACGTCTAGGCGCCAGCCATGAGCGCCGGCACGTAGCCATTTACGGATCACGCCGTCCTTGCCCAGGAGCCGCTCGCGTACCAGCTCAGAGCTCTCATTGATGGCGGGCATATTGCCCACGCCCCACCAGCAGTCGTATGAGCCGTCCTCGTGGAAATAAAACGCATCGCGCCATGGAGAATCCTCGCTCTGCCACGCGCCCACGCCGGGGTAGTTGCCGTAGCGGTTGAAATAGATCGAGTCATCGCCCGTGTGGTTGAAGACGCCATCCAGAATGATGGAGATGCCCAGCTTCTCGGCCGCCTGGCACAGCTCGGTAAAGTCCTGCTCGGTGCCCAGGATCGGGTCGATCTTGGTGTAGTCGGCCGTGTCGTAGCGGTGGTTGCTCGCGGCTTCAAAAATGGGGTTGAGGTAGATGGCTGTAAAGCCCAGCTCGGCGATGCGAGGCAGGTCTTCCTGGATGCCCTTGAGCGACCCGCCGTAGAAGTCCCAGGTTTTGATGGAGCCGTCTTCGGCGCGCTCGTACACGGGCGGCTCGTTCCAGTCCTCGACCATGCGGCGCTGGATTCCGTTGCGTGGTTTTTCGACCTCGGCCAGCGTGCGCTCGCGCCAGTGCTCGTCGCGGGCGTAGCGATCGGGGAAGATCTGGTAGACCATGCCACGCTCGTACCACTCGGGACGCACTTCGCGGTGCTTATAGACGGTAATCTGGAAGGACGGCACCTCGGCGTAGTCGTAAGTTACGCCCTCGCCACCGGTGCGACCCTGCGGTGCGCCCAAGCGGACCTCGGGCTGGCCCTCGATATTGCAGATAAAGCTGTACCACACAAGACACGGTTCAGTGCATTTGAGCTCGCCGGTAAAAATGCCATCGCCTTCGTGCTCCATTGGGATCAGGGTCTCGCCGACTTCATCGACCCAGGTGCGCAGCGTAAGCGTTGCCTGGTTGGGATCGGCATCCTCCAAAATCACCGAGAGTGCAACGGAAGTTCCAGTGGTCACAGCGCCAAACGGAGTGCGAAACTGCGGTAGACGGCTGTTGTGTATCAATCTCATAGTACGGTCCAGTTCAATAGAATCATGGCCTGCGGGCCATGGGTTTTACGCCTAAGATGTAAGTATATCTGTAGTACACAGGGTGTATAAACAACATCCGTTTACCATCGGCGAACGGTTGTCCTAGAAAATCGTTTTACCACTACCTACAGAGAAGGGGCGCCCGGTTGGAGCGCCCCTTGCTTAGGGTTTGATGAGGTTTTGGATCGTCTGTGGGCTAGCGACGCTTGCGGGTGGCCGTTGCCTTGCGGACGGAGGTCTTCTTGGTCGGAGCCTTTTCCTCGGTCGAAGCGGCAGGGGAGACCGGAGCCTCCTTGGCGGGTTCGACCTTTGCCGTAGCCTTCGGAGCGGTCTTGACCTTAGCGGCCTTCGGTGCCGGCTTGGGCTTTACCTCGGGCTTGGTCTCCTCTTTGACGGCGGCGGGCATAGCCTCTGCCTTAGGAGCGGCAGCCTTTGCCGTGGTCTTCTTGGCCGTCGTCGTGCGCTTTCGCGTGGTGGTCTTGGCAGCGGGCTTGTCCTCGACGGTTGCCTCCGCCTTGGACTCTGCAGGCGTCTCCTCGACCTTGGCTGCCGGCTTTGCGGCTGCCTTCGGAGCGGCCTTTGTCATAGTAGCCTTGGCGGCCGTCGACTTCGTTGCCGTGGTCTTCTTGGCAGCTGTTGCCTTCTTGGCGGTCGTGGTCGTCTTCTTGGCAGCGGTCTTTGCCGGAGCCTTGGCGGACGGCTTGACCTCTGCGACCTCGGCCTTTACCTCGGGAGCGGCCTCGACCTCGGCGGCCTTCTTGGCAGCGGCGGTCGTGCGCTCGCGCGTGGTCGTTGCCTTGGCAGTAGTTGCCTTGGCAGCGGTGGCCTTGCTCGCAGCGGTCTTCGTGGTCGCGGTCTTCTTAGCTACGGGCTTTACAGCAGGCTTGACCTCGACCTCTGCCTTGTGAGCAACCTCAGCCTTCACCTCAGGCTCGGCCTTTGCTGGCTCAGCCTCAACCGGCTTCTCTTCGGCCTTGGGCTCCTCAGCGGCCACCGGCTCAGCAACAGCCTCAGGCTCGTCGACAACAGCCGCCGGCCTCTCAATCTCCGGATGCATAAAGAAGTACAGGTCCAGATACTTGTCGGCCGAGCGCGTCCAGCTAAAGTCCTGGCTCATGGCCTGCGTTACCAGCTGGTTCCAGGCATCGCGGTTGTCCCAGAACAGGCGTGCCGCGCGGAACACGGCGTCGCCCATCTCGTCGCCGTTAAAGTTGCTAAACGAGAAGCCCGTGCCCTCGCCGGTAAACTCGTTATACGGAATCACAGTGTCCTTCAGACCACCGGTCTCGCGCACGATGGGCAGGGTACCGTAGCGCATGGCGATGATCTGCGACAGGCCGCAGGGCTCAAACTTCGAAGGCATCAGGAACATGTCGGCTGCGGCATACATACGCTGCGACAGCGCAGGATCGAACTCGATGCGTGCGGCCATGGTGCCGGGGTACTTGTCCTGGAAGTATCGCAGTCCGTCCTCGTAGTCGCGGTCGCCAGTGCCAAGCACCGCCACCTGCACGCCGCCGGCCAAAATGCGGTCGAGCGCGTACATGACCAGGTCCATGCCCTTCTGGCGCGTCAGGCGCGTGACCATCACCATGAGCGGACGGTCGTCGCGAACCTCGAGCCCCAGCTCTTCCTGCAGCTTGGCCTTGCACACGGCCTTGCCGGAACGGTCCCCGACGGTGTAGTTGGCGGCAATGCGCTTGTCGGTCGCCGGGTCAAAGCCTGCCACGTCGATGCCATTCAAAATGCCCTGCAGCGCATACGAACGCTCGCGCAGAACGCCGTCCAGGCCCTCACCAAACTCGGGCGTCTGGATCTCATTGGCATAGGTGGGGCTCACCGTGGTGATGGCGTCGGCATAGCGCAGGGCGCCCAGCATGTAGTTGATGCTGCAGGCGTCGCAACGCAGCTGTGAGGCGGCCGCCGGAATATGCGCCACACCCAGGATGTCCTCCATCACGGTGTCGCTAAACTGGCCCTGGAACGCCACGTTGTGGATAGAGAACACGGTCTTGACGCGGTCGTACAGCGGCAGGCCCTGGTAGAACTCGCGCAAGAACACGGGCGCCAGTGCCGTCTGCCAGTCGTTGCAGTGCAGGATGTCGCACTCAAAACCGGCCGGCAGGTGCTGCAGACTCTCGGTGATGGCTTTGGAGAAGAACGCAAAGCGCTCGCCGTCATCAAAGAAGCCGTACGGATAGTCGCGCGCAAAGTAGCGCTCGTTGTCGATGAACATATAGGTGACGCCGTCGTGCTCGAGCTTCTCGAGACCGCAGTACTCGTTGCGCCAGCCCAGGCTCACGTAAAAGTCGGAGAAGTGCTCCATCTGCGCCTTGTACTCGTCCTTGATGGTGGCGTACTTGGGCACCATGACGATGACCTCGGCGCCGGCGCGCACAAGCGCCGCGGGCAGCGAGCCCGCCACGTCGCCCAGGCCACCGGTCTTCACAAACGGTGCGCACTCGGCCGAGGCAAACACGATCTGCATCTTTTTGCTGGAATCTGCCATATTGTCTCCCATGTTGCAATTCGAGAATAGCCGCCTGGCGCGAACCGGGCGGCTATTCTACATGTTACGAGCGATGTTGCGGTGCCAACGTTAACGTACGATGGTGGTGTCGGAAGTTAACGGAGCCTTGCCCAGCACCAGAATATTCTCGGGCGTGCCGCGAAGCTCGGTGTTGGTGGGAACCACGTTGTTCTTATCCAGGATGGCGTTCTCGACGCGTGCGCCGCTCTTGATGATGCAGCTCTGGTTGATAATCGAGTTGGTCACCGATGCGCCCTCCTCGACCACGACGCCGCGCGACAGGATCGAATTGCGCACGGTGCCCTTGATGATGCAGCCGGCCGAGATGATCGAGTTGCACGCGTGGCTGCCGGTCGCATAGCGCGAAGGCGGCACGTCGTGGGCCTTGGTCAGGATCGGGCGCTCGGGATCGAAGAGCTGGTCGGCCACGGTCTGGTCGAGCAGGTCCATGCTGCGGCGATACAGCGACTTCTCGCTAAACACGCCCACGACCTCGCCCTTGTACTCGTAGCTGCACACGTCGATGTTGCCAAAGTCGCCCTGGAGCGCCTCGAGCAGGTCCAGATAGTCGGCGGCCTGGTAGTGGTCGATGATCTCGAGCAGCGTATCGCGGTTGACGATGCAGCAGTCCATGGAGGCGTTGTCGCCGTACACGACACCGGCGCTCACGCCCGTCAGGCGGCCGTTCTCGTTAATCTCGAGCTTGGTCTCGTCATCGACGTTGCGCGTGGCCTTGCAGTACACCACGGTCATCTGGGCACCGGAGTTCTCGTGCGCCTCGATGATGGTGTTGAGGTCCATGTTAAAGATGATGTTGGTGCCCATCATCACAACATAGGGCTTCTCCGAGCGCTGGAACAGCGTCTTGTTGGAGATGATGTCGCGCAGCAGGAAGCGCATGCCGCCCTTGGTGGTGCCATATGCGTTGCCGGGCACCATGAACAGGCCGCCCTTCTTGCGGTCAAGACCCCAGTCCTTGCCCGAGCCCACGTGGTCGATCAGCGAACGGTAGTTACCCGGCATGACGACGCCGACGGTCTTGATGCCGGCATTCATCATGTTGGACAGCGGAAAGTCGATCAGGCGGTAGCGGCCCAAAAACGGAACGGACGCGATGGGGCGGTCCTTGAGCAGGACACTGCCGTAGGACGAAGAGTAGTTAGCGGTGATATAACCGATGGCCTTGCGATTGATCATCGGATCATTCCCCCTTCCCGATAACGACGTCATTTCCAACGACGGCCGTATCCTTGGTGGTATCGACAGAGCCGAGCTTCACGCCCTCTTCGACCGTGGAGTTCTCGCCCAAAATAGCGCGGCAGATGTGCGCGCCGCTCTTAACGTGCGCACCCGGCAGCAGCACGGAGTCCTCGACCACGGCGCGCTCCTCGATGATGACATCGGTCGAAAGGATCGAGTGACGAGCGGTGCCGTAGATCTTGCAGCCGTTGGAGACCAGGCAGTCGTCCAGGCGGCCGTCCGGTCCAATGTAGTGCGGCGGACGCGTGGTGATGTTGGACATGATGGGGAAGTTCTTGTCAAACAGATCGAACTCGGGGTTGTTGCCCAGCAGGTCCATCGAGGTCTCGTGGAAGCTGGCGATGGTGCCGACGTCCTTCCAAAAGCCGTGGAACTCGTAGCTGTACAGGCGCTTGTTCTCGCCGAGCAGCTTGGGGATGATGTCCTTGCCAAAGTCGTGACTCGAGCGCTGGTCCAGAGCGTCCTCCTCGAGCGCCTCGATCAGCACGTCGGCCGAGAAGATGTAGATGCCCATGGACGCGAGGTTCGAATCGGGCTTCTCGGGCTTCTCGGTGAACTTGGTGATGCGGCCGTCTTCGGGGTCGGTGGTCAGGATGCCAAAGCGGCTGGCCTCCTCCCACGGCACGGGCATAACGCTCACCGTGAGGTCGGCGTTGTTCTCAATGTGCGTCTTGAGCATCTTGCGGTAGTCCATGCGATACAGGTGGTCGCCCGAAAGAATCAGGACGTACTTGGGGTCGTTGGCCTTGAGGTAGTCGAGGTTCTGCGTAATGGCGTCGGCCGTGCCCGCATACCAGGCGCCGCCGGTCTGCGTCTCGTACGGCGGCAGGATCGACACGCCGCCGTCTCGGCTGTCCAGATCCCACGCCTCGCCAGAGCCCACGTAGGCATGCAGCAGGTAGGGACGGTACTGCGTTAGAACGCCCACCGTGTCGATGCCCGAGTTGGAGCAGTTGGAGAGCGAAAAGTCGATAATGCGGAACTTGCCACCAAAGCTAACCGCCGGCTTTGCGATCTTTTGGGTGAGTGCCCCCAATCGGCTGCCCTGTCCTCCTGCGAGGAGCATCGCGATGCATTCTTTCTTACTCATCGATTTCTCCTTCTGTCATCGATGTACCTAAACCCATTAGCGGCGGGCGCAGCGCTCGGTCGCGCCCGCCGAGTAATGCCGTGCGGCAAAGGGGGCTCGCGCGCCTTTACGCGTGCCAGATCTCGTCGCGGTACTCGCGAATGGTGCGGTCGCTCGAGAACCAGCCACTCGAGGCGGTGTTGAGCAGGGCCTTGCGGTTCCAGGTCTCCTGGTCGCCGTAGCTGCCCGTGAGGTTCTCCCATGCATCCACGTAGCTACGGAAGTCAGCCATGACTAGGTCGGGGTCGTTTTTGTTCATGAGCTCGTTGTAGATGCTCTCGAAGTTGCCCGAAAGACCCGCAAACGTGTTGTCCTTGAGCTCGTCCATCACGCGGCCCAGACGCTCGCGGTCGCCGTTGAGGGTATCCCACGCAAAGTAGCTGTTGGATGCCCAGAGCTTCTCGACCTCGGGGGCGGTCAGGCCAAAGATGGCCTCGTTTTCGCGGCCGGCCAGGTCGGCGATCTCGATGTTTGCGCCGTCGAGGGTACCCAGCGTAATGGCGCCGTTCATCATGAGCTTCATGTTGGACGTGCCCGAGGCCTCCTTACCGGCCGTGGAGATCTGCTCCGAGATCTCGGCGGCGGGGTAGATGAGTTGGGCGTTGCTCACGCGGAAGTTGGGGATAAAGCAGACCTTCATGACCTCGTTGACGCGCGGGTCGTTGTTGATGACGTCAGCCACGGAGTTAATGAGGCGGATGGTCTCCTTGGCGAAGGTGTAGCTCGAGGCGGCCTTGCCGCTAAAGATGAAGGTCGTCGGCGTCACGTGGAAGTTGGGATCAGCGATGCGACGGTTGTAAATGTCCATCACCTTCATGATGTTCATGAGCTGGCGCTTGTAGGCATGGAAGCGCTTTACCTGGACATCGAAGACGGTGTTGGGGTCAATAACCAGACCGGTCTCGGCCTTGACGTAGGCGGCCAGACGCTCCTTGTTGGCGCGCTTGGAGGCACCAACGGCCTTCAGGAACTCGGTGTCGTTCTGGAACTCCTTGAGCTTCTCCAGCTCAAAGGCGTCCTTGAGCCAGCCATCGCCAATGGCCTCGGTCACGAGCTTGGCGTAGGTAGGGTTGGCCTCGGCAAAGAAGCGACGGTGCGAGATGCCGTTGGTCTTGTTGTTGAACTTCTCGGGCGTTAAGGCATAGAAGTCCTTGAGCACGATGTTCTTGATGATGTCGGAGTGGATCTTTGCCACGCCGTTGACGCTATGGCTGCAGATCACGGACAGGTTGGCCATGCGAATCTCGCCGTCCCACAGAATGGCGGTCTGGCGCAGACGCTCCTGCCAGCCCTCCTGCGTGGTATCGAACGACTCGTGCCAACGACGGCTGATCTCGTCGATGATCTGGTACACGCGGGGGAGGAGCTTGGAGAACGTACCGATGGGCCACTTCTCCAGAGCCTCGGGCAGGATGGTGTGGTTGCTGTAGCTCACGACCTGCGTCACGATGTTCCAGGCGTCGTCCCACTCGAGCTTCTTCTCGTCGATGAGGATACGCATGAGCTCGGGGCCGCACATGGCGGGGTGGGTATCGTTGGTGTGGATGGCCACAAACTGCGGCAGCAGCTCCCAGTTCGCGCCGTGCTCCTTCTCAAAGGTGTCGAGCAGGCTGTAGATGCCGGCCGAGACAAACAGGTACTCCTGCTTCAGGCGTAGCAGACGGCCGTGCTCGCCGGCGTCGTTGGGGTAGAGGATGGCGCTGATGGCCTCGGCCTCGGCGCGCTCGGCGTCTGCCAGGGCGTAGTCGCCGCGGTTGAAGGCCTCCAGATCGAAGTGCTCCTCGACCGGCTCGGCAGCCCAGACGCGCAGCTTGTTGACGGTCTCGCCGGCATAGCCCACGACGGGGATGTCATAAGGGACGGCCAGGATATCCTGCGTGTCCACCGTGCGGTAAAACGTGCGGCCATCCTCCTCAAAGCCTTCGACGCGGCCGCCAAACTTGATGGTCACAGCCTTATCCTGACGACGGACCTCCCAGGGATAGCCGTGGGTAAGCCACTCGTCGGTGGCCTCGACCTGGCTGCCGTTGACGATCTCCTGCTTAAACAGGCCGTAGCGGTAGCGCATGCCGTTGCCGTAGCCGGCAATGCCCTCGGCTGCCATCGAATCCAGGAAGCATGCGGCCAGACGGCCCAGGCCACCGTTGCCCAGAGCCGGATCGGGCTCCTGGTTCTCGATGACGGACAGATCGAAGCCCATGTCGTCGAGCGCCTCGGCGACCATGTCGCGCACGCCAAAGTTGAGCAAGTAGTTGTCGAGCAGTCGGCCGATCAAAAACTCGATCGAGAAGTAGTACACGCGCTTCTTGCCCTCGGCGGTCACACGGGCGTCGCTCTTGGTGGCAACGGTGCGCGCCTTCTCGGCCACGAGCTTGGCCAGGGCGTTGAAGCGGTCCAGGTCGCTCGCGGCCCCGACGCTCTTGCCGCTGATGCTCATGACGGCATCGCGATAGAGCTCGGTAAACTCCTGCTTGTTGTCGAAGATCTTATTCATACGTTCCTTTCCCCCGGGGATGTTTCTCCCGGAACGGTTATGACTTGTATCCTACGCCTCGTCGGGGCGGGTAATTACAGCTGTAACGGTTTTGTTACGCATCCTTGGCAGACGGCTTAACAGAAGCAGACTTGGCCTTGGTAGCGGCCTTTTTGGTGGTTGTCTTTTTGGCCGTGGCGGGCTTGGTTGCCTTGGCCTTCGCCTTAGCCGGAGCCTTCTTGGCGGCCGCAGGCTTAGGCTTTACCGAGGACGTGCGCTTCTTAGACGCAGCCTTGGGCTCCTCAACCACCGGCGGCTTATAGCTGCTGGGACCGCGGCGCTTCAGCACCACGCCTGCCAGTCCGGGCACCTTAATCTCGATGGAGTCCATCTGCCCGTTCCAGGGATAGGGCTCGCTCGAGCAGGTGTAGGGCTCCTCGCCGGCATAGCCGCTGCCGCCAAACTCGGGACGGTCGGAGTCAAAGATGACCTCCCAGTCGCCCTCGCGCGGCACGCCCACACGGAAGCTCTCGTAGCTCGCCGGATCAAAGTTGATCAGAATCACCAGGTCGTCGTCGATGTCCTCGCCCTGGCGCACAAAGCTCACGATGGACTGCTTGGAGTTGTCCGCATCGATCCAGGTAAAGCCGTCGTCGGTGTAGCCGCGCTCGTACAGGGCGGGCTCGGCGGTGTACAGGTGGTTGAGTGCCTTGATAAACGCCTGATGATGACGGTGAGTCTCGTACTCCTCGGTCAGGAACCACTGGATGGACTCGTAGTAGCGCCACTCGATAAACTGGCCGATCTCGTTGCCCATAAAGTTGAGCTTGGCACCTGGGTGCGTCATCTGGTAGAAGGCCAGCGTGCGCAGGCCGGCAAACTGGCGCCACCAGTCGCCCGGCATGCGGCCAATGAGCGAGCACTTGCCGTGCACGACCTCGTCGTGGCTTAGCGGGCAGATAAAGTTCTCGGTAAAGGCGTACATAATGGAGAACGTGAGCAGCCCGTGGTTGCCGGGGCGCCACGGAAAATCGGTTTGCATATAGTGCAGGGTGTCATTCATCCAGCCCATGTCCCACTTGTAGTGGAAGCCCAGGCCGCCGTCCTGCGGCGGATAGGTCACGAGCGGCCACGCGGTGGACTCCTCGGCCATCATCATCACGTCGGGGTAGTGCGCCTCTACGGCGCAGTTGACCTGGCGGATAAACGCGCTGGCGTCCAGGTCCTCCTCGGTACCGTACTTGTTGAACTTCTTTTGGCCGGGATCGTCAATGCCAAAGTTGAGGTACAGCATGCTGGACACACCGTCCATGCGGATGCCGTCCACGTGGAAGTTTTCGAGCCAGTACAGCACGTTGGAGACCAGGAAGGAGCGGACCTCGCCGCGGGCGAAATCGAACTTGTGCGTTCCCCAGTTGGGGTGAATCTCGTGCTCAAACAGCATGTGGCCGTTAAAGGTGGCAAGGCCGTGGGAGTCGGCGCAAAAACCGCCGGGTACCCAGTCCATGATCACGCCGATGCCTGCCTCATGGCATGCATCGATAAAGTGCATGAGCTGCTGCGGGTTGCCGTAGCGTGACGTGGCGGCGTAGTAACCGGTCGTCTGGTAGCCCCAGGAGCCATCGAAGGGATGCTCCATAAGCGGCATGACCTCGATATGCGTGTAGCCCATGTCGTGCACGTAGTCCACGAGCTCCACCGACAGGTCGTCGTAGGTGTAAAACTCGCCGCGCTGCGCGGGGAAGGGATCCATGGGGCCGGGATAGTTGCCGTACTCGTCCGGCTCGCCCTGCGGCGCGTCGCCGTGGCGCTTCCACGAGCCAATATGCACCTCGTAGATGTTCAGCGGCTGCGACATGTGGTTGTGGCCGGCGCGCCGCTTGAGCCACGCGGCGTCGTTCCACTTATAGCCATCGAGGGTCCACAGCACGCTGGCGGTACCCGGAGGGCACTCAGCCTTAAAGGCGTATGGATCGGCCTTGTAGAGCTTTTCGCCCTCGTTGGTTTCGATGAGGTACTTATAGAGCTGGCCCTGCTCGGCGCCAGGAATAAAGCCTTCCCAAATAGCGCTCGTATGCACGGGCACCAGAGGGTTGGCTTCTTCATCCCAGTCGTTAAATTCGCCAATGACATGCACGCTCTTTACATCGGGCGCCCAAACGCAAAAGCGCCAGCCGCGCGTACGGTTCTGCGTGTCGGGGTGCGCGCCCATCTTTTCCCAGCTGCGCTCCCACGTGCCGATGCCAAATAGATAGACATCGTCCTTGGTGAGCTCCGGTGCGTGCGGGGCGGCTTTACGGGTTGCGGGCTTTTTAGCCGTTGGCTTTAGCTTTGTATCGCTCACGTTTGATCCCATCATGACGCGGCAGCGTGTTGCCTTGGTGACTAGATGCGAAAGGTCCAAGGCTGCACGAATCGAAGGGACGGCGATAGTTCTATGATTCGTTCCACCTCGCGTGCTCGGTGGAACTTTCGGCACGAAATACGATAACACCTGTTCGTTACTTTTATGGAGAAAAGTGGATTTGCGGCGGTGTTTAATCGGCGAGCGCCATGTTTAGACCACTAGCAGAATTGCGATGGTAAAACTCTTGACAGTTTTACCAATTAGGGTTTCAAGATTGTTAGTCTGACGTTTGGTAAAACGTTTTTAACAGGATGTTTACCATTTGACATCGAAAGGTTCGTTTATGTCCCAGACCGCTGCTCCCAATGTCGCTTTTATTTTCGATTGCGACGGAACACTGGTTAATAGCACCCCCGTTTGGGCCTATGCCCAGCCCGAGTTATTGCGCCGCCACGGAGTTGACGTAACAGTCGACGATTTTGCCCAGTTTGAGCATTTGTCGCTCGAGGATGAGTGCCAGGCATACCACGACACGTGGGGCATTGGCACGAATGGCGAGGAGCTCTATCGCGAGTTGAGCGACATCTTGATCGATGGGTACTCCAAGGTGCCGCCGCGCGAGGGGCTCTTGGCATTTTTGGAGCAGGCAAAGGCGGCCGGCTTTGCCATGTGCGTCGCCACGTCCACGCCGGCCGAGCTGGTGCAGTCCGCGCTCGCTGGTGCCGGACTCGACGCATACATGGAGCTTGTTACCACGACGGGCGAGGCGGGGCGCTCCAAGCAGTTCCCCGATGTGTACGAGTTGGCGCTGCGCCGCCTGGAGGAGCGTCATGGGTGCAGGTTTGAGCGCGCCTGGGTGTTTGAGGACGCCGTTTTTGGCCTAAAGAGCTCTGGGGTCGCTGGCTTTAAGCGCGTGGGCATCTATGACCCGCACGGCCGCATGAAGCGCGACGAAGTGCGTGGCAACTGCGATATCTTTATCGACAGCTACGTGGACCTAGACCTGGCCCGCGTTCTTGAGTTTGAGGGCTAGGCGAGGGCTGTGGCTTGCAAGGTATTAGTGGTCTGCGGCTCGCCGGAGGTGGCGAGCCCCGAGTTGCTGTGCCACCTGGCGGGGGAGTGCGACCACGTTGTCGCGGTAGACCGCGGACTCGATGCACTGCTGGGCGCGGGGCTTGGCTGCGATGTATATGTAGGAGATGCCGACACGGTGAGCGACGCGGGCCGTACGTTGGTCGATGCCGCCGAAGCCTTTGAGGTAGAACGCCACGACCCTTACAAGGACTATACCGATCTGGCGCTGGCGCTCGATGCCGTCCGTCGCCGCTGGCAGGGTGCCGAAGTGGTTGCGACTTGCGCTACGGGCGGCCGCCCGGATATGGCCCTAAGCGTCCTAGGCTTACTAGCCAACTACAAAGACGCCCCCGTCTGGATTGCCGAGGACGCGACCACAGCTCGCATTCTGCACGAAGGCGAATCCTGGACCATTGAGGGCGCCGAGAGCAAGACGTTCTCCATCATCGGCATTGCCCCCAACACCGAGGTAAGCGAACACGGCCTAGAGTGGGAGCTAGACCACAGCCCCCTGGACCTGTTGGCGGACACAGGCATCAGCAACGTCGTCAGGTCAACAGCCACGATCCAAGTCCACACCGGCACCGCCATTGCTTACCTATATCAAGAGACATTTAGAGTCTGACCCAAAAAAGTCCTTGCACGCCGCGTCAACTTCCCCTATAGTATCTCCTCGTCACGGGGGCGTAGCTCAGCTGGGAGAGCGCTTGACTGGCAGTCAAGAGGTCAGGGGTTCGATCCTCCTCGTCTCCACCATCGTGAATGTAAGGCCACTCAATTGAGTGGCCTTTTTTTGAATATGATTTTTAACGGCCTGAACTGCATTTTTGCAAAATTTGTAAATTGCTTTCCTGTTCAAGTTTGCCGTCTGCAGTAGTTGTCGCAAATTTTGCGACAACTACACCCCTATAGTTGTCAAACAAGCCGCCTCAAAATGCGTTTAATCTGTAGCCGGGCGTGCCTAGTGTGCGATGAGCATCTTCACAATGCAACGCCCATGCCCACACGCCCGCAAAATGTTGTGCAATTAATTTCCCAGTTTTGTACATTATTCGTAAGCACCACGCAAATCCTTTTGCGTATTAAAGCCGAGGTTTGCCTGCATTTACTCGGGCGCCCGTTGCAGCACCCCATTAACCTGCGTCAACGTGAACAACTTAGGCAAACAACCCCCCCAAGCACGGATTTGTCGCATATGTTGTCCGACACAACCCAAATCAGTTTCACTATCAGCTTGTGCTAGGATACCTAATGTTACATGAGTTCAGCTGTGCTCACGGCTCTAACAGGCCACATAGCACGGGGTCGATCAGCATCCGGCCGTAACGGCGGTGTTAGAAAAACCAAGAGCTCCAATATCGATTGCCATGCACTTTTTTCACTTGCTTTTGCGGATATTTATAAGTTCGCTTGAATCAGTGCAACGAGTTGTTACGGCGAACCACAGCAGCCTTCAGCTGTTTGCGTGCGGTCCAGTTTTGTTCCCGCTTGACTGGTTCGCACGCAGCCAGCTGGGGATGCGGTCATTTTGCGATACACGTCCGCGTTTCTAGCAACTGCGCTTATACATACCGTTCACGGTGGGGCAGAGCCACGTGCTTGTCTGACTGGGCTCAGGGTTTGAATATGGAGCGCCTTCGCGCACAAGCGCCCTGGCGAAGCCATATCCAAATCACGTGAGCCATACGTAAGACAGCAAGGGGGTGGAGCTCGTGTGGTATGTAATTCAGGTCATTAACGGTCGCGAAGACGTAATGCGCGAGCGCATTGAGCGCATGGTGCCGGCTGTCGCCATGCAGGAGCTCTTTTATCCCCAATTTCAAACCGAGATTAAAGTTCACGGCGAATGGGTCAATACGACCAAGCCGCTCTTTCCCGGTTATCTTATCTGCGATACGGCAGATCCCCGCACCGTGCAACAGTATCTGCTGCGCATGGACGACTTTGCCCGGGTGCTTTCCCAGGACGGTCAGTTTGTGCCGCTGGCAAAAGAAGAGGTTCAGCTTATTGGCGGCTTTACGCATAGGGGAGACCGCGTAGTGCCCATGAGCGAGGCCTTAAAAGACGGCGACCAAGTCGTAGTGACGGCAGGTCCGCTGCTGGGCCACGAGGGCCTTATCAAAACCATTAACAGACGCAAGAGCACTGCCTATTTGGAGCTCGACCTGTGTGGCCGACGCGTAACTACGCGCGTTGGCCTCGCGGTGCTTTCAAACGAGCAGCGCGTCATGCGAAACCTTAAAAAGGCGATTGCCTAGCTGCTGGCGACTGCTTAACGGGACAGGGAGGATCCCCGGGGGCGGGGACGTAGGTTTGAAGGAAATTGTGATAGATAAAACGGAATATAGCGGTGCCGCAGCTGTTGGAGCTAAGCCAGCTACTTTAGTAATTAAGCCGAGCGGTACATTGGCTTATCGATTTGTTAAGCGACTTTTCGATTTTGTATTTAGCCTTTGCGTGAGTGTTGTGCTCTTCATTCCCATTGTGGTCGTGTGTGCGTTCATCTGTCTTGAGTCCTCTGGCAGCCCTGTTTACTCGCAGGAGCGTGTTGGCAAGGGCGGTAAGACCATCAAGATCCTTAAGCTTCGCAGCATGGTTGCGGATGCCGGCAACGTCCAGAAGTATCTGAGTCCTGAGCAGCTGCATCAGTGGGAAGTCGAGCGCAAGGTCGACGATGATCCCCGTATTACCAAAGTCGGGCAGTTCATCCGCAAGTGCTCCATTGATGAGATGCCGCAGTTCCTGAACGTGCTGAACGGCGACCTTTCCGTCATCGGTCCGCGTCCCATAACAAGAGACGAACTTGAACAGCACTTTTCCGATGAGGAAAAGGCTGAGCTGCTCTCTGTCCAGCCCGGTATTACGGGCCTGTGGCAGGCGACTGACCGCAATGCCGCGACGTTCGAGAGCGGTTTGCGACAGAAGATTGAACTCCGCTACGTGCGCAATCGCTGTTTCCGCATGGACTGGAAATGCTTTACCGGCACCTTTGGTGCCATGTTCGGTAAAAATAAAATGGGGAAGTAAATGAATATTTTATATATCACCATGGATGGCTTCGACACCGCGAGTCCCAATAACCAGATGGCAGAGCAGCTCATTGACGGTTTTTTAAAATTGGGTAACCGCGTTCACCTTATTCAGAGCGAACGGAAGCACACCTATGATGTGCTTCCGGGGACGCTCGTAGGACGCGATGGGCTGACCGTGGACACGCTGTCACGCAAAGTCATTGACAAGAGCAACTTCGTTGTGCGTTATCTGGATGAAGCGAAGTACGCCTTCCAAATGATTTCTTATGCGATTAAACGCCGCGATTTTGATGTGGTGTTTCTCCAGTCTTGTCCCACGGTGTTTTTCCAAGAGGTGCTTCTCAAACTGTTTGTGCGCAAGCCTGTGCTCTACAACGTCTACGACGTGTGGCCGGGTCAGACAAAGAGCCTGAACATTAATAAAATGGTTTACGCTGGTATGGACCTGCTCTCTCGGGCTGTATACCGTATGTCGTCGGCGGTTGTGGTGCTCTCCGAGGACATGGTGGAGGCATGCGCCGATGCGGGCTGTCCTCGGCCCAGGCTGCATATCGTTCCACCCTGGTTTGATGACCGTAGAAACTACGACATACCCTGGGAGAAGAATCGCTTCGTCAAGAAATTCGATATCTCCCACGACAAGTTCTACGTTCAGTTTGCTGGCAGCGTTGGACTGCAGTTCAATTGGAAGACAATGTTCGAGGTGGCCAAGCTTTTGCGTGACGAGCCCGACATCGTGGTGCAAATCATCGGTGACGGCTGCGTGAAGAAGGATTTCATGGACGCTGTGGACGCCGAGGGCCTTACTAACGTTGCGTTCTACCCACTGCAACCCGTCGATATGGTGCCTGATGTGTACTCCACTGGCGATGTGTGCTTAATTCCCCTGCGTCGTGAGGTCATCTACACGGGTACTCCATCCAAGATGCCCATCCTTCTCGCTTGCGGCAAGGCAATCGTGAGCTCTGTAGAAAAAGACTCGCTCTACGCTGCCATGGTAGAGCGCGAGGATTTGGGCGTTTGCGTTGAGATTGATAACGCCGAGGAGTTGGCCACGGCCATACGAACGCTCCATGGTGACCCTGAGCGCCTGACGCGCCTATGCGAGCACGGAAGAGCGTACGCACGTGAAAACCTTTCGCGCACTGTGTGTGTGAAGAGAATCGAACAGGTGCTCGAGGGTATCCGCAGGGGCGGTGAAGCCTAATGAAGGTACTCTTACTTGGTTTTGTTCGTATAGCCCATATGCCCTATATGTACGACTACGTTCGTCTACTCGGCGGCTCGAATGAGCTTCATTTGGTCAGTTGGAACCGCAACGGGCGCCCCGATGCGCCCGTACCGAAAGGTATTTCCAAGTCTTTTGTGTTCGGCGATCACGTGGAGGATGCCGACCCTATTCAGAAGAAGCTTCCGCACTTCGCGCGATTTCGAAAGTTCGCCTTGGGCGTCATTGACTCCGAGGGCTATGACCGGATTGTGGTACTGCATTCGACGCCAGGTATTACGATTCTCGATCGCTTGAAGGGGGACTTTCGCGGCAGGTATATCCTCGACTACCGCGATGTTAGCCATGAGAGTTTAGGATTTTATCGGAAGCTCATTCTTCTATTGTCACGGAATGCTGGCCTTGTGCTGGCGAGCTCTCCGGCATTCTTCAGGTATCTCGACAACGCTTCCGGCGTGATGCTTAAGCACAACCTGCTGGCCTCCGAGTGCCCTCCGAGGACGAAAGAGTTCTCGGAGGGCACGCCCATCCGCGTACGGTACTGGGGCATGATTCGTCATGAGCGAGCCAATATTGCCATGATTGATGCCTTGGGTGGCGACGAGCGCTTCGAACTGCACTACAACGGCCGAGAGGAAGAGGTCGCCGAGCGCCTTAAGGCTCATGTTGCGGAGCACGGTTTCCACAACGTTTACTTCCATGGTGCCTATTATGCTGAGGAGCGCGCTTACTTCGCTGCCGAGACGGACATCGTGCACAACGTCTATGAGAATGACTCCGTGATGGTTGGGGCCATGAGCAACAAGTATTATGACGCCGTTCAGTACGGCATCCCGCAGGTGTGTACTCAGGGGTCCATTATGGGCGATGAGGTGAAAACCAAAGGCCTTGGTTTGGCGGTTGACTACGAAGCAAAAGGCCTTGCGGACGCAATTTACGAATACTATTGCGGACTGGACCGCGCCGTACTTGACAAGGCCTGTGCTGACGAGCTTGCCTCCGTGCGCGCCGATAACAACGCGGCCGATGCTGCTATCCGAGCTTTCTTCGGGATGGAGTAGTAGATGGTCGGAATCAACTCAGTTGCCTGTTCGCGGATAAAGGCTCCAGTCGCGATAACGACAGCCTCGTTCGCAAACAAGTGTTTCAGCGTACTAGTTATTCTTTTGCCCTTTTTACAACAGTATATCGGCGTGGGCAACGTGGTTTCGCTCGGTGAAATTTTAGTTGCCCCCTTCATCCTTGGTTTTCTTATTGCTGACGGGAAAATTATTGGCACTTTGGTTGATCGTTCCCTATTTTTCTTCTACCTAGTCTCGATTGGGTTAAGTGTCATCGGCGGTTTCACTTTCGATTACTTTTCTTTCGGCGAGTTTTGGACACTCGTTGCGAGGCTAGTTTTTTACGCAGGTTTAATATTGGTTGCGCGGAGACATTTCTCCTGGGACGCCGTTCGAGACCTTTATCTGCTACTCGTCACTGTTGCCGCGCTATACCTGGTTATCCAGTATGTTTACCATCTTGCGAGCGGCGGCTATCTCCCCATTGTCATATCTGACAGCCTAGTCTTCTCACCTGAGAAGACCTTTGACACTTGGACCGACAAGTACCAATGGTATTTCAGGCCGTCCTCGCTCTTCCTCGAACCCAGCTATTATTCACTTTTCACCTTGCCGGCTTTGGTTATATTTGCCATAGGGGAGAAGGATAAATCACTTCCTAGATTTGTTTTGCTGGTGGTCACTTATGCTCTCAGCTCAGCAAACTCAGGTTTGCTTGCCTCAATCGTGGTATTGATCTTTTTCCTTGTTTTTAAGAAGAAGACACAACTTGACTTTCTTGTTGCATCGTTAATGCTTCTCGTTGCTGTTCTGTACCTTCCGTTTCATAATGTCGACTGGATAACCGCGGCGGGCGAGAGGCTTGCTGCCGGAGGCTCGTTGGATAATAGAGTTATCCGCGGATTCATATGCTTTGGATTTCTCGACTCCTTTCATCAGGTTGTTGGAGTTGGTCTTAACAACCTTGGTTCTTATATGAGCTACAACGCGCTGTCCACCGGGTTTGACAGCGACGGCCTAAATTACTGTGCGACATGGATTCAGACGCTCAATTATTCTGGAATTATTGGATTCTGCGCCCTTGTTTTTTATGTTGGATCCTTGTTTAAGCAATGTAATGGACGTATGTCCCGAGCCCTGTGCATAGTCTTGATCGTTGTTATGGCATATGAATCAATTCTCTTTTCCTACAGATTTGCTTTCATGGTCATCCTCCTCGAGGGATTCATTCGCAGCGAAAAAGCTGCCGCTGAATGCGAAGCCGAGGTGCAGCAATGAAAATTGTCATCGCTGCACTTCAGCGGTTGAGCGCCAACGGGATATGTGCACAGGCCGTTGTCTCGGAGCTAGTGCGACGCGGGCACGAGGTCGTTTGGGTTTGTAACCATGAGTTTGAATCACACGACCGACAGGATGGGGTAGAGTTTCGCGAGATCGATCCCCGCTGGGTCGACGTAGCACTTGCGAGACATCCCGGTCGTTCGGCTGCCCATACTGCTATCGTCGCGGCCAACCGTTTCGGAATGCTGCGCTCTTTGGGCACGTGGCCCCTTGTGTCAAAAGGCTATTCTCGACGCGTGACCAGGGCAGTTTGCGAGGCTTGCGTCGGCGCCGACATCGTGGTGGGGGCATACACTCAAATCGACGCTCTCATCGCTGCGCATGAGGCCAAATCCCGGAACCCACGGCTTCACTACATTGCTTGGTTCCTGGACAGCTTTGTGGGTGGTTATGGCCCGCGCTTTTTATCTGCAAAACAACTTGAGGAGCGAGGCAAACGTTGGGATCGCGAGTTGCTCGACAATGCCGATGTTGTCGTGTCTATGGAGTCAGCCCGCTGTTTCCATATGGATCGATGTGTTAACGAACCATGGTTCGAAAAAATGCGCTTCTTAGATCTCCCCTTGCTCGACCTTCATAGGATGGTCGATTGTTCCGACGATCCTGGTACTCCCAAAGGAGTAAAGACTATCGTCTATGCGGGTTCTCTTCCCAAGGGGATTCGCTCACCTCGCTTCTTCCTGAACGTGCTTTCCTGCATGCCGGAGGAACCGCTGCGAGTTGTGTTCGTCGGTGATGCAGCCAATGACGATCTCAATGCGGCAGCTTCGAGTGACCGACGCATTGAGATTCGGGGGCGTCTTTCGCACGGCGATGCCGTGGCGCTTTTGCGTTCGGCAGATTTCGTACTCACCCTCGGAAATCGCCTAGACAACATGACACCCTCGAAAGTGTTCGAGCTCATGGCCTTGCGCAAACCCATATTGGCTACTTATCCCATAGATGACGAGCCAAGCATGCCGTACTTGAAGCGTTACGGCGACGTGCTGCTATTGGATGAAAGGAGTGATGCCTCTGAGGCGGCGACAAAGCTTCGCGACTTCCTCCGTATGTCTCATGAACCGCCTACGGTGGAAGAGCTTGAGAAAAACTTCTGGAACAACACGCCGTCGGCGTTTTGTGACCTTATCGAGTTATTAGGAGATAAATAATGAAATCAAGCACTGCATTTAAAGACAAGACCCTCATGATCACGGGTGGCACCGGCTCGTTCGGCAACACCGTGCTCAAGCACTTCATGAACACCGACCTGGCCGAGATCCGCATCTTCTCCCGCGACGAGAAGAAGCAGGACGACATGCGCCACCGCCTGCAGGAGAGGTCGCCCGAGCTCGCCTCCAAGGTGCGCTTCTTCATCGGCGACGTCCGCAACGCCCAGAGCGTGCGCGACGCCATGCACGGCGTGGACTACATCTTCCACGCCGCCGCCCTCAAGCAGGTGCCCTCCTGCGAGTTCTTCCCCATGGAGGCCGTCCGCACCAACGTCATCGGCACGGACAACGTGCTGCACGCAGCGATTGAGGAGGGCGTCGACCGCGTCGTGTGCCTGTCCACCGACAAGGCCGCATACCCCATCAACGCCATGGGCAAGTCCAAGGCCATGATGGAGTCCATAATCTACGCCAACGCCCGCAACGGCGCCGGCCGCACCACCATCTGCTGCACCCGCTACGGCAACGTCATGTGCTCGCGCGGCAGCGTCATCCCGCTGTTCATCGACCGCATCCGCAAGGGCGAGCCGCTGACGGTCACCGACCCCAACATGACCCGCTTCCTCATGAACCTGGACGAGGCGGTGGACCTGGTGCAGTTCGCCTTCGAGCACGCCAACCCCGGCGACCTGTTCATCCAGAAGGCGCCGGCGTCCACCATCGGCGACCTCGCCGAGGCCGTCCAGGAGGTCTTCGGCCGCGTGGGCACCCAGGTGATCGGCACCCGCCACGGCGAGAAGCTCTTCGAGACCCTCATGACCCGCGAGGAGCGACTGAGGTCCGAGGACATGGGCGGCTACTACCGCGTGGCCTGCGACTCGCGCGACCTGAACTACGACAAGTTCGTCGTGGACGGCGAGGTGGAGACCCAGGCCGACGAGTCCTACACCTCCCACAACACCGAGAGACTCGACGTGGAGGGCACCATCGCCAAGATCAAGACGGCCGAGTACGTGCAGCTGGCACTCGAGGGCCGCGAGCACGAGGCGGTGCAGTAGACAGTGGCTAAAATTGGAATCTTAACTTCAACTCCGTCGTTTAATGACAATTATGGAGCTATTTTGCAGGCATATGCCCTGCAGCGCTGGTTAATTCTTGAGGGACATGAACCCAGCGATATTCTTTATCATGGGGATAATGAACCTATGTTAAATAAAAAGATGAGTCCGGTCGTTCGTTTTAAGGGTGTTTTCTTTTCAGGGAACACCTTCCGGCAGGCGCTCGGAACTGTTTTAACAAAAAAGGTTCGTCAAGCCCGTAGTAGGTATTTTCAGATGTTTCAGAATGCTCACCTCGTAATATCAAACGAAACTTATGATTTTGCAGCATTAAAAAAATCTGTCGATGATTTTGATTGTTATATTTGTGGAAGCGACCAGGTATGGAACCCAAGAGTCCATGGAGGAGTCAATGACCCTGGTTATTTCTTGCAATTTGCTGTTGGCGAGCGTCTCACGATAGCATATGCTCCAAGCTTTGGTGTTTCCGTTCTTCCCGATGCGTGCTACGACAATCTTGCAGAGTTTGTTGCCGGGATTGATTATGTTTCCGTACGCGAGGATTCCGGCGCTAAGCTACTTGCCGATGCTGGAGTTAAAGCTCCGGTAGTCGTTGATCCGACTATGCTTCTTACCGATAAAGACTACGATAAGATTGCAATTCGACCTGACTGGCTTCCGGAACGTTACATAGCGGTATACAAATTTGGAGAGCGTAACGAATTCGATTCAAAAATCAAGGATACTGCCAATAAGCTTGGTCTTCCTATTATTAATATACCTGCATCCGTTGACTCCTCTTTCAAAACGCGTTGGGATATTGGCCCGTCAGAATTTATTGCAATTATTCGCGATGCTGATTTAGTCTGTACCGATTCCTTCCATGCCACGGTATTTTCGACGTTATACAAAACGCCATGTATTGTTTTTCCACGAGATGCTATCGGCTCCAAAAAATCGATGAATTCAAGAATGGAAGGCTTGCTTGATCGTCTTGGAATGAGCTGCAGGTACGTAGCTTCATCTTCAGAATGGGATCGGGCCCTTGCAATGAAAATTGATTATTCAGAAGCTCATAATAGGCTTGCCGCATGGCGTTCCGATAGCGAAAAATATTTGATCTCAGCTCTTTCAGGAATCGGCGAATAGATGGCAGGTAATGAGTCAGTGACTATCGAGGACATCGATGGGATTTCCTCCTTATGCACAGGATGTGGAGCATGTGCCGCTGCGTGTCCGACGGGTTCAATTTGTATGACAACCGATAGGGAAGGCTTTTCTTACCCCCGCGTAGATAATAATCAGTGCATTGCCTGTCACAAGTGTCTCAATGTCTGTCAGGCGTCTCGGGATAGTGCCAAACATAACCCGATTGAAATCGAAGCGCTATATGCCTCCCGAAAAGACGAAAGAGCCGCTGGATCATCTGGCGGAATCATGGGTCTACTAGCCAAGCGAGTTTTAGAGTCAAATGGTGCAGTGTTCGGAGCGGTTTTCGATGCGGAGGGCCATAGGGTTATACATGCATCTACGGAAACGCATTCCTTGGAGAAAATCCTACGTTCTAAGTATGTCCAAAGTGAGGCGTGGCCAACTTATGCTCGTGTAAAACAGCATCTATGTTCTGGTGAACAGGTCCTGTTTTGCGGCACGCCTTGTCAAGTTATCGGACTAAACCGGTATCTTGGAAAACAGTACTCCAATTTACTGACAGTTGATTTCTTCTGTCACGGTGTTCCTTCGCCCGGTTTTTTTGCTGATTACGCTCGTCTAGTCGAAAGTCAAAAGGGGAGCCGTTTGACTGATGTGACCTTTCGCGAGAAAAGTCACGGTTGGAGAGAGCAGCACATGCGTTGGTACTTTTCAGATGGATCGAATATAGAAGAACCTTCCCTCGATAATTGCCATTACTTCTTCTTTTTGGGCAATTATTCCTTAAGAAAATCATGTTATACGTGTGAGCTGTATAAACGTCATGAAGCAGATATAACACTGGCAGATTATTGGCTAATTGACCCCGCGTTTGATGACGATCTTGGCACCTCTCTTGTTCTTGCAAATACGGAAAATGGATTAACCTTTCTGAAGGATATCAAGAAAGACACTATTGAGGTCCCTGTTGACAATTTCGACTTCGAAATTTATCGACATAGCTACTGCCCTAATAAACGCGCTAACTTTTTTGATTGTTACGTAAATGAAGGTATTGAAGCAACATGCGGTTCTTATTTCGATAATGAGCATCGCGTATGGTGTATTAGAAACAGATGCGGCGCAATTAAAAACGCTTTTGTGTCAAAAATCAAAAACTGCATAGGGGCATTTACAAGATAATGGGCAGTAAAAAAAGCTTTATTAAGAACTCATTGCTGTTTATGCTTGGTTCTGGATTATCAAAAGCACTCGGCATCATTATGTTGCCGTTATACACTTCTCAAATTCCAACAGAAGATTACGGTGCTTACGATATTTCGCTTACTCTTATCACAATTGTAAGTTCGATTGCATACTTCGAACTTTGGTCTGCCGTCTTACGTTTTATGTATGATCGCTCAGACAGAAATAGTAAGGCAACAGTTGTTCGATCTGGTCTATATCTGTTACTATGCGCGACGGTAGTATTTGTAATACTTGGAGTGGTATTGTGCTCATCCCTTTCTCTGGGTCATCCGGTATGGTTGATGAGTTATGGAGTTGCAATATCTACGTCAACGTTTTTTTGTTTTGTAGCAAGGGGCTATGGAAAGAACGCTGAGTTTACGTTATCTGGTATTTTGAGCAGTGTTGTAATTGCAGTTACAAATATTGGTCTGATTCTTTTACTCCATTTTGACTATTCCGCTCTGTATATCAGTTATGTAATAGGCTCAATAGTTCAGTGTGTTTATCTTGGCTGGACTATTGGTATTGGCGAGATAGTCAAGTCGTCAGAAAAGGATAACGAACTAACAAAAAGCCTATTGCGTTTTGCTGCGCCCTTATGCTTGAACACGGCTTCTTATTGGCTATTATCAAGCGCTTCTCGACTTGTTTTCAACTATATGAGCGGAAATGCTGCAAGCGGCGTGTTCTCTGTTGGAAATAAATTTGGCCAGGTCATAGTTCTTGCAACAACGTGTTTTACATATGCATGGCAAGACCTTTCATTCTCAGAAAGCTCTAAAGGGGCAGACTCTCTTTTTTATACACGTGCATGCCGTACGTATCTGACTTTCTTATCGGCCGCCTTTGCTCTTCTGCTCCCCATGCTCAGGTGTGCCTTTCCACTTTTCGTCAGGGGTTCCTATGGCGATGCAATCGATATAGTCCCGCTTGCCCTTGTCGTTGCTTTAATTAGTGGATACTCTGGCTTTGTTGGCAACGTTTTTTATGCTATCAAAAAAACAAAGACAATTACCGTTTCAACGGTAATTGCAGGTTTAGTCGCTGTAGGCTTTTCGCCTTTATTTATCAATATTTTAGGCGCAAATGGAGTAAATGTTGCCGTTCTTCTCGGGTTTATTGTAAATCTTGCAGTTAGAGCGTTCGTACTAAACCGAGAAATCGGCTTTAAGCTCTGTTATAAAATCGTGATACCGTGCTCGTTGTGGATAGCGCTTTCTTGTGTTGCGTTTTGGTATGGACTGCTGTGGTCAACAATTTCTTTGATATGCAGTATTTTCATTGCCTGTTACCTATTTAAAGACGAAGTATCGTCATTATTTCATCTACAAAATAAGTGACCAATTTGCCTAGATTTTTGGAATGGAATTAATCTTGAAAGTACTAATCACTGGATCGAAGGGGTTCGTGGGTAGGAACCTCTGCTGTGCACTGAAGAACATAAGGGACGGCAAGGACCGTCGCGAGAAGTATGCGAGCCTGCTGCCCCTCGAGGTCATGGAGTACGACGTCGACTCGACGCCCGCTGAGCTGGAGGACTACTGCTCCCGCGCCGACTTCGTCTTCAACCTGGCCGGCGTCAACCGCCCCAAGGACCAGGCGGAGTTCATGGAGGGCAACTTCGGGTTCGCCTCCACGCTGCTGGACACCTTGGAGCGCCACGGGAATAAATGCCCCGTCATGCTCTCCAGCTCCGCGCAGGCGAGCCTGTCGGGCCGCTTCGGGGGCTCGGTCTACGGCGAGTCCAAGCTCGCGGGGGAGGGCCTGTTCCGCGAGTATTCCGAGCGCACGGGCGCCCCGGTACTCATCTACCGCTTCCCCAACCTCTACGGCAAGTGGTGCCGCCCGCGCTACAACTCCGCCGTGGCGACCTTCTGCGACGCCATCGCCAACGGCCGCCCCTACACCGTGAACGACCCCTCGGTGGAGCTCGAGCTCCTCTACATCGACGACCTGGTCGACGAGATGCTGGGCGCCCTGCTGGGGCGTGAGCACCGCTGCGGATACGAGGGGCTCGAGCGCATCGAGGGAGATCAGTTCTGCTACGTCCCAGAAACCGACGTGAAGACGCTGGGCGAGATCGTCTACCTGCTGGACAGTTTCCGAGACAGCCGCGAGACGCTCTCGGTGCCCGACCTGACCGAGGGCTCCTTCTCCAAGAAGCTCTGGAGCACGTTCCTGTCCTACTACGAGCCGGGGCACTTCGCCTACGGACTCAAGCCTAACGTGGACGTGCGCGGCTCGTTCACCGAGTTCCTGCGCACGCCGGAGCGCGGCCAGGTCTCCATCAACGTCTCGAGGCCCGGTATCACCAAGGGCAACCACTGGCACATGAGCAAGTGGGAGAGGTTCCTGGTGGTCTCCGGCACCGCCTCCATCAAGCTCAGGAAGGTGGGGGAGGACTCCGATGGAAACCCGTTCCCCGTCGACGAGTACACCGTCTCGGGTTCGGACATGCGCGCCGTGGAGATGGTCCCCGGCTACACGCACTCCATCACCAACCTGTCCGACACCGAGGACCTCGTGACGGTCATGTGGGCCAACGAGCCCTTCGACCCCGAGAATCCCGACACCTACTACGAGGAGGTCTAGCCGCATGGGCAAGGACTATTCCGATATCGCATTCGAGGACGACGGCCGCCTGAAGCTGCTCATTATCGTGGGCACCCGCCCCGAGGTCATCCGCCTGTCCGAGGTCATCAAGAAGTGCCGCCGCCACTTCGACTGCCTGCTGGCGCACACCGGTCAGAACTACGACTACACGCTCAACGGCATCTTCTTCCGCGACCTGGAGCTCGCCGACCCCGACGTCTACCTGGACGCCGTGGGCGCCGACCTCGGCGAGACCGTGGGCAACATCATCGCCGCGAGCTACAGGCTCATGGTCCAGGTCCAGCCCGACGCCCTTCTGATCCTGGGCGACACTAACAGCTGCCTGTCCGCCATCGCGGCCAAGCGCCTGCACATCCCCATCTTCCACATGGAGGCGGGCAACCGCTGCAAGGACGAGTGCCTGCCCGAGGAGACCAACCGCCGCATCGTCGACGTGATCTCCGACGTCAACCTGGCCTACTCCGAGCACGCCCGCCGCTACCTGAAGGACACCGGCTGCGCCCCCGAGCGCACCTACGTCACCGGGTCGCCCATGGCAGAGGTCCTGCGCGCCAACCTGGAGAAGATCGAGGCGTCGGACGTCCTGACCGAGCTCGGGCTGGAGCCGAAGAAGTACATGCTGCTGTCCGCCCACCGCGAGGAGAACATCGACACCGAGGTCAACTTCACGAGCCTGTTCACCGCCATTAACGCGCTGGCCGAGAGGTACGACATGCCGATCCTGTACTCCTGTCACCCGCGCTCCCGCAAGCGCCTGGAGGCCACCGGCTTTCAGCTCGACCCCCGCGTCCGCATGCACGAGCCCATGGGCTTCCACGACTACAACTGCCTGCAGATGAACGCCTTCGCCGTGGTGTCTGACTCCGGTACCCTGCCCGAGGAGTCCAGCTTCTTCGCGAGCGTCGGGCATCCGTTCCCGGCGGTGTGCATCCGCACCTCCACCGAGCGCCCCGAGGCCCTGGACAAGGCGTGCTTCACGCTGGCCGGCATCAGCGAGCGCGGCCTGCTCCAGGCCGTCCGCACCGCCGTCGAGCTCGATGCGGAGGGGTCGCTGCCCGAGGCTCCCGTCCCCGACTACGCCGACGAGACCGTGTCCACCAAGGTGGTCAAGATCATCCAGAGCTACACCGGCGTCGTGGACAAGATGGTGTGGAGGAAGAGCCTCTAGCCTCATTACTAATGGATAGCCATTTTAAATATTGCCAATTATCGGCTAAACATCTTGCAGATGTTGCCGACAAATTCTATACGAAAGATTTGTATTGAGGAATTAGTACAATGGGCGGCCCTTTGCTTTCTGCAAAGGGCCGCCCACCCCTTATAGCCCTCATTGCTAATAAAGCTTCGATTCTTTCACACAGCGAATTATAGAGCACTCGCTTTATGTGAGCCGCGCATACCTCGGACCATTCGCTGTTTGTATTTATTGCTGGTATATTACGTCCTATGTAAGGAGGAAAGGAATGTTTGGAAAAGTCAGGAAAACGAGAAGCGACTGTACGGTTGGTACCTACGAGAAGAAGCATGACCTTCCTGCAGGAACACTTAGGAACTCTGATGGTCGTAAGGCCAGAAAGGATAAAACTCTGAAATCCCTTCGAAAAGAAACTGGAAGCGACTATCGATAACTTCTGAAACTATAAGATTGGGGTACTGCAATGGGAACTGATGTCTTTGTTCTTGGCGACGATCAGAGCTATGCAGCAAGCATGGCCAATGACTACACCTTGAAGCCGTCGTCTGAGATGAGCGGTCGTTCAAGTTCGCGAGCGCATATTCAAGAAGTTGCTGCCGAAGTGCTTTCGAAGGAAAACGGGACTGGCAAGGTCTTTTCGATCTACGGGACCGGCGGGCTTGGGAAGACGTTCCTCATGGAAGAGTTGTATTCCGACTTTACACATAGGTTTACCCACAATACCGTTGTTACCAGGCATAGCTTTGAAGGAGAAGAGATAACCTCTGAAGAGAAGATTCTAAAAGAGCTCTCGGATCTTCTTGCATGCAACGGAGTGCCAAGTCCAACCTTTAGGATGAATTACTACGCATGGAGAGCAAAAGCATCGAATTTTGCATTGGCTAAAGCCGAGTTCTGCGCTGATTTTGAGCAAGCAAAAAAAAAGGGAGTCGAGATTTCGACGATGTTGTCGGGTCTTGCTGCTCCCTTTATTGATCAATTTACCCAAGGCCTTGGTGGCTCTATTCTTAATGCTGCCATTGAGATTGGGGTTTATGCAGCCGATTCTATTAAAAGTGCCAAAGCGTGTAATGAATGGAAGAGCCTAACGGAAGAGAAAACCTCCAGTGATTTGAAAAGGTCATTGGCGGCTAGTCTTAAGTCTGAAATCGAAGCGTGGACTGGTCGCAATGAACGGAAGCTTATCTTCTTTTTGGATACATTTGAGAAGCTGCGTTGGGTTGCTGGTGAATGGCGAATAGGTCGATACGATTGGGCAAAGACCATCTCGGAGACAAAGGGGTCTCTCTGGATTGTCGCTGGGCGCTGCAGACTTGCATGGAAAAATGTGGTTCGTTTTCCTGTTCAGCTTGAGCCCATGAGCTCATCTGAAGCAGACGACCTGTTGGTGAAATGCGGAGTCAGTGATTCCGAGCTGCGTAGCTTGGCTGTGGAGAAAGCCAGAGGAATACCCGTATACTTAATAATGCTTGCTGACATGATTAATAGATCGTCAGTCGCGGAGGCAAGGCGCGACCTTCTTTGCATTGTTGATTATGATAATCTCGTCGAAGTGTATTTACGGGGCCTCGATGCCTCCCTTAAGCCTGCCATCTATACCGCTGCTTTTATTGAGTACTGGGACTACGAATTTATGATGGCAGTTGGGGAATCCTTCATTGATCCTAATGCTATTGCTCAACTTGAAAATCTTTCCTTTGTATGGAAGCGGCAAGATAGCTTTGAAATGCATGAGGTTGTCGCCGATCTCATTCGTAGATCTGCTAAGGGCCCTGTCGTATTGAAGCTTTTCAAGGCGTGCGGAGATTTGCTCGGGCAGTTGGGCTCAGACGATAAAAGGACTGCCTATGCAAAGGATACTTATAGACTTCATGTGCTCAAGGCAAGGCAACTTCTTGCTGTAGAAGGTGTGGACGTTCTTGGATCCGAGGCAGCTTTTAATGCTCGCATGCAATATGCCGAGGCGGCATGGCACAACGGTCAAGTTGAGCAGGCATATGACCTTTATAAAGAAATTCAATGTTCTTACGCTCCTACAAGCTCTGCAGATGAACCTAGCATTTATTTCTTGAGAGCAAAACTCAAGACTGCGGCTCTTAAAACTCAACTTTGGTTAACCAGAGGCGAAAGAACATGGCATGAACAAGCCATCGCAGATACCGTTGAAGTTTTAAATGACGTAAGGGAGCATTATCCGAATGAACGGCTCATTTATCTTTCGGCGCTTAATGATCTTGGTATTTCCTGGAAACGATTCAAAGACTTCGACAAGGCTTTCTACTATCAGAATCAAGTTGTGAGAGCGCTTAAGGATAAAAAAGCCAAGGAACTAGATGCCGATGAGGCTCGCTTTATTAACAACTACGGAGCAACATGCCAACAATACGGTGCCAAGCTTAAACAAGAGGGCAACGCTTCCGAAGGGCAAGAGTACCTTAAAAGGGCTTTGAAGTATTACGACAAGGCCTACAAAGCGCGTAAGACTCTGTTTGGCACAAACAGCCTTCAGGCTTTAATCGTGCTTACCAACAAGGGCGTTGCCAACATGTTGATGGGCAAGTATCCTGAAGCTGAAAACATGCTTGAAAAAGCCTATAGAGGCTTTAAAAGCGGTGGTTTCCCCACGGGAGATTCCTCTTATTTGAGAGCTAGATTTCAGCTGGCCAATGTTAGTTCTAACAAAGCAAGAGAGCTCAAGGATGCTGGCTTGATCGATGAGGCGCGCATCGAGGGGCGTAAAGCGCTTGAGTTGCACAAGAAGGTTTATAACGATAAGAAAGAATGCCTAACTGAATGGGCTGTTGATACGGGAAAATCGAGAGATGCGGTAAAGGCCGCTGAAAAGTTTTTGGCAGAGCTTTAGTGGGCGATTGTTGGCTGTTTGTTTGTATTGATTCGTGTTGGATCGTCTAACTGTAAAAGTCTTTAAAGGCCACTATTTACCGTTTATCGAGAAGAAGTTTATTGCTACGACACGAGTGCTAAAATCAGCTCATCAATCTCTATATTAGGGGTGTAGCAATGTTTGATACCAAAATCGCTCTTGAGCAATTTAATGCGCTTTCTGATGTTGCAAGAAAGCGATTGAGTAGCGCCCTTGATTCAATAGAGCATGGTATTTCACCTAATACAGATGCCATTCATGATCTGAGCCTTTCTCTTTCAGATTTAAGATCAGCATATGAGAAAGCAAAAGGTGCTGCCATTCATTGCGCTAACGCCGACGGTGTGAATGATGCTGATGCAGCTTTTTGCTCATATATTGAAACAATTGACGAAAATGAACGCCGACAATTAATTGCTGCATTACAACCAATTATTTCTTTACTTGAGAGGTTTGTTAGAGTTAAGTCTGACAAGGATGCCTTTATGGGAGACCTTATTCCCATTCAAAGCGAGGCATCAGACTTGCTTGATAGTCTAAAAAATGACCCACTGTCTTTAAATCAGGGCGAATCGGGTTTAAATAACAATGTAGTTAGGCCTAAACAGCTTTTTATGGAGGCCCTACATCATGAGGACATGACCGATGATAGGGGTATCGAACTTTCTGAAGAACTTGCCGGCCTCTTTCCGCAGCGTATTATCTACGGTCTTATAGCAGGTGTCTACTATGAACCCCACAACCCGAATCCCATAAAACAGCCGGAGCCTCAGGCTGCAGTTTATCAGGCAAAGAGCGACCCTGTCTTGCCTGTTTCCGAAGTGAAGAGTGAAGCCTTATCCTCTATTGAAGAAGATGGTGGATGCGCTGATAAAGAATCGGCTCCATTAGCGCCTCAAAGGCCTTCTCTTGGCAAGAAAAAACTCGGCATTAAGAAACTCCAGAGCGACGTATTGAATGCTGGATATGTTGCTAGATTTACATTCTCGCTGCTCGCGTCATGGCCTGGACTCACTTCAGGCCAGATTGCTCGAATTGCATCATCGTTTTACGAATGGGATACCGTTCCCGAAGCCGTTCAGACGATTATCGATCGTCTTGTCAAAAAGACTTATTTAGAATCAGTCGCGGTCAGTGACAATACTCAATATTTCCTAACGGTCCCTGCTGCTGTACTTTGTAGCAAAGAAACCGTATATAACTACAAGAATGCTTGCCGAAAATGGTTGATTTTCAATCTCAACGCAACAGTCTGAACGGACCCCGCGTTTCCGCAGCTAGCGCAACGCGGAAATAGCCCCCGGCACCTGGCTATCGCCTCGTTTCCGC
>NZ_JAQLDU010000019.1 GCF_028209625.1 Collinsella aerofaciens | reverse complement strand
GAGGAATTCCGGAATCAGTCCCTATGTGCGGCGTAGGCCGCTTATTAGCCCGTCCAAGAATTGGGGCGCAGTTCAATCGCGCTAGGACCAACTTTATTCGGTAGAACGGCGGAACATAAATATGAACGTGCAAATCTTCGGCACCAAAAAGTCCTTCGATACCAAGAAGGCCCAGCGCTATTTTAAGGAGCGCCGCATTAAGGTGCAGTTTATCGACCTTAAGGAAAAGGAGATGAGCAAGGGCGAGCTCACGAGCGTGATGCAGGCGGTCGGCGGCATCGACAAGCTGCTCAACCCCAAAGCCAAGGACGAGGAGACGCTCGCACTCATCCAGCACCTCACCCCCAGCCAGCGCTTTGATAAGCTGCTCGAGAACCAGCAGGTTCTGGCCGAGCCCATCGTGCGCAACGGCAAGAAGGCCACCGTCGGTTATTGCCCCGATGTGTGGGGAGCCTGGGAGTAGCCTGTGTTATTTGCCGGCGCGTGGGTATAAGAGCAGGCGTTTGGCATAAGATTTAACTGTAAGCCATGTCTAACAAAGGAGGGCACATGCCCAACAGACCCGTGAAGATCATCATGCTTACCGGATACCTCGGTGCCGGCAAGACCACGCTGCTCAACCACATCCTCGCTAACGACGGCGGCATCCGCGCCGCCGTGATCGTCAACGATATCGGCGAGATCAACGTCGACGCCAGCCTTATCGCCGACGGCGGCCTTTCCGAGACCGACGACCTCATCCCGCTCACCAACGGCTGCATCTGCTGCACGCTTTCGGACGATCTGGCCAACCAGCTGCAGGGCATCGCCGATTCGGGCAAGTTCGACTACATCATCATCGAGGCCTCGGGTATTTGCGAGCCCATCCCCATCGCCTACACCATCTCGAGCTTCTGCGACGAGGCCAAGGTGGGCGGCGAGCCCAAGCTCGCGCTCGACAACATCGTGGCCGTGGTCGACTGCGCCCGCATGTACGACGAGTTCAACGGCGGTCGCGACCTGCTCGCCGAGGATATCGATGAGGACGACATCGAGAGCCTGCTTATTCAGCAGATCGAGTTTTGCTCCACGCTGATCCTCAACAAGACCGATACCGTCACGCCTGAGCAGATTGCCGAGCTCAAGGCCATCGTGCGCAGCCTGCAGAAGGACGCCGTGATTGTCGAGGCCCAAAACGGCGAGGTCCCCATGGAGGAGCTGCTCGACACCGACCGCTTCGACTTTATGCGCGCCTACAACTCCGCCGCCTGGATCGAGGCCATGGAGCATCCCGAGGAGCACGACGACCCCGAGGTGCTCGAGTACGACATCGAGACCTTTGTGTACTCCCGCCGCAAGCCGTTTGACCTGCAGAAGTTCACCGATTTTGTTGAGCAGGAGTGGCCCGACGAGGTCATTCGCGTCAAGGGCCCGCTGTGGCAGACCGGCGATCCGGACATGTGCTACATGTTTGAGCAGGCCGGCCACCAGATGCGTCTGATGGAGAACGGTCTGTTTGTCGACTCTGCGCCCGAGGGCGAGAAGCAGAAGATTATCGACGAGAACCCCGAGATCATGCAGATTTGGGACGACGAGACGGGCGACCGCATGACGAGCCTGTGCATCATCGGCCGTCACATGGACAAGGATGCGCTCATCGCCGCCCTCGATGCCTGCCTGACCGACTGGCACCGCGCCTAGGCTATCGAAGCGAGCATTTTCTGCCACGTAACCGCCAAACCACCACGAAGGTGCCTGTCCCCTTCGTGGTGGTTTTTCATTCTGAGCCAAGGAGATTCATGTTCAATATCGTGCTGTATGCGCCCGAGATTCCGGCCAATACGGGCAATATCGGCCGTACCTGCGTGGTCACCGGTACCCGCCTGCACCTGGTGGAGCCGTTGGGCTTTTCGCTCGACGACAAGACGGTGCGTCGCGCCGGCCTGGGCTACTGGCAAAACTTGGACGTGACGACCTATGCCGGCTGGGAGGATTTCCTTACGTGCAACGGCCTCTCCCCCGCCGATGAACGCCTGCATCTGCTGACCAAAAAGGCGCGCCGCACCTATGCGCAAAGCACCTACCGCGACGGTGACTATCTGGTCTTTGGCAGCGAGAGCTCGGGGATTCCCGAAGAGCTGCTCGCCGCAGCGCCTGCGCGCTGCGAGCGCATCCCCATGCTGCGCGACTGCGACTCGCTCGATAACGCCGAGGCCTGGGAAGCCCACGAGGAGGCGCTCGGGCATAGCGAGAGCGGCCACAAGGCCATCCTTCAGCAGGATATCTGCGGCAACTTCGTCAATCCGGACGACTACCGCATCAGCGCACTCAACCTCTCCAACAGCGCCGCCATCGTCCTCTACGAGGCCCTGCGCCAGACAAACTTCCCCGGAATGTGACAAAGGGACTGTCCCTTTGTCACATATTGCACCTACTGATTTAAATGGAATTAACCGGTTTTAAACGCTTTTAACTAGAAAAGATGCCAGTATATTACTAACTTTTACTGAGTTGCACCGTATGGGTTTCTATGCTTCCACCCCGTAAAGGACAGGAACCCCGCAGCAAATGGTCCCCACACATCAGAATTCAACTTCAAATACAAACGATTGCCGGAGTTCTCGCTTAGCTTGGCTTGTCAGGCTCGAATTCGCCCTTATGTTCAGTTTGCTGCATGCCTCGTCGATAGCCATAGCAAGTGATACAGACATGGTCATGGTCGTTTCACTTTTCAATTCGACCCGATAGCTCTTCGCCTTGTTTTTATCCTCTCCACCACATCTCGTCTCAATTAACAAGAGAACATCTGAGTCATGGGCATACCAATGGAGCTCAGGGCGCTGTGGAACCATGTCGCCCTCAAATTCCTGTGTAAACAGAATTTTCTTCTCGCTTCTCGTTGAATCGCTCAAGGAACCGTCGATTCGAACCGAGCCCTTCTTTCCCGCCTTGGCATTTCCCTTAACCTGGCGGCCTCGCCGAGTTTCCTCGTACTCCGTCACCTCCAGCTTGCAGCGCTTCGCGCCAAGCATGAACGCAATCCGTCTCAACTCGGCCATCTTGTCTTGTTGCATGGTTGCAAAATAAGAGTCAAGGTCAACAAAGCGAGACCGATCAAAAGCATCTATGTAATATGTGGAGTAAAGAGATGGTTTAGGATAGAAAGACAATTCGCTATCCCCGATTGCCTCGCGGTACAGATTGAAAATCTGCGTGCCCTTAACAGTATCCAGCCAACCAATAGCATCTCTACAGGCGTCGATGCCCCGGCGCTCATTTCCGTCAACAATTCGAATCATGTTCGGCAAATGGAATGAAGGACTCTGATAGGTCTCCTTGGTTACCGGCCTGTATCTATTAAGCTGCTGCTGGTATGCCCAATCGTTGACCGCGTCACCGATATCCGCAGCAGTACCTGCCGCACCATCGGCCGCATCAGCAATAGCTGCCAAGGCGTCATTGACCAGCGGAGTTGCAGCACGCATTGCACCATCGGCAACTTTCTGTACGGTTGCAACCGCGCCCGCCATCGCGCTTCCGGCGCCATCAACCAACCCGGCAGCGGCCTTACGGATATCAAAACTCTGCTTATGTCGCGGCGGCTCCTCCCTTTCGACAACAGCCAGATCGTCTTTATCCTCCATTGTGACCTCCTATTTCCAATAGTCGAAATCAACCGTATATTCATCGCCAAATGCCGAGTTGAAGGTAGTGTCGAGAAAGGTGGTGTAGTGCCCGATCAGAAGCGAGCCGGCCCCAGCGATCTGTTGCCGTTTATCCAACATGCTATTCACCCCTACTCAAACGCAACGTCAACATTGACGTCATCGCCGCATAAGGCTTTGACCTGTTTTTCGATAAGGGCGCAGGCTCTATCATCAGATTCTTGGAGCATATTGCTTTCCTTGACCTTCTTGGTCTGCTCTTTCTTTGCCTGTTTCAATAACGTGTTTAGATCATCCGTGCTTACTTGATTCCAGTTAAGAAAGCCATTGTCCTCAACATATTTCTTAAGCGTATTGGGGTCTGTCGAGAACGAGGTGATCTCCGAGTGAGGCAGTATAACCTTTACGCTCTTGACCTCTGAATTCTTATCGGCCATATTAGCCCGTACGATTGTAACCTTCATCTTATCGGCATCGATCCCGATGTCAGCTTTGCCGTCAATCGTTGCGACATATCGCTTAGACGTAAAGGGGTTTTCCCACCCAAGCGGATTGCCCGCCTCATCAATTGAAAGCAGCTGGGTGAAGTTGTACTCGTACGTCACGAGCTTAACGACTGGCGTGATCTCCTCGCGAATCGAATCATCGCTGATCGTTGTAGGATTACGCGTCAATGACATCCAGATACCCCAGGCAACCGCTAGAACCGTAACAACGACTAACCCGCCAAAGGCAACCTTTTGCGGTATCGTTGTAAGAAATTTTGTTTTTGCCATCCTGTTTCACCTTTCCTTTATTGCCCCGACGTTCCCATCATCTTCCAGCGCGAGCATGATGGCACGAATCATTCCGTCAACGGCTCAATGCAAAGCGCGACCGTTCAAAGAAAACGGCCGCGCTTTCTTTTCAATTCCCGCGAACTATTCCTTGACGCTGTAACCCGACACCGTCGGCGCAAGCCTCGAGGCGTCAACCTCGCTCATTACCTCAAACTTCACCTTCTCGCCAGGCGCCCAGGCAGATGTATCTGCGTAGCATTCTTCCGCCCTCACACCATCGGCATCGTAAAGGGCAACGTTTAGATAAACGTTTTCGAACGATATGTCAGAGGTATTTTCGACGATTGCGGTGTACGTATAGAGACCGTAGCCATCATCACTTTTCTCAAAATTCGCCGATGAGAGCAAACCGTTGATAACCTCATCGTTATGCGTCTTCTCCTCTACGGTCCTACCGTTCTTAATTAGCTCGTCAAACTCATCTTGATACTCGTCATCGACTGTTAAGTCATATCGATCGACCAGTTTCTTAAGCTGTGCGGATCGTGCGTCGTAGGCCTTTTCCCATTCCTCGTAGTACTTAGGATCAGATTCCGCATACTTCTTGGTAACATCAAGCTGATTGTCAAGCAGGTTGAGATAGGCGATGACATCTTCCTGCATCTTAGCGTCTTTAAAAGGCGCCTTTTTGAGTTCTTTGTCGTTATCGATCTCGGTTTTAATTATCTCTTTTCGCACTTTATTCGAGCTTAGATCAGCATCTTCTCCAAGCGATTCGATATAATCCGACCGCTTTTGATAACCTTGAGCAATCACAGCCATTGCACGGTCATCGGCATAATCAGGTTCATCATTTTTCTTCTCAGACTGCGAACAGCCGCTCAGCAGAAGCGCCCCACAAAACACCATCGCAAATAGCGCGGTCACCAGAGCCATTCCATAACGCCTTTTCATTTCGTCCTCCTTTAAATACAAAACAAAACACGATATATAGCCCTCGTCAAAAAGCAGACGAATTGGCAACGCGGTGGCACTATTTGGTTCAAGGGCGTGAACTGGATAAACATCGAGGGAAGGAGTGGGCTCTGTGTAATTAACTCCCCTCGTCAAAATGTCTAGCTAAAGAGGACGAGCAGACGACAAACGGTCAAAACTGGTCGCGTCCGCCCGTCTCCAACGATCGAACGTCGAGACGCTGACGTTCAAAAGCGCAGCAGCCTCTCGCCTCGTAACCTCTCCCCCTTCGAATAATTTGATGACATCGCGATAGCTATCTGGGCGTTCGAATGCCGGCCTTCCAAATTTCACGCCACGCAAACGCGCCGACGCGATGCCCTCCGCCTGGCGTTGCTTGATGTTTTCGCGCTCTAGCTGCGCCACATAGCTCAAGATTTGAAGAACCAGATCCGCCATGAACGTTCCCGTAATGCCATCAGGCTGCTCGCGCGTATCGAGCAATGGCATATCAAGCACCACGATGGCAGCATTCCTATCCACCGTGATGCGTCGCCACTCATCGAGGACTTCACGATAATTGCGGCCCAAACGATCGATACTTTTGATCACGAGAACGTCGCCTTCGCGCAGCCTGCGAAGAAGACGCTGGTACTGGGGACGCTTAAAGTCCTTACCGCTTGCCTTGTCAGCATAAATCTGGCTCCGTTGCACGGGAAACCTTGCCAGCGCGTCTAATTGGCGGCCCAGGTTCTGGTCTGCGGAAGAGACACGCGCATACCCAAAGATTCGATTGTCCATAATTGCCCCTATCGGCTGCCTCTTGGCAGCATCAGCTCAAGCGAGAGCCCACTCACTATAGGGCGTGCAAATTTCGCGAATGGGTTGAGGCCATTTTGACCCTCACGCGAAAACTGTTCAAGCGCCATGCCGACAGATGCTGGCTTTAACGGGAATGTGACAAAGGGACAGTCCCTTTGTCACATTCGGTTAGAGGTAGCGGCCGGTGATGCTTGCGGAGCAGGCCGCGATGTCGCCCGGCGTGCCAGCGCAGACGATTTGCCCGCCCGCATCGCCACCGTCCGGGCCCATGTCGATCACATAATCGGCGTTACGGATGAGGTCGAGGTCGTGCTCGATCACGACAACTGTGGCGCCCTTGGCAACGAGGCCGTCGAACACACTCAGCAGCACCTGAACATCGAGCGGGTGCAGGCCAATTGTGGGTTCGTCGAACACGAATACGGCATCATCCTGCACGCGGCCCATCTCGCTCGCGAGCTTAAGGCGCTGCGCCTCGCCGCCCGAAAGCGCCGGCGTGGGCTCGCCGAGCGTGAGATAACCCAAGCCCAGGTCGTGCAGGGTCTGCAGACGCGTCTGAACTTTCTTGAGTCCCAGTGTGGCGTCGAGGGCCTCGTCCACACTCATATCCATGAGCTGCGGCAACGTGAGCAGGCTCCCATCCTTGCCCTCGCGATGGATATGCGAAGCAGCGTCTGCATAACGCGAGCCGCGGCATGCCGGGCAGACGATCTCGACATCGGGCAAAAACTGCACGTCGAGCGATATCGAGCCCGTGCCATCGCACGTAGGGCAGCGCAGAGTGCCAGTGTTGTAGCTAAAGACGCCCGCCTTGTAGCCGGCCGCCTTAGCCTCGGGCGTACGGGCGAAGGCGCGACGCAGCTCGTCATGGATGTCAGCATAAGTTGCCACCGTCGAGCGCACGTTGGCGCCGATAGGCGTAGCGTCAATCAGATTTGCACGGGCAATGCCCTCGGCATCGACCCAACGCACGTGCCCCGGCAGGCGCTCGCCGGCTGCCTGCGCCTTGAGTGCCGGAATGAGCGTCTCGAGTACCAACGTCGTCTTACCCGAACCCGAAACGCCCGTCACCGCGACCAAGCGACCGCGCGGGATATCAACTTCGAGCGGCTTGACGGTATGGATGGCATCGGTCGCCATGCGGATATGGCCCCGGTCGAACATTTCCTCGTCGGACACCTGCGGGCGCAAGCGCTTGGACTCTGCGCGCAAAAACGGGGCGATGCGGCTGCCCTGCGATTGTTCGACCTCGTCCACCGTGCCAGTGGCAATCACATTACCGCCGCCTGCTCCGGCAACGGGGCCCATCTCAACCAGATAGTCGGCTTCCGCTAGTACGCGCGTATCGTGGTCGACAACAACCACGGTGTTGCCGTCATCCACCAGATCGCGCATTACGCCCACCAAGCCGTCGACATTGGCAGGATGCAAGCCAATCGAAGGCTCGTCCAGCACATAAAGCACGCCCGTCGATCGGTTGCGCACCACGCGGGCGAGCTGCACACGCTGGCGCTCACCCGTGGAGAGCGTAGCACCGGCGCGGTCGAGCGAGAGGTAATCGAGCCCCAGGTCGACCAGGCGACGAGCCGTGCTCAAAAACGAATCGCAGATATCCACTGCCATGGGCTGCATCTCGGCCGGCAAGGATGCGGGCACCCCGCGCACCCACTCAATCGCCTCACCCAACGTCATGGCCGCGGCCTGCGCCAGATTGATACCGCGCACCTGGGGCTGGCGCGCAACCTCGGAGAGACGCGTGCCGCCGCAGTCACGGCACGGGCCCTCGCGCAAAAAGCGAGCCACGCGCTTTAGTCCCTTATCGTCCTTAACCTTGGCGAGCGCATTCTCGACCGTATAGACGGCGTTGTAATAGGTAAAGTCGAGCGGCGTGGCGCCCTCGCCGTTTTTGGGAACGTAGAGAATATGCTTCTTAACCGCCGGACCATGGAACACGATGTCGCGCTCTTGAGGTGTGAGCTGGTTAAACGGCACATCGGTACGCACACCCATCTCGCCGGCTACCTGCTTCATCAAGTCCCACATGAGCGTGCCCCAGGGAAGCACCGCGCCTTCGTTGATGGTCTTGGACTCGTCGGGCACCAGGCTCGCTTCGTCCACCTCGCGCATGACACCGGTACCGCCACAGGTGGGGCATGCACCGCCGCTATTGAAAGCCAAATCCTCGGCACTCGGCGCGTAGAACTCGCGGCCGCATGTCGAACACGTGAGCGACAGGCCTGCGGCCACGTTAAGGCTCGGCTCCACACGCGCCCCGCAATGTGGGCACACGTGATGGGCACAGCGGCTAAAGAGCAAACGCAGACTGTTGTTGAGCTCGGTCATGGTGCCAAAGGTCGAGCGTACGCCTGGCACACTAGGGCGCTGATGCAACGCGAGCGCCGCCGGCACGTGCAGCACTTCATCCACCTGAGCGTGCTCGGCCTGGGTGAGCCGTCGGCGGGTATAGGTGCTGAGCGCCTCCAGGTAACGGCGCGAGCCCTCGGCATAAAGAACCCCCAGCGCCAGCGAACTCTTGCCCGACCCCGACACGCCGGCAATGCCCACGAGCCTTCCCAGCGGGATATCGATATCGATGTCCTTAAGGTTATGGACGCGCGCACCGCGCACCTCGATAGCTTGCGGGCTCATCTTCTGTTCCGTCACCTTTATCACCCTACTCATGCCATAAAACGCGGTCGCGGATATACTCGCCCAGCATGGGCACGGTAAACCGGACGAGGCCGTATCCGGCGGCCTCGATGACGCGCTCGCGAATTAGGCTTGCGCGATATTTACTCGCCCAGCTCTGGGTGCGGTCGCAGCGCTCAATGATATCCGCCATGCGCGTCTGCTCACCCTCGTCAGCAGCCATGGCCTCGATAAAGAGGCGTTGCGGACTGCGCAATCCATAATACAGGGGCGCGTCGACCGCTTCGTAGAACTCGGAGACGGCATCCGCATGGCCATCCTCAACATCACAGCTTTCGATGATCTGCGAGCCACGCCGGACAGCAGAGCGCCACATGTAATATCCCACCAGCTGGACCATGTAGGGATGCCCCATACTCTTGCGCGCCGCAAGGTCCGCCGTCTCCGCATCAACGTAAAGACCGGTGTCCTTGACCGTCTGGACATATGAATCGCGCACCTTGGGCAAAGAAATCGCCCCCAGCGCACGCTGCTGAGCACGGCGCAAAAACGTCACGCTCGGCTCTTCGAGCAGGTCGTCAACCATACTGGGCAAGCCGGCAAATACCAGCGCAAGACCGCGCTGGTCGCTATCGGGCAGGCCCGTAGCATCCTGATCTCCGAGCACCTGCTGATAGAGAACGGCAAGGGCCGCCAGTTCCTCGATTGACGCAGATTGCGCCTCGTCAATCGCAAACAGGATGCCCTTGCCTGGACCGAGCTTCTTGAGGCGCTCGTTGACCAGCCCCCGTAGCGTCTCGCCCTTTGCCCGAGCCGCCTCGACCGACATCCGACCAAACGACGGCCCAAACTCCATTGACGTCACAACGGGTTTATTCGAGCGAAGCGCGTCGGCCAGGCGATCGCACAAGCCAAGCGAAGCAGAATCGGAGATAACCGCCCATCCGCGCTCGCTGGCTAGACGTTGCAGCTCTCGCAGGAGAACCGTTTTGCCGCAGCCGCGGTTTCCCGTAATGAGCATGAGCCTGCCCGGCGCTCCGGCGCCGTTATCGAGCCCTTCCTCGAAATCTTCGATGACCGACTCTCGACCGATGAGCATCGGAGGCCGCTTGCCTGCCGTTGGCTTAAAGGGATTTGGATTCATGTCGGCCTCCTCGGATTGGCAAACCCTGATAATAGTTATACCAACTTATACCAAGTTATACCAATAGCATGTGACAAAGGGACTGCCACTTTGTCACATGTGGCCGAAAAACTCGGCGTCTGCCGCTCGCCAGGGACGGAAGGTGGCGGGATCGACCTTTACGTGCGCCGCGGCGGGTACGTCGTACCATTTGACCGTGTAGCCGGCGCCGTGAGAGCAAAAAACCGAGTCGGACGTGTTGGGCAGATCGGCCTCGGGCTCATAGGCGGCCGCCTCGATGACGCGCTCGGCATCATGACAGGCCGCATAACCGGCGAACTCCAGGTACAGATGCCCGCGACCGCTCGTGTAGGCAGCCACCTCCAGCGCATAATCCTGCACCTCGGATGCCGGCACGCGACCCACAAGCTTCGCCCGGTCGCCCGCCATCGTCGGCGGCTCGTACTCGGCACCCATGCGCGTGGCGTCTGAGAGCGCCCGGCCCACGCACTCCCCCGGCACCTCGAGCTCAAGGTGGTACCACGGCTCCAGCAGCACCACCGCGCCCGCCTCACGCGCCCGCATCAAACCCTGGCGAATCGCGCGATACGTGGCCTGGCGAAAATCGCCGCCCTCGGTGTGTTTGGCATGCGCGCGGCCGCCCGTGAGCGTAATGCGCACATCGGTGATGGGCGAGCCGGTCAGCACGCCCAGGTGGTCGCGCTCCATGGCGTTGGTGAGTGCCAGACGCTGCCAGTTAAGATCGAGCTCGTCGGTCGAGGTCACGGTGCCAAACTGCACGCCCGAACCTGCTGGCAACGGCTCCAGGCGCAGATGCACCTCGGCATAGTGGCGCAGCGGCTCAAAGTGGCCCACGCCCTCGACCGGCTGCGAGATCGTCTCCTTATAGAGAATGCCGCCAGACTCAAACTCGACCGAAAGGCCAAAACGATCGGCCAGCACGCGCTGCACGACCTCGAGTTGCACGGCGCCCATCAACTGCAAATGGATCTGCTCAAGATGCGTATTCCAGCTTACGCCGAGCATGGGATCTTCGTCCGCCAACTCACTCAGCGCTTTAAACACCGCATGAACGTCGTGTTCGCCCGGCAGCACCGTATAGGTGAGGACCGGAGCGATGACGGGCGCATCGCCCGCGGGCTCCGTGCCCAGGGCGTCCCCTGGGCGAACGTGCGCAAGACCCGTCACGGCGCAAATACCGCCAGCAGCAACTTCTTGGGCAAGCTCATACTTCTCGCCGTTATAGATGCGTACCTGATCGACCTTCTGTTCCCACGCCTCGGCACTGGAATGCCCGCTGATCATCTGTTTTGCGCGCAGCGTGCCGCCGGTCACTTTAACCCAAGCCAAGCGCTCGCCACGATCCCCGCGGCTGACACGATAGACGCGCGCGGCAAACTCCGGGAGCCACGCCTGCTCACGAATCAGCGCGCATATACCATCCAGCAGCTCGTCAACGCCTTGGTCCTTGAGCGCCGAGCCGGCAAAGCAGGGAAAGAGCTTGCGCTCGGCAACCATGCGCGACAGCGTTGCGACAGAAAGCTCACCCGCTTCAAGAAACTCCTCGAGCGCCGCTTCGTCCAACGCAGCAGCGTCCTCCTGAACGGCGCCGCCCGCCAGCAGTTCGTTGACATCCAGGCAGCCCTCGGAAAGACGCTGCCCCAGCTGTGCCAGCAAAACATCGCGACCGGGATTCTCCAAATCGATTTTGTTGATAAAGATGAACGTCGGGATGTCATAGCGTGCAAGCAGGCGCCACAGGGTTTCGGTGTGCCCCTGCACGCCATCGTTGGCACCCACAACCAAAATCGCATAGTCGAGCGCGCGCAGCGTGCGCTCCGCCTCAGCCGAAAAATCGACGTGGCCGGGTGCATCCACGAGCATGACGTGGGCATCGCCGTGGTCGAGCACGGCCTGCGACGAGAAGATCGTAATGCCGCGCTCGCGCTCGATCGCGTTCGTGTCCAGGTGCGAATCGCCATCGTCCACACGGCCGCGTTTGCGAATGCGGCCCGCGTTGAACAGCATAGCCTCGGCCAGCGTGGTCTTGCCGGCATCGACATGTGCCAAGATTCCAACGACCGCTTGCTTCGACATGGCTCTCCTCTTATTACAAGCCCATCGCACGCGGCAACGGGCATCCTCGTTCCACACTGGATGATACAATTTACGGGCCGGCGGGCGAAGCGGGCCCTATCCCCCGACCGAGCTCATCGCCCTGCGTTGCCGCGCGGCGATTTTCGTAGGTTCGCGCCTTGCGAAAGCCGGCACCTCCCCTTTTTGTCCGCCCGGACTCATCTGGGCGGTAACAACGCGAGCCCCACAACGACGCGTTTTAACAAAAATGGCCCCACTCGAGGCCATTTTTTATTTGAGCTGGGTGATGATACGTGCCTTGGCTCCTACGCCTCGCGCAGCCAATCAAACGCGACGCGCGGCGTACCGTCCGACACATATACGATACCGGCGCGCTTAAACCCGGCCTTGGCGATGGCGCCCTGCATGGGCAAGTTGTCCTCGTGCGTGTCGATACGCAGATGGTCGGCGCGTTCCTTGGCAAAGGCAAACATCGCAGCCGCGATACCGTGCACGGTGCCGTCGGACGCCACTCGGTGCAGTACGGCATACGGAGTGTCGCCACGCCATTGCCCGTCCTCAATGACGTCATAGCACTCGTCCGGCCCCGGCAAAAGGGCAAACGTCGCCACCACGCGACCGTCGACTTCGCACGCGTAACTGCCATCAGCGGCAATATCGGCAGCCAGCTGCTCGGCCGAAGGCGTGCCCTCGGGCCACTGCGTGGCGTTGCCATGTGCGCGCATAAAGGCGCGGGCCGCGTCATAGATAGCCATGACGACGGGAATGTCGGTATCGAGGGTTTTTCTGATCATCACGCGGCGACCTCACGTTTATTGGTATCACTTTGATTGAGCAATGATACCAACGTTTGGAGAGGGTGCGAAGCAGATGGGGAGCAAGAAGCGAGCCGCCTGGTCAAAGGCCAAAAGCGAGTTTTTGGGCGCTGCCACCGGCGGCGATATGAGCGACCTGTTTGCGCGCGAGGGCGAGCGCCGCGACGCCCTGGACGCCGAGCGCGATGAGGCTTGGCGCTATAAGTCGTGCGAGCGCAAAAACCGGTACGACACACGCGCCGAGGCCGAGGCCGTTATGGCCGACTGCGAAAACCGCGGACGGCGTGGTTTGGCCTGCTACAAATGCGAATACTGTGGCGGCTGGCACCTGACGTCGCACCCTTGGAAATAGACCTCGCATCGGCACGGTGTTGACGGGACGCCAGCCATTGTGCGCAAGCTACGGGCGCGGCGGCACCAAAACATCGTAACGAACGGCCTTGCCCGCAAGTTGATAGCTCGGCTTGACGCCGGCAAGCAGCGGCCCCTTCACCGGCCGTTTGATAACGACCTTGCGCGGCCGCACCGCAAGCGCAGCTTCGACCAGCGTCTCCTCATCGGCACACGGCTGTTCCAAATGGTGCAAAAGTTGGAACTTCTTTTTCACCGCCGCGCTCTTGGTGCGCTCGGGAAACATGGGGTCCAGATATACCACATCGGGAGCCGCGAACTCGCCCAGCTCGATCAGCTCAGTTACATGGCGAAGGCCGGCAATGCTGTCCTCGCCCGCATGCAAGCGCATGCGCGCCACGGCAGCCGCAAGCGCCGGATCATCTGCCGCGCGATCCAAAGCATCCTTGAGGAGCGCCGCGATCACGCAATCCTGCTCATACAAATCGACCGCAAAACCCGCGGCAGCCAGCAGCAGCGAATCCTCGCCAAAGCCTGCCGTGGCGTCAATCGCCCATGGGCGCTCGACGCCCTTTGTGCGCGCAGCCTTCACCAGCAGCTCTTGCTGCAGACGACCCTGCTTGAGCCGCGGAAGCATGCGGCCAAAATCGGCACGCAGCTCCATCGTGCCATCGGTGAGCGTGAGGCCCTCGGACGTCCGCACGAGCTCGAGCCCAGCAGCCCGAGCAACAGAAAAGGGATCGACGACGCCCATGGACACTCCTTAGCAAGCAAAACGAATACGTGAGCGCCACCTCAGTTGGCACCCAACCGTCCGCTATTGTCCCACACGCGACATGGTCCACAGCATCCCAATGCAAAGCACCGCCATCAATCCCGTGCACACGGCAGCGATCACAGAATCACCCATGCGCCTTCCCAACGACCGCGGCTCACGCACTTGCCCTGCTCCGTACATCATGGCTCCTCCTTGAGACCAGCTCCTTGTTACGGCCCCATCATCTCAGCGCCGCACATGAGCTGCCATCGATTTGGCTTACAGCTGGCTTTCCTTTTTGAAAGATTGCCCTGCACAGGCGAGAAGCGCTTTCTAACACACACGCCGTCACGTTGAACTACAATGTGCTTCACGATATGTGCAGCATATGGGACGCGCCAGACTGGCAGCGCCCGAATCGAAAGGACTACCTATGAGCGCCGCGCGCAAGACACTCAAAATCCTTGCCCTCATCTATTTTGTTTTGGGCATCGCCAGCCTCGTCATCGGTATCACCGGCATCGCAACCGGCAAATTTGAATCCGTCTACGGATCGAACGCCATGCTCGCTGCTGTCGTTGTGATTATCAAAGGACTTGTCGACCTTGCGGCAGGCGTCGCCGGCATCAAGGGCGCCAACAAGCCCTCGCAGGTGGATGGCGCGTTTAAGCTCGGCATCGTTGCCGCAATCGCCACGATTGCGCAGGCCGTGCTCACGCTTCCCGCGCTCGGCGGCAGCTCCGTCAATATCGTCGCCTTTGTCATCGTGGTCTACGACCTGTTCTTTGTTCAGCAGGCGCACGCCGTTAAGGCCGAGAACAAGGACCGCCTGTAGTCACCTGTCCCCCCACAATTCCCTGCAGCCAAGCAACTAAAAGGGCCGATCGCGCATCCCCGCGGTCGGCCCTTTACGTTTGCCCATATAAAACCTGCCAAAATAAACCTGTCCCTTTTTGGTAGGTTAGTGGCGGTATTCGGCGATGATGAAGTCGATGTCGGTCTGAAGGGTATCGAGGTTTGCCAGGCGCTCTTTGTCGGCAGGGCGCGTGCGGTAGTAGTACGGCGTCATCTGGAACACCGCCTCGATATCGGCCTGCATCTGGAGCGTAATGTTCGCAGACACCCGTTTCGTGCCAACCAACTCGAGCTCGGTTGTCTGCGGCAACTTCTCGTCGTTGAGATATGGCGTGTCGTAGAGCACCTCCTTGAGCCCAAAGAGATGACGGGCACCCGGCACCACGGTATAGAGCGAACCCTCGGGCGCCAGCACGCGGGCAAACTCGCGCTCGTTAAAGGGAGCAAAGAGCTCAGTCACCATATCAAAGGCGCCATCGGCCACGGGGATGTCCTTCATGTTGGCCACAAAGTAGGTCGCATCGCCGCGCCTGGCGGCCAGGCGCACCATCTCCTTGCCTAGATCGAAACCGTAAGCATCCACGCCCGGCACCGCACCCATGGCGCTGGTGTAGTAGCCCTCGCCGCAGCAAATATCGAGCAAGGTCATGGGGGTGCCCGTAGACACCGCACGCCCAGACACCCGCTCGCGTACCAGCTCAACCATCGCATCGCGCAACGGCGCATAGTATCCGCGGTTCAGAAAGTCACGACGGCTGCGCGCCTGCGACTTGGGATCGCCCATGGAGTCGCCGCTCTTGGACGAGCGCAGCAGATACAGATAGCCCTCGCGCGCACGGTCAAACCGGTGTCCGCCCGCACATGCAGCACCGCGCTCGTCGTCCACCAACGGCTCATGGCAAACGGGACACAACAACATGGCAACTCCTTAGCGCGGGCAATACAACGCCCACCATTGTCTCACGCCTCTCCCGCCTCGTCATTGGGGACGTTCTTAAATGACTAGTCGATTAGGAGTATCATCGTCTGCGCAAATAAGCACGAATGAGCATGTTAGAGATTGAGAGCGTATGGCAGACACCGCATCTAAGCACATTGACATGACCACCGGCTCGCTGTGGCGCAATATTCCCCTGTTCGCCTGCCCCGTGGCCGCCACGAGCATCTTAGAGCAGCTGTCGAACCTCATCGCCACGGTCATCATCGGTAACTTCTCGGGCGACCAGGGAACCCTCGCCATGGCGGCGGTCGGCTCCAATGTTCCGCTTACCAGTCTTATGCTCAACCTGTTTATTGGCCTGTCACTTGGCTCCAACGTGGTCATCGCCAACGCCATCGGCCGCAACGATCAGAACATGGTCAAGCGCGCCGTCCATACCTCGATTCTGATGGCGCTCGTGGGCTTTGTCGTCATCGCGCTGGGCGAGATCTTTGCCGAACCCATGCTCGCCGCGCTCAACGTTCCCGCCGAAACCATGCCGCTCGCATCGCTCTACCTGCGCGTCTTTTTGCTCAGCATGCCCTCGATCTTGCTCTACAACTTTGAGGCCGCAATCTTCCGTTCCGTCGGCATCACCCGTATGCCGCTACAGGCGCTTGCCGTGTCCACCGTCCTCAACATTGGCCTGGACCTCATCTTTGTCCCCGTGCTCCACTGGGGCGTCGCGGGCGTCGCCATCGCCACCGCCATCGCCTACACCGTCAGCGCCGCCACACTCTTTGTCCACTTGCTCAAGACCGATTCCGTCGTCCGCGTCACCCCGCGCGACCTGGCAATCGATCCTGTCGCCCTCAAGCGCATCGTCAAGATCGGCCTGCCCGCCGGCATCCAAAGCGCCGTCTTTGCCGTCGCCAACATCATCATCCAGTCCGCCATCAACAGCCTGGGTACCGAGGTCATGGCGGCATCCAGCGCCGCCATGAGCCTGGAGTATGTGTGCTACAACCTGCTCAACAGCTTTAGCCAGGCCTGCACCACCTTTGTGGGGCAAAACCACGGCGCGCGCCAGATCGCTCGCTGCACCAAGACGCTCAAGGTCTGCCTGGTCGAAGGCGGCATCGTTGCACTCACCACCATCGTCATCATCGTCGGTCTGGGGCGCGAGATCCTGGCGCTCTTTAACAGCGACCCCAACATCGTCTCGATCGGCTATATCCGCGTGTGCTCGATCTTCCCGGCATACGCCTTTAGCATGTTCTACGAAAACATGTCCGGTTACCTGCGCGGCTTTGGCATCTCGCTCATGCCCGCCCTCATCACCATGATCTGCGTCTGCGGCATCCGCTTCTATTGGGTATTCTGCGTGTTCCCGCACTTCCGCACCTTTGCGAACATCATGATGGTCTACCCCATCAGCCTGGGCACCACGGCGTTCTTTATGGTCGTGGCGGTATTGCTCTGCCATCCGGCACACACCTACCGTCTGACGCAAGCCAAAGCGACAGCCCGCTAATCACCACACTCAACGCCACGCCAGTCATTAATTGACAATATGCGAGCTCATATAGTCGATAAAGCGCCTCGTGGCGATAGGCATGGTGTCCCAGCTGCGCCAAGCCGCCACCACATCGCGCGAGGGAGCGTGCACGATGGGACGCACGCGGATACCGGCCTTCATACCCTCGACCGTACGACGGTAAAGCATGCTCACGCCTAGGCCCTCCTCCACCATCGCCATAATGGTGTAGTCGTCAGTGACCTCACTCGTCACGCGCGGCGACAGCCCATGCGCGGCAAAGGCATCGAGCACCAGACTCTGCTCGCCCTCATCCAGCAGCACAAACGGCTCGGACGCCAGGTCGGCGAGCGTCACCTTTTCCTTTGCCGTCAGCGGATGCGCGGTCGGCAGCAGCGCCACCAACTCGTCGTGATAGACCACGCGCTTCTCGAGCCCAGCGGTAAATCCGCGCGCCGTAAAGCAAAAGTCAACCACGCCATCGTGCACCCACTGGGCGTTGCGCGTGTAATCGCCCTGCTTGAGGGTAAAGTGCACGCCCGGGTGCAGGACCCCAAAGTCGCGAATCACGCGCGGCAACACGGTACGGCTCACGTTGGTAAACGTCGCAATACGAATATCGGTCGAGGAGAGTCCCAGCAACTCCTGGCGCTTGCCCTCGAGCTCGGCCTCGGCAGTTACGATCTGGCGCAGATACGGCAGATACTGTTTACCGTCGCGCGTAAGCGAGACACCCTGTTTGCCGCGCTCGATAAGCGTGGTACCCAGCTCACGCTCGAGCGCCTTGACGGCCTGGCTCACCGCGCTTTGCGTGTAGCCCAGCTCATCGGCTGCACCCTTCAGGCTGCCGCGATCGACCACCATACAAACAATCTGATACCGCGATGCCATCGTGCCTCCACGTCGATGTAGCCGTAAAACGTTTTGCCAGCGCTTTTTCTAGTAGCATTAGTATTTCTTAATCATACTGAAGATACATTCGCTTTACTACATCCATATCTGGGAGCAGAATCCTTTTTGCGAAACCGTTCTGTAACAAAAGGAGTCCCATGGATCGCAAAAAAGCAATCGCGCTCTCGTTTTCCGTTCCCGTCGCATGGGGCTTTTCGTATCCCCTCATGAAGATCGGCATGGACAGCATGAACGCCACGAGCATCGTCGCGCTGCGCTGCATCATCGCCTTTGCGGCCTGCCTGCTGCTCTTCCACAAGCACGCGGTGCGCATCAACCGTGACCTGATGGTCCGCGCCGCCATCATCGGCGCCATCATGGCAACCGAAATCACCTGCATGTGTCTGGGCTCCAGCCTCACCTCCGCCTCAACCGCCGGCTTTTTGCAGAGCCTGACGGTCGTGATCGTGCCGTTTGCCAACGCGGCCCTGCTGCGTCGCGCCCCCGAGCGCAAGGTGCTCATCGGCACCGCCATCGTCACCTGCGGCATGTTGCTGCTCTCGGGCGCCGACTTTACCAGCCTGAATCCCGGCGCGATCATCATGCTGCTCTCGGCCTTTATCTATGCCGGCCACATTATCATCGCCAAGCGCTTTGTCGAAGAAGTCGATCCGCTGGCTCTGGGCGTTTGGCAGCTGGGCTTTGGTGGTCTGTTCTCGGGCATCGCCGCATTCACCTTTGGCGGCTTCACGCTTCCCAGCACGCCGAACGAAATCGTCGTTGTCGTTGCGCTCGCACTCATCTGCTCGGCCTACGGCTTTATCACCCAGACGCTCGTGCAGCCCCACGTACCTGCCGAGACCACCGGCTTCGCCTTCTCGCTCGAGCCGGTCTGCTCCGCCGTCTTTTCGTTCTTCCTGGTCGGCGAGGTCCTGAGCCCCATCGCCTTCCTTGGCGCCGCCCTCATCCTCACTGGCGTCATGGTGGCAACCGTCGAGCTTCCGCGCCTTCGCGCGCATGGGCATGCTCGTATGGCAGGAGCACCCGAGCACGTCTCGTAGACCCCAGTCCTCACGCAGCCGCGACACACAGGTTTCCAGACGCCTTTACAATGGATGCCGACATAGCATCCGCCCTAAAGGAGCTCCATGGACACCGCAACTCGCGACCGTAACATAGCAACTTGGTTGGGCGATGCGCCGCAGCCGGTACGTGACACTACGAACCAGCTGCTCGAGCGCATCGCCCTTCTGCGTGCCGAGCAGACCATCTACCCGGCACAAGACGACATCCTCAATGCTCTCGCCTACACGCCGGCCGACCAGGTCAAGGCTGTCATCCTGGGTCAAGACCCCTATCACGGACCCAACCAGGCCATGGGGCTGTCGTTCTCGGTACCCGCGACGCAAACCAAGCTGCCGCCGAGCCTACGCAACATCTATAAGGAACTCAAAGCCGATCTGGGCTGCCCCATTCCCGCCACGGGAGACCTAACCCCCTGGGCACAACAGGGCGTCCTACTCCTTAACACGACGCTCACCGTGCGCGAGCACGCCGCCAACTCGCATGCCAAGCTGGGCTGGAGCACCCTGACCGACTACGTTATCGAACGCTGCTGTCTGCTGCCCCAACCGGTCGTCTTTTTGGCATGGGGCCGCTTTGCCCAGCAGATGGTCGAGGGCAAGCTCGCCGCGACCGGCGCGGGCAAGGCAGGCGACAAGTTCTGCCTCGCCTCTACGCACCCCTCGCCGCTTTCGGCAAACCGCGCCACGGCAGAACTCCCCGCTTTTATGGGGTCGCGCCCCTTCTCGGCAGCCAATCGGCTACTCGAACAGCACGGCTCGACCCCCGTCAACTGGACTTGCCTCGGCTAAAAATCAATACATCAAAAACGCGCCCGACGGATTTCCATCGGGCGCGTTTTCTACTCGGGCCAGATAAACTGGGTGCGGCCGGCCTCGCCGCCATCGATCAGCAGGCTCTGCCCGGTCATAAACCGGTTGGTCACGCCCACAAAGTAGATCCACTCGGCGATCTCTTGGGCGGTGGCCCAGCGTTTAAGCGGCGTGAGCTCCATAATCTGGTTCCACAGGTGCTCGTCTTCCATCACGCAACGGTTGAGCGGCGTGATAACGCCGCCCGGGTCCACACTGTTGGCGATGGCCTGCGGCGCCAGGCGGTTTGCAAGGTTTTTGGTGTAGGCGATAACGCCGCCCTTGCTGGCGGCATAGGCGGGAAACTCCGATCCCGTATGTCCGCTCGCCGACCCCACATTGACCACGGATTTGATAGCCGCTGTCGGCTTGGCGGCAAGCCCCTCCCCCACAAAGGCGTAGCGTTCGGTCACGTTGATGGTGCCACACAGGTTGGCGGCAATGTCGTCGGCCGAATCCTGCGTACCGGCAACGTTCACGATTACTTGAGGCTCAAGGTCGCCTGGAAACGAGTCAGGCTCGCGGACATCAACGATCAAATGGCGGTAGCGCTCGTGCTCGACCGCCGCCGGCAGCAGGTCAAAGCCCACGACCTCGTGGCCCTCGTCCAAAAAGCGCTGCACGCACGCGGCTCCGATACCGCCCGAAGCGCCCGTGATCAAAACCCGCATGCTTGCTCCTTAGGCGGTTGCGTGACGCTCGAGGTACTCGGCACCCACATTCTCGCGCTCCCAGCCGCGCACGACCTTGTAGCCCACGGGGCTCAGGAAGACCTCGCACAGCAGCTCGGCAACAGCGCCGGTCAGCGAGCACATAAGAACCTGCACCCAGGTCCAACCAAAGAACGTGTGGCTCACCACAATGGCAAAGACCAAGTTGTCGATAAACTGGCCAACACCCGTGGACACATAAGAGCGGAAGGCAAAGCTCGCAAAGTTATTCTTTTTGAGCATACGACCGAGCGACTGGTTGAGTGTGGAGTTAACCACGGCAGAAACGAGCATTGCCAGCGAAGAGCCCAGCACCACGTACCAGGTGCCGCCGATGGTGGCGTTAAGGGCGGTGTTGACCTCGATCATACCCGTGTCGTAGTAGGCGCCCCACATGCCGGGCGTGAGCGAGCATGCCCAAAAGCACAGACTCACGGCCAGATTGACCAGCAGCGCGAGGATAGAGATTTTGATGGATGCCTTGGCGCCAAAGCGCTTGCAGATCATGTCCTGGCACAAAAACGAAACCCAGCTCACCACAAAGCCGCAATCGAGTGCCAGATACGGCAGGCTGATAAGCTCTTTGTTGGCCAGCAGGTTCATCATGATGACACTCACGAAAAACAGCGAAACCGTTGCCGCGGGAATGCTCCGCAACAGGACCTTGTAGTCCTCCATGACCTTCTTGATCATTATGTACTCCTTTGGTTTTAGGTTTAACGAGCAGGATATCGGACCCGAACTGCTCGGACGTCACGGTCTTGAGACGACGATGGGTATAATAGCCGCTCACACGGCATCAGGCAAGCAAACGGCGCGGCAGTCCCACAGGGCCACCGCGCCGATGCATTAAAAGGCTACGTTGCCAAACTCCGACAGGATAAGATCGGGGTTGTGATCGGTTGCCCAATCCACGTTCCACGGGCTCGTGAACAGCAGCAGCTTACCGCCGCGCATGTCCTCGACGCGCAGCGTGTCACGCGTGAGCGAAAGGCCCGGGATATCAATGGTATCGGGGTCGTTCTGAATCCAGCGGATGTCCGTATAGGGCAGCGGCTGGCGACGGACCTCAACACGATACTCGGCCTTGAGGCGGCGCTCGAGTACCTCAAACTGCAGCACACCGACCACGCCCACGATAACGCTCTCCATGCCGGCACCCAGCTCGCGGAAGATCTGGATGGCACCCTCCTGGGCAAGCTCCTCCATACCCTTGACGAACTGCTTGCGCTTGAGCGTGTCGACCTGCGTAATGCGAGCGAACATCTCGGGGGCAAACGTCGGGATCTGCGGATACTGCACGTGGCGCTTGCCGGAGCACACGGTGTCGCCGATGCTAAAGATACCCGGGTCGAACAGGCCCACGATATCGCCCGCGTACGCCTCGTCCACGATGGCGCGGTCATCGGCCATCATCGACGTGCCCGTTGCAAGCTTGAGTTTACGGTTGCCCTGCACGTGGAAGGCGTCCATGCCACGCTCGAACTTGCCCGAGCAAATGCGCACAAAGGCGATACGGTCTCGGTGGTTCTTGTCCATATTGGCCTGGATCTTAAACACAAAGCCGCTAAAGTCGTCGCGGCAGGGATCGACCGGCTCACTGGTGAGCGTATCGGTATAGGCGCGCGGCGTCGGGGCCAGGCGCAGGAACTCCTTGAGGAAGGGCTCCACACCAAAGTTGGTGAGCGCCGAGCCAAAGAACGCCGGGCTCAGCTTGCCGCAGGCCACAGCATCCAAGTCGAGCTCGTCGCCGGCGCCATCGAGCAGCTCGATGTCGTCCATCAGGTTCTTGTGGTTCTCCTCGCCGATGAGCTCGTCCATGGAAGGATCGCCCAGCTCGGCCTCGACCTCGGCGACCTTCTTGGTGGCGTTGGCGTGACCGTCGCCCTCAAAGGCAATGACGCGACGGGTCTGACGGTCGAACACGCCGCGGAAGTTGCGACCACTGCCGATCGGCCAGTTCATGGGATACGTATTGATACCCAGGACGTTCTCGATCTCTTCCATGAGCTCAAACGGATCGCGAGCCTCGTGGTCGAGCTTATTCACAAAGGTGAAGATGGGAATGTGGCGCAGCGTACAGACCTTAAAGAGCTTTTTGGTCTGGGCCTCGACGCCCTTAGCGCCGTCGATGACCATGACTGCGGCGTCGGCGGCCATAAGGGTACGGTAGGTATCCTCCGAGAAGTCCTGGTGGCCGGGGGTATCGAGGATGTTGACGCAGGCGCCATTATAGGTGAACTGCAGCACCGAGGAGGTAACGGAAATGCCGCGCTCCTTCTCGATGTCCATCCAGTCCGAGACGGCGTGCTTGGCCGAGCTCTTGCCCTTGACCGAACCGGCAGTCTGGATGCTGCCGGTATAGAGCAGCAGCTTCTCGGTAAGCGTGGTCTTACCGGCGTCCGGGTGGCTGATGATCGCGAATGTGCGGCGCGACGAGATTTCATCCGACAGGCTTGCCATGCGGATCCTTTCTTGCATTGAGTGCATTACGTCGATGTAACCGCACTATTGTAGCCGCGAAATCCCGCTCTAGGGCGCCTATCAGGACAAATTCATCAGTTGGGGCCTGGGTAGCAGTCGATGGCGGCACTCCGCAGCAGTTCGTCTCGATCTGTAACATCTAGACGGTTTTTGAACCTCTACCTGTTACAGATTTAGACAAACAGGCGGGCGTCCCAGAAAGATCTCGATCTGTAACATCTAGCCACTCAAAACGGGTCCATCTGTTACAGATTGAGATATAAGGATAGACGGGTGGCCAATGTCTCGATCTATAACATCTAGCAGCCAAAATCTTCTCCAGTTGCTACAGATTGAAACAACCAGGTGGGGCCCGCCAGCAAAATCTCAATCTGTAACAGGTAGCCGTCCAAATCGGTTCCAGATGTTACAGATTGAGATGAATGAACGAGCGAACAATCCCTATTTACCTCTTGCGTAACTGTGCATAGTGTATATATACTGTGCTTACCGGTTATATACACGTGTAGCCCAACAGCTAAGGAGCCGCTGTGGACATTATCCTATCCAATTCGAGCGACAAGCCCATCTACGAGCAGATATCCTCGCAGGTCAAAGCTCAGATCCTTTCGGGCACACTCGCTGCGGGAGCCAAACTCCCCAGCATCCGTGCACTCGCGAGCGACCTGGGTGTGAGCGTCATCACCACCAAGCGCGCCTATGCCGACCTGGAACAGCTCGGCTTTATCTGCACCGTGCAGGGCAAGGGCTGCTTTGTCGCCGAGGGAAACCAGGAACTCTTGCGCGAAAACCAGCTCTGCCATATCGAAGAGTTGCTTGCGCAGGCCGCTACGCAGGCCGAAACCCTGGGCGTCACGCGCGACAAATTGCACGAGATGCTCGACCTTGTGGCCCCCGAAACCATGCAGTAGCCATCTGCAAGAAAGGCTATACCATGCAAAACTTGCTAGAACTCAAAGGCGCCTCACGCCGCGTAAGCGACCGCTTTTCCCTACGCGATGTCACGCTCACCGTGGAGCCTGGCCAGATCGTTGGCTTTGTTGGTGCCAACGGTGCTGGCAAAACAACGACGATTCGTGCCGCGCTCGGGCTTATAAAGCTCGATGCCGGCGAGGTGCATCTGTTTGGACAGCGCTGCGACACCAACGCGCCCGACGAGACGCAGCGCCACCTGCGCTCCCGCGTAGGCCTTGTCCTGGACACGTGCCCCTTCCCCTCCACGCTCAAGGTGGGCCAAATCGAGGCGCTCGTAGGCCCTGCGTACCCCACGTGGGACCGCAAAACGTTCGCCGGATTCATCGACCGATTTGGCCTCGACCCCAAGACAAAGGTCAAGGACCTCTCCCGCGGCATGGGCATGAAACTGCAGCTTGCCTGTGCACTCAGCCACAATGCCAAGCTGCTCGTTTTGGACGAAGCCACCGCGGGCCTCGATCCCATGGCACGCGAGGAGCTGCTTGATGAACTGCTTGCCTTTGTCGCCGACGGTCAGCACAGCGTGCTGCTCTCGAGCCACATTACGTCCGACCTCGATCGCGCCGCCGACCGCGTCATCTGCATCGATAACGGCTCGATTGTGTTTGACCTGCCGCGCGAGGACATTACTGACCGCGCCGGCATCGCCCACTGCACCCAGGCACAGGCCGCCGAGCTTATGGCTTGCGTCGAAGGCGCCCGCGCCGCCCACCACGCCTATAGCGTGGACGTGCTCGTGCCCAACCGTCGCGAAGCGCTCGAGGCCTTTCCCGAGATTCCCTGCGATCGGGCAACCATTGATGACTACCTGCGCCTCACGCTGAAAGGGGCTTCGAAATGAAACGTGCCATTATGTCCGAGCTCGCCATCGTTCGCACGCTTATCCCGAGTATTGCGGGCGTCGGCTTATTTATATTCATCGTGATGACCCTCGCCAACACGTCGGGTGGCGACTCCGGCATGAGCGCCGGCGCCTGCGCCGTCAGTGCCATGTCGCCCATCCTATTCATGAACTCACTGGCCGGTTACGACAATCAAAACGGTTGGGAGCGTTATCGGGCAACGCTGCCCTTCTCGCGCAAAGACATCATCTGCGCACGCTACCTGAGCGTTATTGTCTTCTCCGCCGTCATGGCATGTGCAGCTACGCTATTGAGTATCGTCGCCATCCCGCTCTTCAACAGCGCGGGCATTCCTTCGACGGGACAGACGGTCTTTGAAATCGCAATCGCCTCGGCAGCATCGATGCTTATCTCCCTCATGATGGTGTTTTTGGCACAGCCGCTGTTCTTTCGATTTGGACACATGGAGGCGTTGCGCCTATCCGTTGGCCTGTTTGCCCTGCTTGGTTGCGGCACCATGGCCACGCTGAGCTCCTCCAACCCCATCAGCAACTGGCTCATGTCGATTGCCGGGGCAAATCCCGATCCTGCCGTTCTGGGCTGTCTGTGCGCAGGAATTGCCGTGCTGGCCCTCGCGCTATGCGCAATCAGCTGCACCGTCAGCACCAAGGTTTATCGAGTACACGACCTGTAGGCACGCGAGTCTCAATCCACGAAGGACGCGATCGCCCCCCCCCGCAAATCCGTGACAAATGGCATATCCCCGGCACGCGCTATCGTGCTACTTGCGCAGCGGCTTGGGCAGCGGAATGCCTGCCGCGATGACGGCGGCGATGATCATGCAGACAATGCCCTTGAGCGGGAAGCACATGAGCAGCAGGCCCACGACCATGACGGGCTGACGCATGACGGCACCCATCGTCGAGGCGGTACAGACGGCGACGCAAAAGACCGGATCGGCGCCCGTAAGGACGGCAAGGCCGTAGCCCAGGCTCACGCCCGAGAAGATAACGGGGAAGAAGTGACCGCCGCGCCAGCCCAGGTTGATGAGGGCGGGCGTCAGCATGGCCTTGATAAGACCAGTTGCAATGAGCACACCGGCGGGAATGGTCATATAGGTCTCCATGAGCACGTCGGCCTGCGTCTCGCCAGCAAACATGGTGTAGGGCAGGACCGTGCCGCAGATAGCGAGCGCCAAACCGGCCAGCATGGCCTTGACGACAGGGCGCTCCCCTATGGCGTGGGCCAACGCCTCGCTCGCGTGCCCCGAGACAAAGTACAGCCAGCCACAGGCCGTGCCGACGAGCGCCAGGGGAATAAGCCAAGCAAGCTCGAGGTTGCCCACCTGCGCGGCCTCGAACCTCGGCATACCCATGCCGCCGCCCACAAGCTGGCCAAGCAGCAGATAGGTGCCCAGACCGCCGGCAATCGCGATGCCGTAGACCACGGTCTTTTGCGCCTTGGGCAGCTTGATGGTGATCTCATCGGACGCGGAGTCCTCGCCAGCGCCCTGGCCGTCGGCGCTACCGGCGAGCGGCGCCACAAAGCCAAACACGGGCGCGGTAAAGAGCGCCGTCAGGGCAGCCTGGGTGCCCAGCAGCGTGAGCTCCCTAAACTCGGCGCCAAAGCGACGCATGCGGTCGCCGACCCAGCTGCACAGACCCGCGATAACTCCGGTCAGGCCGGCCTCCGGTCCAATACTTCCGCCAAACAGCAGCGGCAGCAATGCCGCAAGCGAAAGCTTGCCGAGGTTGTCGTACGGGTAGCGACCGTCTTGTTTAACCTTGGCCATCACCTGGTTGAGGTCATCGGTCTTGGTACCCGTAATCTTTTCGTACAGACCGATCAGCAGGCCGCCCAGCAAGCAGACAAAAAACGGGTACGGCAGAAAACCGAACGGGCCGCTCGCGAGCTCAGGCGAAGCGACGCCCAGCGCGTGCGGAATCTCGGTCCATAGATAGTCGACACCGTGCTCCATCGCAAAAAAGAACAGCCAGACCGCGGCGCCTGCGAACGCACCGGTCACGGCAACGCTAACTAAAAACAGCGCACGGTTTTTGGGTTTTGCAAGACTATCCATCGGGACCTCCCGTGGTCAAATTCGGCAAAGATACGTTTTATTGTAGAGCGAGCGTTACCCGAACGAGCCAACCGTCTGCGCCGCAAACGGCACCATTGGGAGTCATAGTGGGGCAGGCTCAAGACTTATCCGTTGATAATCGAGGCAATCTCGCGCAAATCGTCGGCAAAGTAGATGCCGTGCTGGCGCCTCGGGCTCGAAAGCCCTTTATCAATCATGTGCTCGAGCAACGCCTTAAGATCGTTGTAGTAGCCCCCAAGGTTGTACAGAATGCACGGCGCATCGAGATGCCCCAACGACACGGCGGACATGACCTCGGCAATCTCCTCGAGCGTACCCGTCCCACCGGGAAAGGCGATGAACGCGTCACCGAGCTCAATCATCTTGGCCTTGCGTTCGGCCATGTCACTCGTCACGATGAGGTCGTCGATACCGTCATGTTGAAACTCGGCCTCGATAAAAAAGCTCGGTTCAACACCCGTCACGTGTCCACCTGCCTCGAGTACGCTATCGGCGAGCGCACCCATCAGACCCGACTTGGACCCGCCATATACCAACGCGTGTCCGTTAGCGCCAATCCAGTCGCCCAGCTCCTGCACCGCGGGCAGAAACGCCGGGTCATTGCCGACGCTGGCACCCAGGTATACCGTGATATTCATATTCAGTCCCCCTCGTCGTGACGCGCGGCGCCCGTTCTAGCGTTGGCGTCGGCGATATTCGCGCACACGGCGCGATAGGTCGGCAAGCTCGTCACGATCGAGCTCTTCCAAATGCTCCAGATCATCCATAAAGCGCGCCATGGTGTCCTTTTGGCGCATCTTGATGAGCGTGTTGCAGTAGTTCACCGCCACGCCCGTGAGCATGGCGATGTAGAAGATGCTGATGACGCTCAAAACGACGGTGATAGCGCGGGCAACCGGCGTCTCGGCCGGGATATCACCGAAGCCGATCGTCGATACGGTCTCAAAGCTAAACCAGAGGCCGTCGCCAAACGTAAGGGTCGTGGGCTCGGACAGCCAGACGGCCGTCGAGCACAGCAGATAGAAGACGAGAAACAGGCCCGTGATGCGCGCAAAGCCAGCCTGGCGCAACACGTCGGCAAGCGTCCTCAACTTGTTCATCGCGACCCCTTTTCCCAGACGCCCAATCACATTCGCTCGGTATTGTCCCACGCCTCCCCCGCAAACGGAACTAGTCATTGGGGACGTTCTTAAACGACTAGTCAGTTAAGAACGTCCCCAATGACTACCTAACCGTTTAGCGGTGCGGCGGCTGAATGGGCAGGCTGAGCTGGTATCCTTATGCGAAACTGTCTCAACTCGATAGGATTTCATGTGAAACCTTCCGCTGTCTTTCGCTTGGCTCTATATCGCACCCTGGCCGTCGCGCTTGCCGCGCTCGCCATACTGAGCGCCGTCATGCCCGCCCCCGCCTTTGCCGCCGACTCCGACCAGCAGGTCAAGACGGTCCGCGTTGGCTGGCTCGTCAACAACAAAGGCTTCCAGGAAGGCATGCCGGGCGAGCGACTCTCGGGGTGGGGCTACGAGTACCTCCAGACCCTCTCGTATTACACAAAGGGCTGGCAATACGAATACGTTAGCGGCACCTTCTCCGAGCTTATGGACATGCTCGAAGCAGGCGAAATCGACCTCATGCCCAACATCTCGTATTCGGCAGAACGCGAGCAGAAGCTGCTCTTTTCCTCGAACCCCGAGGGCACCGAGCGCTACTACATCTACGCCAGGCCCGACCGCGACGATCTGGCCAAGGGTGACCCCCAGGCGCTCCAAGGCCTCACCATCGGCTGCAACTCTGGCGTTATGCAAACTATCGTCGGCCAGCAGTGGCTCGCCGACGAAGGCGTCACCTGCACCTATAAAGAAATCGACACCGGCAGTGCCCTCTTTGAGGCGCTTGCAGACGGCGAGGTCGACGCCGTCATCATGAACGATACCATTTCGTCGCCCGATGCGTCACCCATGTTCTACGTAGGCTCGAGCGACTACTATTTTGCCGTTCCCAAAAGCCGCCCCGATCTGATGAACGACATCAACGCCGCCATGACGACCATCGCCCGCGATAACCCGCGCTATAACGAGGAAGTCAAATCGAGTTACTCGACCCAAAACAGTGGCTCGTCATCGCTCACCGGCCCCGAGACCACCTGGCTCAAAGCAAACGGCAATACCATCACGCTCGGCTATCTTAAAAACCAACTTCCCTACTGCACGCAAAATGACGACGGCGAGATGGAAGGATCGCTCGCCTCGCTTGCAACGACGTTGCACGACAAGTTTGGTATTACGGTCAAAACAATCGCACTCTCGAACAACAGGCAAATGATCAAAGCCCTTTCCAACGGAACCATCGATGTCGCCCTGCCATTGTTTCGCGACTACTGGCTCGCCGAGCAGACAGGAGTCATCCAGTCAAACTCGATGGGAACGGTTTCGCTGACCGCCATTCACAGTGGCAAAAACCTGAACAGCGACCTTAAGAACATCGCTTGTACAAAGAGCACAATCGTTAACCGTTTTGAGCTCGAAAGTCTCTTCCCGAACGCAACAGTAACCGAGTACTCGAATGACGGCGAGGTGCTCAAAGCCCTCAATGAGGGGAAGGCACGTTGCATCATTGTCCCCAGCACGCGCCTGGAAACTCTCCGCGACACCTACGACATCGAGGATTTCGAAACACAGGAACTCACCAACACGGCGCAGCTATCGTGTTTAATTTCGCGCGGCAAGCCCGAGCTGCTGGGAATCATCAATAAGGGCATCGTCAATGCAGGTGAATCGCTCTCTGCAAACAGCTATTTCCCCACATCGTACTCGGCGCAAGAATCGGACACGTTCCAGTTTTTCTATCGTAACCGCACCGCCATTGCGACTGTTATCATCTGCATCTTGCTCACCAGCATCGCTATCCTTGTCTGGTCGCTTTACCGCGCACAGGAGGAACGGCAGAAAGCTGATGCCGCCAACGCCGCCAAAACCGCTTTCCTCACGCGCATGAGCCACGACATCCGCACGCCGCTCAACGGCATCCTAGGCCTTATCGAAATTGAGGAATTGAGAGAAGGCGACATGCAGGTCGCCCGCGAAAGCCGCGCCAAGGCGCGCGTTGCCGCCAATCACCTGCTGTCACTAATTAACGACATCCTCGAGATGGGCAGGATCGAGGAGTGCAAAGTGACGCTCGAGCACGAATCATTCAACCTTAAAGAGCTGTGCGACAATGCGCTCGTACTGTGCAAGCTCCGCGCATCGGACCGCGGCATAACCATGCTCGACACCAGCGAGCCCTACGCTGTCGACCAATATATGATCGGCAGCCCCACCCATATTCGGCAGATCCTTGTCAACCTGCTCGACAACAGCATCAAGTACAACAAGCACGGAGGCACCGTCACGTTCTCATCGACCATCAAACCGGTCGACGACGAGCACGCCGTGTTTTGCTTTAGCGTCTCGGATACCGGCATTGGTATGACGCCCGAGTTTTTGACGCACATTTACGAGCCGTTTGCCCAGGAAGGCGACGATGCGCGCAGCAAGTTCCAAGGAACCGGCATTGGCATGTCTATCGTCAAATCGCTCATCGATATGATGGGCGGCACGATTGAGATTTCGAGTGAGGTTGGCGCGGGAAGCACGTTCAACGTCCAGATACCGCTCGATATCGACAAGAACCCTCAGGCAAAAGAACGTGCGTCCAAGCAGACATACAGTTGCTCGCTTGCCGGCATGAACGTCCTTTTGGCAGAAGACAACGAGCTCAATGCCGAAATTGCCCAGGCTCTACTCGAAAGCGAAGGCATCGTCGTAACGCGCGCCGCCGACGGCAACAAAGCAGTCGACCTATACGTTAGTCGTCCCGCCGGCAGCTTCGATGCGATCCTGATGGACATCATGATGCCGGGCATGGATGGCTACGAGGCAACCCGCGCGATTCGTCTGAGCGAAAAGGCCGATGCAGCCGACATCCCCATCATCGCGCTCACTGCCAACGCCTTCAACGAGGACGCCAAGGCGGCACACGATGCCGGCATGAACGCCCATCTGCCCAAACCGCTCGACTTTAACAAGCTCAAAAACATACTCGCCCGCATCAAGAAATACGGATCCGTTTCGCTATAGTTTGTGCTCAACCACCATGCACAGCCAGAAAGGAAGCCAACGATGTTTAGGCCCTTACGTCGAAAGAAACGCGCCATCACTGACGAGGAAGCGTGCGAGTTGCTCGCCACCTGTAAGCGCGGCGTCTTTGCCGTCAACGGCGATGATGGCTACCCCTATGCCATTCCCGTCAACTACTTCTTTGACGCCGAGCACGACAAAATTTATTTCCATGGCGCCAAGGCCGGCCACAAGGTCGATTCGCTCAGGCGTGACGATAAAGTCTGCTTTACCGTTTACGGCAACGAGTGGTACAAGGACGGCGACTGGGCTCCTTACGTCATGAGCACTGTGGTCTTTGGCCGTTGCCGCCTGGTAGATGAAGCGCCTGCGTTTATCGAGGACAAAGTCCGCCAGCTCGCGCTTAAGTACTACCCTTCTGCCGAAGAAGTCGAGGAAGAAATCGCCAAAGACATCAAGGGCGTCCAACTCTACGAGATTTCAATTGAGCATCTTTGCGGCAAGCAGATTCAGGAAAAGTAGCGAATGCGAAAAACGCGCTCGCTACCCTCTGCGCCCCATGCGCCCACGCATTTTGACGGCGTGGGCGCATGGGGCAGCACTCGAATCGAGCGCCCCCTATACCCCAAAAACGTAGCGGTCCAGGCGGTCGCACGCCTCCCTTACGCGCGAAAGCGGCAGCGCCAGATTCACGCGAATGTGGCAGGGCCCGTGGAACGGGCGGCCGTCCTGATACCCCACGCCCACGCGCGCCCCCTCGTCGAGCAGCCACTGAATATCGCGGCCATGCTCGCGGCACCACTCGGTGCAGTCCAGAAACACCATGTAGGTGCCCTGCGGACGCGAATAGGACACGCCCGCAAAATGCTTGTCCACGTAATTGCAGAAGTAGTCGACGTTGCCCTCGATGACCTCATTGAGCTCATCAACCCACTCGTAGCCTTGCGGCTGGTAGGCACCGATAAGCGCATGCATGGAGAGGACGTTCATCTCGTTGTAGTGGGTCTTGTCGGACACGGCGCACACGCGGTCGCGCAGCGTCTCGTTATAGATGATGTGGTAGCTGCCGACCAGGCCCGCCAGGTTAAACGTCTTGCTAGGCGCGTAGAGGGCAACCGTGCGCATGTGGGCGTCCTCGCTCACCGACTGCGTCGGGATATGCTTGTGGCCCGGCAGGATGATATCGGACCAAATCTCATCCGAGATCACCACGCAATCGTGCTGACGATAGATGTCCATGGCACGTTCGATCTCGTCGCGCTCCCATACGCGGCCGCAGGGATTGTGCGGCGAGCAGAACACGGCGGCATGGATATGGTTTTGGGCGAGCTTTCGCTCCATGTCCTCAAAGTCCATGCGCCACACGCCCCGATCGTCGAGCTTAAGCGGGCTGTGGACAATGCGATAGCCCGCGGCTTCGATAGACTTGGTAAAGCCGATGTAGGTGGGACTGTGGACCAGTACCGCATCGCCCGGCTGGACATATGCGCGCAGCGTCGACACGACACCGCCCAGCACGCCGTTTTCGTAGCCGATATGCTCCGGCGCCAAGCCCTCAACGCCGTTGCGACGGCTTTGCCATTCGATGATGCGGTCGAAGTACTCGTCACGCGGATTGAAATAGCCAAACATGGGATGCTGGGCGCGCTGAATGATGTGTTCCTGAACCGTGGGCACCGTGGCAAAATTCATATCCGCCACCCACATGGGGATGCGGTCGAAGCCCTCGTCGGGTGCGTTCGGAGCCATGTCGGGAATTTCTCCCCAGGAGTCAACGGCGATGGCGTCCATACCGTGGCGGTCGATAAGCGAGGTAAAGTCGTATTTCATGCTGAGCTCCCGTGCAAAGCGGATTGTTTCGGTAGGCGTTATTGTCCACCAGCGTGGGCGGTTTTGGAGCGGAGTTTGGCGCTTAATCTGACGGGTGCGGACGAATGGCTGGTTAGTCTCGCGCGTCGTTGATGGCGGTTATCGTCAACCTGGTTCCGTCGACCGTAAACGATATGTCAAGCCCAGCGTAAGCCAAATGGTAAACGCGGTTTGGCTCGTGTTTGCTGCCCGCACGGCGCGGATCTTGGCGGAGCACCTCGATCAAGCCGGGGAGCTTTGTGTCCGGGACCATGTCCCGCAGCGCTTGCGGGAACTCAACATCGAGCTCTTGCCACGGCGCGTCCTCAATCCAGCCGCCCGTCGCATCCGGGTGACAGTCGGCAAATGGAATGTAGGGCTTGATGTCGTAGATGGGCGTGCCGTCGCGCAGGTCGGCCCCCAGTATATGGATGATCGGGCCATCATCGGTGAGCTCAACACGGCTGAGCTTGACGCAGGTGAGCCCGATGGGATTAGGGCGAAACGGACTGCGTGTGGCAAACACGCCCACACGCTCGGCTCCACCCAGACGCGGCGGGCGCACGGTTTTCGACCATTTTGCGTTGGTGCCGGACCTGTCCTGCGTTTTGGCATCGGCGGCTATGTCCTTAGCCGTGCCGCCGGGCGTTCCGTTTTCGAAGCACCACAGCAGCCATAGGTGAGAGAAGGAGTCCAGACCCTCAACTGCAGCGTTGGAGGCAAATTCCGGCTCAAAGACGATGCGTCCCTGCAGATGGGGCGCCAAAAAGCTGTTGCGTGGGATGCCGAACTTCTGCGGCAGGTCGGTATGTATGTGTGCAATAGGTTCCATGCCGGTCATTGTACGGCATGGAGGCGTGGGGTGTTGCGCGCAATTCTTCGCCGCGGTCCCCGTCGCGCAACCAACGGTTGCTTGGAAGGGTGCCGGCCGCCGCGTATGCTTAAAGCAACAAACAGCAGAAAGGAGCCGTCATGGCCTTTGCAGAAAAGCTCATCGCCATCCGCCGCGACAACAATCTCACCCAAGAGCAACTCGCCGCCAAGCTCTTCGTCACACGCCAAGCCGTCAGCCGTTGGGAACGCGGCGAAGTCACGCCGGGCATCGACATGATGAAGCTCATTGCCGCCATAACCGGAGAACCGCTGTCCCACCTGCTCGAAATGCCCGAGCACTATTGCCAGAGCTGCGGCATGATACTCACGCCCGACGACTGCGGTACCGATGCTCACGGCGCAACGACCGATCATTACTGCAAGTGGTGCTACGACCACGGCAAGTACACCTACGAGACCACGATGGAGGCCATGATTGAGGATTGCGCCCCGCGCCTGGCACAAAACACCGGTATGTCGCTCGACGAAGCCGTCTCGCTCATGGGCGCCGTGCTGCCGCAATTGGAGCGCTGGCGCACCGTGCAGGAAAACGAGGAGCGCTACGGTGCCGAGGCGCGGGCGCGCTATGGCGACGAGGCCGTCGATGCAGCAAACGAGGCACTGCTGGACATGGACCCCGAGACATGGAACGACATGAAGGAACTTGAACGCGCTATTCTGGGCCAGCTCTCGATCGCCATGGGCGACGGCGAACCGGATGGAAGTGAGGCGCGCAAGCTTGTCGCAATGCACCGTCGATGGATTGGCCTTAACTGGGGACACGAACCCCAAGACGAAGCATACCTGGGCCTCGCCCACGGCTATCTTGCCGATCAGCGCTTTATCGACTACTACGACAAGCCCTGCGGCGCCGGCGCCACGGCGTTTCTGGTTCAGGCGATCGAGTCGTCATCGGCTCACGCATAGACCGCAGCGGCTTTGGGTATTTCAATCGAAACCTCAACCGATTGGAGACTTATGGCTACTGATCATGAACTCGCGCTCTACGTTATGACTGGCTGCCCGTATTGCATAAAGGTCAAGCGCTTCCTGGCCGATAACGGCGTGGCCATCCCCGAGCGCAATATCTCGACCGATTCCGATGCCGAGCAGACGCTCATCACCGTCGGCGGAAAGCGCCAGGTTCCTTGCTTATTCATTGACGGAAAGCCGCTCTACGAATCGAGCGACATCATCGCGTGGGCACAAAAGAACCTGCTCTAGCACGCGCACCCCGTCCGTCCAAGGCTCCATCCCATACGGCCCAAACAAGTACGCCAGCATCCAAAGTCGACATTTTTCGACATCTTTGGATGCTGGTGTACAGCTTTTTGCAACATAGTCGTTGGGAACATAGTCATCGGGGACGTTCTTAAATAGCTAGTCGTTAAAGAACGTCCCCGATGACTAGCTAGCCGTGGAAACAGGCTATGGGCGCGAGTGACTGTTCGCGAAAGACACGATCAACGGCGGCGCGGTATTCGTCGACCTTTTTGGTCTTGCGTACGAGCTTGTGAACGGTAGCGGGGTCGGCGAAAGCGCACTTGGCGTAGAACCACCACTCCTTCATGCGAAAGACCGCGTTGCCACCAATCTCTTCTGCATAGGCCGCGAATAGCGCGTCGTGGAAACGCTGCAGTTCGGCTGCCGTGGCAGCAGGACCGCCGTTGACCATACGAGCCAGAGCGGGGTTCGCGAGCAGGCCACGCCCCAGCATCACATGGCGCGTGCCGGGATAGGCCTCCACCAGCGCGTCCATATCCTCAAGATCAAAAATGTCGCCGTTGTATGCCACCGGAAACGGCGCACGTTCCAGCGTCTCGCCGTAAAACTCCTTGCGCGGCGAGCCCGTATAGCGGTCCTTTTGCACGCGCGGATGCACAATCAGCTCTGCCAGCGGCATGCGGCAATACAGATCGAGCACACGCTCATACTCGTCATCGCGCTCCAACCCCAGCCTGGTTTTTACCGATACCGGTAACGGCGAGCGCTCGCACACATCGCCCAAGAACACCTCGAGCTCGTCGAGGTTACGCAAGAAACCCGAGCCCTTGCCCTTGGCAACGACCGTTCCCGAGGGACAACCCAGGTTGAGATTGACCTCGCGGTAGCCCATGTCGGCGAGCACGTGCGCCGCCCACACAAACTCATCCGCATTCTTGGACATGAGCTGGGGCACCACGTTGAGCCCCTGGTTATTGACAGGGTCGACCTCTTTAAACGCCTTGCCACCAAAACGGTTGCCAACCCGCGGCGGCGGCAAAAACGGCGTGTAATAGCAGTCGAGCGCGCCAAAGCACTCCGCATGCACGCGACGGAACACATGCCCGGTAATCCCCTCCATAGGGGCAAGCGATAGAATCATCAACATCTACTCTCAAATCAATGTGGCAAAGGGACTGCCCCTTTGTCACATCCCATTCAAGCGGTTCAGGAACTCTTCGCAGGCGCGAGAACGCAGGCGATATTTTTTCCACACCAGATACGATGCAATGGTGAAGGGGCAAAAGGGCAGTCCCTTTGCCCCAAGTGCCGGCTACCGGACGCAAGCTAGTTGCCGTTCGCGAACGCCGCCCATATTTCGAGGTCTAATACTTTTCCCGAGAAGTGAACGGCTGTATTTGGACTCCCGAAGCATTGACATTTTTAGGCGTCAAAACCGCAGGATTTGACTGGCAAAACCGCAGGAAATTGTACGCCAAAAGTGTCGATGCTTCGGGAGTCCGTTTTCACTCGTTCACTTCTCGGGAAAAGTATTAGACCTCGATTCCGCAGTCCCCGATGTGACAAAGGAACAGTCCATTTGTCACATTCAGAATTGACCCCCCCCGCAATAGTGAACTGCCTCCCATTTCTTGGACACAAGAAATGGGAGGCCTTTTTATGGCTGGAAACGCTTTGTACGACGTCGG
>NZ_JAQLDU010000018.1 GCF_028209625.1 Collinsella aerofaciens | reverse complement strand
AGTTTCGGAAACGGCTATTGAAAGCGTCCTAGTGTTCGCTTCTAATAAAGAAGGCCAAGATTCGGGACGCAGTTCAATTTAAGTCTGTCCCCAATCAACATTGCTGCGGCACTTTGCTCAGCTAAAGCGTACAATACCGCCTATGCGAAAGGGGAACAGATGATCAACGAAACTATGTATGCTCGCGGTGCGGAAAGCCCCATCATCCGTGAGATCTTTAGCTATGGCCTTGAACGCAAGGCGCAGATCGGTGCGGAGAACGTATTCGATTTTTCGCTGGGCAACCCGAGTGTTCCGGCGCCCGCTGCTGTGGCTGAGTCCATTAAGAAGGCCTTGGAGCTGCCGAGCGACCAGCTGCATGGATACACGCCTGCACCGGGTTTGCCGCAGTGCCGTACCGCCGTGGCTGAGTCGCTCAATCGCCGTTTCGGCACGAGCTATGAGGGCAAGGATGTCTTTACGACCGTGGGCGCGGCGGCTTCGCTCACCTGCACACTCAATGCCGTTACCAATCCGGGCGATGAGGTCATTGTTATCGCCCCGTACTTCCCGGAGTATCGCGTGTGGATTGAGAAGGCCGGCTGTACGTGTGTCGAGGTGCCCGCCAATGAAGACACGTTCCAGCTGAGCGTGGGTAATGTGCTCAAGGCGATTACCGATAAAACGGCGGCCGTCATTATCGACTCGCCAAACAACCCGACCGGTGCCGTGTATACGCGCGACACGCTGACGCGACTGGCCAATGTTCTGCGCGAGGTCAACGCCAAGCGCGATCCCGAGAACCCGATCATGCTTATCTCGGATGAGCCGTATCGCGAGATTGTCTATGGCGCCGAGGTGCCTTGGGTGCCTTCGATCTACGAGCACACCATCGTGTGCTATTCGTACTCCAAGTCGCTGTCGCTGCCGGGCGAGCGCGTGGGCTGGATTTTGGTTCCCAACACCAACCCGCAGGCGGCGCGTCTGATGCCGGCTGTTGCGGGTGCCGCCCGTACGCTGGGCTTTGTGTGCGCACCGGCGCTCTTCCAGCGCGTGATTATCGATTGCATCGATGAGCCGAGTGACGTTGAGGCCTATGCACGCAACCGCACGGCGCTCACCGATGCATTGGCGGAGTACGGCTACACCTATGTTGAGCCGGACGGTGCTTTCTACCTGTGGGTGAAGGCGCTCGAGCCCGATGCAAATGCATTTTGCGAGCGCGCGAAGAAGTACGAGCTGCTCGCGGTGCCTTCGGATAGCTTTGGCATGCCGGGCTGGTTCCGCCTGGGCTACTGCGTGAGCTATGAGACAATCGTCAACTCGCTGCCTGCCTGGAAGCAGCTGGCCGACGAATATCGTCGAAAGTAAAGCGCTCTGCTTACAATGTTTTACGTGAAACGGGGTTTGGTTTTAAGCCAGACCCCGTTGTCTATGCCGTTGTGTGATTGGGATGAAGCAGTTTTACGACTGCCGAAAGCTATGCGTACAATGAATATACGCGACGGCCACACTGGATAAGGAGACCCGATGCCCTACCTTCTTTCTTGTGATATTCATACTCATACGATGTTCTCTGCGCATGCATATTCGACCATTGAGGAGAATGTGTACTGGGCGGCAGAGCGTGGTCTGCAGGTGCTCGGATCTGCCGACCATCTGAGCTCTATGGTTACAGCCTGCCCCAATGACCTGCGCAGTTACCAGTTCTTTATCAACCAGGATATCTGGCCGCGCATTTGGAGCGGCGTGCTGGTGCTGCGTGGTGCCGAGGCTGATATCGTTTCGCTGGACGGAAGCCTATTTGGCGAGGACATTCCCGTTTCGCTCGATATTGCCGGCGATTCGTATAGTCGTGAGCATTCGCTGTTCGATTTGGTTACGCGCAATTTGGATTATTTGGTTGCGAGTGTGCATAATCCGCAGCTCGCTGAAGGCGCGACGCTCGCCCAGACGACCGAGATGTATATCAATGCTCTGGAGCACCCCAAAGTGTTTATGCTGGGCCACACGGGTCGCTCGGGTGTTTCCTTTGATATCGATGAGGTGTTGTTGGCGGCAAAGGCCAAACACAAGATTATCGAGATTAACAACCATAGTCTTGAGCATGGTACCGATGCCGAGCATTGGGGCGCTTGCCGCAAGATTGCCGAGCGCTGCGCCGAACTGGGCGTGGGGATTGGCGTCTCGACCGACGCGCACATTGGTATGGCAATTGGCAAGCTCGATCAGGCGCGCAATATGCTCGATGAGATTCACTTCCCGCTGGACCTGATCGTGACGCGCGATCGCGAGACGCTGCTGCGCGAGATGGCGGCAGCCGGCGTGTGTGACCTGCGCAAGAGCATGTAACGGGCTCATATATCCAACGAAAGGGGGCGGTCCAGACGGGCCGCCCCCTTCTTGTCCCAAAAATCTACCGGTGTTGGTTAGCGGCGCTCGAGGACCGCGACGGTCTCGGTGTGGTCGGTATGGGGGAACATGTCGACCGGCGTGATCTTGAGCAGGCGATAGCCTCCGTCGAGGAGCTGGTGCAGGTCACGCTCTTGGGTCACGGGGTTGCAGCTGATATAGGTGATGCGGCGCGGCTTGAGTGCGCAGGCGGCTTCGAGGAACTCGGGGGTGGAGCCGGCGCGCGGCGGGTCGATGGAAAGGACGTCGACGCGCTCGTTGTTATCGGCGGCGTCCAGGATGTAGTCGGTGGCATCGTCGGCCATAAACCAGGCGCTGCGGGTAAGGCCGTTGAGCTCGGCATTGCGACGTGCGTCGGCAATGCCCGCCGGGTTGCGCTCCACGCCGAGCAGCATAATGCCGACGCCCCTGTCCTGGGCATCCTTCGCGGCGCACAGACCGATGGTGCCGCTGCCGCAGTAGGCATCCATAAGCACATCGCCCTGGCGCAGGTCCATGCCTTCGATGGCGAGCCGGTAGAGCAGTTCGGTCTGCTGCGGGTTGGTCTGGTAGAACGCGGTGGGGGAGATGTCGAACTCGCAGCCGAGCAGCTGGTCGCGCATGCACTCGGCGCCATAGACGATACAAGTCTCCTCACCCAAGATGGCGTTACCGGGACGGCCATTGATATTTTGGGCAACGGTGACGATATGCGGATCGAGTGCCGCGACGGCCTCAAAGAACTCCTGTGCATGCGGTAAGTCACGCTGGGCGGTCACGAGCGTAACCATGACCTGGTCGGTACGCCAGCCGCGGCGGACGACGGCATAGCGAAGCAAGTCAAGATGTTTGTCCTCATTAAACGCGGGAATATGCAGCCGCTCAGCTTCGCGTGCGATGCCGTTGAGAATCTGACGGGCACCCGGCGCCTCGACAGGACACTCGGGTACGGCAACGATCTTGTGCGTGCCGCGCTCAAAGAAACCGCAACGGACAGCGCCCTCCTTACCGGGAGCAAAGGGAGTGGCAGCCTTATGACGAAAGCCACGCGGCGCAGGATATTTACCCGGGTCGCCCAGGGTAACACCCATACCGCGAATGGGATCAACGGCAATACCCTCGCGCTCGCAGAGCTCAGCAAACAGCTCTTCCATAGCAGCCTGCTTGGCCGCCAGCTGCTTCTTATAAGGACGATTGAGCGCCGTGCATCCACCACAAGCCCGCATGATGGAACAAGGCGACTTGGGATCCACGGCCTTTCGCGCAGGCGAAACCGAATCTTTATGTGGGCGCTTGGTGCGAGTCTGAGATGCCTTGTCCTCGCTCCGACGAGAGCCGGGACGCTTGGCCTTAGTCTTGCCCTTAGCCGACTTGCTTTTTGCAGCTTTAGAAGACTTGGATTTCGTAGAGGATTTCTCCTCTTTTGACCCCTCAGCCGCTTCCACCAAAGCACGACGAGCCCTACGCTCCGCACGAGATTCTGCCATGAATTAACCCCACTATTAAAGAAAAAGAAAAGTCCGAAGCAATTGTACCGTGCATTCAACGTGCCCGTTTGGAGAGGAGGCTATTTAAGGTTCCGGGCACGTTGTCTCCCGGCTGGGTGGCGCCCGGCGCGGAGTTTAATTTGTCGCGAGTTCCGCACGAACAGGAGGCCACTTAATGTGGCCTCCGTCGTGAGCAGGACTGTAGAGCAGCAAATTAAACTCCGCGCCGGGCGCCACCCAGCCGGGTGCTCCAACCTAGTGCTCCATGCGTGCTTTCCGTCTTGCGCAGGACTGTAGAGCAGGAAACTTAATTATGCGCCGCTCCCCGTCCGCGTCTGGCAAACCCTCCCTTGTACTCTATCAAGGTAAAGTGTATGATGCTGAACGTTACATGATTCACTTTACCTAACTAAAGTGCTATCAAGGGGGAATACCATGAATACCGATATGTCTCGTCGTCAGTTTGTTGGTCTAGCCGGCTCACTCGCTACGGTTCTAGGCCTTGGCCTGGTTGGCTGTGGCGGTGCCGATAAGGGCTCCGCTGCTGGTTCTGCCGCAGCCAAGGACGTGAAGGGTGCCGCGGAGTCCAAGAAGCTCGTCGTGGGCTTTGACAAGTCCTATCCTCCGTATGGCTTTGTGGGCGACGATGGCGAGTACACCGGCTTTGACCTCGACCTTGCCAAGGCCGTTGCCGATAAGCAAGGCTGGGAGGTCAAATACGAGGCTATCGACTGGGATGCCAAGGACACGCTGCTCAACTCGGGTGCCATCAACTGCATCTGGAACGGCTTTACCATGGAGGGCCGCGAGGACGACTACACGTTCTCCGAGTCTTACATGCTCAACGAGCAGGTGCTCGTGGTCAAGAAGGACGCGGGTATCAAGAGCTGGGACGATCTTGCCGGCAAGACCGTGATTACCCAGACTGATTCCGCCGCACAGGACGTGCTCGAGGGCGACCAGAAGGATCTGGCCGCGACGTTTGCCACGCTCGATACCATCGGTGAGTACAACACGGCGTTTATGCAGCTCGAGAGTGGTGCAGTCGATGCCGTTGCCTGTGACCTCTCGATCGCTCAGTATCAGCTTGCCGCCAAGCCCGATGCCTATACGCAGCTCGACAAGCCGTTGTCCAGCGAGCACTACGCCGTTGGCTTTAAGAAGGGCGACACCAAGTCCGCCGATGCCGTGACCGAGTCGCTCAAGGCGCTCTATGAGGACGGCACGGTCAAGGACCTGTGCGATAAGTACGCAAGCTATGGTCTGTCCTTCGACAACTGGGTTCTCAAATAGCGGCTTTCCCAGGCACCCGATTTTGCCGTTCAAACCGTCGCTTGCGTACATTTAGTACGCGGCGCTCCTCTTTCACGGCAAACTCGGGCACCTGGAAAACCCGCTTTAGCATTGGGTTCGCTGTTCCGTTACTGTGAAAGAGGGCTTGGGTTGTCTATTCAGGTCATGATGCAGATGCTTGGCCAGGGATTCTTGGTCAGTTTGCAGCTGTTTGTGCTGACGCTGCTGGGGTCGATTCCGCTGGGAATCCCCGTGGCGTTTATGCGCATGAGCAAGATTGCGCCGCTTCGCTGGATTGCGCGCATCTACATTTCGGTCATGCGTGGCACGCCGCTTATGCTGCAGATGTTTGCCATCTACTTTGCCCCGTACTACGTGTTTGGCATCTCGCTCACGCCCGATTCCAAGTGGGCGGCGTGCGTCGTGGCATTCATCATCAACTACGCCGGCTACTTTGCCGAGATCTATCGCTCGGGCCTGCAGTCTATTCCGCGTGGTCAATATGAGGCCGCCGAGGTGCTGGGTTACTCGCGCCTGCAGACGTTTTTGTACATTGTGATGCCGCAGGTCGCTAAGCGCATCTTGCCGGCGATGGGCAACGAGATTATCACGCTGGTCAAGGACACGTCGCTGGCATTTGCCATTGGCGTGGGCGAGATGTTCTCGACGGCCAAGGCGCTGGTTGCCTCGCAGGTGAGCATGGTGCCGTTTGCGATTGCGGCGCTCATCTACTGGGTCTTTAACTTTGTGGTCGAGATGCTGCTGGGCGCCGCCGAGAAGAAGCTGGACTACTACCATGACTAACTCAGTGATGAAAATCGAAAGCGCGCGCAAGGCGTTTGGCGGCAATGAGGTGCTCAAGGATATCTCGCTCGAGGTAAAGCGTGGCGAGGTCGTGGCGATTATCGGTCCTTCGGGCGGCGGTAAGTCTACGCTGTTGCGCTGCGCCACGCTGCTCGAGACGCTCGACGGCGGTTCGCTTTCGTTTGGTGACCTGGCGGTTGCAACGGACGCGGGCTCGGGCACGGTATACGCGAAGGGCGATGTGCCCAAGCGGGCGCGCTCGCGGTTTGGCTTGGTGTTCCAGAACTACAATCTGTTTCCGCACTATACCGTGATCAAAAACATCACCGATGCTCCGGTCCGCGTGCTCAAGCGCCCGCGCGAGCAGGCGGAGGTCCGCGCGCACGAGCTGATCGCGCAGATGGGGCTTGCAGGCAACGAGAACAAGGTGCCATGTGAGCTTTCGGGTGGTCAGCAACAGCGTGTGAGCATTGCCCGCGCCCTGGCGCTCGACCCGGAGATCTTGTTCTTTGACGAGCCGACCTCGGCGCTCGATCCAGAGCTGACGGCCGAGGTTCTGCGCGTCATCAAGGATCTGGCCGCGCAGAATATGACGATGGTGATCGTGACACACGCGATGCAGTTTGCCCGCGACGTTGCCGACCGCGTGGTCTTTATGGACGGCGGTCGTATTGTCGAGGAGGGACCTGCCGAGCAGGTCATCGACCATCCGCGCGAGCAGCGCACGCGTGAGTTCTTGAGCCGTATCGAGGGATAGGCTCAGGTATTTACTCAACTATTAATTGAGGCGAAGCCGCCGCAGGTCTTACGGTCTGTGGCGGCCTTTTGTTTGCGTCGACGGGGTTCAATAATCGATTCACAAGCTTGTCTCTTCCTCTCGCCGCCTGTATTCATACGTGCGCCGAAAGGTATGCATGGACAGCCGCCCGTGAGGGTAGGGTGGTGGCATAGGACATTTGGAGGGTGAGTCGGCTCGGCTGCCGACCATGCTGCTCCTGGGACGGCACCGACCGCGAACCCTCCCCGTTGGCGTCGCGCATTGCGCGCGGCCCTGCAAGGAGGTCATCATGGGTGCTCCCAAGACCGGTAACGTAAGGAACGTGGTGCTCGTAGGCCAAGGCGGGGTGGGCAAGACTTCACTCGCCGAGGCCATGCTCCACCTTTCCGGCAAGACCGCCCGCCTGGGCGGCCACGACGGCACCAAGCCCACGCTCGACTATGACCCCGAAGAGGTCAAGCGTGCATTTTCCATCTCGACGACCATTGCGCCGATAGACTGGAAGGGCGCGCGCATCAACGTGCTCGATGCCCCGTGCTATCCCGATTTTATCGGCGACGCCTATGCCGCGATGAGCGTCTGCGAGACGGCTCTGTTTGTGGTCGACGCCGAGGCCGGCCCGCAGCCTACAACGGTTAAACTCTGGTATGCCGCCGAGGACCTGCGTCTGGCGCGTGCGGTGTTTGTAAACCGCCTGTCGCGCTCCGAGGCCAGCTTTGCGACCACGATGGACCTGCTGCAGGAGCGCTTCGGTACGCGACTGGGCGCTGTGACCCTGGGCTGGGGCGAGGGCGAGGACTTTGACGGCATCATCGACCTGGTGCGCATGAAGGCACGCCACTGCAACGGCGCCGAGGCCGTTGAGTCGGAGATTCCCGAGGAGTATCGTGCCCAGGCCGAGGAAGCCCATGACCATCTGTGCGAGCTGGTGGCCGAGGCTGACGACGAACTGATGATGAAGTACTTGGAAGGCGAGGAGACGCTGACGCAGGAGGAGCTTGAAGGCCTGCTGTCTAAGGCGATCGCCGAGCGCATCTTTGTGCCGGTCTTTGCGGGCGATTGCATTAAGGAGCAGGGCGTCAACTCGCTGATGGACGACATCGCCACGTACTTCCCGGCGCCGACCGACTACGGCGAGATGCCGCTCATCGACGGTGATTCGCTTAAGATTTCGAGTGACGATGACCGTCCGGTGGCGTTTGTGTTTAAGACGCTGGCCGATCCGCAGCAGGGCCGCATCAGCTTTATCAAGGTGCTGACGGGCACGCTTGAGCCGGGTCTTGAGTTGGTCAACGCGCGTACCCGCAAGAGCGATCGTTTGGCTCACTTGTATGTGATGTGCGGCCGCGATATGACCGAGGTTGGCCATGCCTATGCCGGCGACATCATTGTGGCGCCCAAGCTGGCTGCCGAGACGGGCGATACGCTCTCGATTACCGGCAAGGTCGAGGCTGCGGCGTTTAAGTTCCCCAACTCGCAGTACCGCATTGCCATCGAGGCCGAGAATCGCGGCGACGAGGAGAAGCTCTATACGTTTATCGAGAAGGCCTGCAAGGCAGACCCGACCATGAGCATCGACCGCGACGAGGAGACTGGCCAGACCATTATCTCCGCCGTTGGTGAGGCACAGGTTTCGGTACTGCTCAACCGTCTGGAGGACCGCACCAAGGTCGCCGCCAAGAGCGTGCCGATCCGCATTCCGTATCGCGAGACCATCCGCCGCACGGCGAGCGCCCAGGGTCGCCACAAGAAGCAGACCGGCGGCGCCGGTCAGTACGGCGACTGCTGGCTGCGCGTGGAGCCGCTCATTGGGCCCGACGGCACGAGCGACGGCTATGAGTTCGTGGACGAGGTCGTGGGCGGTCGCATTCCGCGCTCGCTGATTCCCGCCGTGGACAAGGGCGTCCAGGAGACCATGAAGGACGGTATTATTGCCGGCTATCCGCTCACGGGCATTCGCGTCGCGGTGTACGACGGCTCGTATCACAGCGTCGACTCCAACGAGATGGCGTTCCGCGCGGCGGCTCGCATTGGCCTGCGCAAGGCATGTGCCGATGCCGACCCCGTGGTGCTGGAGCCCATCGAGGAAATCACGGTGACGATCCCCGAGAGCTACGCCGGTGCCGTGATGGGCGACATCTCGGCCTCGCGCGGTCGCGTGACGGGCATGGAGACCGATGAGCGCGGAGACACCGTGGTCATTGCCCAGGCGCCGCTGGCCGAGCTGACGGATTACTCGACGCGCCTGCGCTCCATCACGCGCGGCACGGGCGACTTCACCATGAAGCCTGCAGGCTATGAGCAGGTGCCTTATGACGTTCAGGCCAAGCTGGTCGAGCGCTATGAGGAGGGCCGAGCTAAGTAACGTGTGGCTTTGTCTGTGCCACGCATGTCGATGCAAGGGCCGCTCTGGGTGATCCGGAGCGGCCCTTTTTGATCCCTAGGGGATTGCAAATCGGTTCTTGTCGTGGGTAGGGCTAGTCCCCTGAGGCCTGATTGCGGCCGGTGGCGTAGTCGATCTGCACATGCGGTTGCAGGTTATAACAGTACACGTGGAAACACAGCGTCTTGCCGTGATCCTCGACCGATTGGGCCTCAAGGCGCACGCCGCGGCAGAGAAGTTCCTCTTCGTTGTACATGGGAGTGACGCGGTAGAGCACATGGTTGCCCGTGTCGTGGATGTAGCCGAGGACCTGCTCTTCAAACGGCAGCATGCCCGTCTCGTTGAGATAGCGCGTGCCGGTGAGGAGATTCTTGCGATTGGCGTTTTCGCCGCAGAGCGACCAGGCGATGAGGTGGCAACGGTTGTAGAGGCTCTGGCCCGGAATAAAGTCGTAGCGCTGCTGGTGCCATCCGGCGGGGTGGATACGCGAGATATCCCCGCGCTTGCCTTGACCGAGCGACTCGGGACCCGCACAGGCGAGCGCTTTGCGGGTGCGGCCCAAGCTGTCGAGCTTGGAGAACTTCTTAAAGCAGCCCTCTTCGGTAGCTCGTTCGTATTCGTCGAGCGTGAATGATGGCGTACCGAGCGGGTGCGTGCTGTCGGTGCGAAGGGCAACGTAGGGGTTGCCGGCGTAGTCGGGAATGCTGCTGAGATATACACCGCGGGCGCGGTTGAGGTCGGGGTTTTCGACCTCGTCGATGGGGGTGGCGACGCTGTCCGCGGAAGCGTCGTCGCCGGTGTCGGTTGCGACGGAATCGGAGCCATTGCCGGAGTCCTCGGAGCTCGCTGTTCCCGATTCGAGCCGGGCGACCAAGTCCGCTTCGTCGTCGGTACGGCTGGGACTCTCGTTTTGCTTCTCGGCCAGAGCCGCCGCCTGCTCATCACTTTGCGGCGACAGCAACTTGGGCGCCCCATCGAGCGATCCCGTAAACAGCGCAAACCCCAGCACCACGGCGGTGCCGATGGAAAGTGCTTGCTTGTAGGCGGACTTGCGCAACATGGGGGCTCCTGGATGGACGGTTGGGAATCTACTAGTCTAGCAGGAGCCGGCAGAGGCCGTTCTGTCGAACAAATACTTAAGATTTGGGACAAACGCCACTGGTTCATTTGCTTCATATTTGACGTATGGCTAGATCGAGGTGGAGTCGAGCCAGTTGAGCTTGCACTCGAGAATGCGCTGCTCGCCGGGTTGGCTGCTGCCGTCAAGCAAGGCGAGCAGCATCTCGGCCGCCTCCCTGCCTTCCTGGTCGACGGGCTCGATGATCGTGGAGACGGTCGGCGTGGTGAGGTTGGTCCAGTCTTCGCAGTTGAGTCCCAAAAGACCTATTTGCTGCGGAAGTAGATGGGCCATGGGTTGGAGGGCCTTGTAGACACGGGGAAGCGCCCATTGGTTTTGTACGAAGATGAGCGTGCGCTTGGCGGGGTTGAACTTGTATTTAAAGTATTCGGTGAGCTCGTTGATTGACGGCTTGTTGTGATCGATGGGGATGGCTTTGTAGAGCTGCCCATTCGCGGCCAATGCCTCGGCATATCCCTGAAAACGTTCCATGCGAGTGCGCATTTCGGTCATGTTGGCGGCGATGGAAAAGAAGTCTTCGTAGCCGGCGTCGAGAAGCGCCTGCGTGGCATTGTACACGCCGTCGTAGAGGTTGGTTTTGATCCAGCTGGTGCCTGGGCTGTAGATGGCCGCGTCAAAAAAGACGACGGGCTTGTCGGCGCGCTTGATGCGGTCGTGGACTGCCTTGAAATTTGCCGTGGGCTGGATGATAAAACCATCGACGCCCAGTGAGAGCATTTTGTCGACATACATGAGCTCGGTCTCGGGGTTAAAGTTGCTCGTGCAAACGACCGTCTGGTAGCCCGCGGGGAGCATGACCTGCTCCATGCCGTTGAGGACGAGGCCCGCCCATTTGTTGGTGTTATCCAAGATGATGATGGCGATGACGTGGGTTTGCTTGCCGGTGAGCGTTTGCGCTTGGGCGTTGGGAACGTATCCGAGTTCCTTGATGACGCGCGCAATCTTTGCCTGCGTCTTCTCGCTAAGCTTTTCTCGTTTGTCGTTGAGGTAATACGAGACGCTTGCCGTCGAGGTTCCCGCCTCTCGAGCGACGTCTGCGATCGTAACGCGCTGTTTTGCCACAGCGACTCCTTCCGACAGATGAGCATTTTCCAACATGATGACTTTGAGTCTTGGTGAGGGATGCGCTTTGGTGAGCGACTTTTCCTTTCATATGAGTATGCAACAAATGCGGTATATGGGTGGGGTCGAAATTTGTGACCGGCATGCGCATCTGCCGTCTACCGAGAAAATCAAATACTTCTTGACTTTTGAAATCGAGGGCAAAATCGCAGGATTCATTTTTGGTTAAACGCATAACTAAATCGCATAACCAACGCTCTGACCTGCGCGTTTACCGAAATAAGCTGGCATTAAGAAAAACGAGCACCTATATTGGTCTTGTCGAAAAGACAGCAAGTCCAAACGGCAGGGGATGCTCCGGAGGCCTCCGCAAACGGTGTCTTGCGCACGCAACTCTATGAAAAGAGGGAAGCAATGAAGATCGTAGGCGTTGCCGCCTGTACCGTGGGTATCGCCCACACGTATATGGCCCAGAAGGCGATTCAGGATGAATGCGCCGCCCGTGGCATCGAGTGCAAGGTCGAGGCTCAGGGTGGCCTGGGTATCGAGAATGAGCTCACGCAGGAAGATGTGGACTCCGCCGACCTGGTCCTGGAGTCCGTCGACGTGGGTGTCGAGAACGAGGACCGTTTTGAGCAGAAGATGGCCGAGGGCAAGTTCCTCAAGGTCGGTACTTCCGATGTGATCGCCGATCCGGTCAAGATTATCGACCAGGCTGTTGAGATCATCAAGGCGACGGGCGGTGCCGTTGACGCGCCCAAGGCCGAGGCCAAGGCAGAGAAGAAGGCCGTCTCCGCTGCCCCGCAGGCCCCGACACCGGCGTCCAAGCAGTCTATCTTTGCCGATCCGGGTAAGACACTGCTCAATGCATTCAATACCGGCGTTTCCTATTTTATCCCCATTGTCGTTATCGGTGGCGTGTTCCTCGCCTTCTCGTTGGCATCCGGTACTGCCGGTGCTAGCGGTATGGAGGTCACCAACCCGTTGATGGTGAGCCTTAATACCATCGGCATGGCCGGTATTTCCATGATGATTCCGGTGCTTGCGGCATACATCGCCTACTCGATGGCCGGCAAGCCCGCGCTCGCCCCCGGTTTTGTCCTGGGCTACTTGGTCAACAACGCCGTCGTCACTCCGAGCGGCAACAGCGTTTCGACTGGCTTCTTGGGCGCCATGATCATGGCTGTCATCTGCGGTTACTTTGTCCGCTGGATGAAGACCTGGAAGGTCAACAACACCATCCAGACCATCATGCCGATCCTGATCATCCCGATTCTGACCTCGCTCGTCCTGGGCATGGCCTACATCTACATCCTGGCCACGCCACTTGGCTTTGTGATGGATTGGCTCACCAGCGTGCTCGGTAGCCTGCAGGGCGGTTCCGCCGTCGTCTTGGGCCTGGTCATTGGCGTTATGACCGCCTTCGATATGGGTGGTCCCATCAATAAGACCGCTTCGACCTTTACTATGGCCATCATGGCCTCCGGCATCTATGGTCCCAACGGCATGTTCCGCGTCGCCGTCGCCATTCCCCCGATTGCCTGCGGTCTCGCTGCGCTCATCGCCAAGAACAAGTTCGATGACGCCGATCGCCAGATGGGTATCTCCGCACTGTTCATGGGCTGCATCGGCATTACCGAGGGTGCTATCCCCTTCGCGGTCAAGGACCTTGGCCACACCCTGCCCGGCATCTGCATCGGCTCTGCCGTGGGTGCGGCGCTCGCCGCCTTCCAGGGTATCGACTGCTACGTCCCGCACGGTGGCTTTATCGTCGCCCTTGCTACCAACAACGTCGCGCTGTTCTGCCTGGACATCGTGATCGGCTCCGTGGTCGCCGCCGCAATCCTGATTGCTATGAAGCCCGCGCTCGATAAGAAGGCCAAGTAAACCTCTAAGGACTCCGGTTGTGCGGAGGGATGGATTTGACTCCGCACAACCGCCCCTACACAACAAAATCCATCCGTACTGATAGGGCCCGCATCTGGGTCCCAGGGAACTTTTGTCAAAAATCCTCTGGAGAAGGAGAACAAAATGTCCAACCTCACCATCCGCCAGGCCGTTCAGGGCATGCTCAAGCTGCAGGATAGCGGTGATCACGCAACCATGGTCGGCATTGGCCCCATGAGCCCCAACCTGATTCAGGCCGTGTTCGAGCTTGCCAAGGACGAGGACTTCCCGCCCATGTTTATCGCCAGCCGCAACCAGGTCGATATGGACGAGATGGGCGCCGGCTACGTCAACGGTTGGGACCAGACACGCTTTGCCGCCGACATCAAGAAGGTTGCCGACGAGGTGGGCTACACCGGTCCGTACTACCTGTGCCGCGATCACGGCGGTCCGTGGCAGCGCGACGAGGAGCGTAACGCCCACCTGCCCGAGGACGAGGCCATGGAGCTCGCCCGCAAGTCCTTCGTCGCCGACATGGAGGCAGGCTTTGACCTGCTGATGGTCGATCCCACCAAGGACCCCTATCAGATCGGCAAGGTTATTCCGCTCGACGTGGTGCTTCGCCGCACGATCGACCTTATCGACTATCTTGAGCAGTACCGTCGCGAGCATAACCTGCCTGAGGTCGCCTATGAGGTCGGTACCGAGGAGACCAATGGCGGCTTGACCTCTACCGATAAGTACGAGGAGTTCATTTCTGCGCTGCAGCCCGAGCTCGAGAAGCGCGGCTGCCCCATGCCCACCTTTATCGTCGGCCAGACCGGTACGCTCACCCGTTGGACCGAGCAGGTCGGTCACTATAACTTTAAGAACGCCCGCGAGCTCGCCGACATGGCCAAGCGCTATGGCGTGGGCCTGAAGGAGCACAACGCCGACTACCTGGATGACGCGACGCTGCTCGAGCACATTCCGGCTCACGTGACCGCTTCCAATGTCGCTCCCCAGTACGGCACCGAGGAGACCCGCGCTTACCTCAAGCTCTGCGCTACCGAGCGGATTCTGGTCGACAACGGCCTGTGCGACGATCCCTCCGACCTGTATCACACGCTGCTGGTCAAGGCTATCAAGACCGAGCGCTGGCGCAAGTGGATGACCGGCGACGATGTCAACCTGCAGGTTGACGACATTCTGGCCGACGACGAGCTCAGCCTGAAGATTCTGGATGTATCCGGCCACTACGCCTTTAACGATCCCGAGGTCAAGGATCAGGTCGAGAAGCTCTATCGCAACCTCGCTGCCCAGGACATCGACGGCAAGCGCTTTGTGATCGAGCACATCAAGCGCCCGATCAAGCAGTACGTCGTCGGTCTTAACCTCAAGGGCGTCACGAGCCGCATCGAGAAGGCTCTCTAAGTAGCTTTTCCTACACGACGCCGGGCCTGGGGCATGTCCCAGCTGCAGGCCCGGCACATAGGACAAAGGGACATCCCCTTTGTCCTATTTTTTGAGTTTTGGATTCCTCCGAAGGAGTTTGCACCATGAAGTTCTTTATCGATACCGCCAACCTTGACGAGATCGCCGAGGCCAAGAGCTGGGGTTGTCTTGCCGGCGTCACCACCAACCCGTCCCTGTATGCCAAGACCGGTGGCAAGCTTGCAGACTTTGAGCCTCACATGCTCAAGATCGCCGAGCTCTGCGAGGGGCTGCCCGTGTCCGCCGAGTCCACCGCGACTACTGCCGAGGGCATGATCGAGGAGGGCAAGCGTCTTGCCGCCCTGGCCCCCAACATTGTGGTTAAGCTTCCCGTGTGCGAGGCCGGCCTCGCCGCCTGCCGCGCCCTGGCTGATGCGGGCGTGCGCGTCAACATGACGCTTGTTTTCTCGCCGACCCAGGCCCTGATGGCCGCTAATGCCGGCGCTCGCTACATCAGCCCGTTTGTCGGACGCTTCGACGACATCGCCGAGGACGGCATTTCACAGCTCGACAACGTTGTGACCTGCATCAAGAACTATGACTGGACCGGCAAGAACGTGGACGATACCGTCGAGATCATCACCGCATCCGTCCGCACGCCCAATCACGTGACCCAGGCAGCGCTGCTCGGTGCCGATATTGCGACCGTCCCCATGGCCGCTCTTAAGAAGTGCCTGCATCACCCGCTGACCGACCAGGGCCTCGCTTCGTTTGAGGCCGACTGGAAAAAGGTCGTCGAGGCGCAGTAACGATGGTTCTGCCGGCCCAGCATTTGTTATGCCGGGCCGGCGTGCTCAAGAGAGGAAACTCCATGACCGATCAGGAACTGGCCAGGATTGCCAATGAGGTTCGCCGCGGCATTGTCACGGGCGTCCATGCCGCTAAGTCGGGGCATCCGGGTGGATCGCTTGGCGCCGCCGACATTATGACCTACCTCTACTTTGAGGAAATGGATGTCGATCCGGCGAATCCCAGCTGCGCTAAGCGCGACCGCTTTGTGCTCTCCAAGGGGCATTGTGCTCCGGCGCTCTATGCCGTGCTCGCCGAGCGCGGGTTCTTCCCCAAGGAGGAGCTCGAGACGCTCCGTCATATCGGCAGCCGCCTGCAGGGCCATCCCAATATGAATGACACACCGGGCGTCGACATGTCTACCGGTTCGCTCGGTCAGGGCATTTCCGCCGCGGTTGGAATGGCACTCGCTGCAAGGCACTGGGGCGACAGCTACCGCGTTTACACGCTGTTGGGCGACGGTGAGTGCGAGGAGGGCCAGGTGTGGGAGGCGGCCATGTTCGCCGGCAACCACGACTTGGGTAACCTCGTCGCTATCGTCGACCACAATGGCTTGCAAATTGATGGCAGTATCGACGAAGTCAACTCGGCTATGCCGCTTGCCGACAAGTTCCGTGCCTTTAAGTGGCATGTGATCGAGCTCGCCGACGGCAACGACATGGCGCAGATTGCCGCCGCCTTTGCCGAGGCCCGCAAAGTGAGCGGCGCACCCGTGGCCATTGTCGCGGAGACGGTGAAGGGCAAGGGCGTCTCCTTTATGGAAAACCAGGTTGGCTGGCACGGCAAGGCACCCAACGATGAACAGTTTGAGCAGGCCATGGCCGAGCTCGCAGCAGCAGGGGAGGAGCTCTAATGGCAGACGTCAAGAAAGTTGCCACGCGCGTTAGCTACGGCGAGGCACTTGTCGAGCTGGGCAATGAGCGCGATGACTTTGTGGTCCTCGATGCCGATTTAGCCGCCGCCACGCAGACCGGTAAGTTTAAGGCTGCGCACCCTGAGCGCTTCTACGACGCCGGCATTGCCGAGAGCAACTTGATGGGGCTTGCCGCCGGCATTGCGACCACGGGTCGCGTCGCCTTTGCGAGCACCTTTGCCATGTTCGCCGCCGGTCGTGCGTACGAGCAAGTGCGTAATTCCATCGGCTATCCGCACCTCAACGTCAAAATCGGCGCTACGCATGCGGGTATTTCGGTCGGCGAAGACGGCGCTACGCATCAGTGCTGCGAGGACATCGCGCTCATGCGCACGATTCCGGGCATGACAGTGATCGTTCCCGCCGATGACACCGAGGCTCGTGCTTGCGTGCGCGCCGCCTATGAGTTTGAGGGTCCGGTCTACATGCGCTTTGGGCGTCTGGCGACACCGGTCATCAACGACCGCGAGGACTATGAGTTTAAGATCGGTCGCGGCGTGGTTGTGCGCGAAGGCTCCGATGTGACCATCATTGCTTGCGGCCTTATGGTCGCCGAGGCGCTCGAGGCGGCCGAGACGCTCGCTGCCGATGGCATCGACGCCGAGGTCATAAATATGCACACGATTAAGCCGCTCGACGAGCGCCTGGTTGTGTCCAGCGCAAAGAAGACCGGTCGTGTGGTGACCGCCGAGGAGCACTCAATTGTCGGCGGATTGGGCGAGGCCGTTGCGACGGTGCTTGCGGAGCAGCATCCGGTGCCCGTGCGCCGCGTTGGCGTGCGCGATGTGTACGGCGAGTCCGGCCCTGCGGTCGACTTGCTGCATAAGTACGGTCTGGACGCCAAGGGTATCGAGGCCGCGGTCAGGTCCGTGTTGTAAGGAGTTTTTTCCATGGGATTTGTATCTGCCAACCAGGTAACGATTGGGCATGCCGCCGCAACGCGCGAGGATGCATTGCACTATTTGTCTGAGCAGGCTGTTGAGCTTGGCTTTGCCGACGATGCCTCTGCCGTCGAGGCCGCCTTTATCGCTCGCGAGAACGAGGCCGAGACGGGCCTTGTCGCCGGTTTTGCCGTTCCGCATGCCAAGAGCGACGCGATCCATACGCCGGGCGTTGTTGTGCTCAAGCTGGCCGAGCCCGTTGAGTGGCCGAGCTTTGATGGCGTGCCCGTCGATGTCGCGCTTGCGTTGTACGTGCCCGCCGGCGAAGCAGGAACCACGCACCTGCGCCTGCTGTCCAAGGCTGCCGTGATGTTGATGGACGTCGGCTTCCGCGACAAGGTGCGTGCGAGCGCCGATCCTGTTGAAATCGCCGAGCTTATTAACGCCGGGCTCGAGGACTAGGGTTAACCTGGCCACTCAATCAATCGATCCTTCTCCAAGGAAAGGGGCCGCAACGCCATACGACGTTGCGGCCCTATTTGTGTTTTCCCAGATAAAACCTGCCAAAATAAACCTGTCCCTTTTTGGTAGGTTAAACGGCGTAACCTAAAGGTTCATGTTGCCGTGGATGTAGGGGGTGACCTCGGGGGAGATGTGGCCGCAGCCTAGGTTGCGCAGCACGGACTCGATGGCGGCGGGCAGCGGGGCCTTTCCCTCGTCGTTGACCACGGTACCGCCGAGGGCGGCGATCTTGGCGACATCTGCCGGGGCGGCTTCGATATGCATGCAGCCGCCGACCAGGCGTGCGCGGACCTGCGCCAGGTCAAGATCGTGCAGATAATCCTCGCAGGCGCGGATTAAATCGACCTTCTCGCGCGTAAGCTTCTCGCCCGTGGGGACGCGCGTGGCAAGGCAGGCCCCCGCCGGCAGGTTCCAAACGGGATAGCCCCATGCGCGCAGCAGCTCGCGCTCTTCGTCCTTGGTGAAGCCGACCTCCATAAGGGGTGAGCGCACGCCGAGCTCTTCTGCCGCACGCATGCCGGGGCGGTAGTCACCGCGATCGCTTGCATTGCTGCCATCGATGACGGTGGGAAAGCCTAGCGACTTGGCGTGGTTGACGATGGCGGTAAAGCCGGCGCGCTTGCAGTGGTAGCAGCGGTCGGCATCGTTGCAGGCTACCTGGGGGAGCTGCAGCTGATCGACCGAAAGATTGAGCACGGGGAGCATAAAATGCGGACCCTCATCGGTTTGTCCGTCAACGGACCGCTCAAACGAAGCCTGCTCGGGTGTGCCGATGAGCGGCGTGGTGAGATGGACGAGGAGGGTATTGGTAGGCATAATGCGGGCGCATACGGCGGCCAAAAAGCTGCTGTCAACGCCGCCGGAAAACCCGATAGCCACGCGCCCGTATGCCAAAAGCAGCTGTTCGAGCGCCGATAGCTTGTCTTGAAGCTCCTCTGCGGGTGCCGTGGTGTCTAAAATCATGAAACGATCCTTATCGTTGAGTACTCGGTCGAAAACTATAATCCTAATGCGTTACTTGCCATAAGACTTCTATCTATGTAACGAAAGTGCAATATGCTATATACGTTATATACAAGTTTACAGGTGCGGTAAAGTTGCTGGAGTACAGCAGCGCGAAGCGATGGGGGACCGATATGATCAAGGCCGTTATTTTCGACATGGACGGAACGCTGGTCGATACCGAACGTTTGGGTATCAAGGCGTGGAAGGCGGGCGCGGCCGAGCTGGGATTCGCGATTGATGAAGCGCTGATCCATCAGTTTATCGGCCGCACGCTGCCCGATGTTATGGACATCCTTGATAAGCATTACGGCAGCCATGAGACCACCGAGGCGATCTATCGTCGTCACAAGGAGATTCGCGACGAGATGGTCAAGACCGATCTGGAGCTTAAGGACGGTGCCGCCGAGTGCCTCGACGGGCTGCTGGCTGCGGGCTATCACGTGGGTCTTGCGACGTCGTCGCGTCACGTCACGGCCGAGCGCAACCTCAAAATGGTCGGTCTCTTTGACAAGTTTGAAACGGTGACCTGCGGCGAGGACGTCGTGCACGGCAAGCCCGACCCCGAGATGTACCTGCTCGCCTGCGAGCGCACGGGCTTTGCCCCCGAGGAGTGCGCCGTGGTCGAGGATTCGCGCAACGGTTGCGTCTCGGGCATCACGGCCGGTTGCCACGTGTTTGCCGTTCCCGACATCGTGCCGCTGCCGCAGGACGTGGTGGATGGCTGCGAGGCCGTGCTCGATACGCTGTTCGATCTGACGGCGGCGGTCAAGGCCGTGCGCTAGCGTTTGCACGCGAGTCGCCATGCCCCGCGCCCGATCCCGCAGGACGGTGACGGTAACGGCGCCTGCGTGGAGGCGCTGACGCAGTCAGCCCCTCTTATCACGCCAAGATTGCTGTTTTGGCCGATAAGAGGGGCATTGTGCTTTAAGCGACTGGGGCTGCGGCCTTGGTAAGGAGCTGGCGGAGGGTTATGACGCTACAAGTTACTCCAGGAGCCAGTCGATCACGTTGCGCTTACGGACTCCTTCGTAGTTCGCGTCCGCAAACAGCGTGTCGAGCGTAAGAAGCGTCTTGGGGTAGTTGTCTCGGACTTTCTTAAAGGGGGCCAACTCTCGATTGAGGGTAGTTTCGTCGAGCGTTGTGGCTGAAACCTGAAAATAGGCTGTCTCGTCTGACTTTAGGGCAACAAAATCGATTTCCCCGCCGTCGATATCGCCCACGTAGACGTCGTATCCACGGCGTAGGAGCTCGAGATAAACAACATTTTCGAGGATATGACCGATATCGCTGCTTTGGGTTTTGACGAGAGCGCCTCTAAGTCCAAGGTCAACGGCGTAGTATTTGCCGTTTGTTGAAAGAAGCTGCCGACCGCGCACGTTATAGCGCGGAGCAAAGTACAGCACAAGGCTGTCTGTTAAGCCTTTGAGGTATTTGGCTACGGTTTTCTGGTCGGTTTTGTTGCCGTTGGACGAGAGCGTGTCGGAGATTTTTTTAATCGAGATCCGGTTTCCAATGCTATGGAGTAGGAACTTGGTGATATCGCGCAGGGTCGGGACGTCCGAGACCTTCAGGCGTTCGATAACGTCGCGTATGACGATGGTATCGTAGAGGCTCATAAGATAATCGCGCGCCTGGGGTCCCTGAATACCCGTCTCGGCGATAAAGGGAAAAGAGCCCCTGGTTATGTACTCGTCAAACAACTGCGCGGGAGCCTTTCCGTCATTGGTTTTTGCCGAGCAAAACTCTTTAAAGGATAGGGGCAGCATCTTGAGCTCTACGTAGCGGCCGGAGAGCAAAGTTGCCAGCTCGCTCGAGAGCAGATAAGCGTTGGAACCGGTTATGTAGAGGTCGACATTGTCCTTGATAAAAAGACTGTCGACGGCTTTTTCGAAATGCTCGACGTGCTGTATCTCGTCCAGAAAAACGTAGTTCATCTTATCGGGGACGAGTCTGGCGGAAATGTAGTCGTAGAGTGCTCTATACGACGTAAGCGACTCGAACTCCAGGTCTTCAAAGTTGAGGGATATAACCTGGCCGCCTGTGATTCCATGATCGCGCAGGTAGCTGCGGTAGATTTCGAATAGCTTTGATTTGCCGGACCTTCGGACGCCCGAAACGACCTTGATGACGTGCGAGTCTTTCCACGAAATGAGCCAGTCGAGGTACTGTTTGCGATCAATCAGATTCATGAAGCCTCTTTCTTGGCGAGAAAAAACTGGAGCAAAATCAATACTTATAGGAAATTTCTAAAAATATGGAATTGAATCCATCTTAGCAAAAAAGTTAATAAAAAACGGATTATATGCCATAAATTTCCGTAGCCGCAGGCCCGGCTAAATGGGGAGGGCACGTGGGGCCAACAAAAACGCCGCAGCGTAGTTATTTCCGCTGCGGCGTTTATTTGTTACAGGTAAGCGCCCAGGTTGATGTCGGTTATAGGGGCCGCGGATGGGCCCGTCGGGTGCTGCTCGGCCTTTTGGGTGCTCACACGCTCGAGCAAGAAGGGGCGCACGAGCTCCTGACGGTTAATGTCCTCGGTGGCCGTGACCGTGGTGACGGTGCGCGCGGCGGAGCCGATGCGGACTCGTTTGGTCTTGGCGGCAGGTTTATCCTCGATTTGTTCCATGAGCAGCTGCACGCCCTTGCGGCCGATCTCGTAGCCCGGTGGTGCAACCGTGGTGAGGGGGACCGATCCGCTCCAGGCAAGTGGGTTGCCATCGCAGCCGGCAACAAGAATCTGGCCGGGGACGGAAATGCCCTTGTCGGTCAGCGCCGAGATAACGCCCGAGGCCAATACGTCGGTCAGGCCGATGACAAAATCGGGGCGCTCGTCAGCAGGGCGTTCGGCAATCTGGGTACCGATGCTGTAGCCGTCGGCTGCGGTATTCCACTCTCCGGCATCGATGACCTCAATTTTGATATCGGGATGTAGGGCGAGCGCCTTGTGAATGCCAAGGACGCGCAGGGTGAGTTGCATAAATGCTGCTCGGCCGACGACGACAATATGGCGCGCGCCACGGGCGATGGCGAGTTCGGCAATGATGCGACCCTGGGCCTCGTTGTCGGCCGCTACGTAGTAGCCGGGCTCAGAGCAATGGATGTCCAGATGGACGATCGGCACGGGCATCTTGGTCATGGCGGGGTGCCAGTCGGGGGATGCCATGGGCTGAACCATAACGCCGGACATCTGGGTGCCCATAAAATAGCGCAGGTAATGGTCCTGGAGAATATCGTCGTTATCGGCGTTGGCGATGAGCAGGTCGTAGCCGTGCTTGCGGGCCTCGTTGTGGGCGCCGCTGGCGATTTGGAGCGAAAAGCCATGATCGAGACGGGGGAGCACCAGGCCAAAGGACTTGGTGGCACCGCCCGCGAGCTGACGAGCGCTTTGGTTGGGCAGGTAGCCCAGTCGATTGATGGTTTCGTTAATGAGCTTGAGGGTCTCGGGACGCAACTTTTCGGGATGGTTGAGCGCGTTGGAAACCGTGCCCAACGAAACCCCGGCTTCGCGCGCGACGTCGCTGATTTTAACCTTTGCCATAGCGGCCCCTTTGATGCGTTTCAAGTACAAGCCAGATTGTAGCATCGCCCGCCCCCGGGGTGGCAAAACCTGCCAATTAGGGACAGGTTTATTTTGGCAGGTTTTATCTGGGGAAACGATGCTGCCAGACCAAGCCACCACAAAGGTGCCTGTTCCCATTGTGGTGGTTTGGACCGGCTGGACGTGTGTGCATCGGGTGGTATCTAAGTTGAGATACCACTTCTGGTATATCAGCTTGCGTTTGCGTGAGTACAATACTCGAACGTTGTACGTCTCAGCGCCCCTTGTGCGTGGACGTCTTGCAGTCACGCGAACGAAGGGATTTGTCCTATGTGCGGAATTGTCGGCTACACCGGCTTTGATATTGCAAAGAACATCCTGGTCACGGGCCTTAAGCGTATGGAGTATCGCGGCTATGACTCTTCGGGCGTCGCGCTCGAGGTGGGCGAGGGCGCCGCGGCGCACCTCGACGTCATCCGTCGCGTGGGCAAGGTCGCGGGCCTGGAGAGCGAGCTTTCCAACATCGACAGCGACGCTACCTGCGGCATTGGTCACACCCGCTGGGCCACCCACGGCAAACCTTCCGTCGTTAATGCCCATCCCCACACCAGCTGCGACGGTCGTATCGCCATCGTCCACAACGGCATCATCGAGAACTTCGCCGAGCTGCGCGAAGAGCTGGAAGGCCGCGGCCACCACTTTAAGAGCGAGACCGATACCGAGGTCTTCGCGCATCTGATCGAAGAGGCTTATGCCGAGACGCACGACCTGATGGCCTCCGTGCGCGAGGCTTGCACCCACGTGGTGGGCGCCTATGGCTTGGCCGCCGTTTCCGCCGATGAGCCTGGCGTGATCGCCGTGGCTCGCAAGGACTCCCCGATCGTAGTCGGCGTGGGCGAAACCGGCTCCTATGTTGCTTCCGATGTCATCGCGCTCATCGACGCAACCCGCGACGTCGTGGTACTCGAGGACGGTCAGTTTGCCAAGCTCGCGCCCGCAGGCGTCGAGTATACCGACGAGGCCGGCAATGTGATTGAGCCCAAGGTTACCCATATCGACTGGGATCTGGACATGGCCGAAAAGGGTGGCTACCCCGACTTTATGCTCAAGGAGATCCATGAGCAGCCGCGCGTCGTGCGCGATACCCTGGTGGGCCGCATGACCCCCGCCGGTGAGCTCGATATCGATGAGCTGGGCCTTTCGCTCGAGGAGCTCAACGATATCGACCGCGTCTACGTGATCGCTTGCGGCACCAGCTACCACGCCGGTCTCATTGCCAAGAACCTCATCGAGGGATGGGCTCGCATCCCCACCGAGGTTGAGGCGGCCAGCGAGTTCCGCTATCGCAATCCCATCATTACGCCGACGACGCTTGTCGTTGCCGTGTCCCAGTCGGGCGAGACGGCCGATACCCTTGCCGCCATTCGCGACGCGCGCATCAAGGGTGCCAAGGTCTTCGGTATCACCAATGTGGTGGGCAGCCCGGTGGCGCGTGAGAGCGACGGCGTCATCTACACCAAGGCCAACAAGGAGATCGCAGTCGCCTCGACCAAGAGCTTTATCGGCCAGGTCGTGAGCCTGACGCTGCTGGCCCTGCTGCTGGCGCAGGTTAAGTACCGCTTGACCACCAAGCAGGCGCGCATGCTGTTCCGCGAGCTTTCCGATACGGCCGAGCAGATTCAGTGGATTTTGGATACCCAGACCGAGTCCGTGCATGAGGCCGCCCTGCTGTGCAAGGACGCGCAGTCGGCGCTGTTCGTGGGCCGTGGCATGGGTGCCGCTATCTCCTACGAGGGCGCGCTCAAGCTCAAAGAGGTTAGCTACCTGCACGCCGAGGCCTACGCCGCCGGCGAGATGAAGCACGGCCCCATTGCCCTGATCGACCCGGGCTTCCCTGTCATCGCCGTGGCCACCAAGAGCGCAACGTACGACAAGACCGTGTCGAACCTCATGGAGTGCAAGGCACGCGGCGCCACGGTCATCGTCGTTGCTACCGAGGGCGACGAGGAAATCAACAAGATCGCCGACTGCATCGTCCGCGTGCCGGCAGTCCGAGACGTGTTCAGCCCCATCACGGCGAGCGTTCCTCTGCAGCTGCTCGCCCGCGAGGTCGCCATCCTGCGCGGCTGCGACGTCGACCAGCCCCGTAACCTGGCCAAGAGCGTCACGGTAGAGTAGTTGGTTCCGCCGTTCTAGCGACTAAGGCCCGGCTCCGCATCAAGACGGAGCCGGGCCTTTTCTGCGTTTGCCCAGATAAAACCTGCCAAAATAAACCTGTCCCTTTTTGGCAGGTTAGCGGAGCTTGCTGGTCTCGAAGTACTCGGGGAACTGGTCCAGAACTTCGGTTTGGTTGCGGAACATCATGTGCAGGTGCTTGCTGACCAAAAAGCTCGCTTCGATGGGGTCGCGACCGGCGATAGCGCGGCGAATCTGCTTGTGCTCGTTCACGATGTCCTGATTGTCGAGAACCTGCGTGGCGGCGCGCAGCCAGCGGAAGCGCTCCAGGTCGGCATTGGTCTCTTCGAGCCACGACCACACGGTGCTGCGACATGCGATGCTAAAAATCATGTGATGCATAAGGTTGTCGCTCAAAAAGAAGCCGATGCGATCCTCTTCGGCCATGGCCTTTTCCTGCAGCACGATGGCGCGGTCGAGCTGCTCGATGCCGGCCGACGTGGCTCGCGCACAGCACTCCACAATCACCTGCTTTTCCAGATGTTCGCGGATGTAACAGGCACTCTCGGCAAGGGTGAGGTTGATGGGTGAGACGTAGGTGCCACTCTGGGGCACGGTGCGCACCAGGCCTTCCTGCGCCAAGCGAACCAAAGCCTCGCGCACGGGCGTGCGACCCATATCCAGGTCGTCGCAAAGTTGCTTGACGCCCAGCTTTTCGCCCGGCTTGTAGTCCAGGTAGACGATTTTGCGTCGAATGGTGTGGTAGGACTGGTCCTGTAGGCTCGTTTCCTGCTCGCCGACGTGCATCGATTCTTCCATAGCGCCTCGCAACTGTTCTATCAAACTCATATGTCAGTTGTTAATTATGCCGCGAATCAGCTTTCCGCGGTGGGTAATTCGGCTGTTGCCCAAGAACTATTGCGGCATCTTAGTCTGTGTTTGCGCAAGGCTGCGCTCAATGTTGCCGTATCATAAGCCGTCACAAACGTGAAATAGAAAGAAGGAATCCCATATGCAACTGGCGAATATCGTACGTGAGCGCTGGAAGGGCGTCTTGTTCTGCCTGATCATCGCCATTCCCGCGACGTTGCTCGGCAAACAGATTGAGGTGGTCGGTGGGCCGGTATTCGCCATCCTCTTCGGCATGGTTCTGGCGCTCGTCTTTCCCAAGAATCATCGCGAACAGCTCGCCGCCGGTGTCACCTATACGTCTAAAAAAGTCTTGCAGTACGCGGTTATCCTGCTTGGCTTTGGCATGAACCTCTCCCAGATTCTGTCCAAGGGCGCCCAGTCGCTGCCGATTATCGTGGCGACGATCTCGACCTCGCTTGTCATCGCCTTTGTGCTCTGCCGCGCTATGAACGTGCCGGGTAAGATCTCGACGCTTGTGGGTGTGGGTTCGTCGATTTGCGGCGGTTCTGCCATCGCCGCTACCGCGCCCGTCATCGATGCCGACGATCGCGAGATTGCCCAGGCTATTTCGGTCATCTTCCTGTTTAACGTTATCGCGGCGCTCGTGTTTCCAACGCTCGGCGGTATGCTCGGGCTGACCAACGAGGGCTTTGGCCTGTTTGCCGGCACCGCCATCAACGACACCTCGTCCGTAACGGCTGCGGCGAGCGCTTGGGACAGCATGCATCCCGGCGCCAATGTGCTCGAGAGCGCCACGGTGGTCAAGCTCACCAGGACACTGGCCATTATTCCCATCACGTTGGTCCTCGCATGCTGGCAGATGCATCTGGCGCGCAAGGCCGGCGGCGACGCCAAAAGCACGTTCTCGCTTAAACGCGCGTTTCCCATGTTTGTGCTGTTCTTTGTGCTGGCGAGCGTAATCACCACGGTGCTTCAGCTTCCCGTGTCCATCACGGCGCCCATCAAGGAGCTGTCGAAGTTCTTTATCGTGATGGCCATGGCGGCTATTGGCTTTAATACCGATATCGTCGAGCTGGTCAAAAAGGGCGGCAAGCCCATCGCGCTGGGCTTTTGCTGCTGGATTGGCATTGCGTGCATGAGTTTGGGAATGCAGCACGTGCTGGGAATCTGGTAGAGGAGTAGCTTATTTGCGTGCTGGTTGCTGGTGAGCGCATGCCTGCGGTGGAGCGATAGGAGCTCTTGCGGGTATGGCTTGTCCGCAGGTTTATAAGTCCCGAAGAGCTCTTATCGCCCCGCCAGGATGGCGATGCGGGGCAACACCTATACTCGCAGGACGGCGCTTTCTGCCCTATAGTGTTTGGTGAGCAATATCGTTCAATTTTGAAACACTCGGTCGTGCGACCGTCGGCGGTTGCACGTCGCCGCGGACAGGGGCAAATCATGGATAGCGATGCCAAGCTGAACATCTTGACCGAGGCCCTGGCTGCTGCCGGGGCCTCGGCATTGGCAATCGATGCGCGTGGGGACGTCGCGATTTCGACCATGAATGACGCGGCGCTTGAGCGGGATGTGGCGGCTTTTGTCGCTGAGCGCCTCGACCGTATAGGAGACGGCGCGCGTCTGGTTATGGGGCGTGCGGGTACGCGCCTGAGCCTGACCGTTCGCCCCACCGACAAAGAAGGCGGGGGCCTTTGGGTCGTCGTGGTCCGCGAGGTACGCGGCGCCGCGGCACATGCGGGCATCGAGTGGCTCAACGCCGACGAAGTTGAGGCCCGCTACGAATCGAGCGCGTACGGCATCGTTGAGGGGGCGGCCTCGGTAGCTGCGCCGGTCGCCGAGAGTTACGCGCGCGGCGTGCCCCTTATGCTCGAGGGCGAGCTGGGAGCGGGTCAGGTCGAGATCGCCAAGCGCCTCTATCTGGACGGTCCTTTTGCCGATCAACCCTTTGTTGCCGTTGCGCTCGATGAGCTTACCGATCGCGGTTGGCGCCACGTGCTCAAAAGCGCCGAATCGCCGTTGTTCCAAACGGGGCTGACACTTTGCATTGAGGGCTGGAACACGGTTGGCCCCCAGCGTCTCCGCGAGCTCGTTTCCACGATGGCCGACACCGCGTTGGCGACGCGCTGCCATGTGGTGCTGACGGCGAATGACATGCCGGGCGGCAGCGAAAGTGATCAAGCTGCCTTTGTGACTGAGCGCTTCGCCTGTGCGGTGAGCGTGGCGCCGGCAATCGCCGAGCAGGGAGCCGCGTCGACGAAGGTTGCGCGCTATTTGGAATATCTCGCTGATGCATTTGGGACGGCAGCGCCCACGTTGTCTGCCGCGGCGGCAAAGACGCTCGATGTTTACCGCTGGCCGCGCAATTATCTGCAGCTCCGCGAGGTCTCGGAACGACTGTATATATTGGTGGGGGCGGGCACGGTGGACCGCGCTGTGGCGGAGGAAGTGCTCGCCCAAGAGGACGTGATTAAGACCGCAACCTTTGGCGCCCCGACACTCGAAAGCGACCTGTATATCCTGCGACCGCTGGCCGATACCGAGCGAGATATCGCGCATCTGGTTGTAGATCATCTCCACGGCAACCGGACCCGTGCGGCGGAGGTGCTGGGCGTAAGCCGAACAACGCTGTGGCGCTTGCTGAAGGACGATGACCGTTGAGCGAGGCGCCCGTGACCGCGCGCGACGCGTGTGCTACAGTCCAAAGCGTTATTGTTTCGATTTGGTTACGGCGTGCGGGGGCGTATGGCTGAGACTACAAAACCGAGCCGCAGAAGGCGGAGTGCCGCGCCGGTTAACCGACGCACAACATCGGTGACGTGGGGCAAACACGCCTCGGGGTTTGACGGCTCGTTCAAGCGCACTAAATACGGCTATCCTTCGACAGGTGCTCGCTTGGCAATGCAGGCAGAGTCCTCGCTGTGGGGCCGCAAACGCGTGGTGGGCTCAAAGCTCAAGCACGACGGCACGCTCGGCTACATCAGCCGCGGGGCGGCTCGCCGCAGTGGGCTCAATCCTGCTGGTTGGCATCGTTGTGTGCCGATCGCGGTCGTCGTTGCAGTGATCGTCATCGCACTCGCTGCGCTTGGCTACGCCGGCGGTGGCGCCAACTTGGACGCGGTGTTTAAATCGCCCGAGCTCGCGCATGCAGGCACAGAAGTTGTCGAGGGCGCTCAGACCCAGACGGGCGTCGCGCCCCAGCGCGGCATGGTCGCGGCAGCCTCCACCATCGCCGACGCTCAAAAGGACGAGGGCGAACAGGGCGACGGCGCCGAAACGACCCACACGAACGAAACGACGACAACTCCATCGGCAAGATAAGTTGCGAGTGGGGCAGCAAATTTGGGACGGGGCCTTTTAGCTGCCCATGTGCCGAACGTCAGATTGGCGTGAATGCGGCTCGCGCAGCGTCAAGCGGTCCGCCGTTCGTTAGAACGGCGGAACTAATTACCCGACGTATACCACGTTGTCGCGGCGCGGCTTTGCCTCGGGGAGCGCATCCTCGGCGTAGCCCAGAATGCAGTTGCCCACACCGCGCAGACTTCCGTCGGCGGGCAGATCCCACTTGGCCAGCAGCTCCAGGCCCTCGGGCGAATCGAAAACCTCGTGGGCGCGATGTATCCAGCACGAATCAACACCCAGCGCATAGGCAGCATTGAGTAGATTGCCCATGGCAAGTGATCCGTCTTCCAGATGCGTGGGCACGCTGCGGTCAACCAGAACCACCACAACGGTCTTGGCGCCATAGAAGGGGTCGGTGTTGCTGCCCATGACCTGGGCGTTCAGCTGTGAGAGACGTTCGACGGTCGCAGGGTCGGTGACGGCGACAAACGTCACCGGCTGGCGTCCCATGCCGCTCGGCGCGTACTGGCCAGCTTCGATAATACGTGCAAGCTTTTCTGCCTCGACGGGGCGATCGCTGTAGTTACGGCAGCTGCGGCGGTGGATGAGCGCTTCGATGGTCTCCATGGGTTCTCCTAGCGATGACGTTGCAGATGCTCCGTTCTTACCCGTCGTGCCGTAGCCGTAATCGCGCAGAGGGCCCCAAACAGCAATAGCCACCAATCGGAGAAGTCGGCTTGCATAAAACTGCGGCAAGAATGTGAGAAGCTGATGAGATGGTTAAACGTTTTATCCCGTCTACCCTGCGGTTTTTTACCACTTGCCTAAAACATGGGCGCATATCCATTGATAAAGGTTTTACTAAAGGGGTACCAACGTTTATCAATGCGCTGTGGTGGCGCTGGGCCAGGAGGTAACTATCATGTTCCAGGCTGGAGATGTTGTCGAGACTGACTTCGAAGGATTTCTGAAGCTGCTGCGTTCCAAGACGCGTGCTTTTGTGACAATCGACAACCACGAGTACTACATCACGCATACCGATGGCTATTGGCGTGTTCAGGATTGCGAGGCCCTCAACGATAAGGGCCACTTTACTGACTGCTCCGAGCTGGTCAACACGGTCTGCGAGGTCGTCGAGCTGCCTTGGATCTGCGGCAAGAGCCTGCATGACAGCTTTGCGGGCGCTACGGTCTACGAGGCCGTCGCTGCCTAACAGGCAATAAAACCCGATTTTCACGTGACCGCTGGCGCCGCCCCCGCGCCGGCGGTCTTTTTCTGCCGATAGGCCATAAAAGTGCACGCGTTTGCGGAGAGCCTGTTGACGATAGTCAAAACTCGGACTAATCTAGAGATATAAAATTGGTCAAAAATCGGACAATCGAATGGTGGGATAGATGAATAGTGCGGTTACGCTGGTCGACTTCGACCGGTTGCTCAATGGACTCGACCATATCTATTCGGAGTTCTCGCGCGCCTGCGGCCTTTCGGACTGCGCTTACTGGATGCTCGTCGATACCAGCACGGCGGGCGGCAGTATTGCCGTAAGCCGTCTGACAAGCGAATGGTTCTACAGCAAGCAGACCATCAACTCGGCCATTAAAACCTTGACGGCGCGGGGCTTCGCAACGTTGGAGTTTGCCGAAGGCAGTCGTAAGAACAAGGTTGTGAGCCTGACCGAAGAGGGCAGGCGATTTGCCGAGCGTTATGCGCTGCCGGCACTCAAGGCCGAGCAGCGAGCCTTTGGCGCGCTTGAGCCGTGTGAGCAGCGCGAGATTATGCGCTTGATCGGAAAATTCTCTCAGGTGCTCGGTGAGGAGTGCGAGGCATTTAAGCAGCATATCGCTGCCGAGAGCCAAGCCGAGAATCAAGGTGAGGGGGAGTCGTGCGACTGTTAATGAGGTTTCTGAAGCCCTATCGAGGGCTTATCGCAGTGACGCTGCTGGTGCTGCTGGTTGATAACGTCGGCACGCTGTTGGTTCCCACGATGCTGGCGAACATGGTCAACACCGGTATCACCACGGGGGATGTCGACTACATTTTGCGCAATGGCCTCTACATGCTTATCGCGACCGGCATGGCCAGCGGTGGTGCGGTGCTGGGCTGTTATCTTTCGGCCCGTCTGGCGGCCAATGTGGCCTGCGACATCCGCAACGCCGTCTACGATAAGTCGCTCGAGCTGTCTGCCAGTGACTTTGAGCGCTTTGGCACGGGTTCGATGATCACGCGCTCGCTCAACGACATCAACGTGATTCAGCAGGCGATTCTGCAGACCATTCAGCTGGTGCTGCCGGTGCCGTTCTTGGCCGTCGCGGGCATCATCTTTGCCTGGTTTATCGATCCTGCCATGGGCACGCTGCTGGGCGTGGTCGTTGCGATCGTGCTGGTGGCGGCGGTCTTTACCGTTGCCAACGCCGCGCCGATCTTTATGCGCCTGCAGAGCTTTATCGACCGTATGAACGTGGTGCTGCGCGAGAACATCGTGGGCGTGCGCGTCATCCGCGCATTTAACAAGGAGCGCCACGAGGAGCAGCGCCTGGACGAGGTGTTTAGCGATTACGCGGCCAATGCCATCAAGGTCAACCACCTGTTTGTGGGTCTCGACAGCTCCAGCTTCTTTTTGATGAACATTGCCGAGGTGGCGGTGCTGTGGGTGGGCGGCAACCGCGTGGGCGTCCATGCCATGCAAATCGGCAGCATCTCGGCCGTGCTGGAGTACGCGATTCTGATCCTGTTCTTTGTGATGATGGCGCAGATGGTGGTGCTGACGCTTCCGCGCGCCGCGGCGTGCCTCAACCGTGCGCAGCAGGTGCTCGAAATCGAGCCGAGCATCGTGGACGGCAAGGCCACGCTGGGCGACGGGGCGCCTGAGTCCGCAGACGGCGCCGACGCGGTGGCCGTGTTCGACCACATGTCGTTCCGTTTTGACGATGCCGACGAGGACGCCCTGTGCAACCTGAGTTTTGCCTGCCGTCGCGGGCAGACCACCGCGATCGTGGGCTCGACCGGTTCGGGTAAGTCGACGGTGGCAAAGCTCTTGCTGCGTTTTCACGATGCCACGAAGGGCACCATTCGCCTGGACGGTGTTGACCTGCGCGACCTTTCGCAAGACGAGATTCGCGGGCGCATTGCCTATGTGCCGCAGAAGGCGTGGCTGTTCTCGGGCACCGTGGCAAGCAATCTGCGCTTTGGCAACGAGGACGCGACCGAGGCGGACATGCTTCATGCGCTGCAGGTTGCCCAGAGCACCTTTGTGCTCGATCAACCGCAGGGGCTCGATACCCCGGTTGCCCAGGGCGGTACGAACTTTTCGGGCGGCCAGCGCCAACGTCTGGCCATCGCCCGTGCGCTCATGAAGCATGCCGATCTATATATCTTCGACGATAGTTTTTCGGCCCTGGACTTTAAGACCGATGCGGCCCTGCGCCATGCGCTGCAGGACGAGACGCGCGACGCCGCGGTGCTCATCATCGCGCAGCGCATCTCGACGATTCTGCACGCCGACCAGATTGTCGTGCTCAAGGATGGCGAGGTCGTGGGCCTGGGCACGCATGGCGAGCTTATGGAAACCTGCGAGGTGTACCGCGCTATCGCGGAATCGCAGATGAAGGGAGGTGAGTAGCATGACCGAGGAGCTCAAGAAGCAGGGCATCGCCGATGACGCCGCGGTTGCAGAGACAGTCGAGGCGGTGGGCGCCACGCCCGGCCTGGACGAAGCCGCCAAGGCGGCGGAGCGCGAGGCTCGCCGCCAGGCGCTCTACGAGGAAAACGAGCGCGCCGAGGACGAGCGCGCCCGCGCCGAGGCAGAGCGCATGCGCGACGTTGACGACGAGGACGAGGACGAGACGCCCCGCGACACCTGGGCGACGGTGCGCCGCCTGTGGAGCGAGGCCGCCGGCGACCATTGGCGTTTCTATATCGTGTTCGCGAGCATCGTGTTCTATGCCATCTTTAACACCGCGGCGCCGGCCTACAGCGCCCGCGTGATCGATGAACTGTGGGGGCACATGAAGGTGGCGTTTGCCAACAACACTACCTTCAGCATTACCTGGGAGAACTGCGGCAGGACCATCTTCATCTACTTTATGATCTGGACCGCCGCCGCCTCGTTCTACGCACTCCAGAGCTTTTTGATGTCGAGCGTTGCCGAGCGTCTCAACCTGCGTCTACGCAACCGCATCGCACAAAAGCTCAACCGTCTGCCGCTTGCCTACTTTGACGCGCATCGTCCCGGCGAGGTCGTCAGCCGCGCGACCAACGACCTGGACAAGATGTCCGAAAGCATGCAGCGCGGCTTGCTGCAGCTTCTGGTGTCGATCGGTACCGTGGTGGGCGCCGTGAGCGTAATGTTCGTGTTTAGCGTGCCGCTCACGCTGGTCTTTTTGTTCTTTACGGCGTTGTCGCTGCTGGTGACCAAAGTGGTCTCGCGTCGCACACATGACGTGACCGGCGAGCGCCAGGAGTGGGTGTCCAAGATTACGAGTGCGGTCGAGGAAGGCTATTCGGGCCGTCTGGTGATTCGTGCGTTTAACTGCGAGCGTCAGAGTTCTGCCGAGGTGCACCAGGCCTCGAGTGAGCTAGCGCGCGTGAGTACCAAGGCCGACTTTATGATCAATGCCGTCGGCCCTGCGGTGCGCTTTATCGGTCGCCTGGCGCAGATCGTGATTGCGCTCGTGGGCTGCAGCATGCTGGTTGCCGGGCATATGACCGTCGGCGTGTTCCAGGCGTTCTTCCAGTTTATCTACGAGGCGTCCGAACCCATGACGCAGCTGTCGTTCACCTTCAACTCGCTGCAGAGCGCGCTGGCGAGTGCGGAGCGCGTGTTCGACCTGCTCGATGAGCCCGAGATGGAGGCCGATCCGCTGCCGGACGAGGCCGCCAAGCTGCCGGGTCGCGTTGAGGGCCGCGTCGCTTTTGAGCATGTGCGCTTTGGCTACACGCCCGAAAAGCCGCTCATGCGCGACGTGTCGTTTACCGCCGAACCGGGTCAGAAGATTGCGGTGGTGGGAACCACGGGTGCGGGTAAGACCACGCTCATCAACCTGCTCATGCGCTTCTACGAGATTGACGGCGGCCGCATTACGCTCGACGGTGTGGATACGCGCCTCATGAACCGCGGTGAGTTACGTCAGCAGTTTGGCATGGTGCTGCAGGACGCCTGGCTGTTCGACGGCACGATTGCCGAAAACATCGCCTACGGCTGCCCCGAGGCAACGCGCGACGAGATCGTGGCTGCCGCCCGCGCCGCGCAGGTCGACTTCTTTGTGCGCACCATGCCGCAGGGCTACGACACGCGCGTGGCCAATGATGCCGAAAGCATCAGCCAGGGCCAGCGTCAGCTGCTGACCATTGCGCGCGTGCTGCTCAACAACCCGGCGATTCTCATTCTGGATGAGGCGACCTCAAGCGTGGATACGCGCACCGAGCTTGCCATCGGCCGTGCCATGGACGCGCTCATGCATGGGCGCACGAGCTTTGTGATCGCACATCGCCTGTCGACGATCGTGGATGCCGACCTGATTCTGGTCATGGATCACGGCAACATTATCGAGCAAGGCACGCATAAGGAACTGCTGGCTGCCGAGGGCGCCTACGCCGACCTCTATCTGAGTCAGTTCGCCTAAGGTGACAAAGGGACAGTTCCGCATGTCACATTGGAAACAAGGCGTGCCGGGGATTGATTCCCTGGCGCGCCTTTTGCGTCGGTGTCGATGTTGTTTTGTGCCGCTCGCGTTCCTAGTGCTCGTCCACGAGCTTGGCGACGAGGGCCTTGAGCTCGGCCACCTCTCGCTCGAGTTCCTTGACGCGGCGGGCATTCTCGGTGATGCCCTGGCGGTTGAGGGCGCTCTGCTCGGCGGCGTCATCGGGCATGTACTCGCGATGCTGCTTGGCATCGAAGCTTTCTTCGAACACGCGGCAGCCGTTGCGCTTGATGATGCGCCCGGGCACGCCCACGACGGTGCAGTTATCGGGTACGTCTTTGACGACGACCGAGTTGCCGCCGATCTTGACGTTGTTGCCGATGCGGATGTTACCGAGCACCTTGGCGCCTGTGCCCACAGTGACGTTATTGCCGAGCGTTGGGTGGCGCTTACCGGTCTCGTTGCCGGTACCGCCGAGCGTGACGCCCTGGTAGAGCACGCAGTTGTCGCCCACAATGGTGGTCTCGCCGATGACGACGCCCATGGCATGGTCGATAAAGAAGTGCTTGCCGATCTGCGCGGCGGGATGAATCTCGACGCCGGTGATATGGCGGGTGATTTGCGAGAGCACGCGGGCGAGCGAGCGATGTCCATGTTCCCACAGCCAGTGCTCGGGCACGTGGTTCCACTTGGCGTGCAGGCCGGGGTAAGAAAGGAAGATGACTAGGCCGTTTTGCGCGGCGGGGTCCTGTGCCTGGACGGTCTTGATGTCCTCGCGAATGGTATTGATAAAGCTCACCGGCCGCCCTCCCTTAGCACCGCGACAATGCAATTCAATAAAGTATAGCGATTCGCTAGGGATTAGGAAGAGCAATCTTGCTCGGCTTTGCGCGACAGGTGTCAATTATGCAAACTTGCTGGTAATGAAGTCACGCTTTTGTAAGGTCGTGTGCGTTGCCGCGTCACAACCGTATACTGGTCAACTTGGACGTGTCCGCGCCCACAACTGAGAGGTTTTACTTCATGGGTTTCATCAATTTTATCGCCGAGCTGCTTAAGGATCCGCGCACCGCGATCGCCAGCTGGATCGCCGCCGGCCCGCTTATGGCCTATGGCTGCGTGTTCCTGATCATCTTTATCGAGACGGGCGTGGTGTTCTTCCCGTTCCTTCCCGGCGATTCGCTGCTGTTTGCCTCGGGTTTCTTTGCCCACAACGGCGGCTTTAACATCGTGGCTCTGCTGGCCGTCGCATGGACGGCTGCCATCTTGGGCGATCAGTGCAACTTTATGATCGGTCATTTCTTTGGCCAAAAGATCATCGCCTCGGGCAAGGTGAAGGCCATGACGCCCGAGCGCATCAAAAAGTCCGAGGACTTCCTGGACAAATGGGGCCACCTGGCCATCTTCCTGGGTCGCTTCTTCCCGTTTATCCGCACCTTTGTGCCCTTCATCGCCGGCATGGGCGGCATGCATTGGCGCAACTTTGTCATCTTTAACGTGCTGGGCGGCATTACCTGGTCGACGGTCTTCACTCTGCTGGGCTACTTCTTTGGCGGCATCCCCTTTGTGCAGGAGCACTTTGAGCTGCTGATTATCGGCATCGTCGCCGTGTCGATCATCCCGACCGTGGTCGGTCTGGTTAAGGCTAAGCTGGGCAAAAAGAACGCGTAGCTCGAGCCAGCGCGCAAACCGTGCCGTTGAGGCCCGTCACCGCTTACGGTGGCGGGCCTTTTTGCTTCGGTCAAATGAAAATACTTTACTTAGTTAAAGAAAAGCGTTTTATCAGACGCGTACGGGGAGTACAATCTCGTGCATGCGAATCGACGTGCCATCGGCTTTGATGCCGTTCGCGTGTCCCGTCCGGCTCTACGCTCCGGGCGTGCGACGTTGCGACGCGGTCGACCCCGGTCCTTGCGTGCGGGTTCGCGAGTATGCAACTGTGTATGTAAGGAGCGACATATGGCTGTCGAGAAGAAGGATATCGATTGGGGTAGCCTCGGCTTTGGCTACATGAAGACCGATTACAGCTACGAGGCCCATTGGAAGGACGGCGAGTGGGACGAGGGCGGCCTGACCACCGACCACACCCTGCATGTCTCCGAGTGCGGTGGCATCTTCCATTACTGCCAGGAGGTCTTTGAGGGCCTGAAGGCCTATACCGCCGAGGACGGCAGCATCGTCTGCTTCCGTCCCGACATGAACGCCGAGCGTATGTATAACTCTGCCCAGCGCCTCGAGATGCCCCCGTTCCCCAAGGACAAGTTTGTTGAGGCCGTCAAGCAGGTCGTTTCTGCCAACGCCGCCTGGGTTCCGCCCTTCGGCTCCGGTGCAACCCTGTACGTGCGTCCGTTTATGATCGGCTCTGGTGACGTGATCGGCGTGGCTCCCGCTCCTGAGTACACGTTCCGCATTCTCGTGACCCCGGTCGGTCCGTACTTTAAGGGTGGCCTCAAGCCCGTCAAGCTGCGCGTTTCCGAGTACGACCGCGCCGCACCGCACGGCACCGGCAACATCAAGGCCGGCCTCAACTACGCCATGTCCCTCAAGCCCACGATGGAGGCCCATCGCGAGGGCTATGCCGAGAACCTGTATCTCGACTCTGAGTCCCGCACCTATGTCGAGGAGACCGGCGGCGCGAACGTTCTGTTCGTGAAGGAGGACGGCACCCTCGTCGTTCCTCAGTCGCACACCGACTCCATCCTGCCCTCCATCACCCGTCGCTCGCTCGTTCAGGTTGCTCAGGACCTGGGCATGACCGTCGACCAGCGTCCCGTCGAGTGGGCTGAGGTCAAGGCCGGTACCTTTGTCGAGTGCGGCCTGTGCGGCACCGCTGCCGTCATCTCCCCGGTTGGCGAGATTGACAACAAGGTCTATGGTGCCGATGAGACCGTGACCTTCCCGGCTGGCTACACCGAGATTGGCCCCGTGATGAAGAAGCTCCGCGAGACCCTGACCGGCATCCAGTCTGGTGCTGTTGAGGATAAGCACGACTGGGTTTACACCGTCGCGTAAGCTGCCATAGCTGTTCGGCCCGAGGGCGACCTTCCTTTCCGGCGCGTCCTCGGACATGAAAGAACCTCCGCTGCGCACTGAACTGCGCCCCAATTCTTGGACGGGCTAATAAGCGGCCTACGCCGCACATAGGGACTGATTCCGGAATTCCTCCG
>NZ_JAQLDU010000017.1 GCF_028209625.1 Collinsella aerofaciens | reverse complement strand
TCTTCCTGCGGGGCATTTCCGATGCCTCCCTTTTCTCGAACCTTAATTTCAAAGTCCAAGAAATGGGATGCAGTTCATTTGCATCAAATGAGGTGCAATCGGTGCAAAACCAGCCTGTCCCCCTTGCACCATTGTTGATGGGAGGGTCATGTCTGATTCGCCTAACTTTTTGACCTATGCCCAGACGGCCTTTGACTCGTTTGATGAGCGGCCGTTCTGCGCGGTGGACAGTCTGGTCTTTGCCTGGTTGTCGTATTTGCGCCTGCCGGACGACATGCCAGAGCTTGAGGGCTGGCGGGGGCTTGACGTGCGCGAGCTGCTACGTGCCGAGTGCTATCGGGATATGGTTGGCGACTTGTGGAATCCAGAGGGAAGCCTTACCTTGTTGGAGGCAGTGGCAGCAAATCCCAGATACTGCGGTGCGCGCATTTGCGGCTATCGCGCCGTGAACGATGTTACGATGACGGAGCAGTTTGCGGCCATGACGCTCCGATTTCCGGCAGGGTTTAGCTACGTTTCCTTCCGAGGGACCGACAGCACGATTGTGGGCTGGAAAGAGGACTTTAACATGGCGTTCCGGTGTCCTGTGCCGGCCCAGGAATCCGCGGCGCGTTATGTGGACGAGGCGGCGGATGCGATTGACGGGCCGCTCTTGTGCGGAGGCCATTCCAAGGGCGGAAATCTGGCTGTGTATGGTGCAGCGATGTGCTCAAGCGGTGCTCGCAACCGGATTGAGCGGGTCTTCTCCCACGATGGCCCTGGCTTTGTCGAGGAGTTTCTGAACGGAGACGCCTTTGCGAGCCTTTCTGGTCGTATTGATAAAACCCTGCCCCAGTCTTCGATCTTCGGCATGATGTTCGAGACGCAAGAGGACTACGCTATCGTCGAAAGCACCGAGTTTAGCCTGCTGCAACACAATCCCTTTAGCTGGGTGGTCGACGGCTGCGATTTTGTGTATTGCGAACGCCTGTCTGCTGGCGCGCGATATGTTGATGGCTCTATTCGCGAGATGCTGCTTGCAGTGTCACCTGGCGAGCGCGAGCGTTTTGTAGATGCGTTGTTCTCCGTGTTTGAGGCTACGGGCGCCGAACGTTTTGCGGATATCGCCGGGAACATGCGCGAGAACCTGCCTGTGATGCTCCGGGCCGCCCAAGGCTTTGACAAGGATACGCGCCATTTTGTTTCGCAGACCATCGCGGCAATCCTTAGATGTGCATTGCTGCCCAAACGCCCTCAGATCGACATGTCCGCTGCCGGTAAGAGTCTGGCAGAACAACTCGAGGCCTGGCAGTCCGAGCTCCTGCGTTAACCATTGGTGCAGAGAAACCTGGCCCCAATGCAGCAATCTTCGATGCGCTTGGGGCGGGCTCGACCGCTATACTGGTTCGTGCCGAAATCGATCTAGAACGGAATGCCGTATATGAAAATCAATCACGCGATTCTGCATATCCTGGACTTTGACTCTGCCGTTAACGTTATGAGCCAGCGCGAGCTCGATATCGAAAGCCGTACCGTGCGCAACTTCGTGACCACGCATCTGCGCCGCGCACGAACCTCGGCCGACAATAAACGTGCCACGTTTGCCGAGAACTCTGCGTTTGGCGGCGAACTCAAGGGCTATTTCTTTGGCGAGCGCGAGTTCGTGGACCTGTCGCAGCGGATTGCGGAGTTCATCTCTTCCGAGCTCACCAAAGCCGAGAAAGCCGAGTCCACCGACGTGCTCGTGGCCGATTTTGACGACGATGAGGATGCCCGCTGGTTTGCCGTGATGCTGCTGGGCTCCAAGCAGGCTTTTATGCACGAAGTGGGCCGCGAGGAGGGGGAGGTGCGCAACGACATCGCGCGCCACTACGCTATTCTGCCAAACCCCTCGCAAAAGGTGCCGAGCTATGCCATCGTGCGCGCGAGTACCATGGAGATCGGCTACGTGGACAAGAAGCGCAAGATTGCCGGCGAGGACCGTATGCTTATCCCCGATGGCCTGCTGCAGTGCGACACGGGTGTATCGGGCAAGGAGGTCATCGACACCGTGACGCGTGTGGTCGAGGAAGTCGCCGAGGAGCACGGTGCCAACACGGCCGTGGCACTCGCCAAGGTTAAGGCTGCCGTTGCCGAGAAGGTTGAGGATGACGAGGAGCTGCCGCCTTGGGATATCGTCGATGAGGTCTTTGAGGACGAACCGGTCATCAAGGAAAGCGTGCGCGCGGCACTGACCGAGGAGAAGGTTCCCGAGCGTGTTCCCGTGGAGCGCAAGCAGGTCGAGCGCGCTGCCGTGCGTAATCACAAGATCCGTACCGACACGGGTATCGAAATCAGCTTCCCGGCCGAGATGGGTTCGAATTCCGAGTACATCGAGTTCGTCAACGAGCCCAACGGCCTCATCTCCATCGAGCTCAAAAACATCGGGTCAATTGAGAATCGATAAACTGCGTTTGAACTGCAGACAAAGCAAAGGCCGAAGCCTCGGATGAGGGCTTCGGCCTTTTTGCTTGGAGCTGAATTGCGCCGTAGGTTGAGCATACGTCAGCGAAAACGCCCCTAAGCGAGCAAGGTGACGTGAAAGAGGAGGGAAGCGTACTTCGGTACGCGACCGACGATTGAACGTCAGATTGCCGCTTAGGGGCGTTTGCAGCGTCGACCGATCCGTCGTTCGTTAGAACGACGGAACCAAAAGTGCAGCGTCGACTAGTTACGCGGTTTGGTAAAACCGCGTAACCCTAGAGCTGGCGCAGACCCTCTTCCAGGCCGGTCTTGCTGTCGGTCTTCTCGTCGCGCATCTTGATGACGCGGGCGGGGACACCGGCCACGACGGCACCGGCGGGGACGTCCTCGACGCACACGGCGCCGGCGGCAACGACAGCGCCCTTGCCTACGTGCACGCCCTCCAGGACCACGGCATTGGCGCCGATCATAACGTCGTCCTCGATGATGACGGGCGTGGCACTGGCGGGCTCCACGACGCCTGCCAGCACGGTGCCGGCGCCGATGTGGCAGTTCTTGCCCACGGTGGCGCGGCCGCCCAGCACAGCGCCCATGTCGATCATGGAGCCTTCGCCAATGACGGAGCCGATGTTGATGATGGCGCCCATCATGATGACGGCGCGATCGCCAATCTCGACACGGTCGCGGATGATCGCGCCCGGCTCGATGCGGGCGTTGATACCCTTGAGGTCGAGCATGGGCACGGCGGAGTTGCGGCAGTCGTTCTCTACGTCGTAGTAGTCGATGGAGTCGGCGTTGACGTCGAGGATTGCCTTGAGCTCATCCCAGTCACCAAAGACGGTCTTGCCACGACGACCGCCGTAGACGTGCGCATTGCCCCACTGGACCTTCATGCCCGGCTTTTCGCGCACGTACAGTTTGACGGGCGTTTTCTTGGGTGCGGTTGCGATGTAGTTGATAATCTCCTGTGCATCCATCTCGGCTGCATTACTCATTTGCTGTCTCTCCTTTGAGTGGATCCGGTTGATACTTGGTTAGGCAAACATGACCTGGTCGAACGTATAGAAGCCAGGCTTGCGGGTGACGAGCTTCTGCGCGGCTGCCAGGGCGCCGTTGACGAAGATCTGACGGCTCGTGGCGCGGTGCGTGAGCGTGACCTCCTCGTCCTGGCCGAAAAAGCTTACCTCGTGCACGCCGGCGACGGTGCCGCCGCGCAGCGAGTGCATGCCGATCTCCTTGGGGTCGCGCGCGCCGCACATGCCCTCGCGGCCATAGACGGGGTGGTAGCCTGCCTCGGGCTCGGCTTCGACGACGGCGTCGAGTAGCAGCTTGGCGGTGCCGCTGGGAGCGTCGACCTTTTGGCTGTGGTGCGTCTCGACGATTTCGCAGTCAAAGCCGGGCAGCTCGCTCGTGGCCTGGGCAACCAGATGGCGCAGGGCGGCGATACCGATAGAGTAGTTGCCCGAGTGCATAACACGGGCGTTCTGACCCAGCTCGCGCAGGCGATCCATCTGCTCGGGCGTATAGCCCGTGGTGCCGGAAACGAGTGCGGCACCCGTGCGCTCGACATAGGCGACAACGGCATCGAAGGTCACGACGTTCGAGAAGTCGATGATTACATCGGCGGCCGGTGCGCTCTCGAGCTCGGACAAGTCGAAGCCGATCTGGGCGACGATGTCAAAAACGGGCTCTCCAGCGGCGTTGACAATGCCCTCGGCGGTGGTGCGGATGAGCGAGCCCATGCGGCCCGTTCCCATAATGACGGTCTTAATCAAGCAGACCAGCTCCCTTCAGAGCATCGGTAAGTGCAGCGCGCGTGTCGTCTGCCATGGGGCATAGCGGCATGCGGTAGTTTGCCTCGATCATACCCATCTGAGCGAGCGCTTCCTTGACAGGGATGGGGTTGACCTCGCTAAAGAGGGCATTGATGAGCGGCTGGCCGGCAATCTGGATATTGCGGGCGCGTGCCACGTCACCGTCCAAATAGGCGCGGCACATGTCATGCACAAGCTGCGGCTGAACGTCGGCCCACACGCTGATGGTGCCCGAGGCGCCCAGGCTCATGAGCGGCACGGTGAGCGCGTCCTCGCCCGAGTACATGCGGAAGTCGTCGGACAGCAGGTGGGCGATCTTGGCCGCGTAGGCGACGTTGCCCGAGGCTTCCTTAATACCCATGATGTTGGGGTGCGCGGCCAAGCGCTCTACGTTGCGCTCGCTGATGCCGCAGCCGCAGCGGCCGGGGATGTTGTACAGGATGCAGGGGATGTCCACAGCATCGGCGACGGTCTTAAAGTGCTGATAGATGCCCTCTTCGTTGGACTTGTTGTAGTAGGGGGTGATGAGCAGCAGGCCGTCGGCTCCCAAGCCCTGGTAGGTGAGCGACTTGGTGAGCATCGTCTGCGTGGAGTTGGAGCCCGAGCCGGCGATGACGGGGACGCGTCCTGCAACATGCTTGACCACGGCGGCGACGACGGAGTTGTCCTCGTCATCGGTCATCGTGGCGCTCTCGCCGGTGGTGCCCAGGGTGAGGATGGCATCGGTGCCGTTTTGCAGGTGGAAATCGATAAGGCGTTCGAGCGCGTCAAAGTCGACGCTGCCGTCCTTTTTAAACGGCGTAACAAGGGCGACGATTGAGCCCTCGAGATTGCGGATGTCCATGTTCTTCTCCTTCGCGTCCGCGATCTGGATGCGTTTGTTCCATTGGGCGGCGACTGCCAGGCGCTCGTCTTGGGCACGACGGCGAGCACTTTCGGCGCGCGACTTGGCCAGCAGCTCTCGGCCGCTCGGCAGCACGTCGAGTGTGGCAAAGTAATCGCCCGGGCGCTCGGCGCGGCGGATGAGGTCGGCCGAGCCATCGGGGCGCAGCAGCACCTCGGCGGAGCGCAGACGGCCGTTGTAGTTGTAGCCCATGGAGTAGCCATGCGCGCCGGTATCGTGGATCACGAGCACATCACCCATGTCGATCTGCGGTAGCTCGCGGTCGATGGCGAACTTGTCGTTGTTCTCGCACAGATTGCCCGTAATGTCGTACGTGTTTGTGACAGGCGCTGCGGTCTTGTCGGCGCCACCCGGCTGACCCATTACCGTAATGTGGTGGTAGGCGCCGTACATGGCAGGACGGATCAGATCGACGGCGCTTGCGTCGACACCGATATAGTCCTTGTAGATCTGCTTTTCGTGGATAGCCTTGGTGACCAGGCAGCCGTAGGGCCCCATCATAAAGCGGCCCATCTCGGTGCAGATGGCCACATCGCCCATACCGGCGGGAACCAGGATCTCGTCGTAGGCCGCGTGCACCCCCTCGCCGATGGCGTGAATGTCGTTGGCCTGCTGCTCGGGTAGATAGGGGATGCCGACGCCGCCGGACAGATTGATGAAGGCGACATGTGCACCGGTCTCGCGCTCCAGGCGCACGGCAAGCTCAAAGAGGATGCGCGCGAGCTTGGGGTAGTAGTCGTTGGTGACGGTGTTGCTGGCAAGGAAGGCATGGATGCCAAAATTCTCGGCGCCCTTGGCCTTGAGCATGTGGAAAGCCTCAAAGAGCTGCTCGGTGGTCATGCCGTATTTGGAGTCGCCGGGGTTATCCATGATGCCGTTGGAGAGCTGGAACAAGCCGCCCGGATTAAAGCGGCAGCTGACCGTCTTGGGGATGGGCCCCGCAACGCGCTCAAAGAATTCGATGTGGCTGATGTCGTCAAAGTTGACGATGGCGCCCAGCTTGTCGGCGAGCTCAAAGTCCGCTGCCGGCGTGTCGTTGGACGAGAACATGATGTCGTGTCCCGTGATGCCCAGCGAGCGGGCAATCATGAGCTCGGTATAGCTCGAGCAATCGCAGCCGCAGCCGTATTCGTTGAGAATGGAGATGAGCGCCGGGTTGGGATTTGCCTTGACGGCAAAGTATTCCTTAAAGCCCGGGTTCCATGCGAAGGCGTCGCGCACCTCTTGCATGTTGCGGCGGATGCCCGCCTCGTCATATAGATGAAACGGCGTGGGGAACTGCTCGACGATATGCTCGAGCGTCTCCTTGTCCACAAACGGCTGCTTGGCCGCATATGCCTCGTTGGGAGTCAATGCCATGTCCCGTAAACCTCGCTATCCAGACGGCGCCATCTGCGCATCGAATCCGCATAGCGTGGACCCAATGTCCGGATAGCGCTCCCGCATTGCTGCAGACAGTCCTGCGGGTGTTTCCCGCAGGCCCACCAGGTTGTTCGTGCCCGAAAAGCCCAGTTCGGCGGGTTTCGCCTCCCCGCGGGGTCAAAGCCTGCCGGCTCGCCCGCGGTTCTTCGTGCCCGCGCCTCTATCAAGTGGTAACGACCCTACCACGTTGCACTTTACCAAACAAGAGTATTCGTATATAACGTTTAAAAAATGCAGCAATATGCTGGAAACATGTGTGCCACAATCCTGTATCACATATAAGTTGCAACAGATATGCCTCACGAAGGGATCCTCTATGACCGAGCTCCAAGAACTCCGTCGCTATCGCCGCGATCTCCATCGCATTCCGGAGCTCGATTTCGATCTTCCGCAAACCATCGCTTATATCGAGGGCGTGCTGGCACCGCTTGTTTGCGAGGTGACCCATCCGTGCCCCAGCTGCGTCTGCGCTTTCTTCGATGCTGGCGTTGGCGCCGCACATGCCACGGCGATTCGGGCCGACATGGATGCGCTGCCCATTGCCGAGGCAACAGGGGCAGCGTTCGCCTCGACCCATCCCGGCAAGATGCACGCTTGCGGACATGACGGACACATGGCTATGGCACTTGCCGCCGCGACGCATGTCGACCGTACGATTCGCAAGCGGCCGGGCGCCATGAGGCACAACGTGCTTTTTGTGTTCCAGCCGGCCGAGGAAACGACCGGTGGTGCCAAGACGGTATGCGAGAGCGGTGTGTTCGAGCGCTACGGGGTCGACCGCATTTTTGGCTTCCATGTGTGGCCCGATCTGCCTGCCGGCACGTTGGCGAGCTGCTCCGGTCCATTGCTGGCGCGCTCGAGTGAGACGCACGTGCGCATTCACGGGACAAGTATCCATATCGCCAAGACTTACGGCGTTCCCGTAAACGAATCACACGATGCGGCGCTGGCGGCTGCCAAGTTCTTGGTCGCCGAGCGCGAATTGATGGACGAGTTGGGTGCCGACGAGCCCTGCATTGGTAAGTTCGGCCTGCTGCAGGCCGGCACCGTCTGCAACGCGGTGGCGGGGGAGGCCCATGTTGCCGGCAGCCTGCGTGTGTTTACAGACGACATGTTCGACCGTGCACGCGGGGGCGTGCACCGCGTGCTTGATGAGGCATGCGCTGCAACGGGCTGCACGTACGATCTTGACTTTGCCGAGGGCTATCCGCCGGTTGACAACGACCCCGAGCTATTTGCCAATGTCGCGCCTGCCTTGCCCGAGCTGCAGCTCGTGGATGAGCCTTTGCTGATTGCCGAGGACTTCGCTTTCTATCAGCGCCATCTGCCGGGTGTGTTCTTCTTGCTGGGCACGGGCGTTCCTGTCAGTCAGGATAACCCGAGCGACGCCGAGGGCTGCCCCGCCTATGCCACGAGTGCCCTGCATACTGATACCATGCTCTTTGACGAGGAAGTCCTGCTCAAAGGCCTCGATGTCTACAAACGATTACTTTTGCTTGGTTAATTGACGTGGACGTTTGTTCTCGAAAATACGAACAAATGTACGCTATAATAGGGATGTAACTCTATAGAAACGTTTGACGTTATTAACGTAAGGCGATACTATGATTGCATCATATAAAGATGAAGACACTGAACGCTTTGCAATGGGTGTGCGGATTAGGAAGTTCATTCCTTTTGAGCGGGTCGCCTTGAGGAAGATTCGCCAACTGCAGATCTGCGCTTCGCTTGATGATCTTCGCGTTCCGCCAGGCAATCGTCTTGAAGCGTTGAAGGGCGATCGCGCCGGTCAATATAGTATCCGTGTCAATGAGCGCTATCGGGTCTGTTTTGAGTGGAGACAGGGGATGGCTTGGAATGTTGAAATCGTCGATTATCACAAGTGACAAAACTGATGCTGGCTTGTTGTCGCCGGTGGCCCCCGGCGAGCTTCTCAAAGAGGAATTTCTTGTCCCTATGGGTATTTCTCAATATCGCCTTGCTAAGGAGACCGGGATTCCGGCTCAGCGTATTGGGCAGATTATTTTGGGAAGGCGTCGTGTTACGACTGACACCGATCTTCGTCTTTGCCGCTACTTTGGCCTGACGGATGGCTATTGGCTTCGAGCCCAGATCGCGTTTGACCTCGAGGCAGAGAAGAGGCGCATCGAACCGGAACTGGATAAGATCGTTCCCGTTCAGCAGGTCGTTGCGTTGTAGCGCTCAAAGATGTTGAGGTTGGAGTGACGATGGAACGACGCCGACAGTCTGTCGTATATAGTCCTGGTGGGTGCGGATGCGGCTTGCTGCTGCTCCCGGTTATTGCTGTGAGCATTGGCGTGATGTTTGCGCTTGCTGGACTGGCGGCAGCGGCACTTGTGCTGTTGATTGTGGCCATTGGCGTGACGATTTGGCTCTGCCGCAATCGCGAGCAACGCCGTGCCGACGGTAACACCAATGTCGGATGGGTCTTCTTTCTGATCATTGCGTACCTGCTGAGTGTCAGCTACCTGGTCTTCTTTGTCCTGTTGATGATGAGTGCCTTTACCGGGGAATCCGTCACGGTGGGGTAGGCTTCGACGAGCCTCTTGAGGATGAGAAAAGGAGCTGGATGGGAAATGCCCCCATCCGGCTCCATTGCTCAATATTGGCGTGCACTTCTACTCGGCTGCCTCGCGGCGAGCGACCTCGTCGATCAAGATGGCGTCGCCGTGTTTGGCGGCGGCAATGCTCGCGGCCATAAACATGCCCATTGCCGTGATGTAGGCGAAGAGCATCGACGGCGCCACGTCCATGACGATGCCGGAGAGAATCGGTGTCGCCACCTGAGCCGCCATGCTCACGGTGTAGTAGTAACCGGAGTAGCGGCCTACGCTTTGGGAGCTGCAGCACTCCAGAATCATCGTGTACACGCACAGGTCCACGCCGCCCAACGCGACGCCCATCAACAAAAAGACGCCGTACAACACGGGCGAGAAGCCGGGTGCCAGCCAAAGAAGCGCGGGGCACAAAACCATGATGACGGCGGTGCCCAGGGCGACCTTTTTGCGGCCGATTTTGAGCGAAAGGTTTGCCAGGGGTACGTAGCTTAGCAGCGCGCCTGCAATCGTCGCGATATTGATGATGGCATAGGAACCGCCCTCCATGCCGTAGAACATATCGGCATAACGGCTGATATTGGTGGTCATGGCGTTATAGCTCATGTAGTAGAAAAACGTTGCAGCGAGCAGCATGATGATGGAGCGGTGTACGCCGGCGTCTGCAACGCGATCTTTACCGCCGGCCTCGGGGGAGTCATCTTTGTCAATCTGATCTTCGTCGATGCCCATGGACAGCGATTTCTCGCGCATCTTTTCGACGAGGGCGGGCTCACGGACAAAGATGCCGTAGACAACGGCCGACACGAGGATAAAGGCGGCCTGCAAGATAAAGAGCGGAAGATAATTGGGTTTGTCGGCCCTGGGAACCATGACCGAGATGGCGACGAGCATAAGGCCCGTTCCCGCATAGCCGACGATCTTCTCGATTGAGTCCGCCTTGGTTCGAAGTGGGCGAGGCGTAATATCGGCCACGATGGCAACCGTCATGGTGCGGTAGGCACATATTGCCAAAAGCGTGAGGATAATCGCGCCAATGAGCAGAGGTAGGCTGCCCATGTTGTTGGCAATCGCGATGAGCGGGACGGAGAGCATTGCCACCGCGGAGCCGCCCAAGATAAAGGGCGTTCGACGTCCGAGTTTGCTTGCGCAGCGGTCCGAGAGGATGCCAAAGAGCGGAAGCAGGAACAAGCCAAAGACATTATCGATGGCCATGATCGCGCCGGTGAGCGAGTTGGATAGGCCAAAGGTCCCTGTGAGCATCTTGGGAACGATGCCGTCGTAGACCTGCCAAAAGCTGATCATGCCCATAAAGGGTAGGGAGGCGAGGGCGACGGCCTTGGTGTCGAGCCGGGCCGCCCGCTTAAGATTTGGTTGGGTCATGCTGGTTCTCCTGGTCGGTAAAAGCGGGGAGGGGCGCTATCGGCCCTCCCGTCCTACAGTTGTCCAAGGTTGGCGAGAAACGCCACATAGAATTCGATACCGCGCTTGTAGACGTCGACGCCGATGCGTTCGTTGGCGGCATGGATGAGCTTGCGTGCCTCACCCGAGTAGATAAAGCCGCAGAAGCGGTAGACGCGATCGCAGATCTCGTTGAACTCGCGCGAGTCGGTGCAGGAGTTCTGCACGTAGGGAGCAAAGCCGGCCTCGGGATAGACACCCGACACGCAGCGATGGATGTAGTTGAAGGCGGCATCGTCTTCGTAAGGCGAGATGGGCGCGGGCTCGGTGTAGGGAATCGCCTCGTTGATTTCGACGGTGACATGGTCGGGGCTTACGCCCGAGGCGCGGCACTGCTGGGCGGCGAGCTTGCGGGCGCGCTCAACGGCATCGGCGATACTCTCAAACGGAGCGATGCGCACGTTGAAGTTGGCGCGAGCAGCTGGTGGCAGCACATTGTGCGCATTGGAGCCTTCGAGCTGCGTGAGCGCATAGGTTGTGCGCAGCATGGCCGAGGTCTCGGGGCTGGCGGCCATGATCTTGGTAACCGCGGGGCGCGTGAGCCACAGGTTGCCAAAGATTGCCTGATACGTCGCGCTGCTACGGGCACCCAACTCGGTCAGTGTAGCCTCGACGGCGGGCGTGAGCTGCGGCTTGCCGGGGTTGGCCGAGATAGTCTCGCATACACGGCAGAGAAGACGGCAGGCATCGTTTGCCGCAGGCGTAGAGGCATGGCCGCCGTCGGCGCGCGCCGTGACGGTAAGGTCGACGTGGCCCTTCTCGGACACACCTACCATGGCAACGGGTTCGGTGACGCCGAGCGGGGCATTGGCTGCCACGGCTCCACCCTCATCGAGCACCATATAGGGATGGATGTTGTGCTCGCGAAGCCACTGCACTGCATGGGTTGCAGTAGGCGCGGCGATTTCCTCGCCATCGCTCGAGAAGAACCAGACATCGCGCGGGGGAACGAAGCCCTGATCGATTAGGTGCTCGGTGGCCTCGAGAAAAGCAGAGACGATGCACTTGGTGTCGAGTGAACCGCGGGCCCAGATTTCGCCGTCGATGATCTCGGCTCCAAAGGGATCATGCTTCCAGTCTTGGCCCTCGACGGGCACGACGTCCTGATGCGCCATCATGACGATGGGGTCCAAGGCGGAATCGGCGCCAGGCCAACGCAGGAGCATGCCAAAGTCGTCGATGCGTGTGGGCTCGGCGACTTTAAAGAAATGCGGATAAAGTCGCTGAAGCGTGGGAATCCACTGACTGAAGGGCTCATCGTCGCGCTCGGCGATGTTCTCACGCGAAACAGTGGGGATGCGCAGCAATTCGCAAAAGCGCTCGACGGCTGCCTCGTCTGCCTTGTAGGTGCCTGCATCAAGAGGCGCGCCCTGTGCGACCGATACCGATGCTCCCATGGTGGGACTCCTTTCGTGTTGTATATCGAATACGTCAAGATTATCGCCCGCACCGCGCGTGGGAAACGGCGAAACACGTTGTTCATCTGAGGGCGGCGGGTCGGACAGCCTTAGCCGACGATGACCGTGCCGTCTTCGGCCACAGTGATGGCGTCTCCCGTCGATACGGCATCGAGAAACTCATCGCCCAGGTTGTCAATGGTGGGCATGGGGGTGTCGGTCCATACGCCCGAGAGAATCGCGCCAGCGGCGGCAAGGCTGTCAATGGGTTTGGAAAACAGCAGGCATGCGGGTTGGCGCCCCATTTTGGTGGCGCAGAAGAGCACCATGCCGCCTGTGGTGGAGCCGATAGTCTGCGGAAGGCACAGGGCACATCCCGCCAAAGGTTTGCCGTACAAGTCGGGATTGTTTTGGTCGGAACACGTGGCCTTTTTGTCGCCAAACATCAGTGCCTTCTGAAACGATGCGAGTGTGTTGAGCCCTCCGTGAGAGACGAGTGCCTTGGCGTGGGCAGTTCCGGGGACAACGACGCGGCCGTGAAAGATTTTTTCCATGAGGAGTCGCCTTCCTATTTGATTGGTTTTCCGGTGGTGACGTAGGCGAGCACCTCGTCGTCGGTGTAGTAGCGCGATGCCGAGTACGTACGCAACTTGTTGGAGTTGGTGATGATGGGCATGCTGCCGCACAGCGGGTTGTTGGTGTACATAAGCGGGCAGATGCTCGAGACGACGGCGCCGGTAGTCGAGAGGCGTCTGTATGCCGCAGTCTTGCGGAAGGCGTCTGCCACAGATGGGGCGGCGGTCAGCACGGTTGGTACTTGCACGCGGCGGTTGCCGGAGGCGCTCAGCCCATCGCAGATAGCGTCTGCCCAGTGGGCGAGTTGTGCAGACGAGAGATGGGGGCAGCCGATGAAGGCCAGCTTGGGGCGCGCGCCCGGGTTCTTCCACATAACGGGGTAGCTCGAGCGGATGCGTTCCAGCTCGGCGTCGTCAATGCGATAGATTTGGGCGTCTGGTGCTATGAGTTGTTCGCCTTGTTCGACGGCCTCGGGCGTGATGCCGTCCACATGGTAGAGCCCGACAGCGCCGTTCGATGCGCTGGCGGCGCCCATGTCCTTAAGGTAGTCCTGCGTGTCGGGTGTGAGTTCGCGGCCAAGCCAACAGTCGAGGCCTTTAATGTAAGGGACGTCTTCCATCACCTTCATGCCAATGGCGCTGCCAAGCACTTGCGCTTCGGGCTTGCGCTTACAGTCGACTTCGATGATCCAGGTCGCCTTGCGGCCCTCATCGGTGAGCAGGCCGAATTCCGGGACAAAGCCGGCAATTGAGCCGAACATCTCGATGATGCCGGAGTTGCGATTGCAGCGAGCGCCCAACACGGAGTTGGCAAAGACCACGGCGCTGCTTTCTGCCCAGCTTAGGATGTCGCCACGCCGAGGTCGATTGCCAACCTCGGGCTGGTAGCAGGTGCAGGTGAAAGCATCGCTGTCCAATAGACCCATGCTGCGCAGCTGTGCCTCATAATCGTCTTGTTTGGAATACATAGTCTTGAACAGCAACTTTTGCAGCGGGTTGGCCGGGACGGCGGGGTCGAGGGGCCTCGGGTCGACCGAGAATGACTGACCGGACAGTGCGCCGTCTTTCAGCAGCTCATCCATAAGGTCATAGACTGGACCGAGCATGGAGAGGCCAAAACTTGTGACAAGATGACCGTTTGCGCCGGTCACGGGAACCATACGCTCGGCGCCAAAGCATTCGCCGTACATAACGAGGGTCTTGACCACTTTGGCCATGGCGGGGCCCTTGGCGCCGTCGAGCAGGGCTTGTTGCTGGGAGGTCAGGTTCATCTGTGAGCCCATCCTTTCGTGTTAGATATTGGTGCCGAGTCGGTATGCCGCACGGACCGCTTCGAGCACGCGGCCGGGTGCAAACCCATCGCCGATGTTATGCAGCTCGTCTGCGGCGTGCGTCTGCTGCAGTTTGTAGAACAGCGCGTCGTCGGGGTGTCCGCCACAGGCAATGATTACCAGGTCGCAGGTTAGCTCGAGCGGCTTCCAGTCGTTGCCGATTTTGGGTGCAAGCGGGTTTTCGACGTTCTCGGGCAAGACCGGTGACCACGAGACGTAGGGGTCGGGAACGTTTTTGTGGCAGTTGCGACTCAAGTGGAGACGCGCGCACCTCGATGGGGCTCCAGACTCGCGTTTGCCGCCGAACTCCGCGCGCTCGACGCGTGTCATATTGAGAAGCCGCACATTGCGTCCCCTGAGCGCATGGAGTAGGTGGCCACGATTTGCCGTACAGGCGCCCTGCATCATGTGAGGCAGCATTTCAATTACGCTGACCTGTGGTATGCCGTGTTCGACGGTGAGCCATTGGGCAACCTCGCAGCCCACGGCCCCTCCGCCAATGATGGCGACGGTTTTGGCGTTACCAAGCAGCGCGGGTTGGCGCAGTAGCTGCGTTGCCTGCACGGCGTGGCCCGATGCTGCAAGCTCCGTAAGGCCGGGGATGGGCGGTATCGCATTGGAAGTGCCTGTCGCGCACACGATTGCGTCGAAGCCTGCTTTTGCAAGATCTTCGGCGCGTACTGCCCGTCCAAGCTCGAGTGTCAGGTTCCCGTTGGGTTTTTCTGTCTGCTCGCGCACCTGTCGAACAAGATAGGAGCGGTAATTATCGAGGTCGAACTTGATCCGGGCGGCGCTGGCGGAGAGGAGTTTTCCTCCAAGTTCATCTTCGGTGTCGATGAGCTTTACGTCGTGGCCGCGACGCGCGGCGATTAGCGCACAGACCATCCCGGCGGGTCCGGCTCCTATCACCGCTATGCGTTTGGATTCTATGGCGGGAGCGGGTGTCTGGGGCATGAGGTATTCAAAGCTGCAGCGTGGATTGACGGCACACTGCGGATGGCCCCCTTCGACAAACTCGTTGAGGCATCCTTCCTGGCATCCGATGCAGGGGCGAATATCTGCCACGCGACCGGCGTACGCCTTATTGGGCCACTCGGGATCCGCAAGTAGCGGGCGTCCGAGCATGATCATATCGGCATCGCCATTGCGAAGGGCGCGTTCGGCAATGTCGGGGTAGCCCAACTTACCCACCGCGACAACGGGTACGGGAAGGCCGGCATTGGAGCGGATATTGTCGGCGACAAAGCGCTCCCGAACGGCGCGCGCCACGGGAACGAAGCAGCCTGCGGGCATGCTCGCGGGCGGGTGGGGCATCCACCAGTTGTCGTAGCAACCCAGGTCGACGTCAAAGATGTCTACTCCCGCCGTCACGAGTTCTTCCATATAGCACAGGGTCTGTTCGACCGTGCGGCCGCCGCGCATGCGTCCCAGATAGGTCGAATTCATGACCTGCTCGTCATAGGTTTCCTCGAGTGCAAGCGAAAGGTCGATGCGGTACATAATGGGGTAGTCGGGCCCAACGCGGCGACGGATTTCTTTGACCATATCGAGGCCAAATTGACGCCAATCGGCATAACGTCCGAGCTTACGATGGTTAAAGGCGGGGTTTCCGAGCTGCTCGATAAGATAACCCTCGTGCCCGTGCAAATAGACGCCATCGATGTCCATGGCATGGGCATCGGCCGCCGCTTGGCCGATATTGTTTACGATACGGCGCAGCTTTTGGTCCGAGAGGCGCATGCATGGAATGGCGGGGATGTAGTAGTTAGGCAAGAAACTCGCCGAGACCGGAAACTTCTTTTGCGTGATGAGGCATTGCGGGTTGCCCACGCGGCCGAGTCCAGCCGTAAGCTGGACAAAAATGCGCGATCCGAAGGCATGGACACCTTGGGCAAGGTCGCGCCAGCCTGCCATAACGGTTCGGCTCCGATCGATGCGCGGGAAATAGGTGAGCTTGTCCAGCTCGGTGACCGTGGTATCGATGCCGTGGCTTACCGGCACGAGTCCTGTTGTGATGAGGCCGCAGCCGCCTTTGGCGCGGGCGAAAAAGTACTGCAGCATCATGTCACTGGGGCGGCCAGTTTCCTCGCACATGTCGATATTGCCCATCGGTGCCATGACAATGCGGTTTTTGACGGTGAGCTTGTTAATTTTGATGGGAGAGAAGAGCTTGTCAAAAGGATAGAGCTCTTGTGTCATGCGGGACAATCCACAACCGGAATTTTTGGCGGGCCAGCTGTCGAATGAGTCGACGAGTTGCTGCACCAGTACGTCTTTTCCCAATGAGGTTCCTTTCAGATGTTGACAAGGTAACAAAGCAGTTTACGTCTAAATGTTTAATAGTCAACAACAAAGGCATGAGTTCGGTGAAGGAAAAAAGGACTCAATGAGCGTCGGATGGCAAGCTGTGTTGCGACATTAGCTCCCAGCTAATGAATTTGAGTTCGCTGCCTCCTACGATGTGCTGTGTGCCGGCACGGTAGCCGGATCGTAGGAAGGATGAATAATGGCAAAAGAGGGAAAGAAGCCGATCGGCAAGATTGTCCTAGGCGTCATCGTGGTGCTGGTTATCGTCGGTGCCGTGGGCTCTATGGGTGGCAATTCAACCGATTCGTCTGCGAGCGATTCGGCAAAACCTGCCGAGACGACACAGCAGGCTGAGGAGCAAAAAGAACCGCAAGAACCGTATACCATTGCTGACGAGGCTGAAGACACCTCCAATCAGTTTGCCTATAAGATCACGGGCACGCTGACCAATAACACGGACAAGGAAAAGAGCTACATTCAGATTGAGTATGTTCTATATGATGCCGATGGCAACCAGGTTGGAACGGCTCTTGCAAACACCAATCATCTGAAGGCGGGCGGCTCCTGGAAGTTCGAGGCGCTGGGCACGGTGTCTCCCGACCAGGTTGCTAGCTGGGAGCGTTCGGACGTAAGCGGTTTCTAGCATGTTGCATGCACTGGGGGAGGTGAAGTCGTATGCCCGATAAAAAGCTGACTGAGGAGTTGCTCAATGAGCTTCTCGATGCACCGAACATCGATGGCTATATCAGGGAGCACGACTTTGCCGCCCCGTCGCTTTCGGACTACCTGAAGCAGCTGCTGCAGGAAAAGGGCTTGGAGCGTTCGCGCGTGGTTCGTATGGCCGATCTCAATGAGACCTTTGGCTATCAGATCTTTACTGGTGCGCGTCACCCGAGTCGCAATAAGGTGCTGCAGATTGCCTTTGCGATGGCGCTGACGCTCAAAGAGACCAACCGTGCGCTGACGGCTGCCGGGGTAAGCGTCCTTAACTGCAAGGATCGCCGTGATGCGATTATCATCTTTTGCATCGATCGCGGGTGTAGCCTCCAAAAGGTCAACGAGGAGCTGTATCGCTTTGGCGAGGAGACGGTGAGTTAGCGGCTGATATCTGAGCCGGCGGAGCTGCCGAACAACGATGCAAACGAACGGGGCGCGGATGCCATGGGGTGTCTGCGCCCTGCGCTATGATGGAGGCTATGGATACTCAGACCCCAACATATCCCGATGACGAGCTGACCGCAGCGCTTGCCGAGCACCTGGCGTCGCTCGATCGCGACGACAGCTATCGCGTGGAGCGTGTACTTAAGCGCTCGTCCGTTGAAACAACTGAGCTCGTGTACTTTGAAGGAACCGGCGGTGGTTCGCTCGGCCCCTTTGTCCGTAAACGCATCGATGCTTCGACTCAAATCGGCGGGGCATACGAGCGTCTGTTTGCCGCTCAGCGGGCGGGCAGGCGTTTTGAGCGCCTGCCCAGAATCGTCGATTGCCGTCGTGTGGGCGACGAGCTTAACGTGGTTATGGAATATATCGAAGGTGAGACGCTCGGGGTGCTGGTGGACCGTCTGGGAGCCACCCCCGATTATGCATGTGAATTGTATCCTGCCCTTTGCGACGCCGTGGGCGAGCTCCATGCCGGTTTTGCAATGGCGGGGGAGACGTCGGCGCCGGTGATCCATCGCGACCTCAAGCCATCGAATATCATCGTGACAGGTGCGAGCCGTACGCTCGATGAGGGCCTGACGTTTTCATCGCTGGTGATTATCGACTTGGGGATCGCGCGCGTATGGCGCGATGGCGCCGATGCCGACACCGTCAAGTTTGGCACGCGACCCTATGCGCCGCCCGAGCAGTATGGGTTTGGGCAGACGAGTGTGCGCAGCGACGTCTACGCACTTGGCGCCCTGTTGTTCTTCTGCTTGACGGGAATCGACCCTAAACCAGGGCTCGACATGCGCGAGCAATGCGAGGCGCGTGGCATTCCCACTCCACTTGCCGATGTCATCTGCATGTCGATGGCGCTCGACCCGGCTAAGCGTTTTGCGAGTGCGGAAGCGTTGGGACGGGCTACGCGCGCGGCATACGATCTGAGTCGCCCCGTGCGGCCTCCTGCGCCTGCGCCTGTCCGTACTCCGGCCTCGGAGACGGTGTTGACGCCCCAAGGGCTCCAGAACCCCGCAGGGCTTCCTAGGCCTGCCGCCTCCGCTGCATGCGGTCTGCTCTCTCGCGTTCCGGAGTCTCTGGGGCGCATTTGGAATACGCTTGTCTGCTTCTCGCTACTTGTGTTCTTTGCCGGAAGTCACTTTGCCGTCTTTCACCCTACGGGAGCAAACCAAGGCTACCCGACGTGGCTTCTCATAATCGAGTATTTTTTCTTTGTCGATGGCCTTATGGTGCTTATGCATTTTGCGCTGCTCGATAAGCGCCGTCTTCGTCGGCGATTCGTACTGCTCGACAGCTATCGCGGCAAGAAACTCGCGAAACTCTGGCTCAAGGCATTGGGCGTGCTGCTCCTATGCATGATCGTCATAGTCGCGGTTGCCAATGCGACCGGCGTCGTCGATACCTCCGCTACCTAAAAGAAAAGGGCCCCATTGGGGCCCTTTGCAGTTGCACTTAGATGCGGTTCATCTGAGCGGCGACTTTGTTGTACCAGTCCTGCCACGTGGGCGGGCAGTACTTTTTGGCCGCTGCCGGGGTAAGGGTGGAGCCGTAGTTGGCGCCCAGATAGGCAACGTGAGCGGAGATGCCCTCGCTCCAGCTGCCAAAGCTGCGCCAACCGCCGCCACGGGCACTCCAGCCCCAGGCGTTGTAAGAATTGGCGCAATAAGCACCCTTGGTGCTCTCGATGCAGGCGATGGCGGGGGACCAACGGGGGTCGACACCGGTATTCCAAGCGGCGACGGCAAAGTTATAGCCCTGGCCTGCCATGGGGGAGCCGGCGAGATAATTGTCGATGCGGCTCGTCCACTCATTAATGAACGAATCGTAATCGGAGCTACCGGTATTGGCGTTGTTCACCGTGGTGTCGATGGTGGTGTTGGTGTTGGTGGCCTGGCTGCTGGAATTGCTGCCGCTTACGCCCTCGCCCGAGAGCTTCTCGGCGGCAGCGGCCTTATCGGCCTCAAGCTTGGCAAGCTCGGCGGCATTTTCCTGCTCGGCTTTTGCCTGTGCCTCGCTGCGGAGCTGCTGGGCCTGAGCCAACGCATCCTCGGCGTTTTTCTGCTCTGCCTCAAGCTGAGACTTGGCCTGCTGGAGCTCAGCCTTGTTCTGCTCGAGTTCGGTTTGCATGTTATTGAGCTGTTCGATCTCGTCGACGCTCGAGCTCGTGATCTGGTTGGTGTATTTGCAGGTTGTGATGAACTCACCCAGGCTCTGCGCGTTGACCAGGAAGCTCACGATGGGATTGGTGCCCTTCTGATACTTGTACAGATCGCGCATAGCGGAGCTTGCCTTGGCCTGCTGCTCGGGAAGCTTAGCCTCGATTTCCTCGATGCTTGCCTCATTGGAGTCAATCTGCTTTTGCAGGTCATCGAGTTTGGTGCGGGCGTCGTTGTAGGCGCTCGTGGCGGCTTCGATCTTCTGCTGGGCTGCGGAAAGCTGGTCCTGCGTTGCCTGCGAGGCGGCATACGCCGCAACGGGGGAGAGCATCGGCGTGGCCGTCAGCGCAACGGCGAGCGCGGCGCTCGTGATGATACGAGCCGGCTTCGACGCAATGAGCGCTGCGGCGCGATGATTCGAATGCTGCATCCAGTCCCTCTGCAATCAATCGTAGGTTATGGTTCGAACGGTATTCTACTACTGCTTTCGACCTCAACTTGAACCTTAAAGGTTCCAAAGGGTCAAGTTGAACTTGAGGCTTTGGCTTTGACCTGCAGTTATGATGAATTGTTGAGAAACCATAGAGTTCAACTTTAACGTTACGGAGCCCTATTTGAGAGGTGTTTTGGGCTGTAAAAGCTATCTCAACGTGGGGTTTTACAACTACAGCGTGCCCTCCTGACGAGCCCGCTCAATCTCTTCGAGGGCCTCGGCAGGGGTGAACGAGCAGGTGCCGTCGCCGAGCTTGACCACCTGGATGTCGTCGCCGATATGGACCTCTCCGCCCTTTAGTACCACGCCAAAAACGCCCTCGTGGGGAAAGATGCAGTCGCCGGCGAGATAGTAGATGGCACAGCGTGTGTGGCAGACCTTGCCGATTTGGCTGATTTCGACAAGCACCTCGCTGCCAAGCTTGAGCTGTGTGCCCAAGGGGAGCGAGAGCAGGTTGATGCCCCGGGTTGTGAAGTTCTCGCCAAAGTCGCCCTCGTGCACATCGAGCCCGCGCGCCTGCGCCGTCTGGATAGACTCTGCAGCTAAAAAGGAAACCTGGCGGTGCCAATGCCCGGCGTGTGCGTCGGAGGCGAGGCCAAATTGTTCTATAACGGTGTCGTGTCCATCCGCGACGGGCGACTTGCGTGTGCCCTTGTGCGCCGACGTGTTGATCGAGACGATGCGGGCGGGCCTGTCGTAGGCATCGTTTGCCGTGCGTAGGGTAACGGCCGTTTGTGCGCGTTCCGCCAGCTCGCGCTTCGTGGCATTGAGGATAGGATTATCGGTCGGATGGTCTTGGGGCACGTGCGCGCCTTTCGTTCGAGGATGTCAATACGCTGAATCCTACAACAATGGTAGGTTCATTGCCCATTGTCATACAACGGTGAGCGCCGTCTTCGTGCTGGACGATTGCGTCGATTGCCATAGATACGGTGGAGCTTTGGGCGCCGGCGGCTTGGCACGCTAGAATAAATCAGTTGCGCAAAGACCGCCCCGTTGTGTGGGCAGTTCATGATAGGAAGTTTCCATGGCATTGCAGTTTACAGAGCGCGAGTTCATTCCCGTGCTGCTCGGTGGCGACATCAACGCCTATTCGGTGGCGCGCGCCTTCTATGAGGAGTACCAGGTCAAGAGTCTGGTCTTTGGCAAGTATCAGACGGGTCCCGCGTACCGCAGCCAGATTATCGACTACACGCCCAACGTGGATATCGATACCATGTCCGTGATGCTCAGGACCGTCAACGGCATTGCCCAAGCGCATGCCGATAAGACGATTGTCCTTGTGGGCTGTGGCGATAACTATGTTGCCCTCGTGGCTCAGGCCAAGGATGCCCATGAGTTGGCGGATAACATCGTCGCGCCTTACGCTCCCTATAGCATGCTTGAGCAGTGTCAGAAGAAGGAGATCTTCTACGAGCTGTGCGAGAAGCATGGCGTGCCCTATCCGCATACCTTTACCTTCACCATGGCGATGCTGAACGCCCAAGGCGAGGCGCCTGCCGAAGTGCTCGACCAGATCGATTTTCCCTACCCGATGATTCTGAAGCCTTCTGACGGCATCATGTGGTGGCAGCACGAGTTCGAGGGCCAGAAAAAGGCCTATGAGATTGCCGACCGTGCCGAGCTGGAACAGGTCATTCGCGACTCGTATGCCAGCGGCTACACCGACGACCTGATCTTGCAGGATCGCGTGCCCGGCAACGACGAGTACATGCGCGTGCTCACCAGTTATTCCGACCGCAACGGCAAGGTGCGCATGATGTGCCTGGGTCACGTGCTGCTCGAGGAGCATCAGCCTCACGGTGTCGGCAACCACGCCTGTATCATCACCGAGCCCAACGACGAGCTCATGGGCGGCGTGCGCAAGTTGCTCGAGGACCTTCACTTTGTGGGCTATTCCAACTTTGACGTTAAGTACGACGAGCGCGACGGCTCGTTTAAGTTCTTCGATTTCAACACGCGCCAGGGCCGCAGCAACTACTACGTTACCAACAGCGGCTTTAACGTTGCCAAGTATGTGGTGGACGAGTATGTGTTCAACCGTCCGTTTGAGCCGGAGTTTGTGACGGCTCAGGACGAGGCCCTGTGGATGGTCGTCCCCATGGGCGTCGTCGACAAGTACGTCAAGGATCCCGAGCTGCGCGCTAAGGTGCATCGCCTGGACAAGGAAGGCAAGGGCGCCGACCCTTCGTTTATGAAGGGCGACTTTGTCTTTAACCGCTGGCTGCGCATGTGGCACACCAAGCTGCGCCACTTTAAGCTGTTCGAGACGTATTACAAGTAGATGAGTGCGGCGCCCGTCCGGTTTACATCGGGCGGGCGCGGGTATGATACGCGCAATTGCGTGGGCGTCACCAAGGAGGCGGCGATGGAAAAGCTGGGAGTTATCGGCGGCATGGGCGCCGAGGCCACGTCGTATTACTACGACCAGGTGGTACGTCATACGGCGGCTACGTGCGACCAGGAGCATATCGACATGGTGGTGCTTTCCAAGTCGACCATGCCCGACCGCACGCTGGCCATCAAGACCGGTGAGCATGCCGAGCTGCTGGCGACCATGAAGGAGTGCGCTCAGGCGCTCGAGTCGCTGGGCTGCGCGCACATAGCGATTCCCTGCAACACGTCACACTACTTCTACGACCAGATCCAGTCGTTTACGAAGGTGCCGATTATCCACATGCCGCGCGAGTCGGTGCGCTATGCTCTGGCCGGCGCGGTGATGGGGGAGTGTGAGTTCGACCCCAACCTGAGTATGCCGGCCGAGCCGGTGCATAAGATCGGCATCATGGGCACCGATGGCACCGTGGGCGCGGGCGTCTACGGCCGCGAATGTAAGGCTGCGGGTGTTGAGGTCGTCTATCCCAGCGAGAAACGTCAGAACGATGTGATGTCGCTTATCTACGATGATGTGAAAGCCGGACGTGAGCCCGATATGGATAAGTTCGACCGTGTGATGTGGGAGTTCGCCCGTAGCGGCTGCGACCGTGTCATTCTGGCCTGCACCGAGCTATCGGTGCTGCAGAAGTATCGAGAGATGCCCGAGATCACCCTCGATGCTATGGATGTCCTGGTGCGCGAATCCATCATCCGCAGCGGCGTCCCCTACCGCCTCTAGCTTCCGACCCGTCAAAAAGGGACAGGTTAATTTTGGTAGGTTTTATCTGGTGAAACAATAAAGGCCTCGGCTCGTTTGGTGCGAGCCGAGGCCTTTTGCGTTGGGCGGTTGCTGTCGGTGGCGAACTAGAACAGGAAGCCGATGGCGATGAGGGCGATGCTGACGATGAGTACGGCGATGTCCAGGCCCTTGATGGGGTAGCGCTTGTACGAGCTGGCGCGCGTGCGCAGATAGAAGCCGCGCTGTTCTGCCGCCAAGGCCGTGGCATCGGTCTTGCCCACGCTCGAGATGAGCAGCGGCACACACAGTGGCAGCATGAGCTTAAGCTTCTTGATAGGGTTCTTGGTGTCGTACTCGACGCCGCGCGCGGTCTGCGCTTCCATGATGGCGTTCATCTCCTGACCAAACACCGGCACAAAGCGCAGCGCCGTGGTAAAGGTGAAGGCATAGCGATACGGTACGTGCAGCACCTCGACGCAGGCGTTGGCAAGGTCGTTGAGCTTGGTCACCATGAGCATGAGGATGAGCGGTAACGCCACACCCAGCAGGCGCAGACAGGCCTTCGATCCTGTGATGAGGCCCGTGTCGGTGATAAAGCCCCACACAACGTTGCCATCGCGCATAAAGGCAAGCTGGAGCACCAGCATGATAAGCGCGAGCGGAATCAGCAACTTGAGCAGCGAGAGCAGACGGTCGACGACACCGGCATAGGCACCCAGCGCAAGGGTGAGTGCCAAAAAGCCCAGCAGCGCCACGTAGGTGTCGGACAAGAAGATGCCGACGATGATGGCGGCGGCGAGGCCCAGTTTGACGACGGGGTTCAGGCGATGCAGCAGCGTATCGCCCGGCATGTAGTCGATGACGTTAACCACGGCGGACCATCTCCTTGGTAATGCGAACGATATCGGTGACCTCGCTCACCTGCGCAAAAGCGGGCGAGACGGAAGATGCCAGACGGCGCGAGAGTTCAATAACCTGGGGCGGCTCAACATAGGCACGCCGCATGAGATCGATGTTCGAGAATAGCTCGTGCGTGCGGCCGCGGTCGAGGATGTGACCGTTTGCCATGACGACGATGCGCTTGGCAAAGTCGGAAACAACTTCCATATCGTGGCAGACCATGATAACGGCGCAGCCGCGCTCGGCCATGGTGCGCACCGTTTCCATGACGGTCATGCACTCGCGGTAATCAAGGCCGCTCGTGGGCTCGTCGAGCACGACGATCTTGGGCTCAACCACTACGACGGAGGCAAGCGCCACCATTTGTCGCTGGCCGCGCGAAAGTGAGAAAGGTGCCTCATCGGCAGGCAGGCCAAAGCGGTCGATAACGAGTTGAGCACGACGCAGAGCCTCGGCACGGTCGATGCCGGCAAGCTCCAGGCCAAAAGCGACCTCGTCGAGTACGGTATCCTTGCAGATCTGGCGGTCGGGGTTTTGGAAGAGCGTTGCGACTTCGCGGGCGATGCGGCTCGTGGGAACGGCCGCGGTATCCAGTCCCGTGACGCGCACGCTGCCCGAGGCGGGCTTGAGCAGGCCTGTGAGCAGCTTGGTGAGCGTGGTCTTGCCGGCACCGTTTTGGCCGACGATGCCCACGAGCTCGCCGGGATAGAGCGTCAGGTTGAGGTCGTGTACGGCGGCGCCGCCATTGGGATAGGCAAACTCAACATGGTCGAAGGTGAGTACGGGTTCGGCGTCCTTGGCATGAGGGCGCAACGACGGTGCGTGCGGTGAGCCGGCGGGTGCCTGAATGTCGCTGCTTGCGTGTGCGGGGTCGACAATGCCCGAAATCAGGCGCTCGGCCTCATCGACATCCAAGCAAGGGGTACCGCTTACCAGGCCATCGGCCTCGAGGCTATTGAAGATACGCGTGACGCGAGGGCAGTCGACGCCGATGGCACGGAGCTCGTCGGTATGCGCGAAGACCTCGTGTGGTTCGCCCTGCAGCGCGATTTCGCCATGGTTGAGCACGAGCACGCGGTTGCAGTACTCCGAGAGCAGGGCGACCTTTTGCTCAACGACGACGATGGTGATTCCAAGTGTGCGGTTTGCCTCACGCAGCGTCTCGAAGACCAACGTGGAGCTGGCGGGGTCGAGTGCCGCGGTGGGCTCGTCGAGAACCAAGACGCGCGGACGCATGGCGAGGATGGCGGCGATGGCTACCTTTTGCTTCTGTCCGCCCGAAAGGGTGGCGATCTCGCGGTCGCGCAGGTCGCTGATGCCGACGGTCTCGAGCGTTTCGCTCACGCGCTGCTCGATCTGGTCGTGGGGAACGCCAAAGTTCTCGAGGCCAAAGAGCATCTCGTCCTCGACGACCGAGGCGACCATCTGCGTGTCGATATCCTGCAGCACGCTGCCGACGATTTGCGACACGTCGGTGAGCGAGGCTTCGCAGGTGTCGTGGCCGTCAACCATGACGGACCCAAAGAACGTGCCGGTGTAGTGGTGGGGCACGGCACCCGACAGGCAGGCGGCAAGCGTGGACTTGCCGGCGCCCGAGGGCCCGATGATGCCGATGAAATCTCCCTTGTTCACGCTGAGCGAGATGTGGCTGAGCGCCTGCTCGGTCTGCGTGCCATAGGAGAACGAGACATCGTCGACGTTGATGATCGTTTCCATGGATACCTTTCATAGTCATCGGGGACGTTCTTTAATGACTAGTCGTTTAAGAACGTCCCCAAGAGCTAGTTGTTTGGGACAGTCCTTACCGATGGGGCACTGTGGGTTAGTTGAGCTTCAGGGCCTTCTGGATGGGTAGGTAGAGGGCGCCGACCAGAATGGCGTTAAAGACGGCGGTCATGGCGACGACGGGCAACATGGCGGCGGCGAGCTCGCCGACCACGCCGAGCATGGCCATCTTGATGACCATGAAGATGGCGCCGGAGACAAAGGTGGTCAGGAAGGTTGCGACAATGGCGATGGCGGGCTTGACCTGACCGTCCTTGCCGGCGGCGTTGACGATGCCGGCCATGAGCATGGCGGCGATGCCCTCGGCGGCAAAATCGACGAACGGCGAAGTGGTGGTGATCTGGATCACGGCAGCCGAGATGAGGCCAATGACGAGCGCCTGGCCGATGTTGGGGCGAACGACCAGGATGGTGAGGCAGAAGGCCGAGATGATGAACTCGGGGCTGATCATGCCGCCCGAGATGCCCGAGATTGCCTTGCCGACGGTGAAGTTGAGGATGAAGCCGGCGGCGAGCAGGATGGCGAGCAGGACGAGGGCGCGGACATCGAGTTTGCCACGGTCGGCGGTCTGGACGGTGCGGGGCTGGGTGGCGGTGGTGTTCTGAGACATGGTGAAAATCCTTTCGGAAGGGGATTGCAAGAGAAAAGCGGAGGCGCGTGATGCGAATGCGATCGGGCTCGAGATAGAAAAAGGCCCCCGGTCGAAACCGGAGGCCTTCCAATCACCTAGAGCGCAAAAACAGGCGTGAGGGACTCACTGTCGACCGATCGTATTCGCATCACGCCACCACCAGTTGTTGAGAGACTTCATCGTGTTCTTCATGTTGGTGGCTCCTTTCGTGATGCCGTGGCGCGGTCGCACCTAGTTGCTGTTGCGCTGCACTATAGCACAGCGAAGTGTGTGCGGGGAAATCTTTTTTAAAAAGATTTCAGGTGGGTTTCCCGTCGGTCAAAAAGGCGGGTTAAGCGGGCGAGGCCGCCATTGCTGCCTTGCCCGCTCAGCTAAGACGTTACTCCTTATTGCGACGGTAGAGGAAGTAACCGCCCGCGGAGATGACGGCAACGCCAGCGATGGCGAATGCAGCCACCACGCGGCCATCAAAACGATCACCGGTGGTGGGCAGGCCGCCCTTGGTGTTCGTCTTGTTGGTGGTTACCGTGGTCGTGGTGTCCGACTTGCCAGGCTTCTCGGGCTTGGTGGTGGGCTGCTCGGGCTTAGCGGGCTGCTCGGGGGTACCGGGCTGCTCAGGAGTACCAGGCTGCTCGGGGGTGCCAGGCTGATCCGGGGTTACCGGGTCGGTGGCAAGAGCGTCCTTGGCGTAGGTGATGGACACCTTGAGGCCGTTGGTCTCGGTGTTCAGGTCGCTCGGGGTGAAGGGCTGGTCGAAGTTTTCGGCCTTCTGATAGGCGCGCATCTCCTGGAGCAGGGCCTTGCACTTGACGTAGGTGTTCTCGGTAGCAGCCTTGCCGGCCTTGTTGGCCAGGGCAGTGCGGCCCTCGGGGGTCGTCTCGGCCAGCATGGCGGCGTCAACTTCCTTGTTCTGCTCGATGAGCTCGTTCTGGAGCGCATCGAGGTAGGCACGGACACTGATACCAAGGGTGTCAGGGTTCTCAAAGCAGAGCGAGCTGATGTCCATGAGGACGTAGTTGATTGAGTTCTCGGGCTCCTCGTTGTACACGACGTCCGTCTCTTTGCAGTGGTCGAAGGAGACGGTCTGGTCGCTGAAATACGGGCTAACCTCGGTGAGCAGTGCGGAGTAGAAGGGGATGGCGACGGAGTACGCGGCGCGGGAGAGCATTTCCCACTGGATTGTTGCAACCTGGGGATCAAGACCGTTGCGAACCTGGAAGACGTGAATCTCGGTGTTGCGCTCGGTGCCGATGGCATAGGCACCGTCAGTGTTGGCGTTAAGGCCCGGGGTATTCTCGCCACGGTTACCGAGAGAGCGAATCATCTCAAAGGTAGTCCAGTCTGTCTTTCCGGGCTGGAAGAACAGCGGCTGCATCTCGTGGACCAAGGCGCCGGTCGTGGCGCGAGCCTCTTCGCGCTCGTCCTTGACGATCTCGTAGTCGGTGCCCTCCTGGAGCTCGTTGCCAAAGTAGTTACGGCCCTGGACGTAGCGGGTCCACTGGTGCATACCGGAATTCTGAATGGTCTCGCCATAGGTTGCGGCGACGTCGAACTTGCCGTCGGTGTACTCGGCAAAGCCCTTCTCCTTAGGCATGGACTCGATGCCCTCGGAGTGCAGGCAGTTCTCGGGGTCGTTGAGGTCGACATCGTAGTTGAGGTTGCCGATGTTGGGGTTGATCGAGGCGACGTCGTCGGCGAGCTTCATGCCGATCCACTGGTGACCGGAAAGCGCGGCAAACAGCCAGGTCTCGTTGTTGTCGGCGATGATGATCTGGTCGTTGGAGCAGACGCCCTGCTCGTCAATCAGGCTGCCGAGGAGCTCGACGCCCTCGCGGGCCGTGGCGCTCTCGCCCAGGATGACGCTGGCGTAGTTGTACTCGCCGATGCCGGTGTTAGTCAGGGGGTCTGCTGTCTCGGCATCTGCATTCATACTGGTGCTTAGCGTGGCGGAGCAGGATACGCCCTTCTCGTTGATGCCTGCTTCAGAGTAGGCATCCCAGCGGTTGTCCCACTGGGAGGGATGGTCGCGTACATAGGTGTAGCGATACGTGGTCTTGGTCGAGGTGTACATGAACGAAGACTCGTCCGAGCTGTACGTATGTCCCGGGCCGTGAGAGGGCTCAATGCCAAAGTGCTTAAGATAGCGCGGGCCATAGTCCTCGGAACGGCCGTAGTACGTGTTGCCGTCGGCCGTAAGGTTTTTGCCCATGTAGACCTGCGTGCAAGCGAGTGCAGAGGTCGGCATGGACATGATGGTTGCAGCTCCAAATGCAAGGCCTATACCAAGCTTCTTGAGCGCGTTGACGGGATGAGTTTTACTCATGTTCCCTCCCAGCGTGCGAAAGCCCTCTGTCTCCAGAGGGCTTCAGCCAATAAATACTCTCCCCAAGCGTAACGAATTCGAAACAATATACATTTATGAAAGATTTTTACTCGATAAGCGTAGTGAAAAATGCGATGAACGGTTAAATGTACTCATTTACTAGGTAATTCAATCTGCATATCGCCAGCAAATGATGTAGCTAAGTAAAGTGTCGCAAAAAATGATGGACCCCTCGCCGCCACGTTGTGTCATGCCGATGAGGGGTCCGGGTTTGCGCGTGCTGTGAAAGAGCGGTGGCTACTTCTTTCGGCGGTGAATCACGTTGATGGCGTAACCGACGAGCATGGCCAGAACGATGACGATAAAGCCGAGCAGGGGATTGTCGTTCATGGGGTCCTCCTATTTTCCGAGCGGGGAGAATTCGTCGACGATGAGGTCGAGGCATTGCGGAAGCGCGCGGGCACCAAAGACGCCCGAATTGCTGGAGATAATCTCGCCATCGAACTGCATGCCCAGCGATGGCGTGCAGGTGATCTTGGCTTCCTTGGTCTGGATGATCTTGAACTGCGGGCGCCCGAGTACCTTGCCGGCGGGGTCGAGTGCGGCGGTGATCACGGTGGGCAGGAGCTGGACGGTTTTTACGGGCTCGATGACCGCGATGTCGACCATGCCGTCGTTCATGCGGCAGCTGGGGAACAGGTTGATGTCGTTTTGGATGACCGAGGTATTGCCTGCCATGCAGCAGATGCCGTCGAGCTCCTCGACAATGCCGTCGTGCTCAATGGTAAAGTGCGCCACCGTGGGATTGGGCGTGGCGAGAGCGGAGAGGAAGTAGGCGATCTCGCCGATGTCGTTTTTGGTGGGAGCGGCCTTCATCATGATCTCGGCGTCGAAGCCCGAGCCGGCGATGATGATGAAGCCGTGGCGCTTCTCTCTGCCGTTCTCGTCGAGCCAAAAGAGCTCGCCCATGTCCACTTTGACCGTGCGACCGGCGCGGCAAGCCTTGGCGAGCGCCGCCGCCTCAGGGGCATTGCCGATGTTGTTGAAGAACAGGCAGGCCGTGCCGGAGGGGAAGACGAGCGTGGGGACGCCGCATCCGCGCATCTGGTCGAGAACGTTGGAGACGGTGCCGTCGCCGCCCGAAATCACCACGCGATCAAACTCGCGCACGTCTGCCACGGCGTCCTCGGGTTCCATGCCGTCGCCGATAAAACGCATCACGACCTCGTCGCCGCCCTGCGCGAGGGCGTGCGTGAATGCGTAGATTTCATCTGAGCTGGGGCCCGATGCCGGGTTGTGGATGATAAGGCAGCGCATACTTACGTTCCCGTTCTGTGACTAACCGAGTATAGTTGTAAGACAATGCCGTTATCCTACCCGTGTTTTTCGGGCCTAACCTTATTCGATGGGTTGATATGTACATTTCCACACATCAGGCTCTACTCGACTTTTGCCAGCGCGCCCGTGAGTTTGACGCGATTGCCGTCGATACCGAGTTTTTGCGCGAGCGCACGTTCCATCCGCGCCTGTGTTTGGTTCAGATTGCCACCCCTGCCGAGAGCGTCGCGGTCGACCCTCTGGTGATCGACGACCTGTCGCCGCTGGCCGAGCTTATGGCTGACGAGAGCGTGACCAAGGTGTTCCATGCTTGCTCGCAGGACATGGAAGTTATGCTTCATACCGTAGGCGTGTTGCCGCGTCCGATTTTTGACACGCAGGTGGCCGCCGCCTTTTTGGGCGAACGTCAGCAGATTTCCTACGGCGCGCTCGTGCAGACGTTTTGCGGCGTCTCATTGCCCAAGACTGAGTCGCTGACCGACTGGTCGCGTCGCCCGCTGACCGATAAGCAGATTGAGTATGCGATCGATGACGTCAAGTACCTGATCGTCGCCTATACCGAGATGATGAGCCGCCTGCGCGAGCTGGGCCGTGTGGACTGGGTGCTCGACGAGCTGCGCCCGCTGGCTGACGAGTCGCACTATCGCGCCGATCGCCACGAGGCGTTCCGTAAGGTCAAACGCATCAATTCGTGCAGCCGTCACCAGTTGGGCATCGCGCGCGAGCTCGCCGCCTGGCGCGAGGACCGCGCCGAGCGCCGTAACATCCCGCGCAAGTGGGTCATGTCCGACGACACGCTGCTTGCGCTCGTTAAGCGCAATCCTGTGCGCGTTGAGGAGTTCCGTAGCATTCGCGGTACCGACCAGTTGGGGGAGCGCGACGTGGACGGTGCGCTCATGGCCATCAAGCGTGGCGCAAGCTGCCCGCACGATCGTCTGCCGCTCATGGTGCGTGGGCATCACCAGATCTCGCCGGAGCTGGAGAGCGTGACGGACCTCATGTATGCGCTTATTCGCCTGGTTGCCGAACGATCGGGCGTGGCGACCTCGGTTATTGCCTCGCGCGATGACCTGGCCGATTACATCGAGCATCCTGAGCAAAGCCCCCTGCGCGAAGGCTGGCGTTTTGAGCTTGTGGGTTCGCGCCTGGACGATCTGCTTTCCGGCAATATGGGACTCACCGTGAAGGACGGCAAAATCGAGCTCCTGTAAGGAAGCCTAGCCGCTTGAGTGGGTAGAATGCCTCCAACGTGTAACTCGATTCGGAGGAATTCGCATGCCCTATTACTATGGATACGGCTTTGGTATCGACCCGCTGTACCTGCTGGTTGTGCTTGTCTGCACGGTGCTTGGCCTTGCCGCGCAGAGCTATATCAATTCGACGTACAAGACGTGGTCCAAGGTTCGCTCGGACGGCGACACGGGCGCCAGGGTCGCTCGCCGCATGCTCGACGCCAACGGCTGCAATGCCGTGGGTATCAAGGGTGTCGCCGGTGAGCTCACTGACCATTACAACCCGCAGGACAACAACCTGTATCTGTCGGATTCCAACCGTTCGGGCGGCTCGGTCGCAAGCGTTGCTGTCGCTTGTCACGAGGCAGGCCATGCCACGCAGCGTCAAAGCGGCTATGCCATGATGAAGGTACGTACCGCCCTCGTGCCGGTCGTCAACTTTACCCAGAACACCTGGACCATCGTGTTGCTCTTGGGCCTGTTTATGAACATCGCGGGACTCACGACCCTCGCGCTGATCTTCTTCTCGTTTAGCGTGCTGTTCCAGCTCGTTACGCTGCCGGTCGAGATTGACGCCAGCCGCCGCGCCGTGGCGTATATCGAGCAGTCGGGCATGAGTTCCAAGCAGGTCAACGGTGCCAAGAAGGTGCTGACGGCCGCCGCGCTTACCTATGTTGCCGCTGCGCTCACCTCGATTATTCAGCTGCTCTATCTTATGGCTCGCTACAACAGAAACTCCAACCGATAACAAATGGGACAGGCAGGCGCCGCGGGGATTCGTGTCCTCGCGGCGCTGTACTATGTGTTGGACTTGAATTTGCGCAGGGCCGGAGCCCTTGTGCACGATGACGAAAGGAGGCTGCGTGGCAGGCTGGAATCTAACCGGCAATGCCGTTTCCGCCGAGTTCGACGGTTCGGACGAGCAGGAGCGTAAGGAGCTCAGCGTGAGCCAGGCGGTAGAGATCGCCGCCGGTGCGCTCGATGCCATTCCGCAGCTGAGTGTCCTGGGCGAGGTCACGGGTTTCCGTGGTCCCAACGCCCGAAGCGGCCACTGCTACTTCCAGATTAAAGACGACTCGGCCGCCGTCGACTGCATCATCTGGAAGGGCGCCTATCTCAAGCGCACCTTCGATTTGCGCGACGGCATGCAGGTGAGCTTTAAGGGCAGCTTCAATCTCTATAAGGCCACGGGCCGCATGAGCTTTGTTGCCCGCTCGTTTTCGTTGGCGGGGGAGGGCCTGCTGCGTCAACAAGTGGCGCAACTGGCCGAAAAGCTACGCCGCGAGGGCCTGATGGACGAAGCGCGCAAGCGCCGCATCCCGGTGTTCTGCTCCTGCGTGGCGGTCGTCACCTCGCTTTCGGGTGCCGTAATCGACGACGTCAAGCGCACGTTGCGTCGTCGCAACCCGCTCGTCGAGCTCGTTTGCGTGGGCGCCAAGGTTCAAGGCGAGGGTGCGCCGGCCGAGCTCATTGAGGGCTTGCGCCGCGCCGCTTCCATTACGCCGGCGCCCGACTGTATTTTGCTGGTGCGCGGCGGCGGTTCCTTTGAGGACCTCATGACCTTTAATGACGAGGAGCTTGCCCGCGCGGTGGCGGCTTGTCCTGTGCCCGTGGTGACCGGCATTGGCCATGAGCCCGATACCTCGATTTGCGACATGGTGAGCGACCGACGCGCCTCCACGCCCACGGCGGCGGCAGAATCGGTGGCGCCGGCTATGACGGAGTTGGCCGATGTGCTCGAGGCGCGCCATCAGCGTCTGGGTGCCGCGATGGCATCGATGATTGGGTCGGCCCAGGTCGACCTGGAGATGCTCGATCAGCGCGGTCGCCGTGCCTGGGATACCTATACGGCTCGCTTGGGTGATGCGCTCGATGCCGCTGCGTGTCGCCCGTGCCTCAACGACCCCACATTTATGGTCGAGCGTCGCGAATCGGAGCTTGCGCTGACTGCCGATCGCCTGTCGGGCGCCATAGTACGCTCGGTCGGGACATTCCGCTCCAACTTTGAGCGCTTGCCCGAGCGTCTGATTACAAGCACCTCGGGGCTCGATGGTAAGCGCCATGCGCTCACGCTTGCGAGTTCCCGCCTAGAGCATCAAGGGCGCACGATGCTCAGCAGGCCAGCGTCCGACCTGAGCCGTGCGGCAGCGTCGCTCGATGCCCTGTCGCCGCTCAAAGTGCTTGCTCGCGGCTATTCCATCGCGTACAGCGATGATGGTGTGGCTACGAGTGCCAAGACCTTTAAGCCTGGCGACGCCATTCGCGTGCGCATGGCAGACGGCAACGTGGCAGCAACGGTCGATACGGTCGAGTAGACCGCGTTTCGCAGTGATAGACCCTTAGGAAAGGAAACAGATATGGCAGAGAAGACCCCGGTAGAGCAGCTTACGTACAAGCAGGCCTCGCAGGAGCTGGAGCTCATCATCCGCAGCCTGGAGTCGGGCGATATGGAGCTCGAGGAGTCGCTCGAGAGCTACACCCGCGGCGTCGAGCTCCTCAAAAGCCTGCGCACCCGCCTGTCCGATGCCGAGCAGAAGGTCTCGGTGCTCCTTAAGGACGTCGACGGCAACGACGTGCTCGCCGACGGCGAGGCCGCCAACACCGATGATAACCTTTCGTTCTAAGCATCTCGACCAAATATAATTACCTTGGTCTGTAAGAAAGGAACCAGCTATGTGCGATTGCATCTTCTGTAAAATTGCCAACCACGAGATCCCCTCGACCGTTGTCTATGAGGACGACCAGGTCATCGCCTTCGACGACCTCAACCCGCAGGCGCCGGTCCACACGCTCGTGATCCCCAAGAAGCACTACAGCGACATCGCCGACAACGTGCCTGCCGAGACCATGGGCGCCATGGCTCACGCCATCCAGGAGGTCGCCAAGGCCAAGGGACTGGAGGACGGTTTCCGCGTCATTTCCAACAAGGGTGTCAACGCCGGCCAGACCGTCATGCACTTCCATATGCACGTCCTCGGCGGCAAAAACCTGGGCGAGAACCTCATCTGAGGGCGCGTAGCCCGTCGACTTGGCTGCCTTTGGAGTAATCTATGCAGCTTTCTCAACTCGAATACCTTCAAGCGGTAGCGAACTATGGCGGCGTGCGCAAAGCAGCTCGCGCCGTTCATGTGAGTCCGCAGGCTGTTTCGTCGGCAATCAAAAAGTTGGAATCTGAGTATCAGATTGTTTTGCTCAACCGATCGGCGGGGGAGGCTGTTTTGTCTTCGGCGGGCAGAGAATTTGCGCGTCGTGCACGCGTGATCCTGGCACAAGTCGACGATCTCAAAAAGTACGCTCAATCGGGGAGCGACGGCGTTTCGCCCGATGGCCACTTTCGTCTTTACGCCCCCTGCCTTCATGGGCGGGGGCGCCTTTTTGCCGAAAACTGGTATGACTCGTTTGAACGCTCGCATCCTCAGATTCACCTTGATGTGTGGCATCAGCCAACGGCTACATGCTTTGAATCACTTGTGCTTGGTATTTCGGATGCGGCCATCTCATTTGAGGAACCAAGGGACAGTGTCCTTTCTTCGAAATACTTGGGTGAAAAGGAGCTCAAGGTTCTTTCATGCCCAGCGGGTCATCAATCTGTGGGCGCCATGACCATTCGCGAGTTACTGGGCGGCAGGCTCGCTGTTCCCATTAATTTGTCACCCTGTCTCAATGCAATCAATCAATGTCCCGAAGCCCAGCTCGTCAATTTTCGCTTCCGTGATGTTGAATACGGAAGCAGGGCTCAGACTGAGTTTCTTCAAGCCGGGGGATTGATATTGAGTTTGTCTGGGTCCTCTCTCGCATCGGATGGGTCAGAAGTGAGTGAGTGCTCCATTGAAGGTTCGCGTGATGTAACCTTGCCTATCTACTTTTGCTATCGGCAAAATTCCTGGACTGATCGACACCAGACGGTTTTTCTGCACCTATTGCGTCATCTTGCTTCGTGAGATTAATTGGCTTCGAGGCATCAAGTGATTATTGACGCCTTGTAACACATAGCTGACAGCTTTGCCCTCATGCTTTTCCAAGATTCCGATTTAGATTGCTGACTCTTGGAGGGCGGAGCATGAAAAACCGTACGGTTTTGCTTTATATGACGTTCGTTTTTCTGTCGAACTTCAGCACCATCTTGTATTTTCTAACTGTCTACCTTGAGTTCGTCGGACTTTCGATGGTATCGATTTCCAGCATGATGATTGCATATCAAGTGAGCAAGTTCATCCTTGAAGTTCCCACTGGCTATATTGCTGATAGGTTTGGACGAAAGACAAGCGGTCTCGTTGGCGTCGTGGGAATGCTTGGATACTACGCCGCCCTGCTTCTCGTCCGTTCTCCCCTGCTTTTAATCGGTGCGTTCGCTCTCAAGGGTTTTGCCGTTGCGTGTGTGAGCGGATCCATCGAAGCGATTTACATTGACAGCGTCTCTCAGGACCAGCTCGTAAGACTTAATGTCGTTGAGCGATTTGTTTTCTATGCCTCTTATGCCATCTCCGCTTGCGTGGGCGGTTTCATTTCGTCCGTCGGTGCATATCTCATTGGTCTTTCGGCAGATATCATCGCAATGGTGTTGACGTTGGTTGTCGTTGTCTGCATTCCTGAGATGCGAAGAGGGGGCACTGCGACGACACCTGAACATGGGATTAGCCCGAAGATGATCGGTGCCGCTATTGCGGGTAATGGCATTCTTCGTTCAGCGTTCATCATGGACTGTTCTCAGGCATTTGCTTTTGTCGCCCTGGAAGACTTTTTATCACTGCTGCTTGCGGGTCGCGGAATGAATGCCGTCGCTTCGGGTGTGACCATTGCGGTCCAGCTCCTTGCCTCGGCCTCCATGGGACTTATTGTGCCCTGTGCGATTGCTCATGTCGACAAGGGCCGCTTTGCGCGTATTTGCGGCATCGTGCGCCTTTTCCTGACAGCTTTGTTTTTGATTCCCCTTACTCCGGCTAATTTGCTGCCCGTGTTCTATGTGCTGCAGACGGTTGCGTACTCGTTATTTGCTCCAATTAAATACTCAATTTTTCAAAAAGCAGCCGATTCTTCGATGCGCTGTTCACTGATTTCGGTTCAAAGCCAGATGGTGGCGGTGGGCGCCATCCTTTTCTATCTGTTCAATGCTGCGTTGAGCAGCATCGCGGGCATTCGAGTCATATTGCTTGTCGCACTCGGAATCTCTTCTTTGGTGTATATCCCCGCGCTCTTTCGTCTTACAAGCCAAAGGACATGGGTATTTAGACACCGATAACTTATATATCAACGCAATAAACCCGAGCGCGAGGGCGTTTGGGTTTATTATTGAAACGTATGTAACCTGGCGGCGCCACACCGCCTGTTAGTAGGGAGACACATGAACGTTCTGGTCGTCAACGCAGGATCTTCGACCCTTAAGTATCAGGTCATCGATACCAAGTCCCACAAGGTGTCCGCAAAGGGCTCCTGCGAGCGCGTCTGCTTTACCGGCGGCACTTTCACCCATGCTGCCAACGGCTCCAAGAAGGTGACCGAGAACATCGAGTTCCCCGACCACAAGGTCGCCATCGAGGTTGTCCTGAAGGACCTCGAGGCCAACGGCGTCAAGATTGAGGGTATCGGCCACCGTATCGTTCAGGGTGGTTGGTACTTTGGCGATTCCTCCCTCGTCGACGAGGATGTCCTCGCCAAGATCCGCGAGGTCGCTCCGCTCGCCCCGCTGCACAACAACCCCGAGGCCAACGTTATCGAGTACTGCCTGGAGCAGTATCCCGACCTGCCCAACGTTACGGTTTACGACACCGCTTTCCACTTCAACATGCCCGAGGTCGCCAAGACTTACGCCCTGCCCAAGGACGTCTGCGACAAGCTGCACATCCGTAAGTACGGCGCCCACGGCACCAGCTACCGTTACATCTCCAAGAAGGTCGCCGAGATGACCAACGGCGAGGCCCGCAAGGTCGTCGTGTGCCATATCGGCTCCGGCGCTTCCCTGTGCGCCATCGAGGACGGCAAGTGCATGGACACCACCATGGGCTTGACGCCGCTCGACGGCGTTATGATGGGCACCCGCTGCGGCTCCATCGACCCGGCTACCGTGTGCTACCTGCAGCGCGAGGGCGGCTACACCTTCGACGAGGTCGACGAGATGATGAACAAGAAGTCCGGCCTTTTGGCTGTGACCGGCGGCAAGACCAACGACTGCCGCAACGTCGAGGAGCTCGCCGCTGCCGGTGACCCCGAGGCCCAGCTTGCCTTCGATATGTTCGTCTACAAGATTGCCGCCAAGGCTGCCGAGATGGCCACCTCCATGTGCGGTATGGACACCCTGGTCTTCACTGCCGGCATCGGTGAGCACGCTCCTGCCGTCCGCGCCGGCGTGGCCGACCGCCTGGCCTTTATGGGCGTCAAGATGGATCATGCCCGCAACGCCCTGCGTGGTGACGGCGCATGGTGCCTGTCTGCCAAGGATTCCAAGGTTAAGATTTTCGTTATCCCCACGGACGAGGAGTTCATGATCGCTTCCGACGTCGAGCGCATCGTCAACGGCAAGTAATTGCAAAAGGGGAGGGGCTGGACGACCGAGCGCCGTTCGGCCCCTCTTTTGTGCTCGTTGGGCGATATGCCTGATAGTTATTTATTAATCTGTGATAACTTCTTATTAACATGCGGCCGCCTTAAGGGGTCTGCGCCGACCGTATCGCACTGCAAAGGAGTCTCATGAACGTACTTGTTGTCAACGCCGGTAGCTCAAGCCTTAAATATCAGCTTTTGGATACCGATACCCGCGAGGTTTTCGCCAAGGGCAACTGCGAACGTATCGGTTCGGACATGGGCATCTTTGGCCACTCCGAGAACGGTGGCGCCAAGCAAACCGAGGAGGTCCCCTTCCCGGACCACCGTTCGGCTATCGCACGTGTGCTCGAGGAGCTCGAGAAGACCGACTTTACGATCGATGGCATTGGGCATCGTATCGTTCAGGGTGGCTGGTACTTTGACGATTCCGCGGTCGTCGACGATGAGGTCATGGCTAAGATTCTCGAGGTGGCACCGCTTGCCCCGCTGCACAACTACGGCGAGGCAGCGGCAATCGAGTATTGTCGCGAGAAGTATCCGGAGCTGCCCAACGTGGCCGTCTTCGACACCTCGTTCCACATGACTATGCCCGAGGTCGCCTACACCTACGCCCTGCCCAAGGACGTGTGTAACAAGTACCACGTGCGCAAGTACGGCGCCCACGGTACGAGCCACCGCTACGAGTGGATGATGGCCAAGGAGATCCTGGGTTCGCGCTGCCACCGTCTGCTTTCGTGTCATCTGGGCAACGGCGCTTCGCTCGCCGCCATCGAGGACGGTGTATGCCGCGATACCACGATGGGCCTCACGCCGCTCGACGGCCTGATGATGGGCACCCGTTGTGGTTCCATTGACCCGGCTACCGTGTGCTACCTGCAGCGCGAGGGCGGCTACAGCTACCAGGAAGTCGATGACATGATGAACAAGCAGTCTGGTCTGCTTGCCATCTCGGGCATCTCCAACGACGCCCGTGACATCCGTACGCGCGCCTCCGAGGGCGACGAGCGCTGCCTGCTCGCCTTCGATATGTTCGCCTACAAGGCCATGCAGCAGGCCGGCTCCATGATCGCTTCCATGGCGGGCGTGGACACCATTACCTTTACCGCCGGCATTGGCGAGAACGACTGGTCGATCCGCAAGGCTTTCTGCGACTGCTTCGAGTGGCTGGGCGTGCGCATCGACAACAACAAGAACCGCGAGGCCGTGGGTAACGGCCCGCAGGTCATCAGCGCCGCCGGCTCTTCCGTCACGGTCATGGTCATCCCCACCGACGAGGAATACATGATCGCCCACGACATCGAGCGTTTGACCAAGAACAACTAACGCATTCGTCTGTAATTGACAAAAAGGCCTCCAGAGCAACAGTGAACTGCGCCCCAATTCTTGGACGGGCTAATAAGCGGCCTACGCCGCACATAGGGACTGATTCCGGAATTCCTCC